>NZ_NKFL01000006.1:1931713-2575618 GCF_002223055.1 Burkholderia sp. HI2500 | reverse complement strand
GCGACGTGCCCGCGTCGTTCGGGCCGCTTCCGGTCGGCAGGCCCGTTTTCGTCGAGATCAGCACCTGGTCGCGACGTCCGTTGATCGCGGCGCCGAGCACGCGCTCGGATTCGCCGTCCGAATACACGTCGGCCGTGTCGAACAGGTTCACGCCGGCTTCGAGGCAGATGTCGATCAGGCGGCGCGCTTCATCGACGCCCGTGTTGCCCCAGGCGCTAAACAGCGGGCCGGTGCCGCCGAACGTGCCGGCGCCGAAGCTCAGGGCAGGAACCTTGAGGCCGGAGCGGCCGAGGGTGCGGTATTCCATGGCGGGTTTCCTTTGGGGTGATCGACGGGTCGAGGGGCGGCCGCGAGGCGACGCATTGGCACACTGTATCGCTTGCGGATATTTCGGATAATTGGGCTGACTTCGAAAATATCGTTCGGAAGGGGCGAATAATGCTGCTCGACAATCTCGCGCTGTTCCTGCGCATCGTGGAGAAGGGCGGACTGGCCGCGGCGGGCCGCGAGTTCGGGCTGTCGCCGGCCACCGTGTCCGAGCGACTGGCTGCGCTCGAGCGCCACTACGGCGCGGCGCTGCTCACGCGCACGACCCGCGCGATCAGCCTGACCGACGAGGGCCGCACGCTCGTCGACGGTGCGCGACGCCTGCTGGCGGAGGCCGATGAACTCGAAGGCCGAGTGCGGCTCGGCGTGCAGACCTTGTCGGGGCCGGTGCGCCTGAGCGCGCCGGCCGACCTCGGGCGCGAGCGCGTGGTGCCCGTCGTCGACGCGTTTCTGGCCGAGCATCCGGGCGTCACGGTCGACCTGCATCTCGGTGACGGCTACGTGGATGTCGTCGGGCAGGGGCTCGATTTCGCGATCCGTCGCGGGGTGCTCGCCGACAGTTCGCTGCGCAGCCGGTCGCTCGGCCGCGCGCGGCGCGTCGTGTGCGCGTCGCCCGCGTATCTCGCGGCGCACGGCACGCCGCGGCATCCGGACGATCTTGCCGCACACGACTGCATCGTGATGCGCTTCGGGCAGGACCTGTATGCCGAATGGCCGTTCAGCATCGACGGCGAACCCCGGCGCGTGACGGTGCGCGGCCGGCGGGTGGCCAACGACGGCGCACTCGTGCGCGCGTGGTGCGTCGCGGGGCACGGCGTCGCACTGAAGTCGCTGGTCGACGTCGAGCAGGATCTGGCGTCCGGCGCGCTCGTGGAAGTCCTGCGCGCGTTCTCGCCGGGCGACGTCGATCTGCAGATCGTCTATGCGGGCAACGCCGTGCAGCCGCGGCGCGTGCGGGCGCTGATCGAACGGCTGGCGCAGGCGCTGGCGGCGTGAACGTGTTGGATGTAATTGCGTCGGACTCGACGTGACGACGCCAATTTCGTGCCCTTCGGGTGGTCATTGTGGCGAGTTCGCTTCGGCAACGGCGAAACTCGGCATGGGTTGTCCTCAGAATCGGATGCGCGTGATTGAACGGAAACGATTCGTAGCGGTGCGTATCGCGCTTCCGGCCAGAGGACTTTGCCGCCGGAAACGTAACTCGTACGTAGGCGCAAGAGTCATCGACGAAGAAGACGCGCACGGGGCCGGATCAACCGGGGCGGGCAAGGCCGCGCAATCTCATTTATTGTAGTAACATACCTACATTGATTGGTTTGAGGAGCCCATGATGACCATCACAACGCTCTCGAGTCGCGAACTTAACCAGGATGTGACCAAAGCGAAGAAGGCAGCAAAGGATGGCCCGGTGTTCATTACGGATCGTGGCAGGCCTGCCCATGTGCTGCTGAGTTTCGAGGAATACCAGCGTCTCACGCAGCAACGGCGCAACATTGCCGACGCGTTGGCCATGCCCGGTGTCGAGGACATCGAGTTTGAGCCTCCGCGCGCGGAGATCGGCATCAAAAAGGTTGATTTTTGATGATGTTCGTCCTCGATACCAACGTTGTTTCGGAACTCAGGAAGGTGCGAACCGGCAAGGCGGACAAAGGCCTGGTGGCATGGAGTTCAACCGTCGACGCACCCACGCTTTTTGTCTCGGCAATCACGATCATGGAGCTGGAGACAGGCGTCTTGCAAATCGAACGCCGGGACACGGCTCAAGGTGCGCTTCTGCGGGCATGGCTTGACGGGCATGTCCTGCCGGAGTTCGCGGGTCGCGTGCTGCCGGTTGATACTGCGGTCGCGCAACGATGCGCACGACTCCATGTACCGGATCGGCGGTCGGAGCGGGACGCACTCATTGCCGCAACGGCGCTCGTGCATGGCATGACCGTCGTGACGCGCAATGTCGCCGATTTTGTTGAAACCGGCGTTCCTATCGTTAATCCGTGGGATTGAGCTAGCGAACCCTCCCTCTCGAACAATGAAACGGGCGCGGGTTCGTTGACAGACCGCGCATGCATTTCACGGTAACGCTTCCGCGCACCCCTTGCATCCCCCGCACTGGCGGATGGGCCGGGCCAACGGATAGTGCATTGCGCGGCCGCTCGCTCGGCCGTGCGCGGCGCGTGGTGTGCGCGCCGCACACGGCAGGCAGGCGCGTCGGGACGATCCTGCCGCACATGACGGATCGCAATGCGTTTCGGGCCCGACTTGTATGCGGAATGGCCGCTCGGCATTGACGGCGAGCTGAAGCGTGTTCCCGGCGCTGTGTGCAACGCGTTGCAGCGGCGCGCTTGCCGCGATCGCATCCGGTGCCGATACGGCGGGCAAATACACCCCAGCGTCAGCTCAAGTCGCCCTTCGAACCAATTGCACACATTTCGTCATTTAGCTAATATTCGAAACGTTAATCGCGCTCCGCATTCCCATGGACGACGTCACCCGCATCAGCGCACTGGCCAACGAAAGCCGTCTGGCCGTGATGCGCTGGCTCAAGCAGCCGCGCAAGCATTTCCCGCCGCAGCCGCACGGCGATGTCGACGAACTCGGCGTGTGCTGCACGTACATCACCGAGAAGCTCGGCATCGCGCCGGCTACGACCACGCGCCACATGCGCATCCTCGCGGATGCCGGGCTCGTGCAGGCGACCCGCGTCGGCAAGTTCACGTACTACAAGCGGATCGACGGCGCGCTGCAGCAGCTCGGCCGCGATCTTTTGCAACTCTGACTCACACCGAGGCAACCGACATGGACGAACTTGCATTGCTGGCCGACGCCGACCGGCGCGCGCACGCGTATCTGGCCGCGACGAACGAGCGGCGCGCGTTTCCCGACGCGGCCGCACTGGCCGGCCTGGCGGCGTTCGACGAGCCGCTGCCCGACGCGGGCCGCCCCGCCGACGACGTGCTGCGCCTGCTCGACGAGCGCGGCACGCCCGCGACCGTCGCGTCGAACGGCCCGAACTACTTCGGTTTCGTGATCGGCGCCACGCTGCCGGCCGCGGCGGCGGCCGAGCGGTTGATGCTCGCGTGGGACCAGTGCGCGTCGTCGTATGCGAATTCACCGGTGGCCGCGACGATCGAGCGCCAGGCCGCGCGCTGGGTCGTCGACGTGCTCGGATTACCCGAAGGCAGTGCGGTCGGGTTCGGCACGAGCGCGACGGCCTGCACGCTCGTCGCGCTGGTGGCCGCGCGGCGCGCGCTGCTCGCACGCAAGGGCTGGGACGTCGACGCGGACGGCCTGATCGGCGCGCCCGAGGTGAAGGTCGTGATCTCCGAGCTGGCGCACATCACGGTGAAGAAGGCGCTGCGCGTGCTCGGTTTCGGGATGAAGCGCCTCGTCGTCGCGCCGGTCGACACGCATGGCCGGATCGATCCGGCACAGCTGCCGCCCCTCGACGACATGACGATCCTCTGCGTGCAGGCCGGCGAAGTGAACACGGGCGAGTTCGATCCGTTCGCGGCGCTGATTCCGCCCGCGAAGGCGGCCGGCGCGTGGGTGCACGTCGACGGCGCGTTCGGCCTGTGGGCCCGCGCCTCGTCGAAGCGCGCGCTGACGGACGGCATCGACGGCGCGGACAGCTGGACCACCGACGGCCACAAGTGGCTCAACACGCCGTACGACGGCGCGATGGTGATCTGCCGGGACGCGGCCGCGCTCGCGACCGCGATGAACAGCGACGCCGTGTACCTGAGCGGCGCGCAGGACGCGCAGAAGAACCTGAACCTCGAATTCTCGCGGCGCGCGCGCGGCATCCCCGTATGGGCCGCGCTGCGTTCACTCGGCCGCGCCGGCGTGGCCACGATGGTCGAGCGGCATTGCGCGCAGGCGGCGCGGGTCGCGGACGGCCTGCGTGCCGCCGGCTACGATGTGCTGAACCGCGTCGTGCTGAACCAGGTGCTGGTGCGCGCCGGCACCGACGATGAAACGGCGGCGATCCTCGCGGCCGCGCAGGCGTCGGGCGACGTGTGGTTCGGCGCGACGGTGTGGCAGGGGCGGCCGGCGTTCCGGATCAGCGTGTCGTCGTGGCGCACCGAAGACGCGCACATCGATCGTCTCGTGGCGTTGCTGACGGAGCTGCGCGGCGTGCACGTGCGCTGAGCATCATGCGCCGTCCGCGCCCTGAACGGTTGCAGCCGCCCCCTTCAGGCACTCGATGAAATGCAGCGCGGCGGGCGTCAGCAACGCATGCCGCCGCATCACGATCGCGACCGTCAACGCGGGCATCGGCTCGGCAAGATCCAGCGCGACGATGCCCCGTGACTTGCGTTCGACGTCGGCGAGCGGCCGTGCGAACACGCCGAGCGCATCCGTTTGCGACACGAGCCCGAGCGTCGCGGCAAACGACGGGCAGTGGATTACCCGCTTCGGTACGTCGATGCCGAACGGCATGAAGATCGAGCGCACCAGATCGTCTCCCTCGTCGCCGTAGCGCGGCACGCACCATTGCGCATCGACGAGCTCGCGCAGCGAGCGGGCGCGCGCGAGCCGATGCCGGCTTCTCGCGACGACCGCGAACGCCGTCCGGAACAACGGAATGCTCGCGAATTCGTCGGGGTCCGGTATCGCATTCGACAACTGATGCGTGACGATGAAGTCGAGCGAGCCGTCGCGCAGTCGCGCGAGATCCGTCGCGGTCAGCGCATCGTCGACGTTCAGCGTCGCGCCGGGCAGGTCGCGCGAGAACGCGGTGAATGCACGCGGCAGGAGCGTCAGCGCGACGGTCGGGCTGACCGCGATCGACACCGAGCCGGTCGTGCCGAGCCGCAACTGCTCGATTTCGTCGCGCGTGCGCTGGATCTCCTCGACGATCAGCCGCGCGCGAATCGCAAACGCGCTGCCGTAATCGGTCAGCGCAATTCCCTTTACGCTGCGGACGACGAGCGGCACGCCGAGTTCCTGTTCGAGCTCGCGCACGATGCTGCTGATGGCCGGTTGCGTGACGCCGAGCGCGCGCGCCGCGCCGCGAATGGTGCGATGCTCGGCGACCGCGAGAAACGCATCGAGCTGCTTGAGCTTCATGAATGACCGATCCGAATACGAAGAAAGCGCGGGCTGCCGGGTCGAACGCCGGGTGACAAGAAAAAGTTATCGACCACAACGAAATCTTGGATTTTTCTTATTGGGTCGAGTGTATATGCTCGGTGCTTTTCAGGAGCGGTCACGATGATTCTCGTTAACCAGCAACGGCTGTGGGATTCGCTGATGGAGATGGCGACGATCGGCGCGACCGCGCACGGCGGCAGCTGCCGGCTCGCGCTCAGCGACGACGACGCGCGCGGCAGGCGCCGCTTCATCGCGTGGTGCGAAGCAGCCGGTTGCGAGATCCGCATCGATCCGATCGGCAACGTGTTCGCTCGCCGGCCGGGCACGGAACCGGGTTTGCCGCCCGTGACGTGCGGCAGCCATCTCGACACGCAGCCGCTCGGCGGCCGATTCGACGGCGTCTTTGGCGTGCTCGCGGGCCTCGAAGCGATTCGTACGCTGAACGAGCGCGGCATTGAAACGCGACATCCGATCGACGTCGTCGCGTGGACCAACGAAGAGGGTTCGCGCTTCACGCCGGGCATGATGGGCTCGGCCGTCTATGCCGGCGCGCTGGATCTCGACTACGCACTGGATCGCCCGTGCATGCAGACGGGCGCGCTGCTGCGCGACGAACTCGAACGCACGGGCTTCGCCGGCCCTGCGCGCGAGCGGCAGATGCCGAAGGCGTATTTCGAAGCGCATATCGAGCAAGGGCCGGTGCTGGAGCAGGCCGGCTTGCCGATCGGCGTCGTGACGGGCGTGCAGGGCATCTACGAACTCGACGTCACGGTGACCGGCTTCGAGTCGCATGCAGGCACGACGCCGATGAGCGTGCGCCGTGACGCGATGGGCGTGGCGGCCGCGATGATCGCTGCGATCGTCGAGCACGGTCACACCTTCGACGACGATGCGCGCGTGACGGTCGGTCATGTCGCGTGCCAGCCGAATTCGCCGAGCACGATTCCGGGCAAGGTCCGGTTCAGCGTCGACGTGCGCCACCCGTCGCGACCGGCGTTGCAGCGACTGGTCGCCGACATCGAAGCGATCTGCATGCAGCGCACCGCGCTGCGCGGCACGAGCGTGCAGGTACAGACGATCGCCGAATACGAGCCGGTGGTGTTCGATGCGGCATGCGTCGAGCGCGTGCGGCAGGCAACGGCTGCCGCCGGCTATCCGTACAAGGAGATGTGCAGCGGTGCGGGGCACGACGCGGTGAACCTGTCGTACGTCGCGCCTTCCGCGATGGTGTTCGTGCCGTGCAAGGCCGGCTTGAGCCACAACGAAGCGGAAGATGCCGATCCGGTGCACCTCGCGCAAGGCGCGTCGGTGCTGGCGAACCTGCTGGCCGATTGCGCGCGCTAGGCACGCGCGATGGCGGAGTTCGCGACTCCTCCGCAAGCGTGAAAATGTCGGACAATGGCCGCTGCGCGCGCCACGCCGGCGCCGCGTTCAACCAAAGCATTCACGTTTGCGAGATCCCCATGTCGACTCCCTTTCCCCGGGAACTGCTGAAGGCCGCCGATATCGCGAAGATGGAACCGATGCGCGCGGTGCATTCGCTGAATCCCAATGCCGTTCGTCTCAAGCGACAACTCAGCGACCTGACCGGCTTGACGCAATTCGGTGTTCACCTGCTCACGCTGATGCCTGGTCACGAATCGGCCGAGTATCACCGTCACCTGTACGAAGAAGAGTTCGTGTACGTGCTGTCCGGGACGGGCGCGGTCACGATCGGCGAACGCGCCAGTGAAATCGGGCCGGGCGATTTCATCGGCTTTCCGCGCGGCGGTGAAGCGCATACGGTGCAGAACACCGGCGATACGCCGCTTGAGCTGCTCGTTGGCGGGCAACGGCTCGAACACGACGTCTGCGAATACCCGCGACTCGGCAAGCGGCTGTATATCGCCGGCGAGCTCGAAGACTATGTGGATTTGCCGAAGCAGCCTTGATCGCCAATCGCGCATTCAATGCCCCATTCCACATAAAAACCGAATCAATAACCGCTTGTTTAGATAAACAAAATAAAAATTCGTAAAAACACGGGGTAGAGAAATCGCGTTTATTTGGGCACGCTTGTGCGCATTGTCCGCTCCTGGGCGCCGGTATTTCCACATGCCGGCGCGTCTTTTTCCCGGTGTGCGCATTCGGCAATAACGACACGCCCCCGGGATTTTCGACCGATCGGCCGGGCAAGCGGAATTCATCAAAAGCATCCTGATTTAAAGCTCAGTAGTTCGAATCACCATCCTGATTCAAGAACGATACGGAGACGGGCGATGTCCAGGAACTGGGGGTTGGGAACGGCGCTGCTGGCGCTGTGCGTGGTCTTGTCTGCCTGCGGTGGTGATGGCGATTCACCGTCGGTGGCCGCGGCGAACCTGTCGGCTGCCGCGCAGTCGCAGGGCAATGAAAACGGCAACGGCGGCAACGACAACGGTAACGAAAACGACAACAGCAACGGCAACGAGTCGTCGAAGAAAAACGCCGACATCCGCGTCGCGCAATACGTCAATCCGCTGATCGGCACCGACTACGCGACCGACCAGCCGGCCGACCCGGTCGGCTCGGGTCTCGGCGGCGGCACGTTCCCGGGGCCGACGGTCCCGTTCGGGATGATGCAATGGAGCCCGATGACGCCGACTGCCCAATACGACAGCAGCAAGGGCGACGGCTCCGGTTTCTCCGGCGGCTACTGGTACGGCGACACGTCGATCAATGCATTCAGCATCCTGCACCTGAGCGGCACCGGCTGCTGGGCGAACGGCGGCTACCTGAACGTGATGCCGCAGCTCGCACCGGGCGACGCCGGCACGCCGGCCAGCTTCACTCACGCGAACGAAACCGCGCAGGCCGGCTATTACGGCGTCACGCTCGGCAACGGCATCAAGGCCGAGCTGACGACGACGGTGCGCACCGGCTTCGCCCGCTTCACGTATCCGGCACTCGCGCAGGGCCAGCAGGCGACGATCGCGATCGATCCGACCGTGCTGAACAACCGCGCGCAGGGCACGACGGCCGACACAATCAGCCAGGTCGGCGACCGCGCGTTGTCGGGCACGATCGCGGGCGGCGGATTCTGCTGGGCCGGGCATGCGGTGCCCGTCTACTACTACGCGGAATTCAGCCAGCCGTTCGCGTCGAAGCCGGCGTTGTCGAACAACAGCCCGGTGACGGTGACGTTCAATGTCGACCGCAAGCATCCCGACGTGATGATGAAGCTCGGCATCTCGTTCGTCAGCGAAGCGAATGCGAAGGCGAACCTGCGCGCGGAGAATCCGGAGACGGATGCGCAAGGCAACCGGAACTGGCGATTCGACACCGTGCGCCGCGCGGCGAGCACCGCGTGGAACGCGCGCCTGAACGCGATCCAGGTCACCGGCGGCAGCGACGCCGACAAGACGAAGTTCTACACCGCGCTGTATCACGCGTCGCTGCACCCGAACGTGTTCAACGACGTGAACGGCCAGTATCCGGACTTCTACGCGTCGAACGGCGCAGCGGCCGCGCCGACACGTCAGGTCGAGAAAGGCCGCACGATGTACGCGAACTTCTCCGGCTGGGACATCGACCGCTCGTTCATCCAGCTGCAGGCGCTGCTCGACCCGGTGCGCACCAGCGACATCGTGCAGTCGCTCGTGCTCGATGCGAAGGCGTGCGGCGCGTTCCCGCGCTGGGCGTACTTCAATACCGAGACGGCCGTGATGCCGGGCGATGCGGGCTCGATCATCGTCGCGAACGCCCATGCGTTCGGTGCGACGAACTTCGACACGCAGGCCGCGCTGTCGATCATGAAGAACAGCACGGCGCCGGGCGCCGCGTGCGCCGGCACGCCGGTGATGGGCAGCCGCGCGGACTACGACCGGCTCGGCTACGTGCCGTCGTCGGGCTCGGGCGACAACCAGACCGCGTCGAACACGCTCGAATATGCGGTGCGCGATTTCGCGGTGTCGCGCTTCGCGACGGCGCTCGGCGACACGACGACGGCCGGTGCGCTGCTGAAGTCGAGCGGCAACTGGCACAACCTGTTCGATCAGGGCGCGATCCAGCCGAAGACGTCGGCCGGCGCGTGGGTCACCGACGGCACCGGCTTCATGGAAGGCAATGCCGAGCAGTACACGTGGTACGTGCCGCACGATCTCGCCGGCGTGGTCGCGCAGGCGGGCGGCGCCGCGCCGGTCGTCAAGCGCCTCGACACGTTCTTCACGCACCTGAACATCGGCACCGTGCAGCCGTATTTCTACGTCGGCAACGAAGTGACGATGGCCGTGCCGTGGGTCTACGCATGGGCCGGCGCGCCGTCGCATACGCAGCGCGTGCTGCACGCGTCGCTCGCGAACGAGTTCGGCACCGGCGCGGCCGGGCTGCCGGGCAACGATGATCTCGGCGCGATCTCCGGCTGGTACGTGTGGGCCGCGCTCGGTCTTTATCCGGTCGTGCCGGGCGTCAGCGGCGTCGCGCTGTCGAGCCCGCAGTTCGAGAAGATCACGGTGCGCGTCGGGCAGAAGGACGGCAGCTACCGACTGTTGCACATCGTCGCGCCGGGTGCAGGCTCGGGCGACAACGCGTCGTTCTATGTGAAGTCGCTGAAGCTGAACGGCGCACCTTACTCCACCGCGTGGCTGCCGTTCGAGCAGATCGCGAAGGGCGGAAAGCTGTCGTACGCGATGACGGCCGACGCGAGCGCCACGACCTGGGGCACCGACGCATCGGCGATGCCGTCGTTCCCGCGGGCGGCCAGCGCGCCGTAACGGCCAGGGGGATCAACGAGCGGTTCTTGCCAACAGGATCGACGCAGAGAGAGGGAGGGACGAACGGATGAAGCTACGTCATGTGGTGGGTATCGGGTGCCTTGCCGTGTTGTCGGGGTGCGGCGGCGATCAGGGTTCGACGGATGCGAGCGTGCTCGCGCAGCGGTCGAACGTGCAGGGCAACCAGAACGATCAAGGCAACCAGAACGACCAGGGCGATCAGAACGATCAAGGCGAAAACGGCGGCGCGGCCAAGCGGTCGGTGCTGCACAGCGTCGATCCGATGATCGGTACCGCGAATCTCGACATCAACGCAGACTGGAGCAGCGGCGTGCGGGGCCACGGCCACGTGTACCCGGGCGCGACCGTGCCGTTCGGGATGGTGCAGCTCGGGCCGGACACGACCGGCGGTGCGCACACGCTGCCGTGGAACTGGGATCGCACGTCGGGCTACCAGTACGACGATCCGTTCATCACCGGCTTCACGCATACGCACCTGTCGGGCACCGGCATCGGCTCGGGCGGCGAAGTGCGGTTCCTGCCGACGCTGGCGCCGGTCGACACCGCGACGCTGGCGAAGGTCGCGGCCGATTCGTCGATCACCTACAACGCGTCGTTCAGCCACGACGACGAAACCGCGAGCCCCGGCTACTACCGCGTGAAGATGGCGCCGGTCGGCAGCGGCAACACGCCGTGGAACGTGCAGGGCGCGAAGATCCTCGCGGAGATGACGGCCACCGCGCATGCGGGCGTGCATCGCTACACGTATTTCCCGAGCGCGGCCGCACAGAAGCGCAGCATGATCGTCAGCATCGACAACCCGATCGGCGGCTCGACCGCGAGCGGCAAGCTCCAGGTGATCGATGCGCAGACGATCGCCGGCTGGGAGATCACGAACAACTGGGCGAACAACAAGCCGACGTATTTCGTCGCGCGTTTCTCGAAGCCGTTCGATACGAAGCGCGTTGCATTCAGCGCCGACGGCTTCAAGGCCTACCTGACGTTCGCCGACGGCAACGACAGCGGCGGCGCGGTGACGGTGAAGGTCGGCATCTCGCCGTCGAGCGTCGCGGATGCGCAGGCCAATCTCGCCTCGGAAGTCGGCGCGAAGTCGTTCGACCAGGTGCGCGGCGCGGCCGAGCGCGTGTGGAGCGCCGCGCTCGACCGGATCCGGATCAAGGGCGGCAGCGCCGACCAGCGGACGATGTTCTACACGTCGCTGTACCGCACGATGCTCGCGCCGACCGTCTACAACAATGCGGACGGCAGCTACGTCGGCACCGATTCGACCAACGACGGCACGACGTCGCCGCCGACCACGAGCAAGCATGCGAATCCGGGCTTCGACTATTCGTCGACGTTCTCGCTGTGGGACACCTTCCGCGCCGAGTCGCCGTTGATGACGCTGGTGCAGCCCGAGCGCGTCGACGGCTGGGTGAAGTCGCTGCTCACGCAGTTCAGGCAGAACGGCAAGGGCGAGCTGCCGGTGTGGCCGCTCGCGCAGACGGAAACCTTCACGATGGCCGGCCACCCGTCGATCCCGCTGATCGCCGATGCATACCTGAAGCACCTGACGAGCGCGGGCATCGACGACATCTGGACTGCATTGACGACCACGCAGAACGCGAGCGCGCACGGCTTCGACCAGTACCGGCAGAGCGGCTACGTGACCGCGGGCGACAACGCATCGGTGTCGACGACGCAGGACTATTCGTTCGACGACTGGGCGACGGCCGCGGTCGGCAAGGCGGCGGGCAAGAGCACGGCCGACTACCGGCCCTACCTGCAGCGCAGCCAGAACTACCGGAACGTGTTCAACCCGGTGCCGAACAACGGCTGGAAGTTTGCGCAGCCGAAGGATGCGCAGGGCAACTGGGTCGCGGGCTTCGACCCGACGGCCGCCGAGAAGACGGACTTCTCCGAATCGAATTCGTGGGTCGATACGTGGAACATCTTCCACGACTTCCCCGGCCTCGTGGCGCTGCTCGGCGGCAAGAGCCAGTTCATCGCGCAGCTCGACCGCACGTTCGATCCGGCCAATCCGCTGACCTTCCTCAACAACCAGGGCTTTCCGGACCTGACCGGACGCAGCGGCCAGTTCTTCGCGGGGAACGAGCCGGCGAACCACCTGCCGTACCTGTACGACGTCGCGGGGATGCCGTCGAAGACGCAGGATCGCGTGCGGTCGGTGATGGACGACATGTACTCGCTGACGCTGACGGCCGGCGATCGCGCGCTGCTCAGTGGCGACAGCCTGAAGGCCACGCTGGCCGATCCGCGCCGCGTGCGCGATGCGGCGATTCCCGGCAACGACGATTGCGGGCAGTTGTCCGCGTGGTACGTGCTGTCCGCGCTTGGCATTTATTCGCTGAATCCGGTGGGCGGCGTGTTCTACCTCGGCACGCCGCTGTTCGAGGAGGCGACGATCGACATTCCGGTGGCGTCGGGCGGCGGGGACGGCAAGAGCCTGAAGTTCGGCGCGACGCGGCGCTTCAAGGTGACCGCGCATACGGCCGGCGGCGGCGCGCCGTCATCGGTCAATCGCTATGTCCAGTCGGTCAGCCTGAACGGCACGCCGCTGCATCGGCCGTATATCACGTACGACGAGATGAAGGCCGGCGGCACGCTCGACTTCGTGATGGGGTCGACGCCGAACGACGCATGGGTGAGCACCTGGAACGGGCAGGATCCGAACAGCGCGCTCGCGCCGTCGCTGGCGCTGGCCGGCACGTAGCGGCTGCTAGCGGCCCGCTGCGACGCGGGCCGCGTCTCTTCCCCTTCATTTGACGCGACGGTGCGGGCCGCGGCCGCGAGGCAGGAAGCGGCCTGCCCCGGGGATCTGTCCTTGGGCCGCGCGGCGGGGACGCCATGCGCCAACGCGGTGACTGCTTCGGCGGCTCACACGCAAACGGGGCGCGACAGCAGGCGATGGTTTCCGTCCCGGCCGGCAGATCGCTCATGCCGCTCCGGCTCGGCATCGAATGGATCCGGCACCTGACGGCCGGCCGCTTCGGCTTGACCGATTCAATCCCGGTGGTGGTCGCCGTCACGTTCGTGTCATGGGGCGTCGTCGCGCTTATGATGCGGGAACGCCACTGACAGGGTTCCCCGATATGGACGCGCCGCTCCCGCCGATGTCTGCCCCGATTTCCGAAACGGAACCTGAAACCGAAACCGTCGCCGAGCCGCGCGCATCGCGCGTGCATCGGCCGGTCGCGCTCGTCACCGGATCGACGTCGGGGATCGGCGCGGCGATCGCGCGCCGTCTGGCGGCGGACGGCTACGCGGTGATCCTGCATTCGCGCCGCTCGGCCGACGAGGGACGTGCGATGGCGCGCGAACTCGGTGCGGCCTATGTGCAGGCCGATCTCGCCGACGATAACGAGCGTGTGCGGCTGATCCGCGAAGCCGTGGCCATGCACGGGCGGCTCGACGTGCTCGTCAACAATGCGGGCGTCAGCCGCGTGATTCCGCATGACGATCTCGCTGCGGCGACGCCCGACGTGTGGCGCGAGATGCACGAGATCAACGTGATTGCGCCGTTCCGGCTCGTCGCCGAGGCGGAGGCCGCGCTGCGCGAGGCGGCGTCGCATGGGCGGGCCGGGTGCGTGGTGAACGTCAGCTCGCATGCGGGCGTGCGGCCGAAAGGCGCGTCGATTCCGTATGCGGCGGCGAAGGCCGCGCTCAATCACACGACGCGGCTGCTCGCGAAAACGCTCGCGCCGGCGATTCGCGTCAATGCGGTCGCGCCGGGGCTCGTCGATACGCCGCTCACGGCCGACTGGACGGATGCGCAGCAGCTTTGGCGCGAGCGCGCGCCGATGCGCCGTCCGGCGACGCCGGATGACATCGCGCAGACGGTCGCGATGCTCGTCGCGTCCGATTACGTGACGGGCGAGATCGTGATGCTCGACGGGGGAATGAACCTGACTTGAAGCGGGGACTCGGGGACTCGGGGACTCGAAGACTCGAAGACTCGAAGACTCGAAGACTCGGAGAAGCGGAGAAGCGGAGAAGCGGAGAAGCGGAGAAGCGGAGAAGCGGAGAAGCGGAGAAGCGGAGAAGCGGAGAAGCGGGAATGCAGTAATGCAGTGAAGCGGCCGCGAACCCGCGCGCAGATGTCACCTGCGCGATTACCGCGACCGCTAACTTGCCAAACGACGCGATCAGCCGAGCCGCGACCGCAGTTGCGCGAGTGCCTGATCGTGCGTGCGCTCGAACTTCAGCGGCGTGACGGCGACATACCCGTCACCCAGCGCGACCGTTTCCGAATCCGCATCGTCGTCGCGCGGCGCGCGCGAGAGCTTCAGCCAGTGATACTCGAGGTCGCGCGGGTCGCGCCCCGACACGATCTCGACGCCCTGCAGCGTACCGGCGCCCTGGTTCGTCACCTTGAGGCCGCGCACGTCCTGCGCGGGCCGCGGCGGGAAATTCACGTTCAGGCAGGCGTCGCCGTCCCAGCCCGCGGCCACGAGCTGGCGAATGACGTCCGGCGCAAGCGTGCGTGCCGTGTCCCACGGCACCGCGTTGCGATCGATGAAGGCCTGACTCAGCGCGATGGCCGGCACGCCGACCAGCATGCTCGTCATCGCGGCGCCCACCGTGCCGGAAAACACCGTTTCGGTGCCGAGATTCCCACCGCGATTGACGCCGGATAGCACGATGTCGGGCCGTGCGTCCTTCATCAGGTGGCTGATCGCGATGGCGACGCAATCGCCGGGCGTGCCGCGCACCGCGAAGCGGCGTTCGCCCTTGCGATGCACGCGTAGCGGTTCGTGCAGGCTCAGCGAGTGCGACGTGCCGCTCTGGTCTTCCGCCGGTGCGACGATCCACACTTCGCGCGCCAGTTGCGTGGCGACCTGTTCGAGCACGTCAAGGCCGGGGGCGTCGATTCCGTCGTCGTTGGTGAGCAGGACGCGGTCGAACAGCGGGCGGGTTTCTGGCATCGGGACGATCCTCGCGGAGTTGGGCAATGAGAGGGGAATGCAGCGTGGCGCAAGCCACAAGGCTAGCATTCCCGCGTGAGGATCGTCGTGTCGCGCGGTGGGCGCGGATGTGAAAACGGGCGCATCGCGCGCCCGTTCGTCGGTGGCCGTGCCGCGGTGCGCGCGGCGGGTCGGAACCGCTCAGCCGAGCAGGTGCCGCAGCAGGCCGGCCGACACGACGCCGACGATGACGGTCGGCAGGATCGACAGGCGCGTCGCCGCGATCAGCGTGATGGCCAGCGCGAGCAGGTCGGCCGGGCGCGTCGACACGAAGGCCGGCGCGATCACCGAGATCAGCACGCAGCCGGGCACGTTCTCCATCACCGACGCCATCCGCGGGCTCAGCGTGCGGTTGCGCAGCAGCACGTAGCCGAGGATGCGCGACAGATAGGTGGTCGACGCCATCAGCACGATCGTCGCGACCGTGCTGAAATCCGGGAAATCAGGCATCGCGCGGCTCCCACAGCAGCGCGGCGATCAGCCCCGCGCAGGCGCCGGTCGCGACGTACCATGCGCCGGGCACGGCCAGGTGTGTGGCCGCTGCGACCACGAGGCTCACGAACCACGGGCGGCTTGCCCGCATTCCTTTCCACATCCCGCGCAGCAGCACCAGAAACACGGCCGTGAACGCCATGTCGAAGCCATATTGCTCGACGTTGCCGATCGTCGGGCCGACCGCCGCGCCGAGCGTGGTCATCGAGATCCACGTCAGGTAGAGCCCCATGCAGATGCCCGCGTAATAGGGCACGCTGATGTGCGTGGCCGAGCGCGCCCGGGCGTCGGCGAGCGACATCGCCCAGCTTTCGTCGCACATGAAGAACAGCGCGAAGAACGCGCGGCGGCGCGGCAGGCGGCGGATATACGGCTCGAATGCGGCGCCCATCAGGATGTGGCGCGAATTCACGAGGAACGACATCGCGACGATCAGCGCGATGTGCGGCGGCGATGACCACAGATGGATCGCCGCGAATTCGGAGCCGCCGCCGAAGTTCATGCCGGTCATCATCGGCACTTCGAACAGGCTCAGCCCTTTCTGCGCGGCCTGCGCGCCCAGCACGAGCGCGAACGGCACGAAACCCAGCATGACGGGCAGCGCCGCACGCAATCCGCGGCCCATCTCGGCGACATAGGCGGGCTTGTCGCGAAGCCCTGACGACGTTGAAACGCTACTGCTCATTACTCCTCCTTCGGGGGAGGAATTGTCTGCTTTTTTGACTCGAATCGGGTTGCGTTGTGGCCAGATTTTTCTCAGAATTTGGCACTGAACGCGTGATTTGAAAATTTTTTGGAATCGAATGCCAATGAAACTTGACGCCATCGACCGCCGGATCCTGAGCGCGCTCCAGCGCGACGGCCGCATGCAGAACGTGGAACTCGCGCACGAGGTCGGGCTGTCGCCGTCGCCGTGCCTGCGGCGCGTGCGCCTCCTCGAGGAAGCCGGCGTGATCGAGAAATACGTGGCCGTGCTGAATCCCGCGAAAGTCGGCAAGGGGCTGACGATCTTCACGCGCGTGTGGCTGAAGGGGCAGGACGCAGAATCGGTGAACCGTTTCGCGGAGGCCGTCCAGCAGATGCCGGAAGTCGTCGAATGCCACCTGATGGCGGGCGATTGCGATTTCCTGCTGCGCGTCGTCGCGGCCGACATCGATGATTACCGGCGTTTCCAGATGGAATACCTCACGCGCATTCCGGGTGTGCTGAGCGTGAAGACCGACATCCCGATGCAGAAGGTCAAGCTCACGTCGGCGCTCCCGACCTAGCGTGACGCGAGTGCATGGCCACGCGACGACGACGGGTCGACGAGCGGTCACGGCTCGGTGACAATCGTCCGATAGACTGACGAATCACGCTGCTTCGAACCTGTTGCCTGAGTGGTTGCGCGACGTTCGATGCGCAAGCAACTAACGGTCAATGTCGACGCAATCGGGCAGGCGGCGCTGCGCGCCGGATCGTGCGTCGGCGCGAATGCGTTATTTCTTGTCGAGCCATTCATGCAGCCAATCAACACTCCGTGGAATTCGCTGGAAATCGTCAAGCTCGTGCTGGGCGTGCTGACGCCGTTGTCGGTCGCGTGTCTCGGCTGGCTCGTCGCGCGCCGGCTGAAGCGGCTCGAACTCGTGCAGTGGACCAACCAGCGATTGATCGAGAAGCGGCTCGCGCTGTACGACGCGGTCGCGCCGCAGCTCAATGCGCTGCTGTGCTTCTACACGTGGATCGGCTACTGGAAGGACATCTCGCCGGACGACGTGATCCGCGCGAAGCGCGACCTCGACCGCACGTTCCATATCTACCGCTACCTGTTCGACGACGACGTGTACGACGCGTATCACACGTACATCCACGCGCTGTTCGACGTGCATACGGGCCCGGGCCGCGATGCGCGGATCCGTTCGCTGGTCCAGGCGCCCGACGGCGATCGCAGCGTGCACGGCTCGTATGAATGGAAGCCGGCGTGGTCGGACCGTTTCGCGACGGCGAATGTCGTGCCGAAGGACGACGTGCTGCGGTACTACACGCAGTTGATGGAGCGGCTGCGCGTGGCGCTGGGCGCGACGCGCTGAACGAAGCGCGGCGGTACGCGCACGGGTATCGAAATCCGCCACCCGGCGGCGCGGATACCCGCCCTTGCGCAAGAAGCGGATGCGGCGCGCGGCGGCGGCTGACATGCTCGCGGCATCCCCACTCGCGCGAGGTCCGTATGCGTGTCGATACCGGCTGCCAGCCGCTCATGATCCGTTCGCCGGAAGCGGGCCGGCGGCGTCTCTTCTCCGTGGGTTCACACGATCCGCATGACATGCGGTTGCCGATCGAGCCAGAGATCGGCGACATCGTCTTTATCCGCGTGACCGTGCGGCCGTTTCTCGAAGTGGCGAGCGCGACGCGTTCGTGGACGAATCACGTCGGGATCGTCGTCGGCGAGCGCGGCGGTGAGCCGTTGATTGCGGAGAGCACGTTTCCGCTATCGCGCGTCACGACGATGTCGCGGTTTCTTGCGCGCTCCGATCGCGGCGCGTGCGTGATCGCGCGGCTGAAGCAGCCGCTCGATGCCGCGCAGCGGCGCCGGCTTGTTGACGCGGCGATGCGCCGGATCGGCGTGGTCTACGACACGGGGTTCAATCTTGCGTCGCGCCGGCAGTTTTGCTCGCGGTTCGTGCGCGAAGTCGTGCGCGATGCGACGCGGATCGTGCTCGGCGACGTCGAGACCTTCGACAGGCTGCTGCGCCGGAATCCCGATCATCCGCTCGGCTTCTGGCGGGTCTGGTACTTCGGCCGGATTCCGTGGCGCCGCCGCACGGTGACGCCGGCGAGTTTGCTCGACAGCGCGGCGTTGAAGGTCGTGGCGGATACGCGCAAGCACGTTGAAAACGTGTCCGAAGGTGACGATCCGGATAGCGTTTGACTCAAGCGAGCGGGGACACGAACCTTTTGTCACCGGCCGACGCCCGCTTGAGCAGCGTATCGAGTGATGGCGCACGCCGGCTCGCCACGAACGCGAGCCGGTGTTACTCCACAGTGGGCGCGCTCGGCTCCGTGCTTTCCACGATATCGGTCGACGCTACGCCGGCCGCTCGCCGGGCAGCGAGCATTGCGTCGAGCGCTGCAAATTCCTCGCGGTTCAGTCGTTCGTATTCAGCGCGCGACTCGGGGTCGGACAATGCGCGTTTGCGCAGATCGTCATACGTTCCCATATCAAACCTCATCAATTCGATTGCGCCAGCGTGATTCTCCGACAGGTTCATGACTACTGCCGCCCCGCCACCGCCAACCGCGCCGCCAGCCCCACGAACACCGAGCCGAGCAGATATTGCGGCAGCTTCGACGGGCGGCGGCGCGCGCCGATCCGCTGGCTCAGCCGGCTCGCGGACAGGATGACCGCGCCGTTCACAACGATGCCGATCAGGTTCAGCACCGTCGCCAGCACGAGAATCTGCACGGCGATCGAACCATGTTCGGGCCGCACGAACTGCGGAAACAGCGCGAGCACGAACAGCGCCATCTTCGGGTTCAGCAGGTTCGTCGTCAGCCCCTGGCGGAAGATCGCCGCGCTCGAGTGGCGTCGCGGCGACGCGACGGGCGACAGTGCGGTCGCATCCGAACGGAATGTCTTCCACGCGAGATACAGCAGATAGGCGGCGCCCGCGAAGCGCACGGCGTCATAGGCGAGCGGCACCGCGACGAAGAGCTGCGACAGCCCGAGCGCGGCCGCCAGCGCGTGGCAGTAGGTGCCGGCCTGGATGCCCGCGAGTGTCGCGAAGCCTGCCCGCGGGCCCTGGCTCACGCTGCGGGACGCGATCAGCAGCATGTCGGGGCCCGGCGTGGCGGTCAGCGCGAGACACGCGCCGGAGAACAGTGCGAGCGTGGAGAGGTCGAGCATGGGAGCCCCTTTTGTGGATGCTGCGTAAAAGGGAGGTCAGTTTAGGAGGGCGCGCGAGGCCGGTCAATCGAACGAACGGACGATGGTCTGGCGGGCCGTCGAGGTCGATCGTCAACCCAGACGCGCTGCCTGCGGCACGCCGATCGTGCTCGACGCTGTATCAACGGCACACACCGATGCAGCGCCTGCGTGCGCGACCGCCGCATCGTTCAACGCTTGCGGCAAGCCACCTGATAATCGATCACGGTGTTCGCGGACGGCTTGTCCGGCTCGCCGCCGACCGTCGTCACGCCGAGCACGCCGGCGGCGCTCCGGTAGCGCAGCGCGCAATAGCCCATGCCGGTGCCCGAACATGCTTCGGCTTCGATGATGCCGTGCTTCGCGAGCGTCGCCGCGCCGTCCATCGCATCCGGCTTCTCGCGCGGGCGCAGCGGTTGCCAGCCTTTCGCGATCAGGATCCGGCGCGCGACGTCGAGCGGCTTGCCGTACACGTTGGGCACGACCGCGCGGCCCTGGCAGTATGTGCTTTCAGCCGCGACGCCGGTCAAGCGCAGGCCACCGTTCTCTTCATGCAACTCGCCGACGGGCGGTGCCGGGCCGTCGCCGCCCCAGATCAGCAGCGCGCCGCTTTCCAGCCGATCGGCCGTGCCGAGCTGCCAGCCCGCCTTGCGCGCCGTGTAGCCGAGCGCGACGAGCGTCGTGCCGTCGAACACGCCGACGTTGCCGTTGCGCGCGAAACAGATCGCGCTCGTGCCGGCACTGAATCCGCTCGCGAACGTGACGACCGTGTAGCGGCCGAGCGGCGCTTCTGAAGTCACGATCCAGTCGCGCTTCGCGACTTCACGGCCGGCCGCGGTGGTCGTCTTCGCGCGATATTGCGTGCAGAACGGGTCGAGCGACCCGTTCTCCGGCGAATGCGGCAGCACGCCGAGCGGTACCAGTGACGCGCCCGCGATATCGGAGGTCGTACGCAGCGTTTCGGCCGATGCCGTACCGCCGAGCGCGGCACATGCAACGGCCGCGATCGAAACGATCGAAGCCAGACCGCGGGCAAACGGCAACACAACGAAACGGGACACGCAGGCTGTCTCCGGGAAAAGGGGTACGGGAGCGATGATCGCGGGTTTTCGCCCGCGTAGCACGATCGCGCGCATCGGCCGGCAGTTCACCTGCACGCCCCCGACGACTCAGCCCTTCGCGACGACGTCGATCCGCAGCGCTTCGCCGCCGTCGACGATGGCCAGCAGGCGATCGACGTTCGGATGCGCGCCCGGGCGGTTGCGTGCGTCGGCCGTATGTTCGGCGAACACCGCGAGGCCGTGCTCGGCCGCTTTCGCGTCGAGCGTGCCGAATGCCTGCTTCAGGTAGTGGTACACCGCGAGCGAGCCTTGCTTGCCCGGCTGGTTCTCGATGGTCGCGACCACGTCGCCGTTCGCGCCGACGAGATCGATGCGCGCGACGCCGTCGATGGCCGGCAGTTGCGCGAGGTTGTCCTTGAATACTTGGGTCGGTTGAATCACTGAAAACACTCCGTCGGTTCGGTCAGGGGCCAATGAGCATGGCCGGCCGTATCTTATCCGATCGGCCTCTGCGCACCGGCCGGCACGCGGGCGCCGGCCGAGTGCCACGCCAGCGCCGCGCTATCGTCCGGCGGCAACGATGCGGTTCAGGCATACGCGGTCGTTGCCCCAACGCGCCGGCCATTGCGCCCCACGCCACTACCGCCCCGCGCCGGCCGGCACGCCCGCATCGCGCGAGCGCTCGATGTCCGGGCTGCGATACGCGCGCTCGGGAATCTCGGCGAGCCGAGATGCATGCACCTGATGCGGCGTAAGGCCGTAAAATTTCTGGAAGCTCATGATAAGCGGCGACCACTTGTCCGGATCGATGCGGTCCGCATGACCGTCCATCAGCAGGTCGGGATGCACGTGCACGCGCTGGATGCGCAACTCGAACACGCGGATGTGGCCACGCACGTCGGGCGTTTCCTCACCGATCCCATGCGTGGCCGCGACGACCGCTTCCATATGCACCGGGCACTCGAGCGCACGCGGCGGCGCGACGGTTTGCGATACCGCCTCGGTGAGCCCGGCCGTGCCGAATTTGTCGGGTTCGTACACGTAGCCCTTCGAGCGCTTGCCGTCCGGCACCGGGTAGGTGCCCGTCGTGCGTGCGATCCGGTCGACCGCGTGCGCCTGTGCCGACGACGGCAGGTTCAGCACGCACTCGCCGGTGCGCAGCAGGTTGCGGGTGGTCTGCGAACTGGCGGCGATGCCGATCACGCCGCGCCAGCCGAGCCAGAACGCGGACGAGATCGGCGCGAGATTGGCCGTGCCGTCTTCGTTCTGCGTGCTGACCAGCACGACGGGCGTGCCGAAATAGAGGATGTTCGGTTCGGTGACGCAATGCGGAGCGTTCATGATCGGTGCCTTCGTTGAGGGATCAGTCCGCATGCTGATCCTGTCGCGACGGCGTGGCGCTCCGAATCTTGTCGTGTCATTCCGGAGGGGGCAGGAACGGCATTTGCACCGGGCAGGACCGCCCGGCATCGCGCGCGCTTTTCCGCTACAGTAGGAGATCGCAGGCCGCGCCCGCCGCGTCACACGGGCACGCGCGGCCTCGTTCCGCCAACGCACACGAGGGCCTGATGGATACCGAGCAACGCTACACCGCCAACGCGCCGACGCGCGCGGAAGTCGACGCACTGGGCGGCCCGACCGTCATCGAATTCGGCGCGAACTGGTGCGGGATTTGCGCGGGCGCGCAGCCGGCGATCGTCGCGTCGTTTTCCGCGCATCCCGCCGTGCGGCACCTGAAGATCGAGGATGGCCCGGGCCGCCCGCTCGGCCGCTCGTTCGGCGTGAAGCTGTGGCCCACCCTGGTGTTCCTGCGTGATGGTGTCGAAGTCGCGCGCGTCGTGCGCCCCGCCGACGCGAAGCAGATCGAAGCCGACGGCTTCGCTGCACTTGCCTGAGGTCACGACGATGCAACAGGCGATCACGCATATCGGCATCGACACGCGCGGCAGCGGCCTCGTCGAATTCACGTCGCAGGTGCGCGCGTTCGTCGACCAGCAGGCCATCAGCACCGGCCTGCTCACCGTGTTCTGTCGCCATACCTCGGCATCGCTGCTGATCCAGGAGAATGCCGATGCGTCGGTGCAGCGCGACATCGAGCGCTACTTCGCGACGCTCGCGCCCGAGGACGCCACGCGCTACGAACACGACACCGAAGGCACCGACGACATGCCGGCGCATCTGCGCACGGCGCTCACGCAGGTGCAATTGTCGATCCCGGTCGAGCAGGGGCGCATGGTGCTCGGCACGTGGCAGGGGATCTACCTGTTCGAGCATCGCCGCGCGGCGCACCGCCGCGATATCGTGCTGCACCTGATCGGCGAGTAAGCGGCAACCAGCGGCGCATCGCCGGCACACCGGCTCAGGCGAGCAGCTTCTCGACGAGCGTGCCGAGTTCGCGCAGGTGGACGGGCTTCGGCAGGAATGCGTCGAACACCTGCTTGTTCTCGCGCAGCGCGGCCGATTCATATGCGCTGACGCCGAGGATCGCCGGATGCCGGCCGTCGTCGTCGGGTACCGCGACCGTGCGAATGCGCCGCGCGACTTCGAAGCCGCTCAAGTCCGGCAGTTCGAGATCGATCACGACGATGTCGTAATGGCCCGTACCGAAGCGCGCGACGCCGCCCTGCCCGGTGCCGCACAGATCGGCGTCGAGGCCGAGCGCCGACAGCATCGCGCCGAGCGTTTCGCGCGCGTTGTCGTCGTCGTCGACCACCAGCGCGCGCCGGTCGCGGTGTACGGCCGCGTGCGGCAGCGCGAGCGCGTCGCCGGCCGCGTGGCCGGCGGTGTCGATGCCGGGCACTTCGGCCGGCAGCGTCACGACGAACTCGCTGCCTTCGCCCACGACGCTGCGCACGTCCACATGCCCGCGCAGCGTCGTCACGATTTCGCGCACGACGGCGAGCCCCATGCCGATCCCGTCCACATGCAGCCCGACCGCGTCGTTCGCGCGATAGAACGGCTCGAAGATCTTCGACAGGTGCGGCTTCGCGATGCCGGTGCCCGTGTCGCGCACGGCGATCTTCAATTGCGGGCCGGCCGGCGCGTCGGCGAGCGTGATCGACACGTCGATCGACCCGCCGAGCGTGTACTTGACCGAGTTCTCGATCAGGTTCGACAGCACCTGGCGCAGCAGCTTGCGATCCGAACGGATCGTGAGGTCGTGCGGCTCGACCTGCTGCGCGATCGCGATCCGCTTCGCCGCGATCTTCTCGCGCAATGGATCGAGCACCTCGGCGAGCAGCGACGCCATGCCGACGGTTTCCCGTTCGGCGAGGCGCTTCGTCGAGCGCAGCTTGATGTAGTCGGTCAGATCCTTGACGAGCGCCTCGAGCGACAACGCGGAATTCTGCAGCCGCCGGATCGTCTTCAGGTTCGCCTCCGACTGCGGGCGCGCGAGCAGGATCTCGACCGATCCGCAGATCGCCTGCAGCGGCGTGCGCAACTCGTGGCTGACCATCCCGAGGAACGCGTTCTTCGCCTCGATCATTTCGAACGCGCGGTCGGACGCCTTGCGTTCCGCGTCGAGCGCCGCGTCCTGCCGCTCGAGCAGGTCGTCACGCGTGCGCATCGTATAGAACAGCAGCAGGAACAGCGCACACAGGATCACGCCGAGCACGATGCCGAGGATCAGGATCGCGCGCTGCTTTTCCTTCAGCTGATGGAACGTGAAGTCGCGCTGCGCCATCTCGATCGCGCGGAAATAGTTCGCGAGGCCGTTGACCTTCGGCCAGTACGCATTGACCTCGTCGATCACCTGCTGCGCGTCTTTCGGCGAATCGCGCAGCAACGGCACTTCGCGCTTCAGGCGCGTCATGAATTCGCCGAGCGCGTCGATCTCGTTGCGCGCGCGCGGGATGCGCAGCCAGTATTCGGATACTTCCGACGGCCGCTGCAGAAAGCCGAACGACACCGACAGGCTGTCGAGCTGCATCTGCACGTGATTGAAGTCGTCGTCCTGGTGCGTCGCGTAGAGGATCAACTGCCGGTCGAACCGCGTATAGACGTTGCGGTATTGCGCGGCGGTCCAGAACACGCCTTCGCGCGGCCCTTCGAGCACGCCTTCGTTGACCGAGGTGGCGAGGAGGTCCCATAGCAGGAACGCCCACGCGGCGAACCCCATGATCCACAGCGCGCCGAGGACCAGGATGATTTTTCTATTTTTCCATCGCCGGCGCTTCATTTCACCGTCAGGCCGATGATCTGCCACGCGAACTTGGCTTCGCCGAGCGGCGTCTTCAGTTCATCGGGATACTGGTCGCGCGGGTACATGATCCACAGCGGGCCGTAGTTGTCGTTGCCGAGCACCTTGCCGTTCATCGTCCGCGCGAGGATCACGCCGTAGCGATCGGCGTCGGACACGGGAATCGTGAACGTGTACTCGTCGATGCAGCGAAACTCGATCTGCGTGCCGTGCGCGCCGACGGCCTTCAGGATGTCGGACAGGCGCGGTCCGGTGAAGGCCGCCTTCGGCGTCCAGCTCGTCGACGTGACGATCGTGTGCTGCGGCAGCGCCATCAGCGCCTGCTCGGAAAACACGTACGCTGTCTTGCCCTGCTGGTTGTGCTTGTCGATCTTGCCGTCGACGGTGAACGTGAACGACGAAGCGGCCCAGGTCGCGGCGGCCATGCCGAGCAGGCAGGCCGTCAGCAGGCGCTTGGTCCAGATGGTCGAGATTCGCATGTCTTGCCCTCGGTCGTGCGATGGTGATGTGTCGTTGTGGTCTCAGTTCGCGGCGGCCGTGGCCGGCAGCGTGATTTTCAGTTCGCGCGCCACTTCGGCGAACAGGATCGGCAGGCGCACCGGTTTTTCCTCGCAGCGCGCGTTGTAGTGCGACACGATGTGCGCGATTTCGTCCTCGCTGGCTTCGCCGGTCGAGATCTTGCCGGTCAGCAGGAAGATCGGCGCGCCGCTGTTCTCGCTCGAGCGGATGCCGCGCACGAGTTCGGCGGCGGTCTGGTCGCCGAGCATCCAGTCGAGGATGTAGCCGTCGAAATCCTCGACCTCCAGTGCCTTGCGGAACGCCGTGCCGTCGAAGTACGGAATCGCGTTCACGCCTTTTTCGATGAAATATTCACATACCGTTTCAGCGACATCCTGCGAATCGTCGACCACGGCGATGCGCGCCGCATACACGTTCGGCTGGGTCGAGCGCAGTTCGATGACGTCGACCGGATACGTGCGGCCCTCGCGCGCGTGCTGACGCTCGGTGATCAGCCACTCGCCCTGCCACTGCAGCGCGACGAAATCCGTCTCGCTCTGGCTGCTGGCCTTGGTCGAGATCGCGGCGCGGCAGCGAAAGCGCCGCGACTCGATCACGAGCGTCGCGTCGATCATCTCGGCGGCGGCCGGCTGCGTGCCCTTGTCGTCGAGCAGGATCGCGGGCGGCACGCCGAAGTGCGTCGCGATGTCCTGCAACTGCGACAGGTTCCACGGGATCAGGCCTTTCATCTTGCGCGTGACGACCGAGAAGCTCAGGCCGAGCACGTTCGCGATCGTCGTGTTGTGACTTCGCGGCGGAATCCCGTTCCGGTTCAGTAGGTCGCGCACCTTGTTGGCGGTGATCAGATCGACGTTGGCCTGCTCGCTGTTGGGCATCTCGATGGGGTCTCCAGGGGTTTTTGGCGAGGGTGAGCATATCAAAACTGACGTGTCATGCAAGCTTTGAAAAAGCGAATGACCTTGACATGCCTTTTTTCTTCATTATTATTGCTCACCACGTCACTATTGTTTGTCGCGTCATGTTTGGAGATCGATGCCGGCAACAGCCGGAACAACGAAAAGCGACAGCAATGAAGCAGTGACGGAACGATTCGAAGAGAGAACCTGAGAGAGCCTTGGAGTGCGTGTCGGCGTCGGCGGATCGTATCCGTTGCGCCGCACGCCACCGGGTGCGAGCTCACGGGGGTGGGATAGCTCGAAGAATTGCGGCGCCAATAAAACCTGAGGAAAGTAACAATGTACCGCCGTTTGATCGCACCGGGGCTGCTGTTGCTATTGGCCGCGTGCGCGCAGGATCCGTCCCTCACCAGCAACACGGTGCGGATCTGCGACGACACCGGCTGTTCCGACCGTCCTAAAGATCAGGTCTCCTATCAAAATAGGGACGATTCGGAAGACCAGGAAAGCCCGCGCATCGCTGCGCTGAAGCAGACCGCGAAGACCCAGCCGAAGGCCGCCTACGACCTCGGCCTGCGTTATTTCCGTGGCGACGGCGTGCGCCAGGACAGCTACCAGGCACTCAAGTGGATGCGCGAGGCCGCCGAGCGTGGCGACCTGCAGGCGCAGAAGGCGCTCGGCAGTTTCTACCTGTTCGGCCTCGAGGAAATGGGCTCCGACGCGCGCGAAGCGGAGAAGTGGCTGTCGATCGCGGCCGGCCGCGGCGACAAGGAGTCGAAGAAGCTGCTCGATCTGGCGCGCAAGGCCAAGAAGGAAGACGAAGAAGACTGGAAATGGCGCACGGAATGGCGTGACCGCTATTACGGCTACTGGTACTCGGGCTATCCGTACTACGGCGTCTGGCAACAGACGTACTGGTACTACTGACCGGGCCTGAAGCAACGGGGGCAGTCGCGGGGAGACCACCATCGCGCGCCAGCCGGGGGGCTTATCGAAGTTCGCACGAACACATAAGCCGAACAACGACTCTAAATCGATCGACAACGACATGAAGACCAACCTTTCCCAACGTCTCACTCAAGGTGCGCTGGCGGCAGCGCTGTGCGCGTCCGTGGCAGGCTGCGGCGGCGTGGTGACACCCGGCGGCCAGAACGCCGGCGTGACGGGCGCGGCGGCCGGCGGCGCGAGCGCCGGCGCCGATTCGCAACTGCAGCGCTGCACGTCGCCGCTGGGCACGATCGCGGTCGACGACGGGCGCAACGCCGACTGGTGGGGCCCGTTCGGCAGCGCGACCAAGATGACGACGATCGACCCGCTGCTGCGCCTGGCCGTGCAACAGTCGAACTGCTTCGTGATCACGTCGATCGGCAACCAGAAGAGCGACGCGCGCCTGTCGCGCATCACGCAGCTGCAGCGCAACTCGGGCGAATACCGTGCGGGCTCGAAGCAGCAGAAGGGCCAGCGTGTCGCGGCCGACTATTACATGGAACCGCAGATCGTCATCAACGATTCGCCGATCGGCGGCATCGGCAGCATGATCGGCGGGCTGATCGGCAACAGCGCGGTCGCGGCGGTGGCCGGCCACCTGCAGACGAAGGCCTCGGTCGTCACGTTGACGCTGTTCGACGTGCGCTCGGCCGTGCAGATCGCGGCATCGGAAGGCAGCTCGACGGCGACCAACTACGGTGCGGCGCTGGGCGGCTTCGGCGGCGGCGTGGGCGGCGCGCTCGCCGGCTTCTCGTCGACGCCGGAAGGCAAGGCGACCGTTGTCGCGTTCATCGACGCATACAACAAGATGGTCGTTGCGCTGCGCAGCTACAAGGCGCAGGACGTCAAGGGCGGCCTCGGCCGCGGTGGCCAGCTGCAGGTCAACTGACGTCCCCGGGCCGGCGATGCACCGCCGGCCGATTCGTGATTCCTGATTCGTGACTGTCCGTGCGCGCGGCGTGATCCGCGCGTACCGGCTTCGTTCGTCCTTTTTGCATTGAGGTGATCCCGATGAAAGCCGTTGCCCTGATCGCATTGACCTGTCTGGCGCTGACCGCTTGCGGCGGCGACGATTCCTCGCCCGCGGCGTCGGGCGGATCGGGCTCGAGCAACAACGGCGGCACCGGTGGAACCGGCGGCACGGGTTCGGGCGGGACGGGAAGCGGGGGCAGCGGTGGTTCCGGCGGCTCGGGCGGCTCGGGCGGCGCCACGCTGACGTGGCGCTACGAGGCGCAGCCCGTCGCGGCCGACAAGGCGAGCTTCCTGACGCTGGTCAACAGCGAAGGCGCGAAGGGCTACCGCTATCTGGGCGACTACTTCTACAGCGCGAGCAACGGCGGGACGCAATCGATCTTCGTGAACGACGGCACCGCGCAAACCTACACGTACCAGCTGCAGAACGCCCCGGCCGACCTGACGTCCTTCGTCAACACGGCCAATGCGCAAGGGGCGGGCGGCTACCGCTACGAAGGGCCGCTCACGTACGGCGATCTCTATCGCAAGGACGGCGGCTCGTCAGCCACGTACACGTACACGACGACGGGCTTGCCGGCCGACGCGAATGCGTTCCTCACGCAGGCAAACGGCCAGGGCCAGTCGGGCTACTGGTTCCTGGGGCCGATCGCGGTGGCATCGGTGCAGGCGAACATCTACATGAAGAACAACGCGTCGAGCGCGACCTATACGTACGACGCGCTGGCGCCGGCGTCGACCGTCAGCGACTTCATCGCGCAGGCCAACAGCGAAGGGGCGAAGGGGTATCGCGCGAAGGGTGCGATGGCGTTCGGCGCGGCGATCTCATGGGTCTACGTGAAGGACCAGACGCAGTCGCCGACCTTCACGTACCAGTCGGCCGCGATCCAGTCGACCGGTGCGAGCTTCGTCCAGCAGTCGAACACGTTCGGCGGGCAGGGCAGCGCGTATCTGAGCGACATGGCGCTCGGCACCACGCCGCCGCTCGCGATGGCATCGTTCTATTTCACGCCGAAGAACTGCACGGGTTTCCTGTGCACGACGCTGAATCCGCTCACGCAGAACTGAGCGAACGACGCGGCTGCGACAGCCGCCGGCCCGGGCATTTTTCGAAGCGGGGCGAGGGCCGGAGAATGGCACTGCCCTGCTTTTTTGCATCCGGCACGGACCCGGCGATCACGTACGTCGTTCCGACCCTCGCTGACCGAATCGGGATGGGGATTTAGTTCAAGTTCCAAATAGTAATTAATTTATATTGGACGTGTACTAAACCGTTCATTTCGGACTGATTTTAGGAAAACCGTTTGGCATGATCGTGGCATTCCAATTCCCTGGGCCACTTTCGTCCGCGATACCGGAGCCGGATGCAGACGCGTTCCGGTGCCCCGGCGTCGTCGCATTGCGACATGCCAAACAGTCCGCTCCAATCCATTCGCCGCTATCAGAACATCTCGGTGTTCGGCGGCGGGATCGTCGTCACGATCCTGATCCTGATCGCCTGCGCGCTCGGGATGGGTTCGATCGTGTACGGCTATCTCGATGGTGAGCGGCACAACTTCCTGACGGGCATGGTGCAGACGCTCAACGAGATCAAGGTGAGCGAGACGTCGTTCCGCAACGGCGTGACCAATGCACAGCTGATCTGGCGCGAAACCGGGCCGGTGCCCGACGAGGTGGTCGACGCGTTCTATGAAGCGGGCGAGCGCACCGCGATCAAGCCTTATCCATCTGTCGTGTTCGGCGTATCGGAGCAGCCTGCCGACCGAGCCGAGGTGGCCCGCTACCTGTCGCTGTCGGTGCTGCTGGCGCGCATCTGCGCGGCGAGTTCGATCAATCGCGGGCACACGCTCGTCGGCTATCACTACAGCACGCGCACGGGCCTGCTCGGGCTCGTGCCGGATTCGGGCGCCGGCGGTGGGGTGCTTGCGACGCCGGAAGGCCGCGCGCGCGTGATGGATGCGCTGCGGATCGATTTCGGCACAGGCCCGGCGCGGGCGGCCGGCACCACCGGCCGCCCGCACGTGCACTGGCTGCCGCCGTTCGTCGATCCGATATCGGGCGCCGCGCGCATCCGGCTCGCCGCGCAGGCGCAGGTCGACGGCGAGCCGTTCGCGGTGCTCGTCACCGAATATGCGCCCGAGCACCTGCTGTCGTGGCAGATCGAGCATCCGGTCGACGGCGTATTCTTCGTGACGACCGGCGACAACCGTCTCGTCGCGGCGAGCGCCGGCGTGGCCGGCGATGAAGCACGCACCGGCCGCCTGCTGGCGCTCGATCCGTCGCGCGATCGCACGAAGCCCGAGCAGGCTGCGTTCCGCGACGGCTTCGTGATTTTCCACGGCACCCTCGATGCAACGGGCTGGACGCTGGCGTATGCGTTGCCGTGGACGGACGTCGTCGCGAACGTCGCGTGGCGGGCGAGCCTGCTGCTCGGCGCGTCGCTGCTCACCATCGCGATCATGTGGATCCTGCTCGTGCGCTTCCATCGCCGGGTGTTCGCGTCCGTCTATGCGCGCTCGCAGCGCGTGTTCGACAGCGAAGCGCTGTGCCGCAGCGTGATCGAGACGGCGCCGATCGGCCTCGGCCTGATCTCGCGCGCCGATGGCCACTTCATGCTCGTCAGCCCCGCGCTGGCCGAGATGCTCGCGCGGCTCGGCAGCGACTATCGCGCGCTGTCCGCGCAGGCGGTGGCGCGCTACGACGCGTTCATCGAAGGCGGCGCGGCCGGCGGCACGATGCAGACCGATTTCGTGCTGGCCGATGCGGATGCCGGCGCGGCGCCGCTGCATCTCGAGGTGAGCGCCAGCGGCGCGCGCTACCAGGAGATCGACGTGCTGATCGTCGCGGTTGCCGACGTCACCGCTCGGCGGCAACTCGTTCGTCAACTCGAGGAAGCCGTGCGCGCGGCCGATTCGGCGAACGCGGCCAAGTCGTCGTTCCTGGCGGCGATCACGCACGAGATCCGCACGCCGCTCAACGTGATCCTCGGCAATCTCGAACTGCTCGATCGTTCCGCGCTGGATGCATCACAGCACGGCCGCGTGCAGACGCTGCGTACCGCTGCATCGGGGCTGCTCGGCCTCGTCAGCGACATCCTCGATTTCTCGAAAATCGAAGCGGGTGCGATGACCGTCGAAGCGATCGAATTCGACGTGATCGGCGTGATCGAGCGCACGCTCGGCGCGTTCGCGCCGGTCGCGAAGGCGAAGGGGCTGTCGCTGTTCTGCGAAATCGACGCGAGCGATGCGCAGCGAATGCGCGGCGACCCGACCCGGCTCGGGCAGGTGCTCGGCAACCTGCTGAGCAACGCGATCAAGTTCACCGCCAGCGGGCACGTGCTGGTGCGCGTGTCGATTGCGTCGGCCGGATGCGGCGACGCCGAGTTGTCGATCGCGGTCGAGGACACCGGCATCGGCATCGCGGGCGCCGATCGGCACAAGCTGTTCAAGGCGTTCTCGCAGGTCGATGCGTCGATCACGCGCCGCTATGGCGGCACCGGGCTGGGGCTTGCGCTGTGCGATCGCCTCGCGGTCGCGATGGGCGGACGGATCGACGTGGCGAGCGTGCCGGGCACCGGCAGCCGCTTCACGTTGACGGTGCCGCTCGGGGAGGCGGTCGTGCCGCTCGACGCGCATTCCGCGCGCGGCGTGCGCGCGCCGGTGATCGTCGTCGGGCGCACGGAATGGCAGCGCTTCGCGTTGCCGCATCTGCGCGCATGGGGCTTCGACGTCCACGGTTACGAGCGCCCGGCACTGATCCCGGCTGACCGTCGTGCGCGGGCTGCCGCGATCGTCCTGTTCGGCGATTCGGACGCCTGGTCGCGCGTGGAGCTCGACGGCCTGGGCGGCGCGTGCCCGGTCGTGCTCGCCACGCCGGACGGCCCGCTGCGAGCCTATCGGGCGGGCAGGACGATACGCGTGTCGAGTTATGCGCTGAGTGGCTTCAAGGCCGCGCTCGGGCAAGCGATGACCGACACCGGCGGCCTTGCCGCGCAACGGCCGGCGCTCACGCACGTGGAAGCCGCTCGTCCGGGCGCATGGCGTGTGGTGCTCGCCGGCATCGATTCCGTCACCAGCACCCTGTTGCGTGAGCAGTTTGACGTGCTGGGCTGCGAGGTGCAGACGGCCGGGTCGGCCGAAGCGGCGCTCGACCTGCTGGCCACCGGAGCGTGGCACATGCTGCTGGTGGACGCCGGCCTGCCGGACATGTCGGTCTGCGCGCTGGCGAACGCCGTGCGCGATCTCGGCATGGGCGGTGACGTGGTGGTCGTGACGTCGCATGTCGCGCCCGCCGACCGGCGGCAGTATGCGGACGCGGGCATCGACTGCGTGCTGACGAAACCGGTGACGCTCGCGCACCTGCGCGGCGCGTTGGCAGGCATCGCTCGACGGCGCGGTGCGCCGGAGCGGGGAGTCGGGACACAAGAACAGGACGTTGCGCACTTCGCACACGGTGGCACGGCATGAACGCGTGTCGATTGTCGTGGGCGGGCCCGACGAGGTCCGAAGGATGGAAGGCAGCGCGTCGCACGGGCTACGGCGGCGTAGATCAATCAGGTGAGAAGAGGGGAAGACCGTGCGCTACATGGTGAAAGTCTTCGTGATGTTGCTCGATTTCGCCACGCTTCCCGAGAAATCCAGACGGGATTTTCTCGGCAGGATGAACGAATTCCTGATCATGTCGCCGATGCAGAAGCGGCGCGCGATCACCGAATGGAAGCAGACGATCGAGGAACGGGGCGAATCGGGCGAAGGTGTCCACCGACCCTAACGGCGATTCGGATGCCGGCAAGCGCTCGATGCGCGGCCGGCTCGCTGCTGCGCGAGTGGTTGCAATGGGACAGGGATCGGGACGGGACAGGGCGAGCCCGGCGCTGCGTTCCGGCCCGGGAAGCCACTGCATGCGTCGGCGCGTGTCTCGTACACATGCGTAGTGCCGGCCCGGAAGGGCATGCCGATCGGCAACAGCCTGCGCGCGCGCGGCTGTCGTGCCCGTGCAGGGCATGTCGCACGGCGACGCGATTTACCGTCTGCATCAGCCTGTCGGCCGATGCTTACGGTCTTGCCCACGTTTTATCTTAAAATCGAGTCGCGCTTGCATTCTCCGATGTGTCGAATGCGGCGGGTCGAATCGACGGCCCGTCGGTTGGATGGAACGGAACCGGAACGGTTGCCCGCCCGCATCCTGCGGCTGTCGGTGAGTGCGCGATCAAAAGCCTCGGGGAGAAATGGGACGATGGATGAATTCTTTGTGCGTGTGATGGTGGCGGACGACCACCCATCAGCCGCGATCGGGATGTCGCAGGCGCTTGCCGACAGCAGCACGATCCGGCTCGTCGGTTCCGTGTCCAATTCGACCGATCTCGTGGCGGCGCTCGACGAGAAACCGAGCGACGTGCTGGTGGTCGACTACGTCATGCCCGGCGGCAAGTTCGGCGACGGGCTCGTGCTGCTGTCGTTCCTGCAGCGTCGCTACCCGGCGCTGAAGCTCGTGACGATCACGATGATCGACAACCCCAGCGTGCTGCATGCGATCCGCAAGCAGGGCGTCGGTTGCATCCTGAGCAAGTCGGATGCGATTTCCCACCTCGTCGGCGCGGTGCACGCGGCATACGTCGGCGCCAATTACCTGTCGCCGCATATCAAGCAACTGCTGGAGTCGGCGGGCACGTCGGATACGAGCCGCCCGCTGACGATCCGCGAGATCGAGGTGGTGCGGCTGTTCGGCGCCGGCTATACGGTCGGCGAGATTGCCACGCAGCTCCATCGCAGCAAGCAGACGATCAGTTCGCAGAAAACGAGCGCGATGAAGAAGCTTGGCATCGCGCGCGACGCCGACCTGATCCGCTATGCGAGCGACGGCAATCTGGCCGACGTGGCGGCGCCCGATGGCCCGGCCGCCGGCGAATAGCCAGTACGCCGCGCATCGTCATGCCGGATGCATCGGAAGCCGCACCGCACGACGGCGGACAGTCCGGCCGGGCGGCAAGCCGGACGCCATGCGCACCGAATGTGACCTTTCCGTCCGGCGCCGCCGATAACGATCCATGCCCGCAAAACTGAAAAGACTCGCGTCGCACGCGGCCACGGCCGTGACCGGCAACAAGGCGTTCGATCCGCACCGGGTCCGGCGTCAACAGCAGTTCCTGCTGTACGGCGGCGGCACGGCGGTCACGCTGTTCATGCTCGTCTGTGCGGCGCTTGTCGTGCGGCTCGACGTGCAGGACTATTACTCGCGCGCGCGTTCGACGTTTCTGCAGCGCGAAACCGTGTTTTACGCGACGCAGCGGACCACGGACCGGTTGCTACTGGACCTCGGGAACCGGGTGGAACAGGTCTGGAACCGGGACGTGCAACCGTCGCCGGACGCGTTCCACTCATTTTCAGCGGAGCAGGGCCGGCTGCCCGTGCGGACCGGGGGCGGAGGGCAGCCGATCTTTTTGCTGGCCGGGATCGGGGCGGGCCATTCCGCCGAATCTTATACGCGGTATCTCGGCACCGTGCTCGGGCTGGTCGGTTCGTATACGCGATATCGGCCTCAGCCGGCCGGTGCCGAACCCTTCGGCGGCTATCTGATCGGACTCGACGCACCGTTCCTCGCCGTGATGGGCGAAGGGCTCGTTGCGCGCACGCGTGCGCTTCCACCCGATACGGACGTGACGGCGCTGATTGCCGGGCTGATGCCCACCGGTGCGGCGAAGCAGAAGCCCGACATGGAGAACGTCACGTTCATGCTCGATCGCCGCTTCGATCCGATCGCCGGGCGCACGCTCGTGCGGTTCGCCCGGCGGCTCGACGATGAAGCCGGGCGGCCATTCGGCTGGCTCGTGTTCGCCGGCACGTTCAACCTCAGCGACGTCATGTCGCCGGACTCGGACGACGAGGATGTCGCTGTCGTCGATGCGAGCCGGAATATCGTGTTCGGGCGGTTGCGCGATCCGGCGATGATCGGGCACGCGCTGGCCGGCGCACGCGATCCGTTCGGCAAGCACGTGACCGTGCGCCGGGTCGGCACGCGGTTCGTCGTCAGCGACCGCCTGCCCGATTCGAGTCTCGTCTTGATGACGACTTTCTCGTGGCGCAGCGTGGCGAAAGCGACGTGGGTCGGCGTGAGCGTGACGCTCGGCACGGCGCTGTTCGGCATTGCGCTGCTCTGGTTCACGATCGTCCTGTTCGACCGTCGCGCCCTGCTTCCGGCGAACCGGCGCGCGATCCGCCTGATCGAAAGCGAGGCGTTCAACCGGACGTTGATTCGCCATGCGCCGGCCGGGCTGCTGCTGCTGTCGGTGGCCGACGGCGATACGGTGGTGTGCAACGAAGCCGTGCTTGCCTACGACAGCGACGCAACGGGGCTGCCGCTCGGCAAGCGCATCTGGCAGGCTTATCGGGAGCGCGACGACGGCACAGGCGACCGGCGCCGCATCGTGCAGCACGAGTTCGCCGTCGAGCGGGCGGGACGCGAGACGGTCTATCTTGCCGTTCACGTCGTCAGGACCAAGTTCCGCGGCGTCGATGTGTTGCTTTGCACGCTGACCGACGTCACGGCCCGCAAGCTGACGGAGGACAAGTTGAGGGAAGCGCGCATCGCGGCGGACGATGCGAACAAGGCGAAATCGACGTTCCTCGCGACGATGAGCCACGAAATCCGCACGCCGCTCAATGCGATCGTCGGCAACCTGGAGCTCATGGAGCGAGTTCAACTGCCTGAGGTCGAGCGGCGCCGCCTGAAGACGATCGTGTCGTCGTCGGATGCGCTGCTGCGCGTGATCAACGACGTGCTCGACCTGTCGAAGGCGGAATCGAACCAGATGGCGCTGGAGCAGATCCCGTTCGATCCGCGGCGCGTGCTGACGGAGGTCGCGGCGATCTTCCGGCCGCTCGCGGAAGCGAAGGGGCTGGCGCTCGAATGCGGTGTCGCGGCCGACCTGGCCGACGGCTACATCGGCGATCCGACGCGCTTGCGCCAGCTCGTGTCGAACCTCGTGGGCAATGCGATCAAGTTCACCGAGCACGGCGGCATCGCGATCGATGCGCGACTCGCGTGCGGCGACGCCGGCGTGCGCGACGTCGAAATCGCCGTGCGCGATACGGGCGTCGGCATTCCCGACGACGCGTTGCCGACACTGTTCGACGTCTACATGCAGGCCGATGCGTCGATCTATCGCCGATTCGGCGGCACCGGGCTGGGGTTGCCGCTGTGTCGCCGTATTGCGCGATTGATGCACGGCGAACTGACGGTCGAGAGCCGGGTGGGCGAGGGTTCGACGTTCACGGCAACACTGCCGTTGCCCGAGGCACCGGCCGGCTGGCGGAGCATCGAGCCCGAACCGGATGCGGCGCACGATGCGCGCACGCCGGACCAGCGCGATGACGTGGAACCGCTGCGCGTGCTGGTGGCCGAGGATCACCCGGCCAGCCGCGCGCTGTTGCGGGATCAGCTCGACGCGCTCGGCCACGACGCGACGATCGTCGAGAACGGGATGGAAGCGATGCGCGCGTATTTCGTGCATCCGTTCGATATCGTGCTGACCGATCTGAGCATGCCGCAGCTCGACGGTTTTGCGCTGGCGAATTTCCTGCGCGAGCAGGGTGAGAAGGTCCCGGTGATCGCGATGACCGCGCATGCGACCGATGAAGACCGGCGCCGCTGCGTGCAGGTGGGCGCGGCGGAGGTGGTGCTCAAGCCGTTGTCGATCGATGTGCTCGACGCGGTGCTGCGTCGGCATGACGGGCGGCACGGCGAGACGGCGGCGCACGCGCAGGCCGATACGCGTGTGCAGGCGCCGGTCGTCACCGGCGAAATTCGCCGCACCCTGCGCGAAGCCACGCTGCGCTCGCTGGGCACGATCGAGGCGGCGCTGTCGAACGGCGACGCGCATGCGCTTGCAGTGGAACTGCATTCGATGCGCGGCGGTTTCGCGCTGGCCGGCGACAGTGTCGCGCGCGACGCATGTGCACAGATGGAAACAACCGTGAATACGGGCGGCGCGGCGGCGTTCGAATCGCACTGGGACGCGTTCAGGGGCGAGATCGAACATGCACTGGAGCGGATCGCCCATTGAATTGCCGCGGCGATCGTCAAGGATCGCCCACCTGTCGGACAGCACGCCATGATGCCGTTCGACGCGCGGATTGAAATGACCCGCAGCAAAATCGGATAGCGGCGACTTCATTAAAAGAAAACAAGCGCGCCGCACGGGGATGGGTCGCGATCGCGTGGCCCCGCAGCGCATTGACGGATGCGCCTGTCCGATGAGCGGACAGGTCATCGTGATGGTGTTCCGCCGCCCGCCGTGGCACGACCGGTACGAACAAATCTTTAAAACGGCCTGACAATCAACGAATTAACGCGACAAATATTTTAATTTCATACTTGTACTAGGTATTTTGAAGTCGTTGTGAAAGGTTGTCCTATCGCCCACTTGCAGCTGCTCATCGAAAATTACGTCAGTGGAATTGATCTTCCACACGTTTGAATACTGATTGATTAATTAGTCGGTATTCGATCTCTGTAAATCAATCTTTTAAATTGAGATCCATCGATGAAACTCAGCAAACTCGTTCTGGCAATGGGCGTCACCACGGCACTGTTCGGCATGGCGCACACGGCTCAAGCCGAATCGGTGTCGAAGAAGATCACGCTGACCGCGCAGATCAACGACGGCATCTTCGTGTCGAAGCCGGACGGCTCGACGTGGTACAGCACGGAAGAGCTGCAGCCCACCGACTACACGCAAACGAAGTTCTCGAAGTCGCTGCCGATCCGCGTGTTCACGAAGAACTCCGACTTCAACATTTCGCTCGCACAGCCGCTGAAGCTGTCGAATGGCAACTACGAAATGACGAGCCCGGTGATCACGCTCGGCAGTGCCGCGGGTGAAAAGGAAGTCAAGTTCGGCGCGGTCCAGCCGATCAAGCAAACGGTCGCGGGCAACGGTGGCTTCGACGAAATCCACAACGTGAACATCAAGGTCGACGCACCGAAGATGGTCGGTTCGAACAGCACCAACGGCAGCTACAGCGGCGATCTCGTGATGGTGTTCGAGCCGGTCGCGGCAGCCGGCGGTGGTGATACGCCGGCCACGAAGTAACTCTCAGTAGTTCCCTCGCGAAGCCCCGCCTCGGGGGCTTCGCTCCCGCGCCTTGTTTCTGCGCCCAGGTGGCATTTCCACTCTGGATTCCGATTTCGTTCCTGTTGCCAAGAGAATAGCGTGTTGACCTATCGAGCTCCGTTTCCGTTCAATAGGCTGTGGCTCGGTGCATTCGTGCTCATCTCGTCGCAGTCGTTTGCCGAAGTCAAGGTGTCGTATGGCGTGCCTGAGGGGTTCAGCGCCGCTGAAATGGACGATAGCGCGAATTATGTCGCGACGTTCAACGGCAAGACGTTGCCGGGTTTCGTGCGTTATTCGGCGACGGAAGCAGCGCTCGATTTCGACGCGGCAAAGTACGCGGCAAACGGCGTTTCGCCGGATGATGTCGATATTATTCGCAACGTCATTTCCAAGGTTGACTACAAGCGGTGCAGCAAGGGCTGCGATATCGAGGTTGAGGGTTATTACGTCACGATCGACAAGCTCAAGCGCTCGATATCGATTCGCGATACGCGCGAGGATTACTTCGCACCACAAACGAGCTTCGGCTTGGTCAACAACCAGTCGGCCGACTTCCGCGCGTCGTCCGACGGTTATCGTGCCGCCAACCTGAATGGCGCGACCTGGGTCGGCCTGCCGTCGCGCAGCTTCGGCTACGTCAGCTGGTACGCGAACCGCACGGAAACGCGCGGCTCGAGCTACGGCTCGCAGGGCGTCTCGTCGTATTACCTGCAAAAGAACTTCGCGCGAACCTACGTGCGGGCTGGTAAGCAGAACAGCATCGACTACGCGTCCGGTTCGGTCAGCACGCTGCTGTCACCGAGTTTCGACCAGTTCGTGACATTCGGCAGCCAGAGCAACCTGCAGGTCGATCGCAGCGCGGGTTCGCTGGTGCTGTATGCGACGGCGGAAGGCAACTACGAGTTTTACCGGAACGGCCGCCTGATCATGAAGCGCCCGGCCGTGCTCGGCCGCAACGAGATCAGCTTCGCGGATCTGCCCGGCGGCTATTACCCGGTGCAGGTGCGCCTGGTCGACCGCAACGGCAACGTGATCACGCAGGAAATCCGCGAGATCAACAACGTCAACTTCGGCGCCGCCAGCGGCAATGCGTGGCATTTCACAGTCGGCAAGGAGATGAGCGAGCGCGGCGGCTTCCTGATGGAAGCCGCGATGAGCCGGAACTTCCGCCAGTTCTACATGAACGCGTCGACGCTCGTCGGCCGCGGTGGCGACTGGGCGGCGGAAGTGAACGTCACGCGCCCGACGCAGATTGGCGACGTCGACATCACCCCCACGCTCGGCGTGCTGGCGGGCGATCGCAAGGCGGGCGGCTACGTCAGCATGGCCGCATCGAGCGAAGCCCTCGGCAGCCTTTCGGCCAGTCATTATCTGAACAACGAGGTGTCGCGGTTCTATGCAGGCACGTCGAGCACCAGCGTGTCGTACAGCCGCACGCTGCGCAAGGCGACCGTCGGCTACAACTACCAGCAGTCGGGTTTCGGTGCGACGCACCAGGCGGAAGTGCGCTGGAACTATCGGCCGAACGGTTTGTGGGCAACGTTCGCGCTCGGCGTGCAGAAGGGCAGCTTCAGCCGCACGAGCGACGGATATGGCGTGTATTTCAACATGACCATGCAGCTCGATAAGGTTCAGGCGAGCTTCAGCGCCGCGCGCTCCGGCGGCCAGACGCAATTGAGCGGCGACTACCGGAAGGATTTCCAGGACGGATTCGGTACGACGACGCTCGGGGTCACGGGCAACCGCATCAATTCCGATTACGGCGTGAACGTATATGGCTCGCGTTCGGGCACACGCGGCGAGGCGTCGCTGAACGTCGGCTACAACGGCGATGCCTCCAACGTCGATTTCAACTATCGCGGCATGGTCGCGGCCAGCCGCGATGGCGTCGCATTCGGTCGCTACAGCAATGGCGGCAGCGCGATGTTGCTGCGCACGCCGAAGCTCGACGGAATGAACTACGGCTTCAACGTGGAAGGCAATCCGGTGGGCGGCGGCAGCACCTATGCGGTGCCGTTGAATACGTATTCCGACGTTGCATTCGCGCGCGTGTACAGCAACAACGACAAGCTCGACATGAATATCGAAGTGCCCGCCAACATCGTCCGCGCGCATCCGGGCCAGGTGTATGCGGCCAATGCGAAGGTCGACATCAACATGATCTACAGCGGCTTCCTGAAGGATGCCGATGGCAAGCCTGTCAGCGGCAAGATCGTCGAGACGGGGGACGTCGCGCATCGCAACGGCCTGTTCTCGATCGTCAGCAAGACGCTGCTGTCGCAGATCACGGTCGACCAGGGCGGGCATCGGTACACCTGCAGCCTCAAGGATGCAAGTGGCAGCGATTTCCGCTGCACATTGCCCGGGCTCAATGAATCAAAGGAGTAAGCATATGAAATTCAACGTGAAGCATTGGATGTTCGCTTGCGTTGCGCTGGCTTGCGCGACCGTGCAGCCCGCGCAGGCGGAAGGCGAACTGATGGTGATGCCGGCCGCGACCCGCGTGTACGCCACGCACGATCAGAAAGTGACCGTGCGAAACATGGGCGACGCACCGCTCTACTTGTCGATCACGCTGCAGAAGATCATGAATCCGGGCGTGACGCCCGAGAAGAAAGTCGACCTCGGGCAACTGGACAATCCGGGCGTGCTCGCCAGCCCGGACAAGCTCACGCTCGGGCCGGGCCAGAGCCGGCAGATCGAGTTGAAGTCGTTGATGGAACCCGCGCAGGAAGAGCTCTACCGGCTGTACGTGGTGCCGATCAGGTCGCTGAAGGTGGACGACGCGCCGAAAGACAAGATTACCGCGCCGATGTCGGTGGCAATCGGCTATGGCGTGCTGGTCCGGCATTTGCCACCGCCCGGCAAGTTGAAGGTGGCATGGACCCATCGCTGCGAGGAGGGCGGCATGACGCTGGAAAGCACCGGCAATGTGCGCACGTTGTTCTCGGACGTGTCGTATGACGGTGTGAAGCAGCCGCAGACGATCGCGGTATTCCCGGGCACGCCGCAGCATTTCGCGACCAAGCGCATGACGCTCAGTGTCGACGGTACACCCAACACGCTGCACTGTCCGTGATGAAGCGCACGCTGTGCTGGGCGCTGGGTGCGTTGGCGCTGCTTTGCTGCAGCGGCAGTTTTGCCGCGGGCATCCTGAAGTTGTCTCGCACCGAGCTCACGTTGTCGCCCGACAAACCCGCGAGCGAACTGTGGGTGGAAAACGTCGGCGATACGCCGTTGTATCTCGACATCTCGCAGCAGCGCGTCTCGAATCCGGGGTACATGCCGGAGCAGCTCGTACCGGTCGAAGAGGTGTCGCAGCCGACGTTGCTGGTCTTGCCCAATCGGCTAGTGCTGTCGCCGGGGCAGAAATACCGGATGGCGTTGAAAGCGCTTTCCACACCGGATGAGCCTCAAGTGTGGCGAGTGACATTCCGGCCCCGCGAGCACGTTGTCGTTGACGCTGGTCGCGACGGCGACACAACGGCGCCGCTGTTCGTCAGTATCGGCTACGGCGTGGTGATCTATCAGCTTAAAAACATGGGCAAGTAAGGGGCATCAGAGTAGTTGACGGGTAGTTGGCGGCGGGGGCGGCGCGAATACCTCCTGGCTTTCAGCGCGAACGGCCGAAATGATTTGACAATGGGTGGAAAAATGACATCTAAAGGACGAGTATTCAAGTGGATCGAAACGGCTTTCCTTCTTTCGATCCTCTCGGTATTTGCCGATAGTGCGTTTGCATGGAGTACTGCGATACCGGGTTCGGTGATCGATAGATACGGATCTTGTTCTTGGAGCGAGAACGGCGATGGGACCAGTACGCTAAGAGTAAGAATGGATTTTAAACCGGGGTGGGATGTACCCCCCAGGGGGATCTTCCAGAGTCGTGGGATCTTGCTTTATACATACGACAAGTATGGAAATATGAACTTGTCTTCTACTCCGGCAAATTCGGTCACAATGAATGGTGTGCACAATAAGGCGATTTGGCAGGGCGGGTACGGATACTTGATGTACACCGGAGGGTTGGCTTCGAATCAGACGCCGGAATGGAATAAGAGAGGGGCTTTTGTCGCTGATGTGGAAGTTGTGATCAACAACAGTGTCGTCTCGGATTGGCCCGCGTTATCTATTCGAGCGGGTAATTACACGGACGATACGCATGTCGTGGAAGCCACGGGAGGGGCATATCTGGGGCGCTTCGGAACTGCTAGTAACTGCACGGTGGTTGATCCAGAGACGCCGCCATCCCCCCCGATCGTGCTCAAGATGAACGCACCTGATTGGAACCTTGGCGAGTTGCCGGAAGGTGATTCGGAAAAGATGCTGTCCGGCGCGGATCAGCTTTGTTTTACGTATGATGGTCCTGTTGTCAGTGGCAAGAAATTCGTGATCGATGCGACCAGCGTTAATGGTGTTGTCGGGAATCGCTACAGGTTAAGGAATGTGAGCGACGCAACACAATTCATCCCGTATGACGTGACATTGAACAGCGGTTCGTCGACCACTCATCTACCGAATACGAATAACACGGCGTTGTCTCTCAACAGTTCGGGAAAGACTTGTTTCGCGCCGACGTTCAAGACGACGGTGGGGCGCGAACTGAAAGAGGGCGACTACAACGACGTTCTTGTTTTTACGGTTGTGACGAAAGCGTAGGAGCGCGTATGAAACAGGTGATTCAACGTTGCGTGTGTGCCGGGTTGATCGGCGTGTCGGCCGCAGTATCCGCGGAGTCGGTGGTGCTGGACGGCAAGTTCACGAGCAAGGTGACCGCACGAGTCGTCAAACCAAACAAGCTGATCGTGACCGACGACAAAGGCGGTTGGTTCGAGCAGGGCATGGAGATGCAGCAACTCGGCGGGTGGGATACACCTTACGACGTGCAGGCGCGCTTGAAGGTCGTTTCGACCAGCGGGAAATTCCAGGTGCGCCTCGATTCGCCTTTGACGATTACGCATCGGTCGAATCCAGAACTTGTCTTTCGCAGGCCGGTTGTTCAGCTGGGGCCGGATGGCGGCGTGTTGAAGCCGATTGCGGTCGGACAGGGCACGGAATTTCAGAATCCTGCGCCGCCGGTGGCGGGTACCGATTCGATTGGTTATTACAACCTCGATGTGTCGGCATACCCGCCCGCTGGGGATTTCAAATCTACCGTAGGTACATATAGCGGTGTGCTGTCGATGACGTTCGAACCGGTGATCAAGGCGCCTTGATGGTCGACGTGCGATCGAGCACGCATCAATCAGCGTCGTCGGAGATCGGGCGGACACCGGCCGAAGGAGATTTATCTATGAAACGAATTTCAGGCGCGCTGTTGCAGGTTGCTCGCGTGGCTGCGCTAGCCTTTCCCGTATCAGCCGCCGCTGCGATTGACTTGATTCCGAAGGACATCACACTAAAACACGACGTCGACTCGGTCCAGGTGGTCAATAACGGAGCGCGCACCGAGTACGTGAGTGTGTCGTTGTCGCGCCTGCTGAACCCCGGCGTGCCGCTGGAAAGCGAGCGTCTCGAAGCCGTTGGCGATGTCGCACAGCCGTCCCTTTATGCGTATCCGTTCCGAATGACGCTGGCGCCTGGCCAGACGAAGACCATCACGATCAAGGCATTGCGTGCGGTCGACACGGAAACGGTCTACCGACTCGACGTGAAGCCGGTCATCAAGGTGCTCGGCGCCGGCCATACGAAGCCGTCCGCCAGTATCGTTGCCAACCTCGCGTTCAGCGGGATCGTACGCCAGTTGCCGTCTAAAACCCGGGCGACGCTCGCCGTCACGTGCGAAGCGTCTGGTGCACGGCTGACGGCCACCGGTAATGTCCACTATCGCGTGGAAGGCGCCAAATCGGACGGACAAGATCTCGACGCTTTCAACGTGTATCCGGGTGTCCCGCTTCCCGTGTCCGGGCGCATCGTCGACATTCCCGGTCATTCCCGCTGCGACGGGGCGGCTGCGAAGTAAGCCCGCCCGATTGAAGATGCATGCGCGGTACTCGGGGAGGCACGCAATCGCGTACCGGTGCTGCAGCCGCCATGCATGCCGATGTTTCGGATAACGACACTCCTCTCTATCTTATCGAGTCCCGGTTTGGCGTCTCCGTTTGGATCGCTCCGTAGCATCGACTTGCCGTCGTTTTCGCGAATGATGTCGGCCTTGCCGGCGGTGATGTTCTCGCCGGTGGGCAGCGCGAAGGCGGGCAGGCTGACGATGCCGAGCAGGGAGAGAGCGGCGGCGACGCGCTTGGCGCTGCCGGGTTTGGCGCGTCGGCGCGCGGTTTCCCCGACCGCGCTCCAGCATCCCTGGGCCTGGTTCCAGGCCAGTGCGTAGGTTCTGTTCATGGTTCGGTCTTCCTGGTTGTTTTTCGGAAGTCCGGCCGACCTCGAAGGCCGATCGGCCGGAGGGTGACAACCGGCGGCGCCGCTCGCTTCAGGAGACGGAATCCGGCAGGCCGCTTATGCGGCGCGGCCGGATCCGTCGCGGTTCATGCTCAGGGCTTCACCTGGCCGTAGTCGAGGCCGACCAGCGGGCCGTATATCTGGTTGTAGCCCGCCTTCACGTCGACGCTGGTGTTGGTCGACGAATCAGAGACGAGACCGAAGTTCACGCCGACGAGCCCGCCCAGAATGGCGTAGCGGCCGCCGGAGACGGTGCCGCTCGACCACGAGTCATTAATGAGGCCGCCGTTGTAGCCGACGAGGCCGCCGACGAAGCTGTAGTCGCCGCCCTCGACATTTCCGTACGCGGCCACAGAGGTGATGGTGCCACCAGCGTTTTCTCCGACGACGCCGCCAACGAGGGATTGAGCGCCCGCTTTCACAACGCCGTCATAGCGGATCATGCCGTATTCAATGCTTCCAGTATTGCGGCCGACGAGACCGCCGACCTTGCTGCCGAGCCCGGCCAGTATGTCGCCGCCCCAGCGCGCCGCGATGACGCCTGTGTTTTCGCCGACAGCACCGCCTATGATGCTGCCGATGCCGCCGGTGATATTGGCGAATACTGTGGATCCGGTGATGCGGCCAGTGTTGCGGCCTACGATGCCACCAAGCGTGCTTTCGTTTTTACCCGTCACATTCACTCCGGCCCCCCCGCCTATGGAACCGTCGTTCACACCGGCTACGCCGCCGGCCGTCGATTTGTCTCCAACTGTCACGTTGCCTTCGGCGCGCCCGTTGACGATGCCAGTCTTGTCGTTGTGCCCAACGATGCCGCCTGCCACGCTGCCCGTACCGGCGATGACGTCGCTTTCTACGAGCGCGTTAATCTTCCCTCGGTTGTAGCCGACGAGGCCGCCCGCGACGCTGCCCGAGTCGGCGAATACTTTGGTTGTTGTGGTCGCTACGTCGATGTTTCCCACGTTGTAGCCGACGAGACCGCCGACGTTCGCGCGGCCGTTGGCCGCGACGACCACGTCCTTGGCGGTCACGTAATCGATCGTGCCGACGTTGTAGCCGGCCAGGGTCCCGACGGAGACCGGCGAGCCGTACGGTTGGCTCGATGCGAGCGTCGTGATGTTCCGCAAGTTGAGGCTGGTAATGTAGCCGGCGTTCGCCGCGAACAGGCCAACGAAGTTGTGGTCGGCATTGGAAATTCTCAGGCCGCTGATCGTATTGCCGAGACCCTGGAGCACGCCGGAGAACGCCGATTGTCCGCCGATGCTGCGGAATTCCCTACCGGCCCCGTCTATCGTGTTGCCGAGCGCGTAACGGCCTCCCAGGTTCGCGTCGATATTGCGCAGATCGTCGAGGGTGTGCAGCAGCTTGTAGTTCTCGCCATTCCAGCGGAACGATGCATTTTCGCCGGACGGCATCAGGGCGGCTTGGTCATGCATGAACCCGAGGTGTGTCGTGGTCAGATCAACATGAGCATTGCGACCGGTGAGCTTCACTGCATCGTTCAGGCGGAGGTTGTAGGCGTCGACCGTCAGGCTGGCGTTCGTGCCGGTTGCCAACATCGGGTGCCACAGCGAGACGTAGATCCCGGTCAGCGTGAGCGCGTTGTCGCTGTTCCACGTGACCGGGCCGCCGACCATCAGTACGAGCTGCGTGTTCTTCAGCGCGACGTTCGTCGTGCCGAGATTGCGCGACAGCGTGTCCGCGTCGATCGACTCGCCGGTGACGCTCGGGCCGTTCACGCCGCCGTTGGCCGCTTTGATGGTCCAGGTGCCGGCGGTGTTGCCAGCACGCGTATCGACGATCGTGTCGTTCGCGATGTCGACACGTTCGCCGTGCGTCGTGACTGAGCCAATCGGTGCGCCGGCTTCGGCCGCGCTCGCATCGAGCTTGCCGGCGACCTTGACGGTGCCGCCGTCGAGCGTGATCTTGCCGCCATGGCTGGCGAGGCCCTTCGCTTCGATGGTGCCGGTGTTGTTGACCACGGCGCTCAGCAGGTTGCCTGCCGCGCGCGCGGTCATCAGCACTTCGCCGCCGTCGGCCTTGAGCAGGCCGCCGTTGCTGGCCTGTGCATCGACCGCGCCGCCTTCGACCTGCAGGCTGAGCAGGTCGTTGCCGTCGAAGTTGACCTTGAACGCGTTGCCGGCGCCGAGCGCGACACGACCCATCGTCGCCTGGATCACGCCGTTGTTGGACACGCGCGCGCCGAGCAGCGCGACGCTGCCGCCGTCGGCGGCGGTGATGCGGCCGTCGTTGACGATCGACGCGGTGGAGTTGCCGGAGAAACGATAGTTGCCGGCGAGGAAGTCGGCGTCGGCGATGTTCTGGGTGGAGGCGACGAGGCCGCCGACGTTGATCTGCGCGCCGGAGCCGAACAGCACGCCGTTGGGGTTGACGAGGAAGACTTTGCCGTTGGCGTCGAGCTGGCCGTGGATCTGGCTGCCGTTGTTGCCGACCACGCGGTTCAGCGCGATCGACTGCTTGCCGGGCTGATGGAACGACACGCGCTCGTTGCCGGCGATGCTGAAGTCGTTCCAGTTGGTGATGAGCTTGTCGGTGTGCTGGTTGACGAGCATCGACTTGCCGTCGTTTTCGCGAATGATGTCGGCCTTGCCGGCGGTGATGTTCTCGCCGGTGGGCAGCGCGAAGGCGGGCAGGCTGACGATGCCGAGCAGGGAGAGAGCGGCGGCGACGCGCTTGGCGCTGCCGGGTTTGGCGCGCCGGCGCGCGGTTTCCCCGACGGCGCTCCAGCATCCCTGGGCCTGGTTCCAGGCCAGTGCGTAGGTTCTGTTCATGGTTCGGTCTTCCTGGTTGTTTTTCGGAAGTCCGGCCGACCTCGAAGGCCGATCGGCCGGAGGGTGACAATCGGCAGCCTCGCGGCCGCCGGCGACGAGCGGTCGGACCGCTCGCATCAGGCGACGGCATCCGGCATGCCGCTCAGGCGGCGGAGCCGGAGCCGTCCGGGTTCACGTCAGGGCTTCACGCGACCGTAGTTCACGCCGATCAGTGCGCCGTAGGACTGGTCGTAGCCAGCCTTCACGTCGACGCGGCTGGTGCTCGACGAGCCGTAGACGAAGCCGAAGTTGCCGCCGACGAGGCCGCCCAGTCGTGCGTAGCGGCCGCCGGAGACGGTGCCGCTCGACGACGACGCATTAATGAGGCCGCCGCTGTTGCCGACGAGGCCGCCGACGTAGCTGGCATCGCCGCCCTTGACGGAACCCGTCGCGCGCGACTGGTCGACTTGCCCGGCCAGGAGGCCGACGAGGCCGCCGACATTGCTCTGCGTGCCGGCTTCGACGTCGCCCGACGCCGTCGAGCGTGCGACGGTGCCGCTCTCGTTACGGCCGACGAGGCCGCCGGCCGACGAGAAGTCGCCCGCCTTCACCGCGCCCGTGGCACGGGAATCGGCGATCGTCCCGGTATTGCGGCCTGCGAGGCCGCCGGCGTAGCTCGATTGCCCGGCCAGGACCTTGCCGTTTGCGCTCGACGTGCGGACGAGGCCCTGGTTGAGCCCCACGAGACCCCCCGCCGTGCCGGCGTTCCGAACGGTGACGGTACCCGATGCGTTGGCGGAATCCAGCGTGCCGGTGTTGACCCCGGCAAAGCCGCCTGCTGTGCCGTTGTCGCCCGCGGCCACGTTGCCGGATGCGTCGGACGCCTCGATGATGCCGGCATTCGTGCCGACAAAGCCGCCGACCGTGCTGTTCTGGTCGCCGGTCACGTTGCCGCTGGCGAGGGACGTCTCGATGAAGCCGTCGTTCGCGCCCGCGAAGCCGCCGAGCGTCGATTTGCCCGTGGCCCGGACCTGACCTTGCGCGTCGGACGCATGGATGCGGCCCGACTTGCCGTTGCGCCCGGCGAAGCCGCCGGCGAGGCTGTCGGCGCCGGCGACGACGTTGCCCGTCGCGGTCGATTCGTCGATGTCGCCGTCGTTGTAGCCGGCGAAGCCGCCGGCCGCCGCCTTGCTGCCCGCCGTCACGTTGCCGTTGGCCTGCGACTTCATGATCCGGCCGCTGTTCGTGCCGACGAGACCGCCGACGGTGCTCGATGCGGCCGCGAACACGTCGCTGTCGGCCGTGGACGCGTCGATGTTGCCCAGGTTCACGCCTGCGAGACCGCCTGCGACGCTACGCTCGCCGACGCTTACCTTGCCGCTGGCGCGCGAATCCGCGATGGTGGCCAGGTTGAGACCGACGAGCCCGCCCGCCACGGCATTGTTGCGCGCGGTCACGCTCGCGGACGACGACGACTGCTTGACGATGCCGCTGCCGTCGTTCATGCCGACGAGCCCGCCGACCATCGACTGGCTGCCCGTCGCGTTCACGCTGCCGGTGCTCGACGAGCGCTCGATCATGCCCGTGTTGCGCCCGACCAGGCCGCCCGTGGCGCTGTCGTGCGCGGCGTTGATCTGTACGTTGGCCTGGCTGTCGCGGATCATCGCCGATACCGGAGGCTTGTTCAGCAGCGTCAGGTTCTCGCCCACGAGGCCGCCGATCGACTGCGCGTAGCGATCGCCGTCGATGCGGCCGGACACCTTGGCGTGCTCGATCGTGCCGCCGTAGTTCGAGCCGACGAGACCGCCGATGATCGCCGTCCCCGTCGCCGAGACTGCGACGTTGTCGGCCGTCACGTTCGAGATCGTGCCCGAGTTGCTGCCGGCGAGCGTGCCGACGGAAATCGGATAGCCGTACGGCAGACCCGATGCGGTCGTCGCGATGTCGCGCAGGTTGAGGTTGGCGATGCGGCCGGCGTTGTGCGAGAACAGGCCGACGGTCGTCTGGCCCGGGTTGGAAATGCGCAGGCGCTCGACCGTGTTGCCGAGGCCGTCGAATACGCCGTAGAACGATTGGTTGCCGCCGATGCTGCGGAGGCTCGTATTGGCACCGTCGATCGTGTTGCCGATCACGTAGCGGCCGCCGCGGTTCGAATCGACGTTACGCAGGTCGGCGACGGTATGGAGCACCTTGTAGTCCTCGCCGTTCGAACGGAACGACGCGTTGTCGCCGGACAGCGTCACGGCAGCGCCGTTGTTCAGCGTATGGCCGTTCTTCGAATTGAGTTCGAGGTGTGCATGGCGGCCGGTGAGCTTGACCGCCTCGTCGATACGGATCTTGTCGGCGGCGTTGACGTTCAGGCTCGCGTTCGCGCCGGTGGCGGACACCGTTTGCTGCAGATCGACGTTGCCCTTCTGCGACGTGAGCGTGAGTGCGCGGTCGCTGTTCCACGCGACCGGGCCGCCGACCGTCAGGTCGCCCTGCGTGTTGGTGAGCGCGACGTTGGTGGTGCCGAGGTTGTTCGACAGCGTATCGGCATCGATCGAGGCGTTGGCCGGATAGAGACTGTCGATCTTGTTGTTTGCGACGCCTGCATTGGCCGCTTCGATGGTCCAGGTGCCGGCGGTGTTGCCCGCACGCGTGTCGACCGTGGCGTCGCGTGCAACGCGAACCTGCTGGCCGCGCGTGACGACGGAGCCTGCCGGTGCCTCGGCTTCGGCGGCGCTCGCGTCGAGCTTGCCGGCGACCGTGACCGTGTCGCCGTCGAGCGTGATCTTGCCGCCGTCGAGCGCGATCTTGCCGTTGAGGTCGGTGACGAGCCCCTTCGCTTCGATCGTGCCGGTGTTGTTGACGACGGCGTTCAGCAGGTTGCCCGCGGCGCGCGCGGTCATCAGCACTTCGCCGCCGTCGGCCTTGAGCAGGCCGCCGTTGCTGGCCTGCGCGTCGACGGCGCCGCCTTCGACCTGCAGGCTGAGCAGGTCGTTGCCGTCGAAGTTGACCTTGAACGCATTGCCGGCGCCGAGCGCGACGCGGCCCATCTTCGCCTGGATCACGCCGTTGTTGGACACGCGCGCGCCGAGCAGCGCGACGCTGCCGCCGTCGGCGGCGGCGATGCGGCCGTCGTTGACGATCGATGCGGTGGAGTTACCCGAGAAGCGATAGTTGCCGGCGAGGAAGTCGGCGTCGGCGATGTTCTGGGTGGAGGCGACGAGGCCGCCGACGTTGATCTGCGCGCCGGAGCCGAACAGCACGCCGTTGGGGTTGACGAGGAAGACCTTGCCGTTGGCGTCGAGCTGGCCTTGAATCTGACTGCCGTTGTTGCCGACCACGCGGTTCAGTGCGATCGACTGCTTGCCGGGCTGATGGAACGACACGCGCTCGTTGCCGGCGATGCTGAAGTCGTTCCAGTTGGTGATGAGCTTGTCGGTGTGCTGGTTGATGGACATCGACTTGCCGTCTGCGTCGCGCAGAATGTCGGCCTTGCCGGCGGTGATGTTTTCGCCGGTGGGCAGCGCGAAGGCGGGCAGCGAGGTCAGGCCGAGCAGGGAGAGGGCGGCGGCGACGCGCTTGGCGCTGCCGGGTTTGGCGCGCCGGCGCGCGGTTTCCCCGACGGCGCTCCAGCATCCTTGGGCTTGGTTCCAGACCAGTGCGTAGGTCTTGTTCATGAGTTTTTTCCCTTTGAAAAAGGACTGGGAGATCGCTTCGACTTGGTTTGTATACCTAACGAAGCGGTGAAGGCGGAAAGACGTGGCATGCACGTTTCCGATGGTGCAGGCGGTTGCGCCGCCCGTGCTACTTGCGGCCCATCCCTGCCCGACGAGCCGCTCGTCGAATGCCGCTCAGAAATACTGGGCGGCCTGCAACCAGACGCTCGGCGAGCGCGTGGCCGATGCGACCGGATCGGCGTAGCCGATCGGCAGCGCGGCGGTGACGCTGATTTGATGGCGCGTGCCGAACCAGCTCGCGCCGATACCGAGCGACGACAATTGCACGGTATTGCGCTCGCGCGACCAGCGCTGCTTGCTGAGCTGGATGCGGCCCGTATCGGCGAATGCGCTCAGCTGCAAGCCGGGCGAGGCGAGATAGCGCAGTTCGGCCGTGGCCTGCCAGCCCTGGTCGCCGCTGCCGGCGCCGAGCGCGAACGCACGCACGCCGTACGGGCCGCCGAGGCTGAATTTCTCTGACGAGTCGAGATTGCGGGACGACAGTTGTGCGCTGAATTGCGTATAGAGCTGGAATCGCGAACCGAGCGATTGCAGTCGCAGTGCGCTGACATTCAGTTTTGCGAACTGGCCCATGGTGTGGACGTAGTAGTCCATGTCGAGCGGATCGTTGCCGCTCAGGTGGCCGATGCCGACGGTCGCGGAGAAGCCGGTGCGGCCGCCGCCGCCGAGGCTGTCCTGGCGGTTGCCGCTCACGCCGAACGACCACAGATCGACGGTCTTGTCGTTGACCACGTCGAACGCGCCGTACACGTCGCGCAGGTGCTTGTTTTCGTAGACGACCTGCGCGTCGACGCTCGTGCGCCGGCTGCGCAGCAGCGGCTGCGTGACGAACGCGGAGCGGACGTCGGCGCCGCCGTGGTAGCGAAGTTCCTTCAGGCTGCCGCCGATCCGGTAGTTCATGTCGGAATAGGCGACGCCGACGCGAGTGGATGCGGGGCCGACCGGCACCTGATACGCCGCGCGGTAGTAGCGCTGGTTCGTGTTGCTCGTCAGGCCGCGCAGCGAGAAGCGATCGCCCAGGCGCAGCGGCGCGTTGACGTCGACGCTGCCGGTCGCGCGATAGCGGCCGGTCAGCGGATCGCCGAAGTTGTCGAGCTCGATCGAGCCGGTGGCGAAGCGGGCCGGTTCGGCATCGATCACGAGGTCGGTCGTGCCGGGTTCGCCGCCGGGGCGCAGCGTGCCCTTCGCATCGACGCCTGGCATCTCGTTCAACAGCATGAGGCTGCGCTCGAGACGGTTGCCGTGAGCGATTTCGCCGGGCTGTAGTGAAGCAAGCGGCTGACGCAGCGCGCGATCGAGCACGCGCGTGCGGTTGTGCAGTTCGATCTGCCCGTAGCGGCCTTCGACGACGGCGATGCGCACGACGCCGTGTTCGATGTCCTGGCGCGGCAGATACGCGCGGGCGAGGACGTAGCCGTGTTCGCGATAGTAGGTTGTGATTCGACCCGCGGCCTGTTGCAGGTCGCCGAAGCTCAGCTCGCGGCCGACGAGATCGACGAGTAGCGCGTCGAGTCGCGTGGCAGGAATCGCTGCGTTGCCTTCGATCGCGAATGCGCTGACCGGGATGCGCAGGCCGTCAGCCGCGGCAGGCGAGGGCTCTTCGCCTGGTGCGGGCATCGCGAGATCCGGTGCGGCAGGAGCGGGCAGTGCCGGGCGGAGTGTCTCGACGTCGCGTAGCGACTGGCCCGCATTGGGCACCTGGACCTGTGCATGCGCGACAGCGTGAAGCGATAGCGCGAGGCTGGTCAGGCACGCGATGCGGAACCGGCCTGATCGCCTTTCGGTGACTGGTTTGGCGTGGCCTGGCGGGCAGGCACGGAGCGCGACCGCAACCGCAACCGCAACCGCAACCGTGGCGGGAGGAGGGGCAGGTAATTGCGCCGGCATCGCGGGCGTCCCGGGCACGGCGTCAAGAGAATAGATGATGCGGATTTTCGACCTCGATCGGTTGCGCCTTTGGGCCGATGCATGGTCTTTCGCCTCGGCCGTTTGGAATGCCGAGGATGTTACGAAATGCTTCCTTGGATGAATATGGAACAAGTACGAGTGACTTGTCCCCATCATTCATTCTTGTCAGATTATTCGATTCACTTGCATCCGAGCTCAGGATGCCGATGCGTGGCGTCTCCACGACAGCCGCTTCAATGCAGCAAGCATCGGTCGCTCGATCCATGCATGACAGGCGTAGCCGCACGCGCAAACAGCGGCCAGCGTCGCGACCACGGCCGCCATGCCCGACCCCGTGCCGGCATCGAGACGCACGCCGACGATCTTGTTCGTCGCGCCGATCACATACGGATGCAGCAAATAGATCGAATAGCTCGCATCGCCGAGCCGGGCGAGCGTCGCGTTTCGAATGGTCCAGCCCCACCGGTCGAGCGCGACCGCGGCGACGATCAATACGCAGGCCGGCACGCCCCACCAGAAGACACGTTCAAAGCCGGCCGGCGTGCCGAACAGGGTGGCGGCGAGCGGTATCGCCGCGAGCGCCGTTGCGGCCACCGCGAGCCACGCGACGCGCGGAAGACTTCCCGCGATGCCGGTTTCCAGAAGGCGACAGGCGAGCACGCCGAGCCCGAATTCGAGCACGAACGGCTGGCCAAGATGGGCGACGACTTCGCTAGCCGGGCCGCCGGCGGCCACGTATGCGCAGAGCAGCGCAAGCGCGAGCGCCGAGAACGTCGTTGCATGACGGGCGCGAACGAACCCCATCGATCCGGCGATGACGAGGTAGAACAGCATCTCGTATTCGAGCGTCCAGCCGTTGAGGTTCAGCGGCCCCCAATGGCCGTTCTCCTTCACGTAGGGCACGAACAGCAGCGACTTGACGAGATAGTCGATGCCGGCCGTCGTCGAATTCAGCCAGTGAGGCTTCACGACCGCGATCGCGAACACGCCGAGCGTGGTCAGCCAGTAGAGCGGCACGATCCGGATCAGGCGCTTGCGCAGGAAGTCGCGTCCCTCGCGCGGCGTGACGACGGACATGATGAAGCCGCTGATGACGAAGAAGACATCGACACCGGCCTGTCCGAACGGAAGCACGCCCATGTGATAACCGACGACGGCGAGCGCCGCGAACGCACGTGCGCACTGGAGGTTACGGAAGAGGCCGGAATGGAAGGGGAAGGTCTGCATGTCGAGTTCAGCGGGTGGTGTCCGTGTGCGGCCGGTGATCGACCTTCGGCTTGGTTGGCGCGTTCGGTTGCCGCGTCCCGTTCATCGCTGCATCGCGCTTCGACCGGCACCGACCGGCCCGCGAATCGAATCCCGCGAACTGAAGCGCGCACAGCAACGCGACGCTCGACAGGTGGCGTGTGTAGCTGCCGAGATCGGGTTCGAACAGCATCGATACGGCGACGTGCCCGATGACGACACAGGCGAGCAGGTCGCGCGCCGGATGCGAGCCATGCCGTGCACGACGCCACACGGCGGCCAGCACGATCCACACGAACAGCTGCATCGCGAGTTCCTTGGGTCCCACGTCGAACAGCAGCGGCAGATTCAACCGCAGCACCCCATACGCATAGTTCGCGCAGAAGGCAACGAACGAATCGGGCACGACCGGGTTGTAGAAACTCGTGCGCGCGCCGAACGGCGAACCATAGGCGAGATAGTCGGCCGCCATGTCGCGAGGATGCTGGAGCAGGTAGTACACGTCCGACGGCAGCAGGAACAGCGTGATCGCACCCGCGCCGATCAGCAGCGTCTTGCCGCGCCATGACACGTGCCGGAACAGGAACGCGGCCAGCGCGATCGCGAGAATCAGCGCGAAGTAGCTGCGCACGACGGCCGCGTAGCCGGCATAGAGCGCAACGACGGCCACGAAGGTCCACGCGGTCGAGCGCCGCTGCGCGATGCCGGCCAGCACGAGCGCGATCAGCACGACGAGCGTGTCCTTGCTCGCGACGAACAGGTTGAAGAACACGCACGGCGCCAGCAGCACGACGGTCGCGGCCAGCGACCCGAGGCGCCGGCCTTCGCCGACGATCCGCCAGATGAACACCGTGCCGATCGCGGCAACGAACAGCGACGTGCCGGCCGGGCCGAGCAGTGCATAGAACTTCGCGACCGCATCGAACGAGGTGCCCTCGTAGGTGCTGCCGCCGCCGATCTGGCTCTGGATCTTCTCCGCATCGCGGAACACGAACTCGGGCAGGAACGTGTCGGCCTTCGCGTAGACGATCCAGTAGACGAACACGATCATCGCGCCGACCGCGCGCGTCACGCCGCGGCTCAGTGCCGGGCCACCGGCAATCAGGTTACGCAGCATGCAGGGCCGCCTCCTTGCGCGTGGCCGCGCGGGACCGGCCGGTGCGCGCGACGATCAGCGCCAGCGTGGCGACGATGCCGGCGCTGGCTGCCAGATGCGCGATGGCCGCGCCCATCGCGCCGGCGTGAGCGATCAGGGTCCACGCAAGCGGCAGGTACGACAGCGTGAGCGCGATCATCGACAGCATCACGGCGACACCGGTACGCAGCGCGATCGCGGCCGTCCACAGCACGTCCGCCGCGCCGCGCAGCACGAACGACACGAGCAGGGTCGCGAGCAGCGCGAACTGGCCGGTGGCGGCCGGTTCGTGCGCGAGCGCGAGCAGGTCGCGATGCAGTGCAAGGACCGCGGCCGCCGCGATCGAGGTGACGGCCACGCTGGCCATCGTCGCTCGAGCGGCCAGCCGGGAGAAGGCATGCGGCGCGTCGGCCAGCACGCGCACGAAGCGCGGGCCGGCCGTCACGACGACGCTCGAGAACGCGAGTGCCTGGATCGCGTTGGCGATCGACCACGCGAACACGTACCGGCCGAGTGCATCGGCGCTCAGGTGGCCGCCGCCGATGAACCGCTCCGCGTATTGCAGCGACGCGAGGACGATGCCGGCCACGTAGAACGGCAACCCATGCCACCAGACCGACACCACGCCGCGTTCGCGCGCGGCCGGTGCGTGAGCCGTCCGCGGGCTGCCGCGCGCCTCGCGTGCCGCCCGGCGGATACGCCACCACGCAAGCGCGACGACGCACGCATTGGCCGCGAACCACAGGGCCAGGACCGCATCGATCGAATCCAGCGCACCGACGAGCAGGCCCGCGCACGCGAGGCCGGCCCACGCGCCCGTGCGGACGAACAGCAGCAGCGAGCCGGCGCGCGGTCGATGCAGCGAGAACAGCCAGCCGTTCGCCTCGAATGCCGCGTGCTCGGACAGCGCGACGAACAGCACGCACCACGCGAGCCGCGTCGACAGGCCGAAGCGGACGAGCAGGCCGGCGTCGCCGTTGCTCGTCGCAATGGCGAGCGTCGCAATGAGCAGCAGGTAGAGCCCGCCGTACGCGAGGCAGAGGGTGCGCATCGCGCCGAACGCGGACAACGGATCGGCTTCGCTGAGCCGCCGGTTGAGTTCGGGGCTGAAGCCGAGGCCGAGCAGTTTCGACGCGATCACGGTCGCGGCGACCGCAAGCCCGTACGCGGCGACCGCGTCGAAGCCGAGCGTGCGCGCGACGACGATCGCGAGCGCGAATTTCAGGCCGAGCGCCAGGCCGCGCAGCAGCAGGCGCGTCAGCATGGCGTGACCTCGTCGGCTTCGATGGCCGTATCGATGTCGGAATCGGCCCGATGGGCGGCGCGCAGCGTGTCGATCACGCGCGCGCGTGCGGCGCGGATGCGTGCGAAGCCGCCCTGCGCGGCCTGCCAGAACGCCGTAGCCGCGCCGGGCGCGAGGATCGTCCGGCAGACGCGCGCCGGATCGAACTCCGCGCCGTTGACGACCCAGTCATCGAGTTTCATGTCCGCATACGCGCCGAAGCCCTTGCGTTCATAGCTGACGTGGAACGCGGGGACGCCATGCAGGATCGATTCCAGCGCGCCGTGCAGGCGAACCGACACCGTGACGTCCGGCCGGTCGGTTTCGAGAAGCGTCTTGAGCGGCGTCAGTGGTTCCTCGATGCCGAGGCTGCGGTAGTACGCGGGGTCGTCGTTGCCGCGCCCCGTGCTTTGCACGGCAAAGCTGACCCGGCACGTCGCGCGCACCTGTTCGACCAGCTGCGCGATCGATGCGTCATAGCGCGCGCGTCGTGTCGCGCTCCAGGCGGGGGCGCGGCGCAGCACGAAGGCGACATGGCGGACGGTGTCCCGCGTCGGCGCGGCCTGCCGAAGGATGGACTCGCCGCGATGTCCGAAGTCGAGCACCGCGAGATCGGGCGCGCGCCGCGTGTTGGGATTCGCGGCGAGGAAGGCGGCCGAACGGTCGTCGCGCACGAACACCGTATCGAACGCGCCGAGCAGTGACTGCAGATGCGTGCCGACGGCGCGCGAGGACAGCACCGGGCCGATGCTTTGCGGCAGATAGACGGCGGGCTTGCCGGACGCGCGCGCGGCCCGCATTTGCAGCAGGTGGCCGGCTTCGAGCTTGAGCGCTTCGAGGGCGGTGCGTGCGCGCAGATAGCCGCCGCCGACGCCGACGATCAGGTCGACTTCGTCGAGCAGGCCGCGCAGTGCGTTCAACCTGCGGTTCATTCGAATGGGCAGCGCGGCAGCGGCGGCACCGACGAGCCGGCGCTTGCCGCGTTCCGCGAGCACGGGCGCTGCCCATACGTCGTCGTACGCCGGAAACGAAGCCGGATCGGCCGCGACGATCGACACGCGGACGGCATCGCCGAAGGCTTCACGGAGCAGGCCGACGGACAGGTCGACCAGCAGGCCGTCACCGGAATTGCGGGCGCTATACGCGTGCAGCAGCGCGACGTGAGTAGGGTGCGTCATTCCGGACCTCGTCTGGAAAGGGTGTGATAGAGGTCGAGCGTGTGCGCGACCATCGTTTCGGCGGAGAAGTGACCGAAGGCCGCTGCGCAGTTCGCGCGCATCGCGTCGCGTGCGGCCGGATCGTTGGCGAGCGCGACGATCGCGCGGGCGAAACGCGTGGTGTCGTCTTCGTTCTGCACCACGACGCCGATGTCATGCGTGGCGATCAGCTCGGTCGCGCCGGACACCTGCGTGGCGACGATGGGCACGCGGGCCGCCATCGCTTCGAGGCACACGTAGGGAAAGCCTTCGTAGCGGCTCGGCAACGCGAACAGGTCGAAAGCGGAGAAATAGCGGCTCGCCTGGTTCACGCGGCCGACGACGTGAAGATTCGGCGGCAGATCGTCGGCCTCGTCGCCGGCCGCTGCGATGAAGTCGCCGGAACCGATCGCGACGATCTGCACCGAGCGGCCGCAGTGGCGATACACGCCGCGCGCGATCCGCACGAGACGATCGATGCCTTTCTGATGATCGAAGCGCCCGACGAAACCGACGACGCGTGCGTCGAGCGCGATGCCGAGTGCGTGTCGTGCTTCCTCGCGCGACATCAGGGCGGGCGGCCGGACGCCGTTGACGATCGTCTTGATCCGTGCGGCCGGAATGCCGAGCGCTTCGTTCAGGTGTTGCGCCTCGTCGTGCGACACGGCGACGATCCGGTGCGTGCAGAGGCGGCCGAGCAGCCGCTCGATCGTTCCGTAGACGCGGCGCTGGCGGTTGCCCAGCGTCGGGTTCAGCGTATAGACCGCGTGCGGCGTGTAGACCTGCCGCCACGGCCCGACGCACAGGCGCGCGATCGCCCCGGCTTTCGAGCTGTGGCTGTGCACGATGTCGGGACGGATGCGCAGCAGGTGGCGATAGACGTGGCCGACCGCGAGCGCGTCGCGCCAGCCGACCGCGCGCTGCATCGGCACCGCCTGCACGCTTGCGCAGCGCGACAGCACGTGCGCATCGAGGATCGTGGCGTCGAAACGCGGGCCGTGCGGCACGATCAGGTGCAGTTCGATATCGTCGGCGGCGCTCAGTCCGTCGATCAGGTCGGCGAGATGGACGGCCACGCCGCCGCCCGCGGCTTCGACGACGAGGGCGATTCGCAGGCGCGCCGCGCGGGCCGGCGCGTGCCGGGCGCGCAATCCGGTTGCGGCGGAAGCGGCTGCCGGTGCGACATCGTGGCTTGCGGCGCGTTCGAGGTGACGGGTATCGCTCATCGCGGCTCTCCCCGGCGGTGCGACACGAGTGCGCGCAGCGTGCGGACGACCGACGAGGCCAGTCCGCAGCGCGACGGCGCGTAACGATATTGCGTATAGCGATAGGCGCCGTAGCGCGAGCCGTACCGGCCGACGTGCGGATCGACGCCGTTGAGCAGCACGCCGCTCGCGGCGACACCGTTGTGCGCGAGGCGGCGCATGGTTTCGTCCAGCTCGGCGACGCGTGTCGACGCGGCGCGCGCCGTGAGCAGCACGGTGCCGGCGTGGCGGCCGAGCGTGACGGCGTCGGTCACCGCGAGAATCGGCGCCGCGTCGATCACGACGACGTCATAGCGGGCCGACAGCGCGTCGAGCAGGGCGGGGACGCGTTCGTCGTCAAGCAGTTCGGACGGATGCGCGGGCACCGCGCCGGTCGGGATGAAGTCGAGGCAAGGCACCACGTCGCGGTGGGTCACGTCGGCCGGCGCGGCCGTGCCGGACAGCAACTCGGCGAAGCCGCGCTCGCGCGGGACGCCGAGCGATTCGTGCAGATGACCCTTGCGCAGGTCGCCGTCGACGAGCAGCACGCGCTCGCCGTTGGCCGCGAGCAGCGCCGCGAAGTTCGCCGCGACGAACGACTTGCCCGCGCCCGGCGCGGGGCCGGTCAGCAGCAGCACGTTGTTGCGCGCGCCCTGCATCGCGAAGCGCAGCGCCGTGCGCAGGCTCCGCAGGCTTTCCACGGCAGGATCGTGCGGGTGCCGCGCACTCAGCAGGTTCGGCCCCGGTGCGTGCTGCGCGATGCGTCGCGCCATCTGCCGCTGCGCCGCCGAGTCGGGAATCGTCGCGTAGACGTCGATGTCGAGATGCCGCTCGATCTCGTCCGCGTGGCGGACGCCGCCGAACAGGAAGTCGCGCGCAAAGGCGAGCGCGATGCCGAACGCGAGCCCGATCAGCGCCGCCGCTGCGATGACGAACGGCCGCTTCGGGCGCACGGGATCCTCGGGCACGATCGCCGTATCGACGAGCCGCACGCTGCCGGTCTTGCCGGCCTTGACCAGTTCGAGCTGCTGCGTGTTCGCGAGCAGCGCCGTATAGAGATCGGTGTCGACCTTCACGTCGAGCATCAGCCGCACGGCGTTCTGCTGCAGGTCGGGCAGCCGTCGCACCTGGTGCTCGAAGCCGCGTTGCTCGCGGCCGAGCGTGGCGATCTGCGCGTCGAGCGCGACCATGTCGGGGTGGCCCGGCGCGAAGCGCGTGGCCATTTCGTCGCGCTTCTGCTGCAGTTCGAGGCGGCGCGTGGTCGCGTCGGCCGTCTGCTGCAGGATCAGCTTCGCTTCCTCGGTCAGGTCGATCGTGCCGTTCGCGTTGCGCAGGTCTGTGTAGCGCTGCTCGGAGTCCTGCAGTTGGCGCTTGAGCACCGGCAGTTGCGCGTTGAGGAACGCGAGCGATTGCGCCGCGTCGGCGGACTTGCGCTCGATGTGCTGGCGCACGTAGTGGTTCGCCACCGCCTGAAGCTGCGACTGGATCCGTTGCGGGTCGGGGCCGCGCAGTGTCGCGACGATCACGCCCGACTGCTTGATCTTCTCCTGCACGTCGAGGCCGCGCCGCAGCGTGTCGATCGTCTCGGCACGCGATTCGCGTACGAGCGTGAAGCGGGTGGCAGGATTCGCGTCTATGTGCGCGATTTCGAGTGCGATCGGGCCGCTGGCGGTCGGGAACATCTCCAGGTGCCCGATGCGGCCGGTGACGGCCGACGGCAGCGCGGATCCGGTCAGCCGGTAGCGCTGGCTGTCGAGCCGCGTCAGTTCGAAGCGCTCGCCCTCGAGTGCCCGGGGGACGTCGAAGCGGGCGGCCACGATCGCTTCCTCGCCCCACGCATAGCCGCCGAAACCGAGGAGGCCGGGGGGCGCGAGGCCGGTGTTGAAGCGCGACACGAAATCGCCGACCAGCGGAAAGCGCTTCGGCTGCGCGACGATGTAGCTGCGCAACTCGTCGACGGCGCGCGTGACGACGAGCCGCGACGCGAGAATCTGCGCTTCGGCCGCGGCGCTCGACTTGATGTCGAACAGCGACGACACGTCGCCGAGCATGCTTTTTGCAGCGGACGTGTCGCCGCTGTCCTCGACCTGGAGCAGGATGTCGGCCTGGTATTGCGGCGGGGCGAGAAACGCGTACAGCGTGCCGGCGCCGACGCAGGCGGCGGTAGCGAGCGCGATCAGCCAGCGCTGGGCGGCGAGCACGTCGACGACGCCGGCGAGGTCGAGCTCGGCGCCGCGATCGTGCGATCGTTCGCGGGAAACGGGTGAGGTCATCGATTCGGTCCGGAAAGCGGGGTGGAGGAGGAAGCGGCCGGCGCGATGCGCGCGCACCACGCGTCGACACCGCGCTCGATGAGCTGCAGGCTGTGTTCGAACGACGCGCGCGGGCCGAGATAGGGGTCGGGGATGTCGAAGCCATGCGCGGCGGCGCCGAGGCGGAACACGCGGCCGCACAGGAACGGGTGGCGGCGCTCGAGCCAGCGCTTCTGCTCGAGGTCCATCGTCAGGATCAGGTCGGCGCGCGTGACATGCCGTGTCGACACCTGGCGCGCGCGGTGCGGGGCGAGGTCGAGGCCGCGCTCGCCCATCAGGTCGATGGCGTGCGGGTCGGCGGGCTGGCCGTCGAGTGCGCCGATGCCGGCCGACCGCACGTCGACGCCGGGCAGGCGCGCGCCGAGCAGCGCCTGCGCCATCGGGCTGCGGCAGACGTTGCCGACGCACACGACGAGCAGCGTGGCGATGGCGCTCATTTGACGGCGAGCGCCGCGGTGGCGCTGGTGTTGACGCCGGGCAGCAGCAGGCTCAGCACGCGGCTGAAGCGCACCAGGCCGTTGCCGTCGACGTAGACGATGTCCTTCGGCTGCAGCGCGAACTCGTTGGCGAGCACCATCGACACCGGCGAGCGCGCGTCGAGGTGGAACACCTGCGGATCGCCCGTCTGCGAGCCGCGGATCACGAACATCTGCGCGGCGTCGGCGGTATTCGCGTTCACGCTGCCGGCCTGCGACAGCGCGTCCGACAGCGTCAGCCGGCCGTCGCGCAGCGGCACCGCGAGCGACGGCTTGTTCACTTCGCCCATCACGTACACGCCGTAATCGCTGCGCGACGGCACGTGCAGCAGGTCGCCGGCAGCCAGCACGACGTCGGCCGGATTGCGGCCGTCGCGCAGCATGCGCGTCAGGTCGAGCGGATAGGACACCCCGTCGCGCACCAGCGTCATGCGGCTCTGGTCGGCGCCCGTGCCGAGCCCGCCCGCGCGGCCGAGCGCTTCGTAGAGCGTCATCGGCACGTCGTTGACGGGCTGCGCACCGGGCGTGCGGACTTCGCCGTCGATATAGACCTGCTGAGAGCGGAACGACGCGACGCGCAGCGTCACTTGCGGATGGCGATAGACGCGCGACAGCGCGGCGGCGAGGCGGGCCTGCGCGGCGTCGGCCGTGAGGCCCGCGACTGGCACGCTGCCGGCGAACGGGAACGCCACGTTGCCGTGCGGATCGACGACGAAGCCCGCGACCGGGTCGGCCGCGCGCGGCGCGTTCTGCTGCGCGGCGCCTTGCGCGGCCGCGAGTTCGGGGTGATCCCAGACGGTGATCTGCAGCACGTCGCCGGCGCCGAGGCGGTAAGCGCCGGGCGTGGCTGCCAGCGGGCCGGGCGGCAGGTTCGGCTGCTGCGCGGCCTGCGCGTCGAGCTGGCGGATCAGGCTGGCGTCGATCGTCGTGATCCGGAACGGCAGGGCACTCGCGTTGGCGTCAGCGTGCCCGGCCGGCCGGCCGTCGGTCGTGGTGGTCGGTGCGCTCATCTGCATGCCGGGTGCGAATGCACAGGCCGACAGCGCGACGCTGACCGCTGCGGCCAGCAGCGTGCGCACGCGGTAGGGACGTGCGGATCCAGCCCGCTCGATCGTGGCGGAAGTCATCAGTCATCCTTATCGTGGTGCGGCGACGCGCGATGGCGGTGCCGCGTGCGTATCAGTACGCGTTGCGGTGAGACCAGCCGCGCAGGGCGGTGGCCAGGACGATGCGCATGTCGAGGGCGAACGACCAGTTGCGCAGGTAGTGGAGATCGGCTTCGACGCGGCGCTGCATTTTTTCGACGCGGTCGGTCTCGCCGCGCAGGCCGTTGATCTGCGCCCATCCGGTGATGCCGGGCTTGACGCGGTAGCGGTGGATGTAGCCGTCGACGATCTTCCGGTAGAGGTCGTCGTGTTCGAGCGCGTGCGGGCGCGGGCCGACGACCGACATCTCGCCGCGCAGCACGTTGAGGAACTGCGGCAGCTCGTCGAGGCTCGTGCGACGCAGGAACGCGCCGACCCGCGTGATGCGCGGATCGGCGCGCGTCGCCTGGCACACTTCGCCGCCCGCGTCGTGCAGCCGCATCGTGCGGAACTTGAAGATCGTGAACGCCTGGCCGTCCGCGCCCTTGCGCTGCTGGCGGAACAGCACGGGGCCGTTCGACGACAGCCGGACCGCCGCGGCGATCGCGAGCAGCAGCGGCGCCAGGCCGACGAGGACGGTGGCCGCGAACACGCGATCGAAGATCGCCTTGTGCAGCAGCGCGCGCGACGACAGCGGCGACGCGACCAGGTTGATCGCCGGTGCGCCGACGAGGTCGATCATCTCGCCGTCGAACATCGCGAGCTTGCTGACGTCGGGCACGAAGCGGATGTTGACGAGATCGTCGCGGAACGCGTCGAGCACGGCCATCACGATGCGCGCCTCGCCGATCGGCAGCGCGAGCCAGACTTCGGGAATCGCGTGCGTGCGGACATGCTGGGCGAACGTATCGAGATCGCAAAAGCGCGGCATGCCGTCGGGGCTCGTCGGGTTGGCGCTGGCGATATCGAACGTCGCGGCTGCGCGGAATCCGGCCGACGGTGCGCTGGCGATGCGGTCGAGGACGGCGTCGCGATGGGCGCCGGTGCCGACGATCGCGACGAGACGATCGCTTTCCTGCGGGCGGCCGATCCGTTCGAGCGTCGTGCCGGCGACGACGCGCGATGCGACGAGCGCGATGCCGCTCGTCGCCGTCCAGAGCAGGTACCAGGGCAGCGGAATGGCCAGCGTCGGCGCGAGCACCCGCATCACGAGCGCCGCGCCGGCCTGCGCCGCCAGCCACGCGAACGCGGTCAGCAGCGCGGTGCGGTGCGTGGGGGTACGGGCGGGCGCGTGATAGAGGCGGAATGCGGGAAACAGCAGCAGCGCAAAGGTCGCCGCGCAGGCAACGGCGGCCAGTTCCGACGACCGATCGACGTCCGGGCCATGCAACACGAGCGCGGCGGCCAGCGCGCCGAACGAGATCAGTGCGACGTCAGCGATACGCGCGATCAGGCCGCCGGCGGTACGCGCTGTGTGCGCGTGCCGTGGTTCGAATGACATATCCATATACCCTTCTGCTGCCGTTCTGATTTAAAGGGACGCCCGTCGTTCCGATCGCGACGCGAAACCGCACGCTCGGCCGTAGCGGAGCGCGGCCGCTGTTTCCACTGCATGGGAAATGCCACCGGGGAAGGAGACGCTGCCTGGGGTGCCGGTCGACCTGATGCGCCGCAACGGTGCTATCCGAGCCTCGCGCGATGAAGGACGAATGCTTGCGAAACGTTGCGGCCGACACGACAGGGTCAATTTTCGGGAAGCGGGGGCCCGATTTAAATAGAACGCCTACTAAATGCCGTGTAAAAGGATTAGTACGTGTACGAATAAGCCGGATTGCTGTCCGAATGGGCGATTGACGAGTCGGACACGTCTTTAGAAAGACGCGCGATGTCGGCGCGCCGAGGCGAACGATTCGCAACGGAAGGAAAGCGGCGGGCTAGACAGCGAGGGTTGGGGGCAGCCGAAGAAATGGCGTGCGGGAGGGCGGACGTGTGTAGGGGGCAACGACAACGACAACGACAACGACAACGGCGATCCGGGCGATCGCCGTGATCCAGGTGCCGGCGCGCGACTTTGGCGCACCGGCGTTTCATCTCGAATGCCTCAACCGTTCCGGAAAATCTCGCTATACGCGCTCAACGCCGGCACGCCGCCGAGATGGGCATACAGCACCTTCGACCCCGGCTCGAATTCCCCGAGCCGTACCTTGTCGATCATCCCGTGCATCGACTTCCCTTCGTAGACCGGATCCGTCAGCATGCCTTCGAGCCGCGCGCACAGGCGAATCGCTTCGAGCGTGCCGTCGTTCGGCAGCCCGTATTCGGGGCCGGCGTAGCGCGTGTCGAGCACCACGTCCGCGGCGGTGATCGGCCGGCCCAGATCGACGAGTTCGGCGGTGTGCCGCGCGATGCGCGTGATCTGCTCGTGCGTGCGCTCGGGCGTGGCCGATGCGTCGATCCCGATCACGCGGTCGGCCCGCCCGTCGGCCGCGAAGCCGACGACCATCCCCGCCTGCGTGCTGCCCGTCACCGAGCACACGACGATGTAGTCGAACCTGAAGCCGAGTTGCGCCTCCTGCGCACGCACTTCTTCCGCGAACCCGACGAAGCCGAGCCCGCCGAGCGGATGCTCGGAACAGCCGGCCGGGATCGGGTAAGGCTTGCCGCCCGCCTGCCGCACGCGCTCCATCGCTTCTTCCCAACTGCGGCGAATGCCGATGTCGAAGCCGTCGGACACGAGCCGCACGTCCGCGCCCATCATGCGCGACAGCTGGATGTTGCCGACCCGGTCGTACACCGGATCGTCGTAGTTGACCCAGTGCTCCTGCACGAGCACGCATTTCATCCCCAGATGCGCGGCGACGGCGGCGACCTGGCGCGTCTGGTTCGATTGCACGCCGCCGATCGACACGAGCGTATCCGCGCCCTGCGCGAGCGCATCGGGGACGAGGTATTCGAGCTTGCGCGTCTTGTTGCCGCCGAACGCGAGGCCGCTGTTGCAGTCCTCGCGCTTCGCATACAGCTCGACCTTGCCGCCGAGGTGTTCGCTCAGGCGCTTGAGCGGCTGGATCGGCGTCGGGCCGAACGTGAGCGGATAACGGGCGAAACGTTGCAGGTTCATCGGCGGGCTCCGGAAAGCAGGGGGCAGGGCGGGAAATCGGTTCGCTCGGTTGCGGCCGGCAGGCCGTGTTCCGACCAGAAAAATGATAGGCAGAAGCGCGAGAAATGAGCTTGCGAAATAAATTGCACCGGCCTACGTTATGGACGATACGAGAACATGACAAGCAATTTTGATTCGCAGAACAGGAGGGCGACGCAATGAAATTAGATCGAGACAGCGCATCGCCGGCCGACGCCGCACCGGCGCTCGATCGCATCGACCGCGCGATCCTGCGGCAGTTGCAGCAGGACGCGTCGATCTCCAACGTGAGCCTCGCGGCGAAGGTGAAGCTGAGTGCGCCGGCGTGCCTGCGGCGCGTCGAGCGGTTGAAGGAAATGGGGCTGATCCGCGGCATCGTTGCGCTGCTCGACCCGAAGCTGCTCGGTGCGGGGATGCTGGTCGTGATCGGCTTCGTGCTGGATCGCTCGACGCCCGAAGCGTTCGCCGCGTTCGAGAAGGCCGCGCAGAAAGTGTCGGGGTGCGTCGAGTGTCACGTCGTGACCGGCGAATTCGACTACTTCATGCTGGTGCGCACGCGCGACAACGACAGCTTCAACCGGTTGCACGCCGAACAGCTGCTGTACCTGCCGGGGGTGCGGCAGGTGCGCTCGTTCATGGTGCTCAAGGAGATTCTGTCGACGCATGCGCTGCCGTTGTAAACAGGCGTGTTCGACGAATGCGCGCCGGACTGGCGCTTGCCATCCCCGTCAACCCGTCCATTTGCCGACGAAACGGCGACAGTCGCCCGACACCGCCGAAAGGGACCGAACGAGACGCACCCAAGCGCGTCGCATCTTCACGACGCGGCGCGAAACGATCGCGTATGCTCGTCCGTTCGGTGGCGCAGGCGGCCACCGCAGCCGATTCATTCGTGTGACGACCCATCAACGAGCGAGGACAGCATGGCCAAACAGACGATGGCGGAGTATCTGGCGAAGACGCTGGCGGCAGCCGGCGTCGAGCGCATCTGGGGCGTGACGGGCGACAGCCTGAACGGCCTGTCGTTCAGCCTGAGCCAGATCGGCTCGATCCGCTGGATGCATACGCGGCACGAGGAAAGCGCCGCGTTCGCGGCCGGCGCGGATGCCGCGTCGACCGGGCGGCTCGCCGTGTGCGCGGGCAGCTGCGGCCCCGGCAACCTGCACCTGATCAACGGCCTCTACGACTGCCACCGCAATCACCAGCCGGTGCTCGCGATCGCCGCGCACATTCCGTCGACCGAGATCGGCCTCGGCTACTTCCAGGAAACCCATCCGCAGGAACTGTTCCGCGAATGCAGCCATTTCGCGGAGCTGGTGACGAACGCGTCGCAGTTCCCGCGCGTGCTCGCGCGCGCGATGCGCACCGCGATCGACGAGCGCGGCGTCGCGGTGATCGTGCTGCCGGGCGACATCGCGCTCGGCGACGGCCCGGAAGAGCCGGCGGCGTGGAGCGAAGCGGCGCCGCCGTCGATCCTGCCGGCCGATGCCGATCTCGACCGGCTCGCGGCGCTGCTCAACGCGTCCGACGCGGTCACGCTGCTGTGCGGCAGCGGCACGCAGGGCGCGCACGACGAGGTGGTCGCGCTGGCCGATACGCTCGGCGCGCCGGTCGTGCATGCGCTGCGCGGCAAGCAGTTCGTCGAATGGGATAACCCGTTCGATGTGGGGATGACGGGGCTGATCGGCTTCAGCTCGGGCTATCACGCGATGGAATCGTGCGACACGCTGCTGATGCTCGGCACGGATTTCCCGTACCGGCCGTTCTATCCGTCGAACGCGAAGATTGCGCAGATCGACTGGAAGGGCTCGCAGCTCGGCCATCGCGCGCCGCTCGCGCTCGGCCTCGTCGGCACCGTGAAGGAAACGATCGCGGCGCTGCTGCCGCGCTTGACGCGCAAGACGCAGCGGCGTTTCCTCGAGAATGCGTTGAAGCACTACGCGGCGGCGCGCAAGGGGCTCGACGATCTCGCGGTGGCCGAGCCGCCGGGCCGCGCGATCCATCCGCAATACCTGACGAAGATCGTCGACGAAGTCGCGGCGGAAGACGCGATCTTCACGGCCGACGTCGGCACGCCGACGCTGTGGGCCGCGCGCTACCTGACGATGAACGGCAAGCGTCAATTGCACGGTTCGTTCAATCACGGCTCGATGGCGAACGCGATGCCGCAGGCGCTCGGCGCGCAGGGGGCGCATCCGGGGCGTCAGGTGGTGTCGTTGTCGGGCGACGGCGGGCTGTCGATGCTGCTCGGCGATCTGCTGACCGCGCGACAGCTCAAGCTGCCGATCAAGATCGTCGTGTACAACAACAGCCTGCTCGGCTTCGTGTCGATGGAGCTGAAGGCGGCCGGCTATCTCGACACGAACGTCGACCTGAGCCCGACCGACTTCGCGGCGATCGCGAAGGGCGCGGGCATCTTCAGCGTGCGCGTCGAGCACTCGGAGAACGTCGAAGAAGCGCTGCGCATGGCGTTCGCGCATGACGGGCCGGCGGTCGTCGACGTCGTCACGTCGAAGTACGAGCTCGCGATGCCGCCGAAGATCGAACTCGCGCATGCGAAGGGCTTCAGCCTGTTCATGCTGCGCGCGATCCTCAGCGGACGCGGCGACGAGATCGTCGAGCTGGCGAGAACCAATCTGCGGTAATGCGGTGCCGCGCGCGATGCTGCGGGCAGCGCGCGCGGCGTAACCCATCGACGAACGTGCCGGGGTGCGTTCGTCTTCGCAGCACGCATTGAACAACACAAGCAACATGGCAATCGAGATTCGCGCCTACGAGGCATCCGACCTGCACACGCTGTCGGCCATCTGGTTCGACGCGTCGCTGCTTGCGCATCCGTTTCTCGGCGAGGCGCGGCTGCGCGAGCAGCGCACGCTGATCGAACAGGTTTATCTACCCAACGCGGAAACCTGGGTCGCGTGGCGTGGCGGCGAACCGGTCGGCTTCATCGGTCTGCTCGATGGTTCAATCGGCGGATTGTTCGTCGCGCCGGCGTTGCACGGCCACGGGATCGGCCGCGCGCTGGTCGAGCATGCGCTCGCGCTCAAGGGCACGCTCGATCTGGAGGTGTATGCCGACAATCGCGATGCCCGCGCGTTCTATGCACGGCTCGGCTTCGACGAAATTTCGCGGCGCGACGAGGACGACGAAGGCCTGCCGTTCGCGAACATCCTGATGCGCGCCACGCGCTGAGCGTGTGCTGCGCGGCCGGGCATCAGCCGCGATTGCGCTCAGGCAGGCGCTGCTTCGCGCCCCGCGGCCACCCACTCACGCACGGCCTCGACGAACAGCCGCAGCGCCGCCGGCGGATGCCGGTTCGCCGGATAGTAGAGGTACAGCGCGCCGAAATCCTGGCTCCATTCCGGCAAGACATGCACGAGCCGCCCGGCGGCGACATGATCGGCCACGCGCGATTCCGTGACCCACGCGATGCCGATGCCGGCCAGCGCGGCGTCGATCATCAGCCCCTGGTTGCCGAGCGTCATCGGCCCGTCGACGTCCACGCTGACGCGCTTGCCCTTGCGGATCAGGTCCCATCGATAGAGCGCGCCGCTTTCGAACCGGTAGCGGATGCACCGATGATCCACGAGATCCTGCGGGCGGGCCGGCGGCGCGTGCCGTGACAGGTAGTCGGGCGACGCCACCGCGACGAAGCGGATCGTGTCGCCGAACTTCACCGCGATCATGTCGCGGGGCACGTCTTCGTGAACGCGGATGCCGGCGTCGAAGCCGTGCTCGACGATGTCGATCAGCCGCGAATCGGTGACGAATTCGACGTGGATGTCCGGATAACGGGCGACGAACGCGGGCAGCACATGCCGGATCAGCGGGCGCGCCGACGCTTCCGATGCGCTGATGCGGATCTGGCCGGATGGCCGGTTGCGGGCGGTGGCCGCGTCGTTCAGCGCGTCTTCGAGATCGGCCACCGCGGGCCGCACACGCAGCAGCAACTGCTCGCCGGCCTCCGTCAGCGCGACAGAGCGCGTGGTGCGGTTGAAGAGACGCACGCCGAGCCGCGCTTCGAGGTGGCGGACCGCATGGCTCAGTGCCGACGGCGATACGCCCAGGATGCGCGCCGCGCCGCTGAAGCTGCGCTGTTCCGCGATCGTGATGAAGGTCGTCAGTTCGCCGATGCCGGTGCGGAGCATTTGTGAATTTTCCTCAGTAACGCATGAAATGGTACGCCGATTGTTGAGCCGTATCCATCAACCTACACTGGCTTCCTCGGCATCCCGTCGATCCTTTTCAACTTCAGCAGGAGAGCGTCATGCAAAAGCGCATGCTTGGTAAGAGCGGCCTCGAAGTCTCGGCAATCGGGCTGGGCTGCATGGGATTGAGTTACGGCTACGGCCCCGCGACCGACACCGCGAGCGGCATCGCGTTGATCCGCGCGGCGTTCGAGCGAGGCGTGACGTTCTTCGACACGGCGGAAGCGTATGGCCCGTTCGTCAACGAGGAACTGGTCGGCGAGGCGCTCGCGCCGTTTCGCGACCAGGTCGTGATCGCCACCAAGTTCGGTTTCGAGGACGGCCAGCCGATGAAGGGCGTCGACAGCCGGCCGTCGCATATCCGCGAGGTGGCCGACGCGGCGCTGAAGCGGCTGAAGGTCGATCGCATCGACCTGTTCTACCAGCATCGCGTCGATCCGAACGTGCCGATCGAGGAGGTAGCCGGGACAGTCAAGGACCTGATCCGCGAAGGCAAGGTCGCGCATTTCGGGCTGTCGGAAGCCGGTGAGCAGACGATTCGCCGCGCGCACGCGGTGCAGCCGGTCGCCGCGCTGCAAAGCGAGTACTCGCTGTGGTGGCGCGAGCCGGAGGCGCGGATCCTGCCGACGCTCGAGGAACTCGGGATCGGCTTCGTGCCGTTCAGCCCGCTCGGCAAAGGTTTCCTGACCGGCGCGATCGATGCGAACACGACGTTCGCGGAGAACGATTTCCGCAATGTCGTGCCGCGCTTCTCGGAGGAGAACCGCAAGGCGAACGCGGGCCTCGTCGACCTGCTCGGCCGGATCGCGACCGACAAGGGCGCGACGCGCGCGCAGATCGCGCTGGCGTGGCTGCTGGCCCGCAAGCCGTGGATCGTGCCGATCCCGGGCACGACGAAGCTGCACCGGCTAGACGAGAACGTGGGCGCGGCCGCCGTCGTGCTGACGGCCGACGATCTTGCCGCGATCGAGACCGCACTGCAGCAGATCCGGGTCGTCGGCGAGCGCTATCCCGCGCATTTCCAGCAGCGCATCGACCGCTGACCGGGCGTGCGCCAGCTGATCCGGCACGAATTGGTCAGGCAAATCAGGGTCAATCTTCACGTCAGCTTAAGTTTGCGTTTCCTAGAATCGATTGACCGTCGCGTGTACAGCGACGGACCGATTCGCCCAGGAGGATGCGCATGAACCCTACCCGTTTCGCCGTAGCCCAGTTCCGCGCGGTCATCGGCACGCCGCCGCTGACCGCGCAAGCGCCGGAGGCCCGCCGATGATGTGGCCGAACGCGTGGCGTGTCTCGGCACTGTTCGTGCGCGAGTGGGTCGGCCGTCCGGCCGCGGTGGGCGCGTTGTGCCCGAGTTCGCGGCAGCTGGCGCGCGAAATGGCCGACGCGGTGCCGGACGGCCACGGGCTGGTCGTCGAGCTCGGCGGCGGTACCGGCGCGATCACCGCGGCGTTGCTCGAACGCGGTGTCGCGCCGCGGCGGCTCGTGGTGGTCGAACGTTCGCCGGCGTTCGTCCAGCATCTGCGGCGACGCTTTCCGGGCATCACGATCGTGTCGGGCGACGCGCGGCAGCTCGAACGGCTGCTGCCGACCGAGGCACGCGTCGACGCGATCGTGTCGTGCCTGCCGCTGCGCACGCTGCCGCGTCAGGACGTGACGGCCATCATCGACCAGTGCCATCGCGTGCTGTCGGCCGACGGCGTGATGATTCAGTTCACGTACGACCTGCGGCCGCCCGGCCGTCATCCGCTCGGCGATTCGGCATTTGTTGCCTGCGGCAGCCGGATCGTGTGGGCAAACATACCGCCCGCGCGCATCGTGACCGTGCGCAGCGTCGCCGCCGAACACGCGGAATGACGTCGTCGCGCGTGGGGCGCCCGATCGTGGCGCCTCGCTCTCGCCTTTCATAAATCCTTCTAATCCTTCCAATTGCCATTCATATTGCCGTCACATCAGGTTCCTACCATCGCCTTTCATTTCGAAAGCATCAATGGCGGGGGGAGCGGGCAACATGAATCGAATCAAACTGGCGGCGCTGCTGTGCGCGGGCGCCTTTGCACTGGCCGGATGCGGCAGCGACGACGGCCCGACCAGCACGGCGCCCGCGCCCGTGCAGGCGGCGGCGCGCAACGTGATCTTTTTCCTCGGCGACGGCATGGGGATCACGACGCTGACGGCCGCGCGCATCTACGCGGTCGGTGAAGACGGCGCGCTCACGATCGACACGCTGCCCGAAACCGCGTTCGTGAAGACCTATTCCAACGATGCGCAGGTGACGGACAGCGCACCGTCGATGTCGGCGTACATGACCGGCGTCAAGACCAACAACGAAGTGATCTCGATGTCGCCCGACACGAAGGCGATCGAGCCGACCGCGAGCCTCACCGGCAACTGCGGCGCGAACAACGGCAAATCGGCTGCGACGCTGCTCGAGATCGCGAAGGCGCAGGGGCTGGCCACCGGTGTCGTGACGACCACGCGCGTCACGCACGCCACGCCGGCGGCGACGTATGCGCACGTGTGCCATCGCGACGCCGAGAACGACATCGCCGCGCAGCTCGTGCCGGGCGGCGCGGGCTACAACGGCGCGCTGGGCGACGGCGTCGACGTCGTGCTCGGCGGCGGCACGCAATTCTTCGTGCCGAAGGACGGCGGCGGCAAGCGCACCGACGGCCGCAACCTGGTCAACGAGCTGAAGGCGAAGGGCTATGCGGTCGCGCAGAACCGCGACGACCTGCTGGCCGCTGATGCGACGAAGGGCGGCAAGCTGGTCGGCCTGTTCGCGTCGAGCCACATGAGCTACGACCTCGATCGCGGCGCGACCAAGGAGCCGAGCCTCACCGACATGGCGACGCGCGCGCTCGACGTGCTGCAGAAGAACCCGAACGGCTATTTCCTGATGGTCGAAGGCGGCCGGATCGACCACGCGCTGCACGACACCAACGCGAAGCGCGCGCTGCAGGACACGGTCGCGTTCGACAACGCGATCAAGGCCACGATCGACAAGGTGCGCAAGACCGATCCCGACCTGAAGAACACGCTGATCGTCGTGACGGCCGATCACGACCACACGCTGGTGCTGAACGGCTATGCGGCGCGCACCGGCAAGACCGAGGCGGGCAAGCCCGGCGTGCTGGGCGTGCTGCGCAGCTACCAGACCGGCGCGGTCGCGAAGGATGCGGACGGCGCGCCGTACACGATCATCGGCTTCGGCAACGGCGAGAACCGCGTGCAGGGCAGCCGCGCGGGCACCGCGCTCACCGACGCGGTGACGGGCGCCGACGACTATCGCCAGGAGGCGGTCGTGCGCATGGACAAGGGCAGCGAGACGCACGGCGGCACCGATGTGTTCCTCGGTGCGATCGGCCGCGGCGCGGATGCGTTCCACGGCGTGATCGAGAACAACAAGGTCTTCGAGCTGGTGCGCAACGCGGTGCAGCTGTGAGCGCCGACCAAACGGGTACAGGGGAATACAGGATGTCGACCATCAAGTGCATCGCGGCGGCGCTGGCCGTCGCGGGTTTCGCGTGCGGCGCGGCGCAGGCCGCCGGCCAGGCGAAGAACGTGATTTTCTTTCTCGGCGACGGCATGGGGCCGACGACCGTGACGGCGAGCCGGATCTACAAGGTCGGCGAGTCGGGACAACTGACGATGGAGAAGCTGGCCCGCACCGCGCGCGTCAAGACCTTCTCGAACGACGCGCAGACGACCGACAGCGCACCGTCGATGGCCGCGTATATGACCGGCGTGAAGATGAACAACGAAGTGCTGTCGATGTCGTCGGACACGCGCGCGGTCGCGCCGGGCAACGACGTCAACGGCAACAAGACCGTCAACAACTGCGCGCCGGGCAACGGCCAGCCGGTCGCGACGCTGCTGGAACTCGCGAAGGCGCGCGGCAAGGCGGTGGGTGCGATCACGACGACGGAACTCACGCACGCGACGCCCGCCGCGACCTATTCGCACATCTGCCATCGCGACGCGCAGTACGACATCGCCGCGCAGGCGGCGCCGGGCGGCGCGGGTTACAACGCGGCGCTCGGCGACGGCGTCGACGTGCTGATGGGCGGCGGCCGCAACCACTGGACGCCGTTCGATCCGGTGGCGAACAAGCGCGGCCGCGCGGACGGGCGCAACCTGCTCAACGAGATGAAGGCGAAGGGCTACACGGTCGTCGCGACCCGCGATCAGCTCGCGCAGGCCGGCAACGGCAAGCTGGTCGGTCTCTTCAGTTCGACGAGCCACCTCGAGTACGAACTCGACCGTGTCGCGGGCAAGGGCGAAGGGCCGACGCAGCCGAGCCTCGCCGAGATGACGTCGAAGGCGATCGACGTGCTGTCGAAGAATTCGAACGGCTATTTCCTGATGGTCGAAGGCGGCCGGATCGATCACGCGCTGCACGGCACCAACGCGAAGCGTGCGCTGGAGGACACGGCGGCGTTCGACGAGGCGATCCGCGTCGCGTTGTCGAAGGTCGACCTGTCGAACACGCTGATCGTCGTGACGGCCGACCACGACCACACGATGACGATCAACGGCTATTCGAAGCGCGGCAACCCGATTCTCGACATCAGCCGCAACTATCGCGACGGCCAGCCGAGCAAGGACGCCGACGGCAACACCTACACGACGCTGGTGTTCGGCAACGGCGCGAACCGGCCGAACGTGCGCGCGTCGGTCGACTCGGCCACCGCGACGAATGAGGCGTATCTGCAGGAAGTCGGGGTGCGGATGGGCAGCGCAGGCTCGGAGACGCACGGCGGCGGCGACGTGATGCTGTTCGCCGACGGCGCGGACGCGAAGGCGTTCAAGGGCACGATCGACAACACGAAGGTGTTCGGTCTCGTGCGCTCGGCGTTCGGTTTCTGACTCCGTTGACTGCATGAGGAACGGGAACGCCCGATGAAACGTCAGCTTCTCTGCGTGCTCGCCTGTGGGTGGGTTGCGCTGCCGGCCCTCGCAGCGGCCGATCTCGACGCCGTGCTGCTGCACGAGAGCCGCACGGTGTCGGCCGACGGCGTGACGCGCACGACGATGTATCGCGAACGGATGGTGCGCCGTGACGGGCACGTGTGGGTCGAACGCGTGCTGCCCGTCGCGGCGGCGGGTGGTCACGGTAATGATCACGACCACGACCACGACCACGACGCGGGCGTTCGCACCGGCGTGCAGCCGGCCGCTGCCCACGCGGGCCACAAGCACTTCAACTTCCAGGCGGCCGCGCGGCACGTGACGTACGACGGCAAGACGGCGCGCATCGAGTACGTGGACGCGGCGAACCGGACGGTCGTCAGCGTGCCGCCGGCCGAGTACGAAACCACGGGCTTCGACGGCTCGTGGGACAACGCGTACTACGTCACGCCGCCGTCGCAGTTGAAGCGGCTCGCGGTGGCGAAGCGCGGCGACGTGCCCGGCACCCGCTGGTACGAGCAGGCGGTCGACACGCCCGGCGCGCGCGGCGTGAACCGGATCCTGTGGAGCGAGACGCTGCAGGCGCCGCTGTCGGTCGAGTACCGGAGCGCCGACGGCCGCGTCGTGCGCAAGCTGACCCTGACACCGGCGGCGGCCGCGCGGCGGGAGACGTTGCCGTGGCAGGCGCTCGCCAGCTATACGCGCAAGGAATACGCGGATTATCTCGACTGATCGACGAGGTCGACCGTCTGTACGCGGGGCTTGCGGTCAGGCCGGCCGGTATCGTCAAGCGATACGGCCGGGCCCTGGCCGATTTTTTTCTCCCGGCGACCCGGCAGCGATGGCCGATGACACGCTAGAAGCGCGCACCATCCGGCACGCGCGTTGAAGGCCGCGACGCGACTCGCTTGATGAGGCGGTCGAGCGGCGTCGCATAGCCGCGCGCGATCGCCGCGCTCAGCGCCGCCGACAACACCAGATACGCAATCAGCAGCACCAGCTTCGCATCGCCGTGCGTGGCCGACGGCGGCCAGAACGTGCGCAGCCCGCCGAGCACGATCAGGTGGAACAGGTACAGCTCGTAGCTCAGCTTGCCGGCACGGCCCAGCGGCGCGAGCAGGCGGCCGTGCACGCGCTCGCCGTTGACGTGCGCGCCGATCAGCAGCACGGCCGTGCCGAGCGCCATCGCGGTGACGCCGGTGACATGACTTTCCGCGATCGGCCACGCCAGATAAAGCGTGGCCATCGCCGCTGCGACGAGCCACTGCACGAGCGGCGCGGCCAGCCGCCGCCCGTTCACGCGCTCGGCCAGCAGCGCGGTGCAGCAGCCGATCGCGATGCCGTCGAACGACGCGAAGTACGCGTAGAGGAACCCGCCTTCATCACCGGCATGCGTGAAGCGGTACACGGGCCCGATCGCGGCGATGGCCACCCAGAACGCGACGAGCCGCGCATCGCGGCGCAACGCGATGCACAGCAGCGGAAACGACAGGTAGAACACCTCTTCGACCGACAGCGACCACAGCACGCCGAGCGCGTAGTTGACCCACCCGTACGCGCCGATCAGCACGTTCATCCAGAATGTCAGCGACGCGAGGTTCACGAGCCAGAACGACACGGCGATGCCCTCCGGCGCATGGTTCTGGAAGATCGGCACGCCGGCCGCCGCGAGGCCGTTGACGAGCGCGAGCAGCAGGACCAGGCACGGGACGATGCGCGCGAGTCGCGACACGTAGAACGCACGCACGTCGACCGCGCCGAGGCTGCCCCAGCGGCGGCGCGCATTCGACGTGATCAGGTAGCCGGAGATCACGAAGAACATCGTCACGCCGTAGTTGCCGTTGCGCGCGATCGCATGCACGGCATCCCAGCCGAATACGCGTGCGAGCGACGTGTCGCGCAGCGAGTAGGGGATGTTGAAGTGATGCAGCAGGACGAGCACGATCGACACGCCGCGCAGCAGGTCGATCCGCGCGTTGCGCGGGCCGGTGCTCATTGCGGCCTGCCCGGTTCGGCGAGGGCCGGCAGTGTCGCCAGGAACGTATCGCGTGCGCGCAGGCCGGCGTTCGGCGTCTGCCGCTCGTCGTCCTGGATCAGGTACGCGAACGCGACCTTGCGCGGCCCCTTGGCCGCCCAGCCGACGAACCAGCCGTACGCGTGCGACGCATCGTACTTGCGCCCCGGCGACCCGGTGCCCGTCTTGCCATGCACGATCCAGCCGTCGGGCTGCGTGTCGATCAGCGTGATGCGCTCGGTCATGTCGAACGCGTGTGCGCTGACGGGCAGCGTCCGGTTCGCGATCTTGCGCATGAAGGCGACCTGCTCGAGCGGCGAGATGCGCAGCGACGCGTTGACCCACGCGCCCATCACACCGTTCAGTTCGCCCGTCGGGCTGGTCGCATCTTCGTTGCCGTAGCCGAATGCGGTCGTGTACTGCTGGAAGCGTGCCTGCCCGAGCGCCTGCGTGACCTGCTGCGAGTACCAGAAGATCGACAGCTTCATCCAGCGCGCCGGGTCGGTCGGCTCGCGCCACGGTGCGCCGCCCCAGTCGGGGTAGCCGGCGTGGAAGTCGAGCGTCGGCGTGTGCATGTCTTTCAGGACGCCCGCATCGAAGCCCATCAGGCTGATGGCGACCTTGAACGTCGACGCCGGCGTCACGCGGGTCGCGCAGTCGCCTTGCTGCACGAGCAGCTGGCCGGTGGCGGCGTCGGCGACGACGGTGCAGATCGGGCGGGCATCGGAAGTCGCGGCGGCCAGGAGGCCGGCGGCGAAGGTGAACAGCGCGCGGCGCCAGTGCTTCAAGTGACACTCCTCGGGGATGGGCTGTGGGTGCGCGAAAGGCGGCAGGCCGGGCGCAATGAAGGCGACGGCCGGCATCGGGGATCGTGGGGATGGCGGCCGTCGCGGAGATCCACAGTGTATCGGCGGATGGTCGTCCGTTGACCTGTCACGGTTGACGGGACGAGCGGGCGCTTTTTGCCGATTCCGGCAACATCGGCGGGTCGCGCGTGACGGCGCCAATGAAAAAACCCGCCGGCAGGCTTGCGCTTGCGGGCGGGCAAAGACACCCCGGGCAGACCCGCGCGGGTGTCGCGTGAAGAACGGAGAACCGGGTTACATCAGAACTTGTGGCGCAGCGCGACGCGCACGGCCACCTGGTTCGACGTCGACGACGGCGCGTCGGTACCGGGGATGAACGCGTTGTCGAGGATCGAGTTCGTCTTGTCGCCGGCGATGTGCTGGTACGCGGCCTGCACGTACACGTCGGTGCGCTTCGACAGGTTGTAGTCGGCCATCAGCCCGGCCGAATGGATCTTCGGCTTCGCGTTGCCGGTCGATGCGTCGTACTTCTCGAGCGACAGCACGTACTGCGCGCCGACCATGAACGCCGGCGTGACCTGGTACGAGCCGTTCACCTCGAAGTTCTGGTACTTGATCGCGCTGACCGTCGCGCCCGGGGCGATGATCGCGCCCGGCGTGCCGAGGTAGCCGTTGCCGGTCGGGTTCTTGTAGTTCGAGTTCGTGTACGCGAAGCCGACCGTCGCCTGGCCGAACGTGTAGTTGATGCCCGCGCCGAACACGCGCATGCGCTCGGCGATGTAGCTCGCGTCGTTCGCGGTGATCGCGCCGGCCGAGCCGTTGCCCGGATGGTTCGCCTGCAGGTACGCGGCGCCGATCAGCAAGCCGTTGTTCTGGTACTGCGCGCCGAAGCTGTACGCGCGGTTGTCCGAGAAGCTCGTGCTGTTGCTGAAGCTGTATGCGCCGCCGAACTGGAAGCCGCCGAAGTTCGGGCTCGCGTACTTCACCGTGTTGTCGAGGCGGAACGAGTTGTCGGTGTTGTCGTTGTCGAACGGGTGCGCGAGCAGGTAGCCGCCCCAGTTGCCGTTGGCCGTGGTCGGCGCGAGATAGTCGACGACGGAGTCGTACTGGCGGCCGAACGTCAGCGTGCCGTACTGCGCCTGGCTCAGGCCGACGTACGCCTGGCGGCCGAACATGCGGCCGCCCTGGTTGGGCCGGCCGCTGTTCACGTCGAAGCCGTTTTCGAGCTGGAAGATCGCCTTCATGCCGCCGCCGAGATCCTCGCTGCCCTTCAGGCCCCAGCGGCTGCCCTGCGCGTAGCCGCTCGCCATCTCGTAGACGTGGCCGGTGCCGACGTTGTTCGTATAGTTCAGGCCTTCGTCGATCACGCCGTACAGCGTGACGCTGCTTTGCGCGAACACGGGGGCCGCGAAGGTTGCCGTTACGGCGAGCGCCGTCAGGGTCTTTTTCATTGAGAGATCTCCGTGATATCCAGCTGGTATCGGTTGTCGTGAGCGCGTCCGGCGAGGCGCGCCCCGTCATCCGGGGCGACCCGATGCAGCGCGTGCGGCGCCGGGGCGCGCAACGCGCGGCGGCGCGGCAACCGGCAGCGTCGGGTCGTGTCTCCTCCGATGACACCGCGCATTCTTCCCAAGCCGGCAAGGAACCGAAAGCGAGTAATTTCGATGGATGGGATCGGGTTCGCCAATGGGGTCGCGACGGCCCGTTTCGACAGTCGAAACGGGGGCGCCGTGCCGCGCTGCAACGCCGGCCGCGCATCGGCCGAACGTGGCAGCGACGCAGCCCGCGCCGGGCCATGCACGGGCTCGGAAAATCGGCCGCGAGGCCTGTCCGGCGGGCCTGACAGGGCGCCCAGGGATCGATCGACGCCGCCGATTGCAATGATCGGAATTACTCGTTTCCCTAAACAAATTGGCGGCGGAAACATGCAGGCTGACCGGACGTGGATACGTTCACGCTTCGCCGGTCGCCGCGTATGCCGCGACGCACAAACAACAGATTCGATTTGGAGACGACCCACCATGCAGATTCGACGACTGAAAACGGTCCTTCTCGCCGCCGCGGCGATCCTGTCCGCACCTGCCGCCCACGCGGCCGGCGGCGCGTGCACCGACGGCAAGACGGTCCATTTCGCGGGCATCACGTGGGAAAGCGGGTCGTTCGCGACCGAAGTGCTGCGGCAGATCATGGAGAAGGGCTACGGCTGCAAGACGGACGTCGTGCCGGGCAGCACGGCCGCCACCGAAACGGCGCTCGCGCGCAATGACCTGCAGATCTGGGCCGAGCAGTGGACGGGCCGCAGCGAGATCACCGCGAAGGCCGTCTCGTCGGGCGCCGTGAAGCTGATCGGCGACACGCTGCCGGGCGGCACGACGGAAGGCTGGTTCGTGCCCGACTACGTGGTGAAGGGCGATCCGGCGCGCAACATCAAGCCGGTCGCGGCGGGGCTCGTGTCGGTCGACGATCTGCCGAAGTACAAGCAGGTGTTCGCCGACGAGGAGGAGCCGGACAAGGGCCGCTTCCTGAACTGCCCGACGGGCTGGGACTGCGAGCGCGTGAACACGCGCCTCTTGCGCGTGCTGAAGCTCGACCAGTCGTACACGAACTTCCACCCGGGCACCGGCGCGGCGCTCGACGCGGCGATCGCGTCCGCGTACCAGCGCGGCGCGCCGATCGTGTTCTATTACTGGGGCCCGGCCGCGCTGATGGCGAAATACAAGTTCACCGCGCTGAAGATGCCGGCCTATAACGACGCCTGCTGGAAGACGTTGCGCGACGAGAGCAGCACGCACCAGTGCGCGTCGTCGTACATGGTGTCGCGGCTGACGGTCGGCGTGTCGAAGCCGTTCGCCGATGCGAACCCCGATCTCGTCGGGGTGTTCGGCAAGGTGCGTTTCCCGATGGACTTCCTGAACCAGACGATCCTCGAGATGACCACGAAGAAGATCGACGGCGCGGCGATGGCCACGCAGTTCCTGAAGACCCGCCAGGACATGTGGAAGCAGTGGGTGCCGGCCGACGTCGCGCAGAAGATCGCCGGCAGCCTGAAGGGCGCGTAACCTGCGCGCGGCGGCGGGCCCGCGCCCGCCGCCGCCGTCACGCGCCTTCGCGGCGCGACGGAGAATCAAATGAACGGCTTCTTTCTGCACCTGTCGATCGCCGACTGGGTGAACGGCGCGCTCGAGACGTTCGTCGCGCAATACGGCGACGGCTTCCATCACTTCAGCGTGCTGGTGCTGCGCTACCTGCTCGTGCCGCTCGAAGGCGCGCTGCGCGTGGCGCCGCCGTGGCTCGTGCTGCTGGTGGTCGGCGCGATCGCGTGGAACGCGACGCGCCGCATCGGCCTCGGCGCGCTCTTCATGCTGCTGCTCTACGCGATCGGCTGCTTCGGGCTGTGGGACAAGCTGATGCAGACGCTCGCGCTGATGCTTGTCGCGACGGTGCTGTCGGTCGCGATCGGCGTGCCGGTCGGCATCCTCGCGTCGCGCAGCGCGTGGCTGCGCCGGATGCTGCTGCCGGTGCTCGACGTGATGCAGACGCTGCCGAGCTTCGTGTACCTGATCCCGGTGCTGATGCTGTTCGGCCTCGGCAAGGTGCCCGCGATCCTCGCGACGATCATCTATGCGCTGCCGCCGCTGATCCGCCTGACCGATCTCGGCATCCGCCAGGTCGATCCGGACGTGACGGAAGCCGCGCGCGCATTCGGCACGACGCGCTGGCAATTGCTCGTCAACGTGCAGTTGCCGCTCGCACGGCCGAGCATCATGGCCGGCATCAACCAGACGACGATGATGGCGCTGTCGATGGTCGTGATCGCGTCGATGATCGGCTCGCGCGGGCTCGGCGAGGACGTGCTCGCGGGCATCCAGACGCTCGACGTCGGCAAGGGGACGCAGGCGGGCCTCGCGATCGTGATTCTCGCGATCGTGATCGACCGGATCAGCCAGGGCTTCGGCCAGGAGCGTCGCGCCCGGCGGCGGCTCGCGCAGCAGCGCCGGCAGAAGGGCGCGTCGCGCGTGCCGTACCGGCTGCCGCGCAAGGCGCAGTCGGCGGGCGTCGATTCGAATCAGGCGACGCAGTCGTCGCGGGCATAGGAACGGAGACAGACATGGCGACCATCGACGTCAAACACGTGTACAAGCTGTTCGGGCCGCAGGCCGCGCATGCGCGCGTGCTCGACCTGCTGCGCTCGGGCAAGCGCAAGGCCGAGGTGCTGGCCGAAACGGGCTGCAACGTCGGGCTCAACGACGTGAGCCTCGGCATCGAGTCGGGCGAGATCTTCGTGATCATGGGGCTGTCGGGCTCGGGGAAATCGACGCTCGTGCGGCACTTCAACCGGCTGATCGAGCCGACGGCCGGCGAGATCGTGATCGACGGCAGCGACGTGATCAAGCTCGACGCGCACGGGCTGCGCGAGCTGCGCCGCTTCAAGGTCAGCATGGTGTTCCAGAACTTCGGGCTGCTGCCGCACCAGACCGTGCTCGACAACGCCGCGTACGCGCTGCGCACGCGCGGCGAGAAGCGGCACGATGCGGCCGAGGCCGCGCGCAACTGGCTGACGAAGGTCGGGCTCGACGGCTATGGCGATCACTATCCGGACGAGCTGTCGGGCGGGATGCGGCAGCGCGTCGGGCTCGCGCGCGCGCTGGCGGCCGATACCGACGTGCTGCTGATGGACGAGGCTTTCTCCGCGCTTGATCCGCTGATTCGTACCGAGATGCAGGATCAGCTGCTCGAACTGCAGGCGACGCTCGCGAAGACGATCGTGTTCATCACGCACGATCTCGACGAAGCGCTGCGGATCGGCGACCGGATCGCGATTTTGCGCGACGGCACGCTCGTACAGGTCGGGACGCCGGACGATATCCTGTCGCGGCCGGCGGATGACTATGTCCGGCGGTTCGTGGAGAAGCGCACGAGTGTGAACTGACGGGAGCATGAAGAACGGCGCGCCGCGACGGGCGGCGTGCTTTTTTCCGGCGCCATGGCGACGACACGCGATCGCCCACGAAAAACCGCCGCAAGTCTCGTGGACGTGCGGCGGTCTCGTCGTGATCGTCGAACACCGATCCGTGACCAGTAATCAGTAATCCCACAGAACCGGCACGAACCGGAATCCGTCGCCGTTCCTGGCGATATGACCGATGGACGGAAACGCGACGTGCGCGGCGGCCAGCAGCGCGCCGGTCTCGGCGGCTTCATTGAACAGCGCGATACGCACGGCGGCAGCCGTTTCAGGATCGTGCTCGAAGCCGTTTTGCCACTCGGGATGATCGAAGTTGACTTCGAAGATCGCATCGCCCGCGAACGTCAGCTTCTCGCCGTTCGATGCGATGTCCACGACGCAGTGCCCGGGCGTGTGCCCGCCCGTCACGCGCGCCGACACGCCTGCGGCGACTTCCACGGTCTGGTCGAACTGGACGATGTTTTCGCCGTAGAGCGTCACGAACTTCTCGGCCGCCTTGCGCAGGGCCGGCGGCACCGTTTCCGGCATCACCGTCTTGCTGAAGTCCGGATTTTTCCAGAACGCCACTTCCGCGGCCGACACGTGAATGCGCACGTCCGGGCGCAGCTTGGCCTTGACGCCGTCGACGTTCAGCCCGCCGACGTGATCCATGTGCATATGGGTAATCACGATATCGGTGAGCGCGGACAAGTCGATGCCGGCCGATTCCAGACGCATCACCGACTTCCCGGCGCGCGTGAAGTATTCGAAGCCGTCGCCCACGCCGGAGTCGATCAGGATCAGGCGTTCGCCGCTGCGCACGAGCGCGATGTTCAGCGCCCAGTCGAACATGTCGCGTTGCAGGAAACGGCCGTCGAACCAGGCATTGCGGTCCGCTTCGCTCACGTTGGTGGACATGGTGGAGGTCGGCAGCGGCAGAATGCCGTCGCTGATCAGCACGACGTCGACGTCACCCACGCGGACGGCGTAGCGGGACGGCACGAGTTCGCCCGAACCTGGCTTGCCGAGGTCGGAGATAACCGGCTGAACATTGCGGGTGGTTTCGCTCATCATCAATAGTCCTATTCATCGAGTGGGGTAAGTCGCACTGCAGGGTGCGGGTCACGAGCACGACCACGAATTTCGCGCGTTTCGCTTCGCTCGCCTTTCAACCGGGCGTAAGAAGGATTGTAGTCAGGGGGATGAAAGGCGGAAGCACCGGGAGCGCACACATCATGTTGTTCGACCGGCAACAATCGACGACGGGCAGGAAGCGACGGGCAAGGCGACGGGCGGATGGATCGACGCGCCGTTCACCGACCGCGACGCTTCCTATCCGCGGACGGTTGCAGGGCGGCTGCACGCTGCGCCGGTGGTGATCGGGCCGGACGCGCATGCGCTTGCCCGTCCGCCTGCGAGCGGGATTCTCCCGGCGAAACGCCGAAGCCCCATGTTTGTCGGCGTGCGGCGAGCGTCGCCGGTTTCGACGTGCGGCCGCTACTTCGTGCCGAGCACGCAAGCGAGCGGATGCGACGGTACCCCGTTGCGATGGATGACCACCGACGCGAAGCCGGCTTCGGTCATGAGGCGAGCCAGCGTGTCGGGTCGGTACGCGTCGTACGGCGCACGCTCGATGTCGCGTACGGTGATCGCGGCGATGCCACCGCTTCTGACGACGCGGCGCAATTCACCCAGGCCGAGCGCCGGGTTGCGCCAGAAGTAGATGCAGTTGATCGAGAAGACCTTGTCGAACGCGTCGTCCGCGAACGGAAGCGCGTCGACGGAGCCGAGCGAGAGCCGTACGCGGCCTTGCTCGATGAACGCGCGATTCAGCTGCCTGGCGGCGGCCAGCATGGTCGCGGAATGATCGACCCCGGCGATGCGGCAGGATCGGGCGGCTTCAGCGGCGAGCCTGATCGCCTCGCCGGGGCCGAACCCGACTTCGAGTGCCCGCTCGCCGTCGCCGATCGCGAGCAGCGACAGCGTCCACACGTTGTCCGCCCGGTTGACCCGGCGCATGATGCGGCCCACGATCCATCCGACGAGGCCGCGCGGCCGGCCGGGTTGCCTGAGATGAGTGGTCATGGCGTTCTCCTTCCGGTTTGCCCGCGAGCAAACGGCGTGCCGCATGCGCGGCACCCGGGAAAACACGGCGGCTACCGTTTCAGTGTGCGACGGTTTCCCGTTCGCCGGCCTGCGTGCCCGTCCTGTCGCCGTGCAGCGCATCCGCCAGGATCAGGTCCGCGCCTTTCTCCGCGACCATCATCGTCGGCGCGTTGATGTTGCCCGACGTGATGTTCGGAAACACCGACGCATCGACAATCCGCAGCGCCTGCAGCCCGTGCACGCGCAGCGACGCATCGACCACCGACGTCGCCGCGTCCGGCCCCATCGCGCACGAGCCGCACAGGTGATAGATCGAACCCGACTGCTCGCGGAAGTACTGCAGCATCGCTTCGTCGGAATCCACCTGCGGCCCCGGCGAGATCTCCTCGACGGTCATCGACTTCAGCGCCGGCGCACGCATCAGCGCCCGGATCACCTTGCTGCCCTGCACGGCTTCGTCGAGATCCTTCTGCGTGGTGAGCGCATTGATGTGGATCTTCGCGGCATCTTCCGCGCGGTTCGACGCGATCTCGATCGTGCCGCGGCTCGTCGGCCGGCACGGGTTGAACGCGATCAGGAAGCCCGAATAAGGCTCGGGCTTGATGCTCGCACGATCGCTCTTCGGGATCCGGTACGACAGCGGGTTGAAGTAGAGCTGGAGGTTCGGCTCTTGCGCGTCGTCCGTGCCGCGGAAGAAGCCGCCCGCCTGGTTCACGCTCATCGCGAGCGGGCCGCGCTTCGTCAGCAGGTAGCGCAAGCCGATCTTCATCTTGCCGATGAGCGTGCCCATCTCGTCGTTCAGCGTCGGCCGGTTCGCCTTGAAGTAGAAGCTCACGCACAGGTGGTCCTGCAGGTTGCGGCCGACCGCCGGCAGCGCATGCACGAGCGGCACGCGCCGGCGCGCGAGCAGCGACGGATCGCCGACGCCCGACAGTTGCAGCAGCTTCGGCGTATCGACCGCGCCGGCCGCGAGGATCACCTCGCGCGCGGCGACGAGCGTTTCGTCGCCGTGCTCGCCCGCGACGACCACGCCGGTCGCACGCGTGCCGTCGAACGTCACGCGCCGCACGAGCACGCCCGAGCGCAGCGCGAGGTTCGCGCGGCCCAGCGCGGGGCGCAGGTACGCGAAGCTGCTGGAGCAGCGCTCGCCGTGCTTCGTGTTCAGGTCGTAGATGCCCGCGCCTTCGAACCGCGCGCCGTTGAAATCATCGGTGCGCGGCAGGTTCAGTTGCCCGCAGCCCTTCAGGAACTCGTGGACGATCGGATGCACGTCGGCCTTCATCGACGTGATGTGGATCGGCCCGGTCGAGCCATGATGCTGCGGATCGGTCGTGCCGGCCGCGTGGGTTTCGAGCTTGCGGAAGTACGGCAGCACGTCGTCGTATGCCCAGCCCGGATTGCCGGCGTTTGCCCAGTCGTCGTAGTCGCTGCGCTGGCCGCGCACGTAGACCATCGCGTTGATCGAGCCCGAGCCGCCGACCACCTTGCCGCGCGGGCAGTACAGCTTGCGGTCGGCGAGCTGCGCCTCGGGCTCGCTGTAGTACATCCAGTTGTAGCGGCGGTTGTAGTAGGTCTTGGTGAAGCCGACCGGCACCTTGAACCAGAACGACGCGTCGCGTTCGCCCGCTTCGAGCAGCAGCACCGAGTGCCGGCCCGATTCGCTCAGGCGGTTCGCGAGGATGCAGCCGGCCGAGCCCGCGCCGACGATGATGTAGTCGTAGCTCATGTCTGTCCTTGCGCTCAGCCCTTCGCGGGGGCGAGATCCTTCACGTCGACAGGGTGTTCGCCCATCTGCAGGTGAAGCCGTTCGCCGGTGTACGGCGTGTGGCGGCGCACGACGTCCATGTCGAGCTCGATGCCGAGGCCCGGTTCGGTCGACGGGATGATGTAGCCGTCTTCCCAGCGGATCGGCGTCTTCACGACTTCCGCGTGGAAACCGCCCCACGTCATGATGCTTTCCTGGATCAGGAAGTTCGGCGTGCAGGTCGCGAGCTGGATGCTCGCGGCCGCGCCCACCGGGCCGTTGTACAGGTGCGGCGCGATCTGCGCGTAGTGCACTTCGGCGAGCGTCGCGATCTTCTTCGCTTCGAGCAGGCCGCCCACGCGCGCGACGTTCAGTTGCAGGATCGATGCGCCGCCCGCTTGCAGCAGCTTGTGGAATTCGTACTTGGTCGTCAGGCGCTCGCCGGTCGCGATCGGAATCGACGTGTGCTTCGCGACTTGCGCGATCGCTTCTTCCTGGCCGGGGGGAACCGGCTCCTCGAACCACAGCGGGTCGTATTTCTCGAGCCGCTTCGCGAGCCGGATCGCCGACGACGGCACCATCTGCCCGTGCGTGCCGAACAGCAGGTCGGCCTTGCTGCCGACGGCCTCGCGCACGCGACGGCAGAACAGCTCGCAGCGGTCGAGCACCTCGAGCGACAGCTGGTGGCCCGAGTAAGCCGTGTACGGGCCGGCCGGATCGAACTTGACGGCCGTGAAGCCGAGCTTCACGTTCTCGGCTGCGCATTCGGCCGCGAGGTCGGGATCGTCGTAGTCGTATTCGCCCTTCGCGCTCTTCGGGTACAGGTACGTGTACGAGCGCAGCCGCTCGTGGATCTTGCCGCCGAGCAGTTCGTACACGGGCTTGCCGGCGGCCTTGCCGATGATGTCCCAGCACGCCATCTCGAGGCCGCTGACGACGCCCATCATCGTGAGATCGGGCCGCTGCGTGAAGCCGCTCGAGTAAGCCTGGCGGAACAGCCGTTCGACGTGATGCGGGTCGCGGTTGAGCAGATGGCGTTCGAACACGTCGTCGATGATCGGCGCCATCGCCTTCGGGCCGAACGTCGCCGAATAGATCTCGCCGACGCCTTCGATGCCGTCGTCCGTCTTCAGCTTCACGAAGATCCAGTACATCCCGCCGACATGCGGCGGCGGCACGGCAACGATATGGGTTTCGAGCGAAACGATCTTCATGCGGACTCCTGGATGCGATTGAGGCGGTACTTGAGGAATGCGGCGGCGCCCGCGCCGCAGAGCGCGATGGCCGCGATATAGCCGAAATAGAGCTGGTAGCCGTGCGCGCCCGGGTAGGTCTGCGTCACGTAGCCGTTGATCAGCGGCACGAACACGTCGGGCGAATAGCCGAGCACCGAGATCAGGCCGATCGCGAGGCCCGCGCAATGCGTCGGCACCTTGCAGTCGTCGAGCAGCGACCAGTACAGGCCGCGGATCGCATAGGTGAGGATGCCGATGAACAGCACGAGCACGACGAGCATCGCCTGCGGGCTGTGTGCCGGTGCCGCGATCAGCCCGACCAGCGACAGCGCGGCGAGCACCAGCGCCCAGAACAGCACGGACACCTTCGATACGCGGTCGCCGAGGAAGCCGCCGCCGATGCCGCCGACGGGGCGCATCCACAGCTTGAGCGTCGTGATGAAGCCGGCCGCCGTCGCGCTGAGCCCGAAGTTGCCTTCGTGCAGGTACGCGGAGAAGCTGTAGGTCGCCCAGAACACCTGGTAGCCGCAGAACACGATCGCGGCGACGAGCGACAGCTCGGGGATCGCCGCGAGCGTCTTCAGGTCGGTCAGCACGTTGCCCTTGGCGCGCTTCGTGGCCGCTGCACGGTCGCCCGTGCTCGACGGATCCTTCACCAGCGCGAGCAACACGCCGAGCGCGATGCAGAAGAACGCGTACAGGTGGACGACGAGCTTGAAGCCGGCTGCGTCAGTGCCGCCGCGTGCCTGCGTGACGTACGCGAACAGCGTGATCGCGATCGTCGCGAGCAGTGCCTCGACGAGGCCGCGGCCGCCGTCGAGCAGGCCGAAGAAGCGGCCCTGTTCGTCGGGGCCCGCGATCATGTTCACGCGCTTGATCACGGCGGCCCAGAACGTGAGGCCGGTGGTCAGCCCCCAGCCGCCGAAGATCAGCACCAGCAGCTCGAACGACGGCCCGGTCGCGTAGACGAGCCCGAGCGCGCCGGTGGCGAGCAGCGAGAAGCAGATCAGCCAGCGCGGCGACAGGCGGTCGGCCAGCCAGCCGCTCGGCAAATAGCTGATCAGGAAGATCGTGCCGAGCGACGAATACAGGTAGCCGAGCTGCACGTCGTCGATATGGAAGAACTGCAGCATCGTCGGCTGGTACACCTGCCGCAGATATAGCATCGGGTAGATCGCGCCCGCGGCGATCACGAGCAGCAGCAGTTGCAGGTAGCGTTGCGCGCGGGAATGCTGCGACGCGTGTGCGTCGAGTGCTTTGTCCTGCAATGCGAGCGACGCGGCGGGTGTCGACGGTTGGGTCGGCATGATGTCTTCCTCCATCAGGCATCCTTAACGCGGACGCCTGCAGATTTTTTATGTTCTGGTTGGGTCAGGGGCGGCGCGCGCGGCGTGGTATTTGAGTGCGCGCGCCGGAAACGGTGCGTTTGGCGTGACGGCGTCAGTACTTCATGACGACGAGGCGCGTCTGCGTGAATTCGAGCATCCCGTGCTTGCCGTCGTCGCCGCCGAGGCCCGAGCGCTTCCAGCCGGCGTGGAAGCCCTGGTACGGATCGGCCGGCGTGCGGTTCACGTACAGCTCGCCGGCTTCGATCGCGTTGGCGACGGTCATCGCGGTGCGGTAGCGCTCGGTGTAGAGCACCGACGACAGGCCGAACTGGTGGTCGTTCGCGAACCCGATCGCCTCGTCGAGCGTCGTGTAGCGCAGCACGGGCATGATCGGGCCGAAGGTTTCCTCCTGCACGATCTCCATGTCCTGCCGCACGCCGGTGAGCAGCGTGGCCGGGTAGAAGAAGCCGGGGCCGGCCGGAATCGCGCCGCCGGTTTCGAGCGTCGCGCCGGCTGCGATCGCGCGTTCGACCATCCCGTGGATGTGCGCGCGCGCCGATGCGCTGACGAGCGGACCCACCCGCGACGCGTCTTCCGCGCGGTCGCCGATGCGCACGGCCGCCATCTTCTCCTTCAGCAGCGCGACGAAGCGGTCGTGCACGCTGTCGTGCACGTACACGCGTTCGATGGCCGTGCAGAGCTGGCCGCAATGGGTCGTCTTCGACGCGACGAGCGCGGCGGCCGCGCGTTCGAGGTCGGCGTCGGGCTCGATGATCGCGGGCGTCTTGCCGCCGAGTTCGAGCGACGGCTTCGCGATGTTCGCCTTGCAGTAGTCGAGCACCTTGCGGCCGGCGTTCACGCTGCCCGTCAGCGTGATCATGCCGACGGCCGGATGCGTGCACAGCGCTTCGGCCGTCGCGTGGTCCATCGTCAGGATGTTGACGACGCCCGGCGGGAAGCCGGCATCGTCGGCGGCTTTCGCGATCTCGAACGCGGACACCGGCGTGTGGTTGCTCGGCCGCACGACCACGGTGTTGCCGGCGATCAGCGCGGGTGCGACCTTGCGCAGCAGCGTGTAGACCGGGTAGTTGAACGGGATCAGGCAGGCGACGACGCCGATCGGCTCGCGCTGCAGGAACAGGTTCTCGTCGGGCGTGTCGCTCGGGATGATCTCGCCCTCGATCCGGCGCGCCCACTCGGCGTGGTAGCGCGTGATCTGGCCCGCGTAGACGGCTTCGTTCGACGCGTCCGCGACGCTCTTGCCGGATTCCCGCGCGAGCGCCGCGCCGATGTCGGGCGCGCGTGCGGTCAGCGCGTCGGCGAAGCGGTGCAGGTACGCGGCGCGTTCGGCGCTCGGCAGCTTGCGCCACGCCTTCTGCGCGGCGGCCGCAGCGTCGACGGCGGCGAGCGCGTCGGCCGGTGTCGCGGCCGGCACGCGCGCGAACGGCGCTTCGGTGGCGGGATTGTGGACGACGATGAACGTGTCGCTTTCCGGGGCGACGAAACGGCCGTTCACGTAGTTGCGTTCGGTGCGCATGAAGTGACTCCTCCGATGAATGCAGGCGGATCGCTTCGAGTGGCGACACGCGTGGCACGGGATAGCGGCCATTCTGTTCATGCGTTTAGCGCACGACAAACGACTTATTTTCGCGTCGAACATGAGAAAAGCGCACGTTACTCGGCGAATCGGCTGGAGTCGCCCGTCCGGCAAGGCTGCCGTGGCGTGGGCCCGGGGGGAGCGGGCGGAGGGCTGTCGTATTTTCCGACTGGTCCGAGTGCGGACGGGCGCGGAAGCCGGTAAGGTGTCGCCCGCGGCCGCAGGTCGAGGGTGGCCGGGGCGGGTCGCGCGCTAGGCCAGCGGCACCTGCGGCAGCGGCGACGACGGTTCGAGATGGCGCTTCGCGAGCCACACTTCCTGCTGCAGCCAGTCGCGGAACTGGACGATGTGCGGCAGGTTCGTCTGCTCGGGCCGCGTGACGAACCAGTACGACTGGTGGCCGTCGACGTGCACGTTGAGCACCTGCATCAGTTGCCCGGTCGCGAGTTCGCGCGCGACCATGTGGCGGTCGGCGATCGTGATGCCGAGGCCGTCGATCGCCGCGCGGATCGCATGGTCGAGCAGGTCGAATTCGTAGCCGCCGCGCGTGTCGACGTCGGCGATGCCGGCTGCTTTCAGCCAGTGCTGCCAGGTCAGGTAGCGCTGGTCGTCGGTGGCGAGCACGTGCAGCAGCGTGAAGCGGTTCAGGTCGATCGGCGCGCCGTCCTGTCGCAGCCGCGCATACAGCGCGGGCGCGCAGACGGCGATATGCTGCTCCTGCATCAGCAGCGCGTTGTCGAAGCCGTCCCATTCGCCGTCGCCGAAGCGGATCGCGCAGTCGAGCACGCGCGATTCGCCGAGGCTGTCGTGGATGCGGGTCGTAAGGCTCAGCTCGAATTCGGGATGCGCGTCGCGCAGCCGGCCGAGGCGCGGCATCAGCCAGCGCGCGGCGAAGGTGGGCGGCACGTTCGCGCGCAGGCGGTTCAGGTGGGTTTTTTCCTGCAGGCTGCGCACGGTCAGCTCGATCTTGTCGAACGACTGCTGCAGCGCGCGCAGCAGCACGCGGCCGGCCGCGGTCAGTTCGAGCTGGTGATGGCGGCGCTCGAGCAGGGTTTCGCCGAGCTGGCCCTCGAGCTGGCGAACCTGGCGGCTCACCGCGCTCTGCGTCACGTTGAGCAGCTCGGCCGCGCGCGTGAAGCTGCCGGTGCGGCCGGCCATCTCGAAGGCTTTCAGCGCATTCAGCGCCGGCATCTTGCGTCTCACGGGGCGGTGTCGTGTTTGGTGCGGGATGCTTATTGTAGGCGGGCGGCGCGGGCGCGGGGTCGCTGAATGGCAGCGACGTTGGGCGCGGGGGTTTTACGGTAGGGCGGCTGGCGTGCCTCGTCGTGACAAGGCTGCCCGCAGGCGGGCCGGCGGTGCCGGCCGGCAACGACACGAACGATACAAACGATACGAACGAAGGGGACACACATCATGCGACGCCTGCCATCGTTGATCGCACTGCGATTTTTCGAGGAGACCGCGCGTCACCTGAGCTTCAACCGCGCGGCGGTTTCGCTGTGCGTGACGCAGGGGGCGGTGAGCCGGCAGATCCGGCTGCTCGAGGAAGCGCTCGGCGCGCGGCTGTTCGAGCGCGATCACAAGGGCGTGCGCCTGACCGATGCCGGCGAGCGGTTGCTGCCGTTCATCGGGCAGGCGTTCGACACGATCGAACGGGGCGTCGGCGAAATCGTCGCCACGCGGCCGGGTGCGAAGCGGCGGCTGACGGTGTCGCTGCCGCCGACGTTCGCGACGCAGTGGTTTTCGCCGCGGCTCGGCACGCTCGCGGAGGCGCTGCCCGACGTCGAGCTGTCGATCCGCACGGAGCCGGATGACGATTGCCATTGCCACATCCGCTTCGGGCGCGCGGCGCGCGCCGGGATGCAGTCGGAGCTGTTGATGATGGAGCGGCATGCGCTCGTCGGCGCGCCGCGCTATCGCGGCGATGCGCTGGATGTGCTGCTGGGCCGGTTGCCGTCGCTGCATGTGCTGCACGAAGGCAAGCGCCTGACGCTGTGGGCCGACTGGTGCGAGCAGGCGGGCGTGCCGCCGGCGCGGATCGGCGACGGCATCGAGTTTTCGACGCTCGAACAGGCGATCCGCGCGGCGCGCAAGGGCGCGGGGCTCGCGGTGGTCGACCTGAACATGATCGAGGAGGAGATCGGCGAGGGCAGCCTCGTGCGGCTGTCACCGGTGCAGCCGATCGGGCCGTTCGGGTATTGGCTCGATGTCGAGCCGGAGAGTGTGGCGGTCGAGCCGGTGGTCGCGTTTGCCGCGTGGTTGAGGGAGCAGGCGGGGAGGAGGGGGTAGGACCGCTGCCGGTGGGACGCGGCTGATCGGAATGCTGGAAAAATCGGATCAGTCCGAGCCAGTCCTGCTGTTCTCGCGGTGTTGGCGTCTGTCAACGATCGTTACGGGGAACGGCGATAGTCACGATCGTTGACGGCCTGGGCCATGCGGCTTCGTCGTCGTTGCCGGCTACCGGTCGGGGTCGTGCCCGAAGTGCATGAGTGTTTCCCGGCGCCCCCAGAATTCTATGTCGGCGATCGATTCGACAGGCAACTGGCACTTCGAGAGATCGATACGCCCGACGTTGAAGACGGCGCGTCGCGGCGGGGATACCGGCATGTTGGCCGTCCGCGTGTCGTGCCCGACGGCGGACTTGCGCATGACACGCGCCAGGCTGTGATGGAGCTCGGTTGTGACGAGCGCATCGAGGAGACGCCTTGCTTCGGCGCTGAGGGCGAGAGGACGCCGGCTCGACGGCCGGCCACGCTTCGCCGTGGGGCGCGTGATCCGGAATCCGGCGATTGGCGTGTGCTTTGCGTTCATTCGTAAATCCCCTTTTCGATCAAGTAACGTTGCAGCGCCCGCACGGACATGCCGTGCGGTGTGACGTCGAATGTCATCCAGCGATGTGATCCCGCTACGCGCCAGAAATCCCGCCCGAATCGCGTCGCATAGAGCGCACGCAGCGACCGGAGTGATCCGTCGGCAAGACCGACCGGGTGCCCCTGGAAATACTGGAACAGCGCCGCTTCATCGCCGCACTTGTCCGGAATGGGCGCGTCGAAGCCGAACCGTGGCCATGCGTAGTACCCGAATAGCCGGCGCCCGCCCGGTTTGGGCGCTGCCTTCCGGCCCCCCGCTGCGAATGCAATGATTCGGCTGATGCCCAACTTATCGGATGCCCTGACGATTCGCCACAGCATCGCCGCGCCGAGTCCCGTGACTGCGTTATCGACGAGATCGATTGTCTTGAGCTCGAGTAGGGATGTGTCCGATTCTCGACGGACCAATACGCGGTTTTCGGATCGGATCCAGGTAGGGTGCGTGACCGAGAGCGTCAACCGGCCTCTGCTGTCGAGATAGGCCTGGATTTCCGATCCGGCCGGCGCGCCGCACAACGAAACGAGCAGTTCGTCGGGGACGCTGCCGCTCACCCCGAGCAACGCGGCGATATCGAGGTCGTTTCGATCGACCTCGAGCCGATCGTCGAAGTGCGACGTTTCGTAGGGCAGAACATGACTGAGATCGACGGGGCGAGCGGGCATGGATTCCAGCGATGAATGGAAAGCCCCCAGCATATCGGCGCGAATCCCGCGGGCAGAGTCTGCCAAACGGCCAATCACGAGACGGAGTGACCGCCCGTCCCACCCGCCCTACGACCAGTCGAACGTCAGCAGCGCCACGCGGCTGGCCGGCTCGTAAAACAGGAGAATCGAGTCCGCGCCCATCGCGCGGTATTCCCAGCCGGTGACGCGGGCGACGAAGCGAAAGCGCGCACCGTCGGGGCCGAGCGGCCGGATGTCGTCGGGATTGCGGTCGTCGACCGGAAAATCCGACGTGCCCGACCAGTTGCCCCAGCCGACCGATCCGCCGAGCTGGTCGATCAGGTTGCACGGCTTTTCCTGGCTGAAATCGCGCTCGTCCGGCGCGTACTGGTTGGACGAGTAGAGCACGCCGTATTCGGCGAACCGCCGACGCGCGGCTTCGATGCTGGCCTGCTGCTCGGCGTAGTGCGCCTCCAGTTCCGCGCGATAGCCCGCGTCATGCGTGCCGGGCGGGTTTTCCAGATAGAAGTAGCGCGGGTCGCCCAGCAGCGTGTAGCGGTCGTTCTCGTCGAGCCGGAACCCGATCCAGTTCGCGCGCAGATAGTCGTTGTGATACGCGGCCGTGTCCTGCCCGACGAGCCCGTCGTACGGTTCGACGGGACTGAGCAGGTGGATCCAGCCCTCCCACGACGGATTGACCGTCGACAGGTCGATCGACACCAGCGGATGCAGGTGGCGCGCGAGTGCGGCATGCGGCTCGGCAAAGACGTCGGCGTCTGGCGGGTAGACCTTCAGGCCAGGTTGTGGCGTGACGATGTCTTCAATCATGATCGCTGCTCGCACGGTGAGGGTCCGGTAAGGCTACACGAGTGCGCACGAAAACCGGATGAATGTCCGGCGCCAAAGCAGCCTGCCTGAAGCGCGTCCGGTTCCGTCCCTCCGCCCGATCGGCACGTCGAAAGCATTCGCGCCGATCTTTGGGAGACCCTCTTCTTGATAATAGTTGATAGGCGCGATACGCTCGATGGATCGAATTCAATCCGGTCGGGAGGTCGACATGATCAGTGCGGAACTGGGGCAGCAACTGGAGGCTTACGTCACGAAGCTGGTCGAATCAGGCCGCTACGGATCCAAGAGCGAAGTGCTTCGCGAAGGTGTACGCCTCATCCAGGATCGCGAGGCACAGCTGAACGCGCTGGACGCCGTGATTGCACGCAGCCTGTCCGATGCGGAAGCAGGGCACAGCGCCGACGCAGCGGAAGTCTTCGATCGGCTCGAGGCGAAGTATCGGGCCCAGGCGGATCGGCAGGCCTGACCGTGCGCCTGTCCGACTTTGCGATTGCCGAACTCGAAGCGATCGCCGATTACATTGCACGCGACAACCCGCAACGTGCCGTGATGTTCGTGCGAGAGATTCGCGACAAATGCCTGAGCCTGGCCGCGATGCCGCTGGCGTTTCCGCTGGTGCCGCGCTACGAGCGCCACGGCGTGCGGCACCGCGTGTACGGCAACTACCAGATCTTCTATCGGGTCGTCGGCGATCCGCCTGCGCGGATCGACATTCTTCACATCCTGCACGGCGCGCGGGACTACGCATCGATCCTGTTCTGAGCGAACGTGCGCATCGCATCGCGTCCCAAATGAACGAACCCGGCCGCGGCCGGGTTCGTTCGAATCGAGCGCAGCATCGCCGCAGCGTATCAGCGGCTTGTCGACACGAAAGCCTCCATCGAGCACGATGAAGCTGGCGGCCACACAACCCGCCGCCCTCATCAATGCCCCGACGCCTCCTCCAGCGTCAGATGCTTCGTCTCCGGCGCCCACGCGATCGACACGATCATCCCCACCAGCAGCACGCCCGCCAACGCGAACATCGTCGCGTGAAAGCCGAGCGTGGCGATGCCGACCGGCAGCAGGAACGTGCCGATCGCCGAACCGAGCCGGCTGCACGCGATCGCGAGCCCCACGCCGCTCGCGCGCACTTCGGTCGGGAAGCACTCGGGCGGGAACACGCCGACGAGGTTGCTGAACGCCGACATCGTCAGCGTGAAGATCGCGAACGCGACGATCATCGCGAGGGCCGCCGACGACGGCAGCACCGCCAGCGCGACGAGCGACGCGCACGTCACCGCGAACGAGCCGATCAGGAAGCCGCGCCGCGACAGCCGGATCGTCAGCCAGATGCCGATCAGCGCGCCCAGCACGAGGAACCCGTTCAGCAGCAGGTCCGCGCCGAAACCTTCGGCGAGGCCGATCGTCTTCAGGATCGTCGGCAGGAACGTGTAGATCGCGAAATACGGAATCACGAGGCACACGAAGAACGCGCAGTTGAACATCGTGCGGCGGATCAGGTCACGCTGGAACAGCCGCGCGAAGCCGCCGTGCGCATGCGGCTCGGTCGAACCATCGAGCATCACGTGCGGCCCGAAATGCTTCGCGACGATCGCACGTGCTTCCTTCTCCCGACCCTTGCCGAGCAGCCAGCGCGGCGATTCGGGCGTGCCGATCCGCAGCACCAGCACGATCAGCGCAGGCAACGCGGCCGACGCGAGCAGCCAGCGCCATGCATCCGGCGTGGCGTCGCTGTACGCGAGGCCGAGCACGTTCGCGGCGACATAGCCGATCGTCCAGATCACGCTGAACGAGCCGAGCAGCGCGCCGCGATGCTTGCGCGGCGAGAATTCGGCGAGGATCGCATGGCCGACCGTGAAATCGCCGCCCATCCCGAAGCCGATCAGCACGCGCAGCACGCACAGTTCGAGCGGCGACGTGACGAAGCATTGCGCGAACGCGGCCGCCGTGATGATCACGAAGCTCGTCAGGAAGATCTTCTGCCGGCCCATCCGGTCGGACAGCCAGCCGAACACGAGGCTGCCGAAGAAGATGCCGATCAGCGCGGAGCTGCCGATCATCCCCATCCAGAACGCGTCGATCGGCATCTGCCGGCCGAGCGCGGCGAGCGCATAGCCGATCGTGCCGAGCGTGTAGCCCTCGGTGAAATGCGCGCCGAACGTCAGGCCGGCGATCTTCACGTGGAAGCGGTTGAGCGGCACGTCGTCGAGCGCGACGGGGCGGTGCGGCGCATCGGCGCCACGCGACAGCGGCAACGCGCGTGCGGTGCCGGATTGAACGTTGGCTTGAGTCAAGCTGTCTCCTGGATGGTTATCGGGCGCGCGGCGGCGCGCGCGGGCGGAGCGCCGCCGCGCGTGCCGTGCAGGGCGCCGCGCGGCCGGACGGCGCGCGGCGCGGGTCGACCGCGGGGAGCGGCCGGCGGTCAGCGGCCGAGGCCGGCCATCAGCGTGTACTTGAGTTCCACGTACTCGTCGAGGCCGTACTTCGAGCCTTCGCGGCCGAGCCCCGATTGCTTGACGCCGCCGAACGGCGCGACTTCGGTCGAGATGATCCCGTCGTTGACGCCGACCATCCCGCTCTCCAGCGCACCCGACACGCGCCATGCACGGCCGAGGTCGCGCGTGTAGAAGTACGCGGACAGCCCGAACGGCGTGTCGTTGGCCGCGGCCACGGCTTCTTCCTCGGTCGCGAAGCGGAAGCAGCCGGCGACGGGGCCGAAGGTTTCCTCTTCCGCGATCAGCATGTCGGCCGTCATGCCGGTCAGCACGGTCGGCTCGTAGAACGTGCCGCCGAGCGCGTGACGCTTGCCGCCGGTGAGCGCGTGCGCGCCCTTCGCGGTGGCGTCGGCCACGTGCCGCTCGACCTTGCCGAGCGCCGCTTCGTTGATCAGCGGCCCCTGGTCGACTTCACCCGCGAGCGCGTTGCCGACGCGCAGCTTGCGCACGGCATCCGCGAGCTTGCGCGTGAACGCGTCGTACACGCCGTCTTGCACGAGGAAACGGTTCACGCACACGCAGGTCTGGCCCGTGTTGCGGAACTTCGATGCGATCGCGCCTTCGACCGCCGCATCGAGATCGGCATCGTCGAACACGATGAACGGCGCGTTGCCGCCGAGTTCGAGCGACAGCTTCTTCAGCGTGTCGGCCGACTGCTTCGCGAGCAGCTTGCCGACCCGCGTCGAACCCGTGAACGACAGCTTGCGCACGACGGACGAACTCGTCAGCGTTTCGCCGATCGCGACCGCGTCGCCCGACACCACGTTGAACACGCCGGCCGGCACGCCCGCGCGCTCGGCGAGCACCGCGAGCGCGAATGCCGACAGCGGCGTCTCCTCGGACGGCTTCAACACCATCGTGCAGCCGGCCGCGAGCGCGGGGCCGGCCTTGCGCGTGATCATCGCCAGCGGGAAATTCCACGGCGTGATCGCCGCGACCACGCCGACCGGCTCGCGCGTGACGACGATCTGCGCGTTGGGCTTCGGGCTCGGGATCACGTCGCCGTACATGCGCTTCGCTTCTTCCGCGAACCATTCGAGAAAGCTCGCCGCATACGCGACTTCGCCACGCGCTTCCGCGAGCGGCTTGCCTTGCTCGCGCGTCAGCAGCTCGGCGAGCGCATCACGGTTTTCGAGCATCAGCTCGCCCCAGCGTTTCACGCGGGCGCCGCGTTCCTTTGCGGTCAATGCGCGCCATGCCGGAAACGCGTGTGCTGCCGCATCGATCGCGCGTTGCGTGTCGTCGGCGCCGCCTTTCGCGACCTTCGCGATCGTCTCGCCGGTCGCCGGGTTCAGCACCGGATAGGTTGCATCGCTCGCACCATGCGATTCGTGCCATTCACCGCCGATGAAATGGCCGGTCCTCAGAAATTCATTCATTGTGTGTCGTTCCTTCAGTGCCTCGGAGCTTCGTGATTCAGTGCATCAGTGCTTCAGTCCGTCGCGAAGCTGCCCTGCGCCGGACGCGATTCGCGCGCGATGCGCTTGCCGGCCGTGTAGTCGTTGATCAGGTCGCACGGCGTGTAGTTGCGTTCCAGCTCGTGCAGCTCTTCGTCGGTGAGGTGCGTTTCGAGCGCGCCGAGCGCGCTGTCGAACTGCGCGACGGAATCCGCGCCGACCAGCATGCTCGCGATGCCGGGGCGGCTCAGCACCCATGCCTGCGCGATCTGCGCGGGCGGCACGCCGCGCCGCTTCGCGACCTTCGCGACCGATGCCGCGATCGCGAGCGACGACGCATCGCCGTACATCTGCGCGGTGAAGAAGTCGGTCTGGTTGCGCGTCGATTGCGGCTCGCAGGTGAGCAGGCCGCGCGCGAGCGGGCTGAACACCGATACGCCGACGCCCTGGTCGATGCAGTACGGCACCATCTCGCGCTCTTCCTCGCGATACGCGAGGTTCAGCTGCAGCTGCATGTTGATCGGCTTGTCCCAGCCGTTTCGTTCGCAGGCCTGCATGATCTTCGCGAACTGCCACGTGTACATCGTCGATACGCCGATATAGCGCGCCTTGCCCGCCCGCACGATGTCGTGCAGCGTGCTCATCGTTTCCTCGACGGGCGTGTTCACGTCGAAGAAGTGCAGCATGAAGATGTCGACGTAATCCATCCCGAGGCGCTTGAGCGACCCGTCGATGCCGTCGAGCACGTGCTTGCGCGAATGGCCGCCCGCGTTCGGATAGCTGCCCATGTCGTAGCCGACCTTGGTCGTCACGACGAGCTCCTCGCGGCGCGCGTTGCGCTTCAGGATGCGGCCGACCACTTCCTCGCCGACGCCCGTCGAGTAGAAATCCGCGAGATCGATGAAGTTCACGCCGGCGTCGAGCGCGCGGCGCACGATCGGCTCGCTCTGCGCTTCGTCGAAGATCCAGGGCTTCCATTCGGGGGTGCCCATGTTCATCGTGCCGAGACACAGGCGGGACACCTTCAGGCCGGACTGGCCGAGGCGGACGTATTCCATGTTTCCTCCAGATGCGGCCGTCCGTCGCGCGTCGGCCGCTTGTCGTCGTCAGTTTTTCTTCGGGGTGTAGAACGGGTTCGACACGTCGCGGGCGGCGGCGAACACCGCGTCGCGATGCGGCAGCCCTTCCATCGCCGCGACGATCGCGTTGCGGCACGCGCGGTAGTTGTTCTCGAACACGGCGTCGAGGTCGTCCGTTTGCGGGTTCACCCAGTTCGCCGACACGACGACCCAGTCGTTCTCCGCTTCGGGCGGCAGCGTGCCGTTCTCGAGCGCTTCGGCCACGGCCTTTGCGATGCCGGCCTGCGACGCGCCCCACGTGGCATTGCCGTGGAAATCGCTGGCGATCTGCGCCTTGTTCACGTACAGCGTGAGCGGCTTGGTCGGCACGCCCGGCTGCGCGATCACGACGAACGGCGCATGGCCGGCCGACGGCGTCGCGAGTGCGGTGGCGAACGCCTGGCCCGCCGGGCCGTTGCGCGGGCCGACCAGCACGTTGATGTGCGCGAGGTTGACGCCGGGGCCTTCGAAGCCTTCGCCGATGTAAAGCTGCCTGGGTTGAGATGCGGTCATTGCGGTGTCTCGTCGATGAGGTGAGGGTGAGGCGATTGTGGTGGGCCGTGAGGCGGCCGGTGAATCGATGTTTTCTGATCGGGCCATGAGTTTTCGTCGTCTCCGGGAAAGCCCTGAAGCCGGCCCGCGCACGCCCGCCGGGCGGGCCTCGGCCGTGGTCGTGACGGCGGGCGGGGCGGGAGCGGCGGGGGGGCATGCGCGTACCGGCTCCGGGTTTGTCATACCCGGGCAGGGGTTGGAGGGCCGAGCGCATCCGGACAACAATCGGCGTACTCCGAGCCCTATCTTTCGTCTTCCCTTCTTTTTTCGAAAGCGAGTAATTTCGATGGCTGCCATTCAAAAGCCCGATTGGTCGAAGCTCAGTTCGCTCGATCCGGAACTGATCCGGGCGTTCGTCGCGGTCGTCGAAAGCGGTGGCTTCACCGCGGCGGCCCGGCAACTGCATCGCACGCAATCGACGATCAGCCTGCGCATCCGCACGCTCGAGGAACGGCTCGACACGCACCTGTTCATGCGCAACAGCCGGCGGCTCGAGCTGTCGCGCGACGGCGAGAATTTCCTGATCCACGCGCGCCGGATCATCCAGGTGCAGAACGACGCGATCCTCGCGCTGAAGCAGGCGAGCAGCGACCGCGGCGTCGTGCGCTTCGGGCTGCCCGAGGACTACGCGGAGCTGTGGCTGCCCGACCTGCTGAAGTCGTTCTATGCGATGCGGCCGGGCGCGCGCCTGCACGTGCATTGCCGGATGTCGCTCGAACTGCTCGACCGGCTGCAGGCCGGCGAGCTCGACGTGGCGCTCGTCGTGCGGCACGGGCCCGGCGCGGGCGGGCGCGTGCTCGGCCGGCACGACGTCGTGTGGGCCGCGCACCGTGATTTCGCGCTCGACCGCCATGCGTCGGTGCCGCTCGCGCTGTTCCCGGAAACGTGCTGCTACCGGCAGCGCGGGCTGCAGGCCCTCGCGACGGCCGACCGGTCGTTTCACGTCGTCTACACGAGCCAGAGCCCGACCGGCATCAAGATCGCGGTGAACCACGGCGCGGCCGTGACGATGATCGACCGCTGCACGTTGCCCGGGAACTGGCGCGTGCTCGACGAGGCGGACGGCTTTCCGTCGCTGCCGGCGGCCGACCTCGAACTGCATCGCTCGCCGGGCATCTGCGATCCGCTGACCGACGACCTGGTGTCGCTGATCGAATCGATGGTCGACGAGCGGCGGCGCGCGTCGCTCGACGCTTTCGCCGCGTAACGGGACGAACCGACGGGCGAACGCGGCGCAGGCGAGGTTGACGCGCGCCGTGGCGCGCGACCACCGCGCACCCATGACGATCGCGCGGCCAGCTGCCGGCCGATGGCGTGTTGTGTCCCCTATGCCGTTTTTTGCACTGCCGCAGCGTTTTTTTGCACGACGTTTATGTCGTCTCTTCTAAGCTGGGGATGTGTCGAACAGCCGAGACGGCTTCCGTCCGCTCCATGACCTTCATTCACCCCGTTCCCGCTTTCCATGTCGCCGGCCGCCCGTTGCGCGCCGGCGCACCCGACAACGTCATTCCGTTCCCGCCGCCGCGCCCGCGCCTGCAGTTGCCCGTCACGCTGACGGCCGACTCCGGCGAGCACGCGCACGCGCGCCTCGCGGCGCTGCTGCATTCCCCGCTCGGCGTGTACGTCGTCAGCGCGCGTGCCGTGCGCGACGTGGTTCACGTGCACTTCGACATCGCGCCGGAAGACCTGGATTTCACGCTGCACATGCTGATCGCGCAGCAGGCCGATGCGGTGATCGGGCCGGTTGCCCGCCGCCTGCGCATCGGGCCGAACGCGCGGTAAGTCGGGGAACGGTTATTGCTCGCTCGTGGGTGGCTGGTCCGATGCGCCGCCCGATTGCCGATTGCCGGTCGCCGTGCTGTCCGTCGACCGACGGCGGACACGCGCGCGACACCGCGTGCGCGGCGCCGATCCTGAATACGGAGGGGTCATGCACCTCATGGAAGCAGTACCTGTCGCGCGGCCGGAGAGCCGCCGCGTACGGACGGCGTCGTTGCCGTCGGGCCAGCAGCTCGCGCGTCAGCTCGTGACGACGGTGCGCGTGGCCGAAGTGCTGCTGCACCAGGCGATCGTCGTGCCCGACCGGCATCAGTGGTCGGTCGACACCGAACGGGTCGACGCGGCCGGCGGGCCGCTCGCGGCGTGGGAAACCTGCGTGACCTGGCGGATCGGCAAGACGTTCGCGTCGACGGTCAGCCCGGCCGCGCGCGTCAACGATCGCGACCAGGTCGCGGTCGAGATCCGGCTTTATTTGCCCGAACAGGACTATGTGGCCGGGCGGTGCGTGAGCACCTTCGGCCTCCGCCACGGCAACGTGTTCGGCGCGACGCTGTCGGTCGCGTCGGGCGCGCAGTGGGGCTGGCAACGCAAGGAGCACGTCGCGCCGGAACACCGGCACGTGCGCGGCGATACGCTCGAGGCGCTCGTCGATACGGTCGCCGCGAACGTCAACGCGGCGCTGGGCGCGGCCGGGTTCGGCGCGACGCGCTGATCAGGCTTCGCCGGTCTGCCCGGTCTGCCGCTGCAGGTCTTCCATCAGCTGTTCCGCGAGAAAGTCGCACGGCGGCCGCTTCGACTTGGTGCTGCGCGCGAGGATCAGCTCGAGCGGCGGCAGGTCGGGCAGCCCGTGCGAGCGGCCGAGCATCGACAGCTGCGCGGGAATCGCGCAGCGCGCGAGCGGCGCGACGGCCAGGCCGGCCTCGACCATGCTGAGCAGCCCGAGCAGGCTCGGGCTTTCATAGGAGGTGCGGTACGGCACCTTCGCGCGTTCCAGGCTGCGGATCGCGTTCTCGCGCGCGACGCTGCCCGGCATGAACACCGCGATCGGCAGCGGCCGTTCTTCCCACACGCGCGGCCCGTTCGTCATCGCGGCCCACGCCATCGGCTCGTGGCGGATGAAGTCGCCGGACAACCCCTTGATGCGGGTGCCGCACACGAGATCGACGGTGCCGTCCTTGATCAGCGGCGCGAGCGCGCTGCTCGGCAGTCCCATCACCTGGATCTCGACCTTCGGGTAGGTTGCCGAGAATTTCTTCAGGACCGACGGCAGCAGCGACGACGCATAGTCGTCCGGCACGCCGATCACGACCTTGCCGGTCACTTCCGGCCGCACCACGGCCGCCCACGCCTCGTCGCGCAGCGCCAGCATTCGTCTGGCGAATCCCAGCAGCACCTCGCCTTCGCGCGTCAGCACGATGCTGCGCGGCTTGCGCACGAACAGCGGCCGGCCGATCGCGTCTTCCAGGCTCTTGATCTGCATGCTCACGGCCGACTGCGAGCGGTTCACGGCCTCGGCGGCGCGGGTCATGTTGCCGGTTTCCGCGACGGCGACGACGGTGGCCAGCACGTCGTGATCGAGCATCTTCATAGGTATAAGGAAAACTGAACGTAACGATCAGCATTATGCGTTTTTATTGTTGCTGTGTGTCTGCCATAGTGCGATCACGCTGACGTTTCGCCCGAGGGTGGCGTGGCGTTCGGGCCGGCCGAGCCGGCGTGCAGCACTGAACAGGAAAGCGTGGTGTCTCGATGATGGACCATCCGTTGCGCGCCGCACTGGCCGCGGAATTGCATGCCCGGCCGTTCCTGCGGCTCGCCGAAGCCGTGTCGCTCACGCATTACGCGATCTACGCGGACGGCCAGTCCGACATCCACGAAACGCTGCTGCACGCGCTGTGCCGCGACACCGGCATCGCCGCGCCGCACGAAGGCGCGACACACTACGCAGTGCAGTCGCCGAGCGGCTGGCACCTGAAGTGGGAACGTCACACCGAATTCTCGACCTTCACGTTCGTCGCGCCGCGTCGCGACACCGGCTATTTCGACGATCTCGCGATCGAAGGCATTCCGGCCGCGTGGTTCGCGCGGCTGGCCGGCATCCGCTTCGTCGCGGTGCGCATGGAGTTGCTGTCGGGCGACGCCGCGCGGCTCGTGTGCGGCGACCTGCGCCGCTGGATCGACGGGCCCGCGCTCGTCGGCAGCAACGTGCTCGGCGGCGGCAAGGTGTTCTGCGACTGGCACGTGCGCGACGACGGCTTCATGCGCTTTCTCGTGGTCGACGAGGATTTCCGCGAGGAGCAGGGCGGCCGGCTGCTGCAGCGCCTGCATGAAATCGAAACCTACCGGATGATGGCGCTGCTCGCGTTGCCCGTCGCGCGCCGGATGAGCCGCGAGCTCGACGAGATCCACGCGGCGCTGCACGCGCTGATGCAGCGGATGGACGCGAGCGGCGCGGACGGCGACGACACGGCGCTGCTCGTCAAGCTCACGCATCTCGCGGTGCGGGTCGAATCGCTGTCGGGATCGGGCGCACGTTTCAGCGCGTCGCGGGCGTACGAAAAGCTCGTGCTGGCGCGCATCCACGAGCTGCGCGAGGAGCGCATCGAAGGGATGCCGACGATCGCCGAATTCATGGAGCGCCGCTTCGCGCCGGCGATGGAAACCTGCCGCAGCGTATGGGCGCGCCACGAGCAGATCGCTGCGCGGATCGCGCGGGCGGTCGACCTGCTGCGCACGCGCGTGAACCTTGCCCAGGAAAAGGACGTGACGCGCCTGCTGGCGGGCATGGAGCGCACCGCGCGCAATCAGCTTCACTTGCAGCACGCGGTCGAAGGGCTGTCGGTGGCGGCCATTTCGTACTACGTGCTGTCGCTGGCGACGGCGGCGTTCAAGGCGCTGCACGTGATGAACCTGCCGGTCGATCCCGAGCTGGCGGAAGGCCTGCTGATCGCGCCGGTCGTGTTCGCGGTGATTCACATCACGCGGCGCACGCGCGCGCAGCTGGCGCGATCGGAGGCTGCGCATGACGGCGCGCCGGTGCATGCGGCGGCGTTGAAGCAGGCTGGTTAGAACATCTAAAACACAATCAATGAAAGGAATGGAGATGACTTTTTCGCAGACACAAGCGGGCTTTTACAGCGGTTTCGATGCCGCGTTCGACGAACCGGCACCGGGTGAGCCGGGCGCGCCGGACGAGCCGCGCGTGACGTCGTATCAGGCCGTGCTGCAGGAGCCGATGACGTCGCTCGTCGGGAATACGATCGATCGGCCGGACGTCGCGGCGGTGGCGATTCTCGGGTACAACTGACGCGATGGCATGCCCCGGTACGGGGCAACGCCGGCCTTCATGACCCGGCACGTCTCGAGACGTGCCGGGCGCGGTTCACTTTCCTTTTCCCCCTTTCCCCGCCTGCTGCGCCAGCGCCAGTTCGACGAACGCGCGCGCGGCCGCGCTTCGGTACGCCCCCTTGCGCTGCAGCAGCACGGCCGTGCGCCGCAGGACGGCCGGATCGAGCGCGACGGCAGCGAGATCGTCGTGCCCGGTCGCGATCGTCGCCGGCAGCAGCGTCGCCAGGTTCGTGCGGCGCACGATCTCGATCACCGCCCCCAGTGAATTCGCTTCCATCAACACGCGCGGCCGCACGTCGTGCTCGCGGAAATAGCGGTCGATCTGCACGCGTGTCGCGAACTCGGCCGTGAGCAGCACGAGCGACGCATCGTGCAGCGCGCGCAGGCCGGCCTTGCGTTTCCCGGCGAGCGAGTGCTTGCGGTTCACGACGAGCGCGAGCGTTTCGACCAGCAGCGTGTGCGCTTCGATATCCGCCGTCTGCACGTCCTCGAACGCGATGCCGACATCGAGCTCGTCGTCGACGAGCAGCGCCTCGATGCGCTCCTGCGACATCTCGCGCACCGACAGCGACACATCCGGATAGCGGCCGTGAAACGCCTCGACGAGCGGCCCGACGAGATAGCTCGTGAAGGTCGGCGTGACCGCGATCCGCAGCGAGCCGCGGCTCAGGTCCTGCACGTCGTGAATCGCGCGCCGGCCTTCCGCGAGATCGTGCAGCGCCTGCCGCGCATAGCGGAAATACACGTCGCCGGCGTCGGTCAGCCGCGTCACGCGCCCGGTGCGGTCGAACAGCTGCGCGCCGAGCGTCTCCTCGAGCTGGCGGATCTGCTGGGACAGCGCGGGCTGCGACACGTGCAGCGCGGCGGCCGCGCGCGTGAAGCTGCGGTGCTCGGCGACGGCGAGGAAGTAGTGGATATGGCGCAGCAGCATGGCGGTTCCTATAAGTCCTGCTTATCGGGTAGATCATAAATCAGTCTTTTACGTTATTGGAAGTCCGGCGTAACCTGCCCTTCATCGATTCCACCTGCCCCGGAGAACACACGATGAAGGACATCATCGAAGGCTTCCTGAAGTTCCAGCGCGACGCCTATCCGGAGCGCGCCGCACTGTTCCGCGATCTCGCGCGCAGCCAGAACCCGCGGGCGCTGTTCATTTCGTGCTCGGACAGCCGGCTCGTGCCCGAACTCGTCACGCAGCGCGAACCGGGCGACCTGTTCGTGATCCGCAATGCCGGCAACATCGTGCCGTCGTACGGCCCCGAGCCGGGCGGCGTATCGGCGTCGGTCGAATACGCGGTGGCCGCGCTGCGCGTGACCGACGTCGTGATCTGCGGCCATTCCGATTGCGGCGCGATGACCGCGATCGCCACCTGCCAGTGCATGGATCACATGCCGGCCGTCGGCCACTGGCTGCGCTACGCCGATTCGGCGCGCGTCGTGAACGAGGCGCGCACGCATCGCAGCGAACGCGAGCGGATCGACTCGATGGTGCGCGAGAACGTCGTCGCGCAACTGGCGAACCTGAAGACGCACCCTGCCGTGCGGCTCGCGCTCGAAGAAGGGCGCCTCGCGCTGCACGGCTGGGTCTACGACATCGAATCGGGCTGCATCGACGCCTACGACGGCGCAACCGGCCGGTTCGTCTCCCTGGCGGACCACCCCGAGGTCCGCGCCACGCCCGCGACGCTTGCCGTCGCGGCCTGAATCCGGATTGCTCCCACCCACCACGAGGAATTGCCATGATCCAGTCCCAGCACAGCCAGACCGCCCGCCACGCACTTGCCGAAACCATCGTGCTCGCGAAGGCGCGCAAGAACCTGTCGTTCGCGCAGCTCACCGAAGGCACGGGCCTGAGCGAAGCGTTCGTGACGGCCGCGCTGCTCGGCCAGCACGCGCTGCCGGCGCAAGCCGCACGCAGCGTTGCCGACAAGCTCGGCCTCGACGACGATGCGGTGCTGCTGCTGCAGATGATCCCGCTGCGCGGCAGCATCGACGATCGCGTGCCGACCGACCCGACCATCTACCGGTTCTACGAAATGCTGCAGGTGTACGGCACGACGCTGAAGGCGCTGGTCCACGAGAAGTTCGGCGACGGCATCATCAGCGCGATCAATTTCCGGCTCGACGTGAAGAAGGTCGACGATCCCGAAGGCGGTTCGCGCGCGGTGATCACGCTCGACGGCAAGTACCTGCCGACCAAGCCGTTCTGACGCCGGCGCGGCGCCGCGGCAGCGGTGCCGCGCAGGTTCCCGCCCGACGTGCGTGGGCCGCCGGCCGGCGCACGTTCCCGCCATTCCGTTTCAACGAGGACGCAGCCATGGATTTTGTGAAACGCACGATCGACCTTGCGATGAAGAACGTGGAAGAGGGCGGCCGCCCGTTCGCGACGGTGATCGTCCGCGACGGCGAGATCGTCGCGGAAAGCCCGAACCTCGTCGCGCAAACCAGCGACCCGACCGCGCACGCCGAGATCCTCGCGGTGCGCGATGCGTGCCGCACGCTCGGCACCGAGCACCTGAGCGACTGCGAGATCTACATTCTCGCGAGCCCGTGCCCGATGTGCCTCGGTTCGCTGTACTACTGCAGCCCGAAGCGCGTGGTCTACATCACGACGCGCGAGGACTACGCGCCGTTCTACCGCGACGACCGCAAGTATTTCGAGCTCGACACGTTCTACGCCGAATATGCGAAGCCGATCGACGAGCGCCGGTTGCCGATGGTGCAGCAGAAGCACGGCGATGCGATCAACGTCTACCGGCGCTGGAAGGAACTGAACGCGAAGTGACGTGACCCGCGCGGCGCACCGGCAGCGCCCGGCAGCCGCCCGGCTGCTCGTTTTCCCCACCCTCCGTTCCACCCGACGGCGCCCGTGCCGCCGGGCACCCGCACTGCCGCACGGGGCCGGCTCGTGCCCCCGTTTTCCTGCCTCGCCAAACATCGATCCCGTTCAATGTCCGGAACCGAAATCCGCGATCCAAAAGCTTTTTGACGGGTTTAAAAATTCGCACTGGAGACGAAAGAAACGTGCGGAAAGCCCGATGAAAACCGATGAAATCTTCATGTCAGCCTGCGCAGCGACCTCGGTCGGTCGCCACGGATGGCCGCCGATCGCCGTGCGTTTCCCCACCCCTGTTTCGTTGCGCCATACGTTCCGGACGAGGAATCGCTCGATTCCTCTCCGCCAGCACCGTGCGGCTGCCCAGCCGTTCGCGCCTGACGCCTGAGATTCGCTTACCTGCTTACAACGGACCATCATGAAACGGGATTCATTCAGTACACCTGATGCGATGCATCGCCCGACGACGGACATGCTCAAGCCGAACGCCACGTTCGTGCGCATCGAAAACGTCGTGAAGAAATTCGGCGACAGCACCGCCGTCGACAACGTGAACCTGACGATCGCGAAGAACGAGCTGTTCGCGCTGCTCGGCAGCTCGGGCTGCGGCAAGTCGACGTTGCTGCGCATGCTCGCGGGCCTCGAGACGGCCACCTCCGGCAAGATCTTCGTCGACGGCGAGGACCTCGCGTCGCTACCGCCGTACCGCCGGCCGGTGAACATGATGTTCCAGTCGTACGCGCTGTTCCCGCACATGACGGTCGAATCGAACGTCGCGTTCGGCCTGAAGCAGGAAGGCACGCCGAAGCACGAGATCAAGGAGCGCGTGGCCGACGCGCTCGCGCTCGTGCAGATGAGCAAGTACGCGCAGCGCAAGCCGCATCAGCTCTCCGGCGGCCAGCAGCAGCGTGTCGCGCTCGCGCGCTCGCTGGTCAAGCGCCCGAAGCTGCTGCTGCTCGACGAGCCGATGTCCGCGCTCGACAAGAAGATCCGCCAGAAAACCCAGCTCGAACTCGTGAACATCATCGAGAAGGTCGACGTGACCTGCGTGATGGTCACGCACGACCAGGAAGAGGCGATGACGATGGCGAGCCGCCTCGCGGTGATGAGCGAAGGCAAGATCGTGCAGATCGGCGCGCCGGGCGAGGTGTACGAGTTTCCGAACAGCCGCTTCTCGGCCGAATTCATCGGCTCGACCAACCTGTTCGAAGGGCGCGTGGTCGAAGACGAGCCCGATCACATTTTCGTCGAAAGCGACGACCTCGAAGCCCGCATGTACGTGAGCCACGGCGTCACGGGCCCGCTCGGCATGCCGGTCGGCATCTCGGTGCGCCCGGAACGCATTCACGTGTCGCGCGAGAAGCCGGGCTCGAAACACAACTGGGCGCGCGGCGTCGTGACCGACATCGCGTACATGGGCAGCTACTCGCTGTACCACGTGCGCTTGCCGAGCGGCAAGACGGTCGTGTCGAACCTGTCGAGCTCGCACCTGATGAACGAGAACGCACCGGCGTGGAACGACGACGTGTTCGTGTCGTGGTCGCCGGCCAGCGGCGTCGTGCTGACGCAGTGAGGACGCCACGATGAGAACCTCCGCCTCCAATCCGTCCGCGCCGGTGCCGACCGGCGCCGCGAGCGCCGGCACCGGCCGCGCCCGCCCGGGCCGCTTTGCTGCGCTGTCGCGTTTCCTGCCGTCGGGCCGCAGCGTCGCGATCGGCGTGCCGTTCGTATGGCTTGCCGTGTTCTTCGCGCTGCCGTTCGTGCTGGTGCTGAAGATCAGCTTCGCCGACCAGGTGATGGGCATTCCGCCGTACACGTCGCTCGTCGAGATCAAGGACGGCGTCGTGCACTTCGCGCTGCAGCTGTCGCACTACGCGTTCCTGCTGCAGGACGACCTGTACATCGCGACCTACCTCAGCTCGCTGAAGATGGCCGCCGTGTCGACGGTGCTGTGTTTGCTGATCGGCTATCCGATGGCGTACTACATCGCGCGCTCCGAACCGAACCGCCGCAACGTGCTGATGATGGCCGTGATGCTGCCGTTCTGGACGTCGTTCCTGATCCGCGTGTACGCATGGATCGGCATCCTGAAGGACGACGGCCTCTTGAACCACACGCTGATCGCGCTCGGCATCATCCATACGCCGCTGCGCCTCTATCACAGCGATGCGGGCGTCTACATCGGGATGGTCTATTCGTACCTGCCGTTCATGGTGATGCCGCTGTACGCGCACCTCGTGAAGATGGACCTCACGCTGCTCGAAGCCGCGTACGACCTCGGCGCGAAACCGTGGGTCGCGTTCACGCGGATCACGCTGCCGCTGTCGAAGAACGGGATCATCGCCGGCAGCCTGCTGGTGTTCATCCCGGCAGTCGGCGAGTACGTGATTCCGGAGCTGCTCGGCGGCGCCGACACGCTGATGATCGGCCGCGTGATGTGGGATGAATTCTTCAACAACATGGACTGGCCGATGGCGTCCGCGGTGACGGTCGCGATGGTGCTGCTGCTGCTGGTGCCGATGGCGCTGTTCCAGTACTACCAGGTCAAGGAACTGGAGGACGCGAAATGATCAAGCCGAGCAAACCGCTGTCGACGGGCGTCCTCGCCTTCGGCTTCCTGTTCCTGTACATCCCGATCATCAGCCTGGTCGTGTACTCGTTCAACGAGTCGAAGCTGGTGACGGTGTGGTCGGGCTTCTCGCTGAAGTGGTACGCGGCGCTGCTGGACGACGACGAGCTGCTGAGCGCCGCGTGGCTGTCGCTGAAGATCGGCCTGCTGACGGCCACCGCATCGGTCGTGATCGGCACGTGGGCGGGCTTCGTGCTCGCGCGCTTCGGCCGCTTCAAGGGCTTCACGCTGTACACGGGGATGATCAACGCGCCGCTGGTGATCCCGGAAGTGATCCAGGGCATCTCGCTGCTGTTGCTGTTCGTTGCGCTGGAGCAGATGTTCGGCTGGCCGAAGGGGCGCGGGATGGTGACGATCTGGATCGGCCACGTGATGCTGTGCGTGTCGTACGTGGCGATCATCGTGCAGTCGCGCGTGAAGGAGATGAACAAGTCGCTGGAAGAAGCGGCGCTCGATTTGGGCGCGACGCCGCTGAAGGTGTTCTTCGTGGTGACGCTGCCGCTGATCTCGCAGGCGCTGCTGTCGGGGTGGCTGCTGTCGTTCACGCTGTCGATCGACGACCTGGTGCTGTCGGCGTTCCTGTCCGGGCCGGGCTCGACGACGCTGCCGCTGGTGGTGTTCTCGCGCGTGCGGCTGGGGCTGAACCCGGAGATGAACGCGCTGGCGACGCTGTTCATCACGGCGGTGACGATCGGCGTGATCGTCGTGAACCGGATGATGATCGCGCGTGAGCGGCGCCGCATCGCCGACATGAAGGCGGTGTTCGCGGTGGCGTGAGGGCAGGGGTGGGGCAAGGGCATGAACGCGGCCGGCCACGTGATGCGTGACGACGGGTGACGAAGGCGACGGGTGAGCCAGCACGGCATGCCCGCCGCCGCGCTATAGTCGTACGATTCCCGCGCGGGGCGTTGCATGCCCGGCGGTGTCTCTCTTCGACCGAACCTGCCCCATGACAACGCAACCCGACGTTTCCATCCGGCTCACCGACACCGAACAGCCGGCCGCACACGACTTCATCAGCCGCAAGCTCGGCGAATTCAATCACGCGATGACGGGGCGCGCCGATGCGGCCACGCTCGACGTGTACGTCACCGATCCCGCGACCGGCGAGATCATCGGCGGCCTCACGGGGCGCACGTCGCTCGGCCTCTTCTTCATCGATCTGTTCTACCTGCCCGAATCGCTGCGCGGCGGCGGCTTCGGCAGCCGGCTGCTGCGAGAGGCCGAGGCGGAGGCGAAACGACGGGGATGCGCGCGTGCCGTGCTCTACACGATCTCGTTCCAGGCACTGGATTTCTACCGGAAGCAGGGCTACGAAGCGTTCGGCGAAGTGCCGTGCGAGCCGGAAGGGACGTCGCGCGTGTTCATGGTGAAGGTGCTTTGAGGCGGTTCAGCAGGCTCGTGTCGCGCGGCAAGTAAGGTGGCGCCGCGCGAGCGCCGGTATCCGGGCGAGGCGGCGAATGCCGGCCCCGGGCCCGCGGGAGCCGCCCCGTGCGAACCGCCACGGGGCGCACCTTCCCCGCGTCAGCAATGCTCCAGCGCGTACGACAGGTCGGCGATCAGGTCGTCCGGATGTTCGAGCCCGACCGACACGCGAATCAACCCTTCCGACACGCCCGCCGCCGCACGTGCGCCGGCCGGCACGCCCGAATGCGTGGTCGACGCCGGATGGCAGATCAGCGACTCCGTGCCGCCGAGACTGACCGCCGATTTGAAGAGCGTCAGGTGGTTGATGAACCGGAACGCCTGCTCGCGGCCGCCGTCGAGGATGAACGCGAACGTCGAGCCCGGCCCGGTGCACTGGCGTTGATAGACAGCCTGGTAGGCCGGATCGTCGATGAGCTCGGGGTGCAGCACGCGCACCGGCCGATGCGGATTGTCGGCGAGCCAGCGGGCGACGGCGCTGCCGCTGCGTGCCGCCTGCTGCATGCGCAGCACGAGCGTTTCCATCGAGCGCGTGATCATCCACGACGAATGCGGGTCGAGCTGCGAGCCGAGCGTGCTGCGGACCGAGCGGATCTTCGTGATCAGCGCACGAGCGCCCGTGACGCCGCCGGCGACGAGGTCGCTATGCCCGCCGATGTACTTCGTCAGCGAGTACACGCTCAGGTCGATGCCCTGCCGCGACGGCTTCTGGTACAGCGGGCCGAGCAACGTGTTGTCGCAGACCGACAGCGGGCGATAGCCGTGGCGCGCCTCGAACGCGTCGATCTCGCTGCGCAGCCCTTCGAGGTCGAACAGCGCGTTGGTCGGGTTCGCGGGCGTCTCGATGTAGCACATCCGCACGTGGCCCTTTTGCGCGGCCGCTTCGAGCGCGGCGCGGATCGCGTGGGCGGACAGCCCGTCGGCGATCACTTCCGAGCGAATGCCCCACTCGGGCAGGAACTTCGAGATCAGCGTTTCGGTGCCGCCGTAAAGCGGCACGGACTGGACGACGCAGTCGCCCGGCCGCAGGAAGGTCAGCAGGATCGCGGCGATGGCCGACATGCCGCTCGACGTCACGACGGCCGCTTCGGAATCGTCGAGCAGGGCGAGGCGATCCTCGACGATCTCCAGGTTCGGGTGATTGAAACGGCTGTAGACGAGGCCCGCGCCTTCGCCTTCCGGTGAAGGCTTGCGCCCGGCCACGACGTCGAAGAATTCGGCGCCGTCCTCGGCCGTGCGGAACGCGAACGTCGACGTGAGGAACACGGGCGGCTTCACCGATCCTTCCGACAGGAACGGATCGTAGCCGTACGACATCATCTGGGTTTCGGGATGAAGTTCCCGGTCTGCAATCTTGCGCTTGTGGTAGTTGCGATAGGCCATGCGGTGCTCCGTGCAGGGGGGGGGAGGAACGGCCGTTGCAGCGGTGGCATGACGCGCGCGGCGCCGGATAGGCACCGGCCGTTGCGACCGCGTGTGGCGATACTACCCCGAAGGCGCTGCTTCGTGACGCACCCCTACACAGTCGTCAGGGTGTCGCCTGTTCGACGATCATGTCGTACAACGCACGCGCGGCCGGCGACAATTGCGCGCGCTTGCGCGTGACTAGCACGAGCGTGCGCGACACCGCCGGCTCGACGAGCTCGATCGTGCGGATCATCGGATACGCGTTCTTCTGGATCGCGAGCTTCGGCACCACGGCCGCGCCGAGCCCTTCCGCGACGAGCCCGAGCGCCGTCGAGCTGCGCTGCACTTCGTAGAACGAATGCAGCGACACGCCGCTCGTCTTCAGCGCGCCGTCGAGCAGCCCGCGATTGCCGCTCACTTCACCGGCGAAGATCAGCGGATGCGGCTGCAGCGCGGCCCAGCGAATGCGCCGCCGCTTCGCGAGCGGATGATCGTCGCGGCACACCAGCACATAGGGGTCGCTCGTCAGCGGCACGTTGACCAGCTCCGGATGCTGGTCGCCGGCGATGCCGATGCCGAACTCGGCCTCGCGATGCAACACGGCCTGCAGCACCGACGCCGACGCATGATCGAGGATCTTCACGCGATCGTGCGGCCGGTGCGCGGAGAACGCGCGCAGGATGCGGGGCAGGTATTGCACGCCGACCGTCGGCACGCACGCGATGGTGACGTCGCCGCGCTGGCTCAGGCCGGTTTCGCGGATTTCGGTGAGCGCATCGGACAGCTCGTTCAGCAGCCGGCGCGCTTGCGGCAGGAAACGCCGGCCGATTTCGGTGAGCGTGGTGCGGCGCGTGGTGCGCTCGACGAGCGCGACGCCGAGGAAGGTTTCGAGCTTGCGCAGCCGCTGCGTGATGGCTGTCTGCGTGACGTGCAGCGTGTCGGCCGCCTGCCGGAAGCTGCCGCCGTCGGCGATGGCGACGAAGGCCTGGACACCGAGCGTGTCGATTTTCATTAGAGATTTGAATCAATCACGAAATTAAATTCATTTTACTGAACTCGGTGACGATCGCAGAATGCGGTGCATCGACGGCCACCGGCATCCCGTTCGCATCGAATGCAACGCCGACCACGCCGACCACGCCGACCAGGAGAAACGACATGACGACCCCACTCGACCGATACGCGGCCCAGTACGTGCAATTCGAGGACGAACGCACGCGGCCGATCCGCGACCTGCTGGCCGCCGTGCCGAACACGCCGATCCATACCGCGATCGACATCGGCTGCGGGCCCGGCAATTCGACCGAGGCGCTGATCGCGCGTGCGCCGGACGCAACCGTCCACGGGATCGATGCATCGGCGGACATGATCGACGCCGCGCGCACGCGCCTGCCGGACCTGCGTTTCGATGTCGTGGATATCTCCACCTGGGACGATCCGGGCGGCTATGACCTGATTCTCGCGAATGCGGTGCTGCAATGGGTGCCCGCGCACGACACGCTGTTTCCGGCACTTGTCGGCCGGCTCGCGCCCGGCGGCCATCTTGCGGTGCAGATGCCCGACAACCTCGACGAACCCGCGCACCGGCTGATGCGCGAGGTCGCCGCGGCCGGGCCGTGGGCGGACAAGCTGAAGGGGGCTGCGCGCACCGAGCGGTTCGATGCGCGTGACTACCACGCGCTGCTGTCGCCGCTGTGCTCGCGGGTGGACGTATGGCGCACGACTTACTACCACCCGCTGCTTGGCGGTGCCGACGCGGTCGTGGAGTGGTTCAAGGGCAGCGCGCTGCGGCCGTTCCTCGCGGCGCTCGACGACGGCGAGCGTGCGGCGTTTCTCGCGCAGTATCGCGATGCGCTCGCCGGCCCGGGCGGCTATCCGGCGCTCGCCGACGGCACCGTGCTGCTGCCGTTCCCGCGCCTGTTCATCGTCGCGACGCGGGCGTAACGCGACACTGATTCGGCCATGACACGCGGGCGGCCGTGCGTCAGCGCACTGGCCGCACCGATTCCGGGTCGACCGTGCGGATTCGCGCGGTCTGCCCGTCGCGCAGGTCCTTGTACCAGAACAGCGCCACTTCGCCGTCGTTCTCGTCGTCCGCGTACAGCAGGCGATCGTGTCCGCCCAGCACGAAGCCCGAGCGGGCATACGTGCTGCACGCGGCGACGTTGTTCGACTGCGTTTCCAGCCGCATGAAGCCGAACCCGTGGCCGCGCGCCCACGATTCGGCGGTCGCCAGCAGCAACTGCCCGATGCCTTGCCGCCGGCACGGGCGGTCGACGGCCAGCTCCGCGATCTCCGCCATCCCGTTCCAGCTCTGGCCGATGGCCACGAACCCGGCGAGCCGGCCGCCGGCCGTCGCGCGAAAGAGCGCCGTCTTGCCGGACGCCTCGTCCGCCCAGCCAGCCGGATCGAAGCCGTAATTCTTGCGCCGCGTCGGCAGCGCGCGAAGATCGAGCAAGTCCTGATACGGCGCGTTCAATTCCCAGGCGATGTCGAACGAGAAGTCGCATCGGTCCAGCTCGTCGGCGGGCAGCCCGCTCGTCTGTTCGATGCTGATGTGCTCGGCTCGGTCCATGTGTCGGTGTCCTGTCTTCTGCGGGATGCGTGGTGGTGTCCGTGATGCGATTGTCGGCGCCATGATATGCGCCGCATGGAGTGTGTTCTGGCTTCGCTTTCATGCACCTGCACAATTCGCCGCGCGCGAGACCGGCACAGACCGGCTGCGTTCGAGGCGACGGAATGAGGTCGAGCGCCGAACCTGACGGACGCGCAAACGTGTGCGAGGTTCGCGCGCTCGCCGAGGCGCTCGTTCACTCGCCCGATTATGCTGGATTTCGGCGGTGGCCCTGTACTCGCATCGCTGCGATGACGGCCGTCGCGTGTCGTGTCTTCGATCCGCATGGCCGTCGATCGCATGTGGATGAAAGACGACAGGAACCCGAATAACTGTTTACGGTTGCGTGACAACTCGATATATTTCGTGAAATATATCGAAGGTCGTGGCGTCGTCAGGCGCCACGTCGTCCACCCGCTCCACGAAAGCCGGAAGAGATTCTGACCTGCATCGCCGGAGCAACGCGTCGTCGCGGCATGCGCAACCGGTGCGCGCGCTTGTCGACGCTGCAACACGAGCGGCCGCCCCACGGCATGCCGCTTCCGCAAGCCCACACTGGCATCGAAACGAAACATCGTGCACGCGCATGAGGTAGTGCTGCGTGCGGCGATCCGGTGGCTTGCGCTCGTTCATCAGCCGGTTCTTCGTCAACACGCCGCGCGTCACGCTGCGACGCAGGCGCGCGCGTCAACAACAAAAAGGAAGTGAGCATGAAAAAGACCATCGTGGCCGCGGCCGCACTCGGGATGTTCGGCACCGCCGCGCACGCGCAAAGCAGCGTCACGCTCTACGGGTTGATCGATGCGGGTATCACGTATTCGAACAAGGTCGCGACGACGGGCGGGCACGACAAGCTCGTCAAGTACGGTGACGGCGTCGCATCGGGCAGCCGCTGGGGCATCCGCGGCACCGAGGATCTCGGCGGCGGGCTGAAGGCGCTGTTCGTGCTGGAGAACGGCTTCAGCAGCGGCGACGGCTCGATCGGCCAGGGCGGTGCGATCTTCGGCCGGCAGGCATTCGTCGGCCTGTCGAAGAACGGCATCGGCTCGCTGACGTTCGGCCGCCAGTACTCGTTCTCGACCGACTACATCGGCGCGAACTATTCGATGGGCAGCCAGACGCCCGCCGGCAACTACGCGTATCACATCAACGATCTCGACCAGCTGACGTCGAGCCGTATCAACAACGCGGTGAAGTTCCAGAGCGCGAACTTCGCGGGCCTCACGTTCGGTGCGATGTACGGCTTCTCGAACTCGACGCAGTTCGCGGGCACGCCGACCACGACCGGCGCGAACGGTTCGCAGGGTTCGTCGAGCGCGTACAGCTTCGGCGCGAACTACGCGCAAGGGCCGTTCGGCATCGGCGCCGCGTACACGAACATCCGTTTCCCGAACGGCGCGCAGCCCGCGTTCGGCGTGAGCATCGCGAACCTCAACACGCAAGGGTTGCGCGACCTCGAGACGGTCGGCGTCGGCGCGCGCTATGCGATCGCGGCGGCCCTCGTGTGGGCGAACTGGACGCACACGAAGTTCGTGCCGCTGTCGGGCGAGACGTCGAAGCTGAACAACTACGAAATCGGCGGCCGCTATGCGTTCACGCCGGCCCTGAGCGGCGGTCTCGGCTATACGTTCTCGAAGCTCGACGGCCGCTTCGACGGCAAGTGGCACCAGGTCAACGCCGCGCTCGACTATGCGCTGTCGAAGCGCACGGACGTGTACGTGAGCGCGGCCTACCAGAAGGCGTCGGGCAGCAACACGATCAACGGCCGCGTGGTGCCGGTGCAGGCCGAGATCGGCTCGTCGGGATCGTTCATCGGCAACGCGGGCGCGAACACGCAGTTCGTCACGCGGATCGGCCTGCGTCACAAGTTCTGATATCCGGCACGGCCGTTCGGCGCGTTCCACGACGCTCGGCTCGTCTAGCGCGTGCCGCGTGGCCGGAAAAGCATTCGGGCGCGACGGGGTACGTCGCGCCCGAATGCGTGTCGGCCCCGTGCGGGCGGCCGACACCGGCTGACCGTACCGTCAGATGTTGATCGTGACGGGGCCCGCGAGCGGCGTGTAGCCGTCGTCGAATAGGAACCACGCATCGTACTGCCCCGACGCCAGCGAACTGTTGGCCGTGGACGAGAACAGCAGCGAGCCGCAGTTCTTCGGCAGGTACGCCCACGACTTGTAGCTGCCCTTGGTCGGCTGCGCGCCATGCGCGAAGATGCCCACCCAGTTCTTCGGGCTGTGGCTCCACGGCGGCGCGACGTAGTCGAACCGCAACGTGCCGAACGTCGAGCCCTGCGCCGCGAGCGCCGCGACGAACTTCTTGCTGGTATTGCCGATCGCCGAATCCGTGAGCAGCGTGCCGGATTGCGTCTGCACGCAGCCGGCCACCCGGCGCAGGAAGTTCGGATCGTTCGCGTCGCGGATGCTGGCGTCGTACCAGCCGCCGTCGCCGTACCACGTGACGGCCTGCGTCTCGCCGGCGGCGACGGTGTACGACTGCCGCGTGTTCATCCCGTAGGCGTTGTCGGTGAGCTGGAACGTCGTCGCGCTGGTCCCCGCCGAATTGTCGAGCGTGATCTGCACGTTGCCGTTCGCCACGTCGTAGCACAGGCTGATTTCGGCGGTCGATCCCGTGTTGCCGGACGAGCCGATGCTGCCGCGGAACGTCTGCAGGAAGCCGTTCGGGCCGTAGACCGAATAGTCGTAGCCGCCGCCGCTGTTCAGCGCGAGCGAATCCGACAGGTTCGTGCACGGGCTCGCGCCGGCCGCGATCGTGTAGTGGCGGGGGATCGTGCTCGTGCCGTCGACCCATGCCTGCAGGTGCACGCCCGCGGTGCCGGTGTTGGTCATCGTCAGCGCGAGCGCGCGGCCGGCGCGGTTGACCTTGCCTTGCACGAAGAACTCGTAGGGCAGGCGGCAGGCCGTGCTGCGGCCGGTGGCCTGCGCCGGCACCGCGGTGGTGGTCGGGTAGGGGATCGGGACGGCCGGGCCGTTCGGGTTCATGTTGCTCGCGGGCGGCTGGATCGCGGGAACCGCCTGGTCGGCGTTCGAGAAATCGAAGGCCGACGTCAGGTCGCCGCACACCGTGCGTCGCCACGGCGTGATGTTGGTTTCCTGCAGCCCGAAGCGCGCTTCCAGAAAGCGGATCACCGACGTGTGATCGAACACCTGCGAGTTGACTTTGCCGCCCTTCGACCACGGCGAGATCACGAACATCGGCACGCGCGGGCCGAGCCCGATCGGCACGTCGCCGCTGGCCGAGCCGTCCGATGCGGCGCCGCTGCTCGCGACGAATTCTGCGGCCGTCGAGACCGTCGACTGCCCGGTGCCGGCAGCGGCGCTGGCCGGGACGGCCGGCGGCATGTGATCGAACAGGCCATCGTTCTCGTCGTACATGACGAGCAGCACCGTGCTGGCCCACACCGCCGGATTCGACGTCAGCGCATTGAGGACGTTGCTCACGTACCATTCGCCGCCGCTCGCGGCCCACGACGGATGTTCGCAGTACGCGTAGGGGGCGGCGATCCACGACACCTGCGGCAGCGTGCCGTTGGCGACGTCGGCCCGCAGCTGGCTGAAGAGGTTCGTGTCGTATTCCTTGCCGCCGCCTGACGGGTCGATCTGCGTGCCGTTGAGCGCCGGCGCGAGCGGATCGCCGGCGCCGAGGTTCTGGTACTGCTTGAAGTTCAGGATGACGTTGTCGCCGTAATTGCCGTTCCACCAGAGATCGCTTTTCGAGCCGTTGTATTCGCCGTAGCCATGACCGGCATCCAGGCCGTTGCCCTTGTCCTGGTAGAACTTCCACGTCACGCCCGCCGTGTTCAGGCGCTCCGGCATCGTGGTCCAGCCGGTGCCCGTCATCGTGTTGGTCGTGTACGGCGCATAGCCGGTGACGTTGCCGCAGCACCCGGTCCACAGATACAGGCGGTTCGGGTCCGTCGGGCCGAGCATCGAGCAGTGGTAAGCGTCGCACACCGTGAACGCGCTCGCCAGCGCGTAGTAGAACGGAATGTCGTTCTGCGTGAAGTAGTACATCGTGCCGCTGGTCTTTGCACCGGCCCAGTTGTCGTAGCGGCCGTTGTTCCAGGCGCTGTGCGTGCCGCTCCAGCTGTGGTCGAGGTCGCCGTAGTAGGTGTCGCCGTTCGCCGTGCCGAAGGGCGGGGACGGGTTGAACGGGAACACGTAAGACAGCATCCAGGGCTGTCGCCACACCGGATACCCGCTCGAAATCACGACCGGCCGCGGATCGCCGAAGCCGCGTGCACCGCCCAGCGTGCCGAGGTAGTGGTCGAACGAGCGGTTTTCCTGCATCAGGATCACGACGTGCTTCACGTCCTGGATCGTGCCGGTGACGGTGGCAGCGGGAATGGCCTGCGCGCGCGCGATGCTTTCGGGCAGCATGCCCGTGATCGCGGTGGCGCCGGCGAGCTTCAGCGCATCGGCAATGAATTGACGTCGGGTTGTGGGTTTGTTTTGCATGATCGCTCTCTGTCTTGGATGGCTGGCCCGGGGGCCGGCGTCGGTCAGTGGCACGCGCTCGCGCAGTGCAGGACGGGCGTGGACGCCGAGCCCGGTGCGGCCGCGCGCGCGGCCGCCATGCTGGCTGGCGTGCCCGAGTCGCCGTCACCGCAAGCGGCCAGCGTGCACAGGAGTGCGATCATGAAAACGCCGCGCCAGTGCGGAAAGCGGCTTTCCGACCGATGCGACTTGACGATGGGCTTTCGATCCGATTCGAGTCGGATTCCTGAATGATCGAGACTGTTGCTGCGTGCTCCGTATTTCATTACCCCTCCAGACATGAAAAATGGACAGCAGAGGATATCGCCCGAATCAGAACAACTTCATGACAGGCCACCCGCGCGTGCCTGCCACGTGCAACAGCTTCGAGTCGGGATTGGTGGCGACCGGATGCGTGACGTAGTCCAGCAGCGGCACGTCGTTGATCGAATCGCTGTAGAAGTAGGTGCGCTCGAAATCGGACGGCGCGTAGCCAAGTGATGCCAGCCATGCGGTGGTGCGCACGATCTTGCCTTCGCGGAAGCTGGGCACGCCCGTGCTGCGCCCGGTGAACGCGCCGCCCGGCGTGCCGTCGTCGGTATCGAGCTCGATGCCGAGCAGGTGCTCTATGCCGAATTCCGCCGCGATCGGCCGCGTGACGAAGACGTTGGTCGCCGTCACGATGCAGCAGAGATCGCCGTTCTCGCGATGGCGGTCGACCAGCTCGCGCGCCTGCGGCGTGATCGCCGGGCGGATCACTTCGTCCATGAACCGCGCATGCCAGCGTTCGAGCACCTTGCGCGGATAGCGGGTGAGCGGTGCGAGCGTCACGGCGAGATACGCGTCCATGTCGAGCGTGCCCGCCGCATAGTGACCGTAATGCTCGTCGATCAGCGCCACGTGCGCGTCGTCTTCCCGCCAGCCGACCCGCGTGATGAAGCGGCTCCAGGCCTGGTCGCTGTCGAGCGGCAGCAGCGTGTGGTCGAGGTCGAACAGCGCGAGATGCTTGTACATGGGTGGTTCCTTGGGTTGCGTGCTTACGCGCCGATGCGCTTCTCGATCGCGTCCTTCGCGTTCCTGCCGTCGATGGTCGTGACACCGTCGAGCCACTTCGACAGCACGCCGGGGTTCCTCTTCACCCATTCCTTCGCCACGGCGACCGGATCGGCGTGATTCATGATCGGCACCATCAGCTGGTTCTCTTCGTCGGTCGTGAATGTCAGGTTGGTCAGCAGCCGGCCGACGTTCGGGCAGCGTTCGAGATAGCCGGGCGTGACGAGCGTATAGACCTTCGCGGAGCCGTAGTTCGGGCCGAATACGCTGTCGCCGCCGTCGAGATAGGCGATCTTGTAGTTGATGTTCATCGGATGCGGCTCCCACGCGAGGAACACGATCATCCGGTGCTCCTGCACCGCGCGCGTCACTTGCACGAGCATTCCGGCCTCGCTGGATTCGACCAGCTTGAAGCCACCGAGCCCGAACTCGTTCTTGTCGATCATCCGCTGCACCAGCGCGTTGCCGTTGTTGCCGGCGCCGATCCCGTAGATCTTGCCGTCGAGCTGGTCGCGGAACTTCGCGATATCGGCAAAACTCTTGAGGCCCTTGTCCGACGCGTATTGCGGCACGGCCAGCGTGTAGCGCGCGCCGATCAGGTTCGGCTGCGGCAGCTGGTGGACGGCGCCGGCATCGACGAACGGCTTCACCGTGGGCGTCATGCTCGGATCCCAGTAGCCGAGGAACGCGTCGATCTGCGCCTTCTTCACGCCGGCCAGCACGATCGGCGGCGACGCGATCGTCTTGGTCGCCTCGTAGCCGAGCCCGTCGAGCAGCATCATCGCGACGCCGGTGGTAGCGGCGATATCGCTCCAGCCGACATCGCCGAGCGTCACCTTCCTGCAGACGTCGCCTTCCGACGCGTGACCGGGGGCCGTCGCCAGCGCCGCCAGCAGTGTGGCGGCCAGCATCCATGCCTTCTTCATCATGTGGGTCTCCTAAGCAAGTGTTCCGAATCGTGCAGCCTGAATGGTCTGACGATTGATCGTGCCGATCGGATGAAACAAGCGAACCTGGGTCTGGCTTTGTAGTTTTGCGTACCGTATATTAGAAACCACAAAATCGCAAGAACGCACAAAAATACAACTCGCCGGTTGCCGAGGTTGGCCACGGGCGGGCGAGGGCAGGAAGAGTCGGGCGGCGGCCCAGGCGGGCCGTGCTTCATCAGGTAGGCCAGGCAAAGCAAGGAGACTTCACATGATCAGTCAGCTGGAAATCGTGTCCCGCCTGTTGCTGGCGGCATTGCTCGGCAGCATCGTCGGCATCGAGCGCGAGCGCCTGTCGTGGGCCGCCGGATTGCGCACGCACATGCTGGTGGCGGTGGGCGCCGCGCTCGTGATGGTCGTGTCGGCGTTCGGTTTCGCGGATATCCAGGACGCGAAGAACGTGTCGCTGGACCCGTCGCGCGTCGCCGCGCAGGTGGTGTCGGGCATCGGCTTCCTCGGTGCCGGGTCGATCATGCTGCGCGGCGAGATCATCCGCGGCCTGACGACCGCGGCGAGCCTGTGGGTCGTCGCGGCGGTCGGGCTCGCGGTGGGCGGCGGCATGTATGTCGCCGCGATCGCCGCGACGGCGATCGTGCTCGCGATCCTGGCCGGCCTGAAGCCGATCGAGAAGCGCTTCTTCGCCGCGCGGCAGCGCTGGGGCGTGCGCATCCTCGCGAGCCGCGGCGCGGTGAAGCTGACGTCGCTGCAGGCGATGCCCGGCCTCGACCCGGCGCGCATCGTCCAGTTCATCATCGAGCAGGACGACGCCGAGCCGGACGACGACCGCATCCACGTGGTGTTTTCAAAGATGACGAGCCGCGAGTTCCAGGCAGTCCGTCAATCCCTGCAGACCCTCGTCGGCATCAAAAAGATGGAGGAGAGCGCAGCGTAGTCCGCCGTTCGAATAACATTGGCGTTCATTCCGAGGACATTCCATGTGGCAAGAAGAGCGATACCAGAGGATCCGGCTTCTGTTATCGAAGATGCAGCGCGTGTCGACCGACCGGATCATGGCCGACCTGAACGTGTCGCGGGAAACCGTGCGGCGCGATCTCGTCGATCTCGAGGCGCTCGGTGAACTGAAGCGCGTACATGGCGGCGCGGTGCAGGTGGGTGACGAAGCGCCGATCGCCGAGCGCGCGCAGACGCACGTGAAGGCGAAGCTGGCGATCGCCCGCGCGGCGGCCAGGCTGGTCGCGGGCTCGCAGACGCTGTTCATCGATGCGGGCACGACCACGACGCTGCTGGCCGAGGAACTGGCGAAGCTGTCGGGCCTCACGATCGTCACGAACTCGATCGACGTCGCGCTGAAGATGCGGTCGAGCGACCCGGGGCAAGCGAGGAACGAAACGATCCTGCTCGGCGGGATGATCGGCAGCCGTGCGGCCGCGACCGTCGGCGACGGCACGGTTGCCGAGATCTTCCGCTACCGCGCCGATCTCGCGCTGCTGTCACCGGTGGGCGTCGATGCCGTGCGCGGTGCGACCAACTACGACCGGATGGAAACCGAAGTGGCGCGCGCGATGGTCAGCAACGCGGCGGACGTCGCGATCCTGGCCGATTTCAGCAAGCTCGGCACGAACAGCCGGATCAGCTTCTGCGAGCCGGCGCGGATCGGCACACTGGTGACGGACCCGAAGGCGGAATCGGTCGACAGCTACAAGGGCCTCAAGAAGGTCATCAAGCACGTCGTGCTGGCGTAGCGCCACGCAGTGCGGGGCATGATCGGCAGCCGTTATGCCGCCCATGCGGCGCACCTTCTGTCGGCCGGCTTTTTAGCGGCGTAATATATCCGCCGATACAACGCAGGCCTGTCCACCGACGGGCCGTCATGGAGGCGGGCGATGGAGATGGCAGGGACGGCGGCGCCCTCGGCGCATCAGGCGGAGGCAGGCTCGATCGCGCTGACGGGCGCATTCGAGCGGCCGATGACGGTGACGCTCGACGACCTGCGCCGGCACGCGAGCGCGACGGCCGAGCCGTTCGACTTGCGCTGCTTCACGACGAACCGCTTCATCCGCTCGGTCGCGCCGTATCGCGGCGCGCGGCTGAAGGATCTGCTCGACGCGGCCGGGCTGCGCAACGACGCGCCGGGCGACTTCAAGCGCATGGTGTTCATCGCGCATGCGCACGACGGCTACGCGGTCACGTTCTCTTGGCACGAACTGTTCAACACGCCCGTCGGCGAACACGTGATCGTCGCGTTCGAATGCGGCGACGCGCCGCTGTCGATCGACGACGGCGCGCCGCTGCTGTTCTCGGGTGCCGACCGCCTGCCCGCACCGCGCCACGTGAAGCGGCTGGCCGGCATCGTCGCGCGCGTACTCGAGGTCTGAACCGGCGCCTGCCGCACCGGCCATCGTGTATGCTTGCCCGCATCGTTCAAAGGGCAGGACAACATGAAGACACCGGCACACCCCAAGCCTGAGGTGCGGTTCAGGATGCGTATCCAGCAAGCCGACACGATCGCGCTCGGGCCGGGCAAGGTCGCGCTGCTCGAAGCCGTGCGCGAGCACGGTTCGATTTCGGCGGCAGCGCGCAGCCTGAAGATGTCGTACCGGCGTGCGTGGTTGCTGATGGACGAACTGAACCGCTCGCTGAAATCGCCGGCGACGGTGTCCGAACATGGCGGGCAGAGCGGCGGCGGCAGCGTGCTCACGCCGGTCGGCGAGGAGATCATCCGCCTCTATCGCGGGATCGAGGCGCGCGCTTACGCGGCTTGCGCCGACGACATCGCCGCGCTCACGAAAATGGTCCGGCGCTGAAGGTGCGCGGACGCTGACAACGGGCTTTCACGGGCTCCCTGAAGGGCCACCCATGCGGCGAAGCGAATCAGATCCTAGCCGTGCCGCAGGCAAAAGCGCGACGCGTCGCCCGTGGCGGCATCCGATGCCATCCCGTCGCGCGACTGCGCATCGAGCCGCCCGATCAGCTCGACGAAACTGGCGACGCTCGCCGTGCGCAGCGGGTAGTACGCGATGTGGTGGCGTTCGCAGATGCGCTTGAGCAGGTTCATCGAATCGTGGTCGATGCAGTCGACCGGGAACACGACCATCCGCGCGCCCGGTAGCGTCGCCGCCAGCAGGCCCTTGCGATCCTCGATGCCGCCGTCGTGCAGCGTCACCTCGCCGCCCGCCGTTTCGACGATCCGCTTGATTGCGCGATTCGAGCCGGGACGCCCGCCGACGTACACCAGACGCGTACCCTGAAGCATCGACAGCGGATCGGCCGCGCGTTCGGCCGGATCGTCCGCCGACGCCTGCACCGCCTGTTCGATCGCGCTTGCTTCGGCGCGCAGCGTCTTCACCATCGCCATCAATTCGTCGAGCCGCGCGCGCATCGCGCGGGCGCTCGCCTGTTCCGCGGCGATCCGCTGCTCGGCTGCCTCGCGGCGGCTCGTGTGCAGTGCGAGCCGTTCGTCGCGCGCGGCCAGTGCTTCGCGCAGTTCGTGGACTTCGTCGCGCAGGACGCTTTCCGCCGCCAGCGGCTGCGCGCTCTGGCGGGCGGCGAGGGCATCGCGTTCCTGCAGCGCCGCGTCGCGCTGCGCGCTCATTTCGTGCAGACGCACCTGCTGCCGTTCGATCTTCGCGTGCAGCGCCGCATTCTCTTCCTCCAGCGCGACCAGCCGCCGGATATCGGCACGATTGGCCGCGCCGACCAGGTGCGACAGCATGTGCAGGTCGCCGAACGCGGCCTGGCGCACGCCCATCGTCGTGCGCGGATGCGTCATCAGCGCCCAGTATGCAGGTGGAATATCGCCGCTCTTCAGCGCTTCCTTCCAGCGCGCGAGGAGTTCATCCGCATCCTTTGCGCTGTCGAACGCGCGGATCGCGCCGGCGTAGCGCTCGTCGAGCGCCTTGTGCAGCGCCTTCGCGCCGGCCGTGCCGTCGATGGCGAGTTCGACGGCCGCGTGATGGATTTCGAGGTCGGTCGCGCGCTGGCGATCGAGGTCGGTGAACTTCGGCACGAGCCTGCGCAGTTCGTGCGTGGTCAGGCAGGTGCCGATGATCGAGCAGTGCAGGTTCGCATCGAGTTCGGACAGGCGCGCGCGGCGCTTCAGCTCGGTCAGTTGCGCGCGCGACGGCGCGCAGCATGCGTCGATCCGCGTGCCGGTTGCCGCGGGCAGGGTACCGCCGGGCGTCGAAAGATCCGCCGTGCGGGCAAGGCGAAAAGGCGGAGCGTGCATGTTGACCTCTGTCCGGCCTGGTCGGGCCGGGGACGGATGCGCGAAAGATTTGCGAAATATACCACGGAATATAACGCTGGAAATTCCGGGGAAATCACGGAGCAAGGCCGCGCGGCGCGGTCAGCAGAGCGCGGTTGAATCGTCGGTGAGCGGCAGTGCGGCGGGGGCTGGGGCCGGTGCCGGTGCTTCGGGCGAAACGGGGAGCGATGGCGGCGCGTGACGTGCCATCACGTACTCGACGCACAACCCGACGAACAGCACGTCGACACGCTCCAGCGCGGCGACCGCGTCGCGCATCGCGGCCGGGTCGTTGCTGAACGAGTCGGAAAACACGTCGTCGCGCGTGCGTTCGAGGCGGCGCGCGTGGCCGATCACCCGTTCGAGTTCGGGCAGGCGCGTGAAGCGGGCAGCGCGGGCGGCGTGTTCGAGCGTCGACAGCAGTTCCCGAAAGCCCATCGCGGACAGCGCATCGTCCGGCCAACCTTCAGCATGCGCCGCCGAGAACATCCGGATGAAGCGCACGACGCTGCCGCGCAGGCGCCGGAACGCGTCGACGACATCCGTGACCTGCTGTGCGCGCGCGTCGCTCGACAGCGGCCTGAGCGCGTGGATCTTGCGCGCGAGCGGCTGTTCCCGTGCGGCGCGCTGCGGGGCGCGATCCGTCGGCGTGCGGGGCATGGCGAGTCTCCGGAAGTGCGGGTATCGATATATTCTAAGGAATATATCGAGTGCGCAGAAAAAGACGGCACCGTGGAGGAGACGCGGTGCCGTCAACGGCCGGAGCGGCCGACTGGTCAGTCGATATCGCTTACGGCCGTTCCGGACGCGGCCGTGACGCGGAGGGACCTGCCGCCGGGCAGGAGGATCGGCGAGTGGCAGGACCCCCCATCCGGCCCAAAGCAGCGAACGTGCCTAATGCTGCCGTGCCACCGCCACCGCCGCCGGCAACACGACAGCCCGCGCACCCGCCGTCTGATCCACGGTCGCCCGGCCACCGTCGTGAAAGAACGCCTGCTCGGCGGCATTGTTCATCACGAGGATGCTGATGCGGCGGTTGATCGGCTCGTCCGCCACATTCTTGTCGAGCGGCAGGGCATCCGCGAGCCCGCGCACCTGGAGCAACTTGTCTTCCCGCAACCCGCCCGCGACCAGCGCACGCCGCGCCGCGTTCGCGCGATCGCTGGACAGCTCCCAGTTCGAATAGCCCGTGGAGCCGTCGGGATACGGCGTCGAATCGGTATGCCCCGCGATCGACACGCGGTTGTCGACATCGTCGAGCGCCGACCCGATCTGGGTGAGGATCGCGGTGGCATAGTTTTCGGGTTGCGCGCTACCCGACGCGAACATCGGGCGCTTCAGCGAATCGACGATCTCGATGCGCAAGCCCTCGTTGGTGATCGCGATCCGGATCTGGTCCTGGTACGCGCGCAACGACGGGCTTTGTGCAATCGCCGCGGTCAGCTTCGCCTTCAGGCGTTCGAGCTTTTGCGTATCGACGATGCCGGCGAGTGCCGCGGGCGAGCTGGCCGGCACCGGTTGCGCTTTCGCGTTGATCGCCGGCGTCGGGTCGGACATGTCGCGGCCGCCCCCTTGGACCACGCTCGGGCGCGGCGCCTGCGCGTCCTGCCCGCCGGACAGCAACGTCGACAGCGGCGTGTTGAAGTAGTCCTCGATGCCCTGCTTGTCGTACTTGGAGACCGAGCCGAGCAGCCACATCAGCAGGAAGAACGCCATCATCGCCGTGACGAAATCGGCGTACGCGATTTTCCAGGCGCCGCCGTGATGGGCGTCGTGGTCCTCGCCTTTCTTGCGGCGCACGACGACGAGCGATGCCGCGACGGACGGTTTCGACGGGTTGGAGCGACTGTCGGCCATGGCGCCTCCGTTACGCGGCCTTGGGCGATTTCGTCGCGCGGACGGCCTCGTCGAGCTCCTTGAAGCTCGGGCGATCGGCGGTGAACAGCACCTTGCGGCCGAATTCCACCGCCACCGGCGGCGCGTAGCCGCTCATCGACGCGAGCAGCACGGCCTTCACGCACTGGAACGGCTTGGCCGCGGCGCGGCCCTTCGCGTTGAGCAGATCCGCGAGCGGACCGACGAAGCCATACGCGAGCAGGATGCCGAGGAAGGTGCCGACGAGCGCGCCGGCGATCATCTTGCCGAGCACGGCGGGCGGCGCGCCGACCGAGCCCATCGTGTGCACGACCCCCATCACCGCGGCGACGATGCCGAACGCCGGCAGGCCGTCCGCCATCTTCTGGATCGCATTGGCCGCGACCGACGCCTCCGCATGGTGCGTATGCAGTTCCTCGTCCATCAGGTCCTGCATCTCCAGCACGTTCACGTTGCCGCCCGACATCATCCGCAGGTAGTCGACGATGAAGTCGAGCAGGTGATGGTCTTCGAGCACGTGCGAATACTTCTGGAACAGCGGGCTTTGCTCGGGCGCATCGACGTCGGCCTCGAGCGCCATCATGCCGTCCCGGCGCGCCTTCTGCAGCAGCTCGTACAGCAGCGCGATCAGTTCGACGTATTGCTGCTTCGTATAGCCGCCGCCCTTGAAACAGGTCGGCAGGGTCTTGAGTGTCTTCTTCAGCGTCGTGACCGGATTGCTGACGACGAACGCACCCAGCGCGGCGCCGAAAATGCATAGCAGCTCGAACGGTTGGAGAAGGGCCGGCACATGGCCACCCACACCGACAAAACTGCCGATCACCGACCCGATCACGACGATCCACCCGATGGCTACAAACATGATTACCTCGTCCGCGACTTGCGCTGCTGCATCCGTTGTTCAATAGCGAGCGGGGCGCCCGGCTGTCCCGCTCCATGCCCGCGATGGCGCCGGTTCGCTGCAAGACGACGTCGATCGGCGGGTGTTGATGCAATAACGGCGATCGTCTGGACAACTGAACCCGTGATTGCACGGATCCCGCGTGGCGCATGAGCTGCACACGTTTGCGCGTGCCGATGTGCGCAACTTTATTGATCGAAGTCAAAAAATGCGCGGCCGTCGCGTGAACGACCGGGCGGATGTGAGCGGGAAACGGGGCGGGAGTGATGCAGCCGTCTCCGAAAAAGGATGGCGCGGGATGCCGGGCAACGTGGCGTGCATCGCCGGTTGAACGGCAGGGTTTTCATCAGGACAACCGAGGCGCCGCACGATCCATCATGGCGAAAGCGCTATCGCAGCCAACCGCAGGAGGGCGCACCGTGACGTCCGATTCCATTCCCTCGACCGCCTTCGTGTTCGCCGGCGGCGGCAGCCTGGGTGCGATCGAGGTCGGCATGCTTCGCGAACTGGTCGCGAGCGGCGAACGGCCCGATTGCGTGATCGGCGCGTCGGCGGGCGCGATCAATGCCGCCTATTTCGCCGGCCGGCCGGACGCGGACGGCATCGCGATGCTTGAAGCGCTGTGGTGCAGGATCCGCCGCCAGGACGTGATGCCGTTCTCGATGCGCAGCCTCATCGCGATGCTGCTGCGCAACCGGCCGCATCTGGTCGAGGCCGACGCGCTGCGCCTGTTGCTGGAAAAGAACCTGCCGTATCGCCGGATCGAGCAGGCCGCGTTGCCGCTCCACATCGTCGCGACCGACGTGCTGAGCGGCCGCGAAGTCGTGTTGTCGGCCGGCCCGGTCGTGGATGCGGTGCTGGCCAGCGCGGCGATTCCCGGCGTGTTTCCGTCGGTCAGCATCGACGGCATGGAACTCGTCGACGGCGGCGTCGCGAACAACACGCCGATCTCGGTCGCGATCGCGCTCGGCGCCAAGCGGATCGTCGTGCTGCCGGCCGGGTTCGCCTGCGCGTTGCGCGTCCCGCCACGCAGCCCGATCGCGCATGCGACGCACGCGCTGACACTCGTGATCGCGCGGCAACTGGTGCGCGATCTGGAGCTATACGGGGCGCGCGCGCACATTCATGTCGTGCCGCCGCTCTGTCCGCTCGAGGTGTCGTCCTATGACTACTCGCAGTGTGCGCAACTGATCGACAAGGCCGCGGCACGCACCCGCGCGTGGATCGAGGAGGGCGGCCTCGCGGCGTGTGCGATTCCAGGCCAGTTGCGCGAACACGATCATGCTGCGGTGCATTCGCATTGATCGTTGCTCACGCACCGTGCAGCCGCAGGGCCGACGAACGCCGGTTGCCGGGCCGCCTGGGCCTCGGTCCATAAATCGGTAAAAAAGACGGCACCGTGCCGCGAGACACGGTGCCGCCAACGGCCTCGAAGGCTCCACTGGTCAGTCGATCGCGTGCATCGCGTGGCGCAGCTCCTGATAGCTGCGCAGCCCCGCCACGCCGAGTTCGCGCCCGATTCCGCTGAGCCCGAAGCCGCCCCAGCACACGTGCGGGTAGATGAGCTGCGGCGCGTTGATCCACACGAGCCCCGCGCGCACGCGCTGCTGGAATTGCTTCGCGATAGCCGCATCGCGCGTCACGACGGTCGCGACGAGCCCGTAGCGCGTGTCGTTCGCGAGCGCGATCGCTTCGTCGTCGGTGCGGAACGATTTCACGCACGCGACGGGGCCGAACACTTCGTCGGTCCACAGCGGGTTGTCGGCGGCCGGCTCGGCGATCACGACGGGCGCCATGAAGAAGCCGTCGCCGCCGGCATCCGCCACGCGGCCGCTGAAGGCGACGCGTGCGCCCGCATCGATGCCGTGCTGGAGCATCGCTTCGACGCGCGTACGCTGTGCGGCCGAGATCAGCGGCCCCATCGCGACCTGTTCCGCGGCCGGCGGCGCGACGACGAGCGCGCGCACGGCGGTCTCGAACGCGGCCATGAAGCTGCGGTACACGCTGTCGTGCACGAGGATGCGCGCGGTGGCCGAGCACATCTGGCCCGCGTTCGTGAAGGCGCCCGCGACCGCGAGCGACACGGCGACGTCGAGGTCGGCGTCGTCGCGCACGATCAGCGACGACTTGCCGCCGAGTTCGAGCGTCACGCGCTTCATGTCGACGGCGGCGGCCTGCATGACCTTGCGGCCGGCCGCGGTGCTGCCGGTAAACGAGATCTTGTTGATCAGCGGATGCGCGGTCAGCGCCGCGCCGACGTCGGCGCCGCCGTTCACGACGTTGACCACGCCGGCCGGTACACCGGCTTCGGCGACGAGGTCGAGCAGCGCGTGTTCGGTCGGCGACGTGAGTTCGGACGGCTTCAGCACGACCGTGCAGCCGGCCGCGAGCGCGGGCGCGAGCTTCCACGCGGTCGTGACCATCGGGAAGTTCCACGGCATGACGAGCGCCGCGACGCCGACAGAATCGTAGAAGCGCTCGGCGGTGACGGCGTCGCTCGGCAGTGCGACCGGTTCGGCCGTGAACAGCGCCGGGTCCTCGCACAGCTTCGCGTAGTACGCGAACGTCGCGGCGACGTCGCCGACATCGGCGTCGGCCTCGAACGGCGGCTTGCCGCTCACCTGCATCTGCAGCGCGGCCAGGCGATCGCGGGACGCCTCGACGCGCTCGGCGATCTTGGCGAGAATCCGGCCGCGTTCGGCCGGCGGCGTGTCGCGCCAGCCGGCGAACGCGTCGCGCGCGGCACGCACCGCGGCGTCGACGTGCGCGGCTGTCGCGAATGCCTGCCAGCCGATCGCGGCACCCGTCGATGCGTCGAAGATCGGCGCGCCGGGCGCGTCGGCAGGCGTGTGCACGGGCTGGCCGGCGATATGCGCGGCAGGCAGCACGGACGTGGCGGTGGAACGGGAAAGCTCGGCGGTGGACATGAAGGTCATCCTGTCGGTCGGGTTAGCGGTAGGCGACGCCCGGCATCACGCAGAGCATCTCGAACGCGAGGTTCGCGCCGGTGAGCGCGGTGGTGCCGGTCGGATCGTACGGCGGCGCGACTTCGACGAGGTCCGCGCCGACGATGTTCAGGCCCTTCATCCCGCGCACGATTTCGAGGCCCTGCTGCACGGTGAGGCCGCCGATTTCCGGCGTGCCGGTGCCGGGCGCGAACGACGGATCGAGGCCGTCGATGTCGAAGCTCAGGTAGACCGGCGTGTCGCCGACGCGTTCGCGCACCTGCGCCATCAGCGGCGCGAGCGACTGGTTCCAGCACTCTTCAGCCTGCACGACGGTGAAGCCCTGCTGGCGGCACCAGTCGAAATCGTCCGCGTGGTAGCCGGTGCCGCGCAGGCCGATCTGCGTGACCTTGTCGCATTGCAGCAGCCCGTCTTCCACCGCGCGGCGGAACGGCGTGCCGTGCGCGATCTTCTCGCCGAACATCGTGTCGTTCACGTCCGCGTGCGCGTCGACGTGCACGACGGCGACCTTGCCGTACTTTTTATGCAGCGCGCGCAGGATCGGCCACGCGATCGTGTGGTCGCCGCCGAGCGTGATCGGCCGGCAGCCGTTCGCGACGATCTCGTCGTACGCCTCCTCGATGCGGCGCACCGAGTCCTTCAGGTCGTACGGGTTGGTCGCGACGTCGCCGATGTCGGCCACCTGCAGCGAATCGAACGGCGCCGCGCGCGTGGCCATGTTGTACGGGCGCAGCAGCACGGATTCGGTGCGGATCTGGCGCGGGCCGAAGCGCGAGCCCGAGCGGTTCGACGTGCCGAGATCGAGCGGCACGCCGACGAAGCACACGTCGAGGCCGTCGGTCGTCGCGGCTTGCGGCAGCCGCATCATCGTGGCGATGCCGCCAAAGCGCGGCATCTCGTTGCCGCCCATCGGTTGATTCAGTTCGCGGGGCATGGGCCGTCTCCTTTATTTGAGGTCAAGCGATCGGCCGATGGTAGAGGAGAACACGCGCGCGAAGATTTTGAAGTCGCAACGTTTACATCGACGGGCTTCGATGCAAGTGGCGCTACCGCATCGACGCAGCGCAACCGAACGCGGCCGCGCAGTGCGGCCGGGTGTGTCAGCGTGAGATGCCCGGCGATGCGGTGCCGTCGTGCGCGCCGGCGGAAGGGAGCGTGGTGGTGGCCGAACCCCACGCAGCGAGTTCGCGCTTCGTGCGCACGCCGAGCTTCGCGAATGCGCGCTTCACGTACGACTCGGCCGACGCGACCCGCACGCCGAGGATCTCGGCCGTCTCCGGCACGGTCTTGCCGGAGAGCAGGTGCTTGCAGGTTTCGTATTCGCGCTTCGACAGCTTCACGCCGTCGGCCGCGATCCGCGCATCGAACTGCGCGAGCGGATGGACGTCGGGTATCGGGTGCGCGACGCGCCGCACGGCCGTGGTCGACGCATGCAGTTCGAGCAGCGGGAACAGCACGTCGCTGATGCTGCGAAAGCGGTTCATCTCGGCGAGCGTGAATGGCGGCCGGTCGCGGCCGCGCTCCAGCGCGATCGAATGCTGCGAATAGCGCGTGCCGCGCGCGAGCACGCATTCGTGCCCGATACGCACGTCGTCGAACAGCCGCTGGCGGAATTCGCCGGGCGGGATCGCCGCGATGTCGCGCACCACCAGCATCGTGCCCGTCTTGCCGCGCAGCCCCGCGAACAGCGGGTCGCTGTCGAGAAAGCGCTCGTAGTAGAGCGTCATCACGTCGGAGATTTCGGTGGATTCGGTATCGATGCCGCTGCTGCCGATCCATTCGCATCGATAGCCTGTGGGCATCGAGCCGTCGACGCGTGAGCGCTCGACGTGTGCGACGTCGAGCGGCACGACTTCATTGAGCAGTTGCGTGAGGCGCGGCACGAAGTGCGGCGTGCCGACCGTCTCGATCAGCTCGCCCAGCGCCTTGAACGACACGTTGAAGCGGTCGTTGTCGCGGTGGAAGGGGTTCACGTTGAGCAGCATGCGGTTCCCCGGGTGAAAAGCGGCGCGATTGTAGCGTTCGCAACCGAAAACGTCATTAAGGGGAAACACCGTCGGTTGTCCTGCCGACCCGTTTGCCCCGGAAAACACCGCTTGTCCCCCCCGGAGGGGGGCATACCGGGGCAGTGTAAATGAGTAACTTTGTTTCTGCTTTTTTCAATCAAGAGACGAAAGATTCACATGACCAAACTGATCAAGGACATCCTGCCGCTCGGCGCAGGCATCGGCGAATTCACGAAGCTCGACTTCGGCATGGACGAAAGCGACTGGCGCGCGGCGGAAGGCAAGAGCGGCAACTACATCATCGGCTGGTGGGAAGGCAAAGCCGGCTCGGTGGAGTTTCCGGAAACCGCGGCCGACGAAGCCGTGTGGCTCGTCGAGGGCCGGATCGCGCTGACCGACGTCGAAGGCAACCGCAAGGAATTCACGCCGGGCCAGGGCTACCTGCTGCCGGCCGGCTTCGCGGGCCGCTGGGAGACGATCGAGGACGCGAAGAAGTTCTACGTGCTGCTCGAGAAGTCGTGATGTCCGAAGCCGCCGCCGAGCGCGTCGTCCGTGTGACGCGCGCCCGGCGGCGGTTTCGCTGTTCGCGTGTGATGGCTGGGATCATGGAAATGGAAGTCAAGACAAGAGAGACTGCACCGGAGGAGGCGCACGCGATGCGTGGCGCGCCGGTCGCACTGGGCGTCGAGGCGGCGCTCGCGAATACGAAGCTGTTCCCGTACTGGCTCGACAACCCGGCGGCGCCGGCCACCGAGCCGGAACTCGTCGGCGACGTGACGGCCGACCTGCTGATCGTCGGCGGCGGCTTCACGGGGCTGTGGGCGGCCGTGCAGGCGAAGGAGCAGATGCCGCACCTGAACGTGGTGCTGATCGAGGCCGGCAAGGTGGCGCACGGCGCGTCGGGCCGCGCAGGCGGGATCATCTCGACGTCGGTGATGCACGGGCTGCCGAACGCGGTGCGCGTGTTCCCGAACGACATCGCGCAGCTCGAGGCATTCGGCCATCACAACCTCGACGGTTTCGAGGACACGCTGAAGCGCTACGACATCGACGCCGATATCGAGTGGAACGGCGAGATGACGGTGGCGGTCGATCCCGAGCACATCGCGCACCTGAAGGGCGACTACGACCTGCATCGCGAGTACGGGCACAACGTCGTGCTGCTGAACCGCGAGGAAACGCTCGAACAACTGAATTCGCCGCTGTTCGCGGGTGCGCTGTGGTCGCGCAACCGCAGCGGCATCGTGCATCCGGCGAAACTCGCGTGGGGGCTGAAGCGCGCGGCGCTGACGCTCGGCGTGAAGCTGTACGAGCACACGCCGCTCGTGACCGTGACCGACGAAGGCAGCACGGTGTTCGTGACGACGCCGAAGGGCAGCGTACGCGCGCCGCGCGTGGTGTTCGGCAGCGGCACCGCGAAGGTCGGGATTCCCGACATCAACCGCCGCGTGATGCAGGTGCGCGACCACGTGCTCGCGACCGAGCCGCTCACCGACGAGCAGCTCGCGCGCATCGGCTGGAAGAATCGACAGGGCGTGTACGACACGCGCACGCAGCTCAACTATTTCCGGCTGACGAAGGACAACAACATCATCTTCGGCGGGCTGGTGAGCTATCACTTCGACGGCGACCCGGAACCGCACCAGGACGGCCAGCGCGAAACCTACTACCGGCTCGCGGAAGCGTTCTACCGCACGTTCCCGCAGCTGTGCGACGTGCGCTTCTCGCACGCGTGGGGCGGCCCGATCGACTACTGCTCGCGCGGCTCGGTATTCGCGAAGCGCTACCTCGGCGACAAGGCCGTGTTCGTCGCCGGCTATACGGGCTTCGGCGTCGCGGCGAGCCGGTTCGGCGCGTTCATGGGGCTGAACATCCTGTTCGACCGCGACAGCCCCGAGCGCAAGCTCGACATCGCGAACCAGAGCCCGAGCTACATCCCGCCCGAGCCGATGCGCTGGGTCGCCGCGAAAATCACGTTCCATGCGTTCGACGGCGCGGATGCGGAAGGCGGCTGGAAGCGCGCATGGATCAGCGGCATCAAGGCGATGGGCTTCCCGATGTAGACGACGACGGGGCGGCCCCACGCCGGGGCGCCCCGTCATGGCGGCACAACAAAAAACGATCCCCAGAGGACACGGTTCGCGCCGCGGACACGGAGAGAGACACCAGATGAATGTAGTCAACCTGCAGGATGAAGCGCGGCAGGAAAGCGCGCTGTTCGTCGTCGTGATGCTGCTGCTCGGCATGCTCGGGCCGACGGTCTTCCTCGGCCTGCCCGCGATCGTCGGGCAGGTCGAGCGTCATTGGGGCTTCGGCGAAGCGGCGCTCGGACTGTCGAGCTTCATCGAAGTGCTCGGCGAATCGACAGGCACGCTGCTCGTCGCGTTCGTGCTCGGCCGCCAGCCAGTGCGGTGGGTGCTCGCGGGCGCGGTGACGCTCGCGGCCGGCGCGAACCTCGGCACGCTCGCGACGCACGGGCTGGTGGCGTATTCGGCGTTGCAGTTCATCGCGGGCGTCGGCTCGGGCGGGCTGAACGGCATCGCGCTGCGCTACCTGTCGTATTCGCGCGCGCCGGAACGCAATCTCGGGATCATGCTGATGGGGCAGGTGACGTGGAGCATGGTGCTGCTCGCTTATATCTTCCCGATGCTGAGCGACACCTGGGGCGCGCACGGCGTGTTCGGGTTCGTCGCGTGCGTGCTCGGCGTGTTCGTGCTCGCGACGCCGCTGTTTCGCCGCGGCGAGACGCTGGCCGCACCGGCGCCGGAAGGCGTGGCCGGCCGCATCGACCGCAACGGCGCGATGCTGGTGCTGTGCGCGCAGCTTGCGCTGTACGGCGGCGTCGGCGTCGTGTGGACCTTCCTCGAGAAGATCGGCACCGCGGCGGGCCTGAGCGGCCAGTCGGTGTCGCTGGTGCTCGGCGCCGCGAACATCGCGAGCCTCGTGATCTGTGCGGCGATGCCGAAGCTCGGCGCGGGCGCGGGCCTGCGCCGCTGGGCGCTCGTGAACCTCGGCGGTTGCGCGGTCGCGGCCGTGCTGCTCGCGCTGCCGGCCTCGGCTGCGACGTTCACGCTCGGCGCGATCGTCTTCATCGGCTGCTGGACCGGCGGCGCGCTGCTGATCTACGCGACGATTCCGCAGTACGACCTGGTCGGCAAGTCGGCCGCGTTGTCGCCGGGTTGCGTCGCGCTCGGCTATGGCGTCGGCTCGGTCGCGGGCGGCTCGCTGATCGAGCGCGCGGGCACGCAGTCGGCGCTGATCGCGGCGATCGTGCTGTGCGCGGTGGCGTTCCTCTGCTACCGGCGGCTGCGGCCGGCCGTGTTCGGCATGGAACGCGCGCTCGCGGTGGCATCTGAATGACGGTGGCGACGCGCACCGCTGCCGATGGCGGCGCGCGTCCGGTTCGGTTCATCGGCGCAGGCGGCGAGCGTGACGTGCGAGGCGCGTCGTGCCAGCCGGCCGGGTAACGCGCACACGCGCAGCGGCTTGAAGCATGTTCTCGAATACTTCCGATCTCGATCTCCGGCTCATCCGGGTCTTTCTGGCCGTCGTCGACGCACGCGGCATCACGGCCGCCGAGGCGTCGCTCGGCGTGCGGCAGTCGACCATCAGCACGCAGCTGTCGGCGCTCGAAGCGCGCGTCGGCTTCAAGCTGTGCGATCGCGGGCGCGGCGGCTTTCGCCTGACGTCGAAGGGCGAGCGCTTCGCGGCCACCGCGCGCACGCTCGTCGCGGCCACCTCCGAATTCGTCGCACGGGTGCGCGACATCGACCGCAAGCTGGTCGGCACGCTGTCGATCGGCCTGATCGGCCAGGCGCCGCTCGTCGAGAACGCCCGCGTGGCCGATGCGATCGGCGCGTTCCGCAAGCGCGACCAGGCCGTCACGTTCGCGATGAAGGTCGCGTCGCCGCAGGAGCTCGAGGAGAGCCTCGTCAACAACCAGCTCGATCTCGCGATCGGCTATTTCTGGCATCGCGTGCCGGGGCTGCTCTACACGCCGCTGTTCACCGAGCAGCAGGTGATCTACTGCGGGCGCGGGCATCCGCTGTTCCATGCATCGCGGCCCGTGACCGCCGACGACCTGCAGCTTCACGACTGGGTCTGGCGTACCTATCCGGTGCCGGAGGAACAGTATCCGCTGCCCGAGCGGCGCGTGACCGCGAGCGCGGACAGCATCGAGGCCGCGACGATCCTGATCCTGTCGGGCGGCCATCTCGGCTACCTGCCCGCGCATTATGCGGAGCCGTTCGAGCAGCGCGGGCTCGTGAAGGCGGTGGGCCGCACGACGTTCAGCTTCGACGTGCCGCTGCATCTCGCGATGAAGCGCAGCGCGAGCGACAAGCCGATCGTCGACGCGTTCTGCGAGGACCTGCTGCGCGCGTTCAACATCAAGGCGGCCGCGCTGGCCGCTTAGGGCCTGTTCGGGAAAATTCATTCGTGGGGCTGGCCACCAGAAGGGCCGATCGCCGCGTCACGCTCCTCGCGAATACGTCGAGTATTCGCTTCGTCGCAATCCTTGCGCTCGGCCCTTCTGGTGGCCAGCGCAAGCCCGTTATTAGCGTGAACAGGCCCTAAGCCCGCGGCGCGCGTTCAGCAGTCGACCAGCACCCAGTCGAACAGCTCGCGGCGCGTGCGCACGCCGAGCTTCGCGAACGCGCGCTTCACGTACGACTCCGCCGTCGACAGCTTCACATCGAGCTGCTGTGCGGCCTCGGGCACCGAGCGCCCGCACAGCATCAGCCGGCAGATCTCGTGCTCGCGGCGCGACAGCTGCACGTCCTGCCGTTCCAGGCGCGCGTCGAAGCCCGCCTGCGACGCGGTGTTCACCGTCCCCGACGCCACGCGCCGCGCCGCGCAGGTGCGTGCATGCAGCTCGAACATCGGGAACAGCAGGTCGACCATCTGCCGGAAGTGGAACAGCTCGTCCATCGTGAACGCGGGCCGGCCGACGGTGCGCGCCAGTCCGAGTGCGTATTGCAGGTGCGCGTTGCCGTGCACGAGCATGCATTCCTGCTCGATGCCGGGCTCATCGAAGATCCGGCGGCGGAATTCGCCGTGCGCGATGCCTTCCACGTGACGCTGCACCAGCAGCGTGCCGGCCTTGCCGCGCAGCGGCGCGACCAGCGGATCGACCTGGCAGTAGTCCTGGTAATAGACATCCATCACGCGCAGCGTATCGGCTGCGAAGCGCAGGCTGCCGCTGCCGATCCATTCGACGACGAAGCCCGACGTGCTGCCCGTATCCGCGCGCCAGCGTTCGAGGTGGACGGCGTCGGCGTCGATGCTGTCGTTGACGAACTCCGTGATCGCACCGACGAAATCCGGCGTGCCGACCGCGCGCAACGTCGCGCCGAGCGTGTCGGGGCGCACACCGATCAGGTAGTGGCCGCGGGCGGCCGGGTCGGGCTGGAGAAGTCGCATGGTCGGGCGTGGGCGGTCAGGGGACAGCACGACGTTACGCGAACGCCGTGCACGCGTCAGCCGGGAATTCACCGAATCAACCCCACCAATTTCGTGCGTTGTCCCCAAAACGATGACAAGACCGTGCCCGCGGCGGCCGGAATTCGTCCAAGCCCCGGCAGCGGGGGGGCATACCGCCGTGAATCGTCTGCCTATAGTGAAAGCACTTCGAAAACCTGATCAACAGAAAGGACAGGCCATGCAGATGCAACCGACGCGCGCCGCCGTCAACGATTCAACGCCGGCGGATTTCGTTCTGACCAACGCGAAGGTCTACACCGTCGATCCGCACAAGCCGTGGGCACAGGCGGTCGCCGTGCGCGACGGCCGGATCGTCCACGTCGGCGACACGGCGGCCGTGCAGGCGTACGTCGGCGCGGACACGAAGGTCGTCGACGCGGCCGGCCGGCTCGTGTTGCCGGGCTTCGTCGAATCGCACTGGCACTTCGAGACGACCGCGTTCGCGTTCCAGGCGTTCGTGAACTACGAGGATCCGCAGAAGGTGCTCGCCGTGCTGCGTGAGTACGTCGAGTCGCATCCGGACGAGCCGGCGATCACCGGGATGGGCTGGGTGCAGGCGACGATTCCGCCGGCGCTGCTGCGCAAGGAGACGCTCGACGCGATCTGCGCGGATCGCCCCGTGTGCCTGCTGTCGACCGATTTCCATTCGATGTGGGTGAACTCGAAGGCGCTGGAGATCGCCGGTATCGACGCGTCGACGCCGCCCGTGCAGGAAGGCGCGAGCTGGTTCGAGAAGGACGCGGTGACGGGCGAGCCGACCGGCCTGATCGTCGACGGCGCCGCGTATTCGTTGCTGATGCAACGGATCAGCGCGGCCGGCCTGCTGCCGACCGGCATCGACCTGTACCTGAAATCGATCCCGCCGTGGCAGAAGAAGCTGTGCGCGGCCGGCGTGACGACCGTGTTCGACGCGGGCTTCTTCGACGCGAGCGGCGACCAGTCGCTGCTGTACGAGACGCTGCAGACGATGGAGCGCGCGGGCGACCTGAAGCTGCGCGTGGTGGGCAGCGTCGCGGTGATCGGCGAGATCGACGATCCTGTCGGCACGCTCGTCAAATACCGCGAGCAGTACGACTCACCGCTCGTGAAGGCGCGCGCGCTGAAGCTGTTCCTCGACGGCACGGAAGCGAACCACACCGCGTACCTGCTCGAACCGTACGCGGACCGCCCCGACACCTGCGGCGCGCCGACGATGCCGGCCGACACGTTCAACCACTACCTGGTCGAAGCCGATCGCGTGAACGCGAACGTGATGGTCCACTGCGTCGGCGATGCGGCGGTGCGGATGGCGCTCGACGGCTTCGACGCGGTCAACCGCACGAACCCGCCGCGCGACCGCCGCCACGTGATCACGCATGCATTCCTCACGCATCCGGACGACATCCCGCGCTTCCGCCGCGCGGGCGTGATGGCGAACACGCAGCTGCAGTGGGGCGTGGTCGACGCGTACACCGAGCAACTGCGCGACCACTACGGCCACGCGCGCTGGAGCAACATGTACAAGTTCCGCACGTTCCTCGACGAAGGCGTGACGGTGTCGATCGGCATGGACGGCCTCGCGTGCCAGTGCCGCTGCCAGCACAAGCCGCTCGAGCACATCGAGTCGGGCCATACGCGTCAGCTCGCGGGCGAGCCCGATGCGCCGGTGTTCCCGGACATCGCCGAGCGCCTGAGCATTCCGCAACTGATCGCCGCGTACACGATCCACGGCGCGTACCAGCTCGGGATGGAGCACGAGGTCGGCTCGCTCACGCCCGGCAAGCGTGCGGATCTCGTCGTGCTGGAGAACGACCTGTTCGAGGTCGGCCAGTACGACATTGGCCGCATCGACGTCGCGCTGACGATGATGGACGGCCGCGTCACGCACGTGGGCGAGGACTTCGGCGCGCGCACGGGCGTGCAGGCATCCTGAGCGGTTTTCGGTTGGCGTGACGAAGTGACGACGGAAGCTTTCAAATCGCTTCCGTGTTGGGTCGATTGGGGCATCCGCCCGGAACCGGGTGCCCCGATTGTGCGGCGTGTCCCCCTAACGGCAGGGCAGACCGGCCAATTTCCTCTGGCTACATTTTTCCGGACCGAAGCACACACCGTTCATCGCGAGCGGATCATGACATCGACGGAGGAAACCATGGCAGGGGATTGGAGCAAGCATCTGAAAACGGCATGCGCGGCGCTCGCGCTGGGCGGTGCACTGTGGGCCGGCGTGCCGGCGGCGCACGCGGCGGACGTCGTCAACGTGTACAACTGGGGCAACTCGATCGGCAAGGCGACGATCGCGAACTTCGAGAAGGCGACCGGCATCAAGGTGGTCTACCAGGAGTTCGATTCGAACGAGACGCTGCAGGCGAAGCTGCTGTCGGGCACGTCGGGCTATGACGTCGTCGTGCCGTCCGACATCTTCTGGGCGCGGCAGCTGCAGGCCGGCATCTACCGCAAGATCGACAAGAGCCAGGTGCCGAACTACGGGCTGCTCGATCCGGAAATCATGAAGGTGCTCGCGAAGGACGATCCGGGCAACCAGTTCGGCATTCCGTGGACGTGGGGCACCGACGGGCTCGGGATGAACGTCGAGAAGGTGAAGGCCGCGCTCGGCAACGATGCGCCGCTCGACAGCTGGGCGCTGCTGTTCGACCCGAAGTACGCGCAGAAGCTGAAGCACTGCGGCATTTCGGTGCTCGATTCGCCGGTCGATGCGTTCGGGATGGCGTTCGTCTACCTGAAGAAGGATCCGAACACGACGAACCCGGCCGACTACCAGGCCGCATACGAGCTGCTGAAGACGGTGCGGCCGTACATCACGCAGTTCAATTCGAGCAGCTACATCAACGACCTCGCGGGCGGCGACATCTGCCTCGCGCTCGGCTGGTCGGGCGACGTGAACTCCGCGCGGATCGCGGCCGCGTCCGCGAAGAAGCCGTATCACATCAAGTACGTGATCCCGACCGAGGGCAGCGCGATGTGGTTCGACATGATGGCGGTGCCGAAGGATGCGCCGCATCCGGACGCCGCGCTGAAGTTCGTCAATTTCGTGCTGTCGGAGAAGGAGAGCGCGAACCTGACCAACGACACGTCGTACCCGTCGGCCGTGCCGTCGTCGAAGCATCTGGTGCGCGCCGACGTGACGAGCGATCCGGCCGTGTTCCCGCCCGCCGACGTGATCCGCAAGCTGAGCCTCAGCAAGCCGGTTCCGCCTGAGCTGATGCGTCTGCAGAACCGTCTCTGGACGAAGCTGAAGACCGAGTAAGCCGGCCGCCGCTTCTCCCCATTCCCGACCACCTTTCGCGCGCCCCGCCGCTCATCGCGGCGGGCGGGGGCGCGCGCGTCCCGACGATCACCCACACCATGAAAATCACACACATGACGGCGCTGTGCCTGCTGGCGTTCGACGCCGCCGCGGCATTCGCGCACACGCCGCAGGCGACCGACGCGAGCCGGATGAAGGCGCTGCAGGCGCAGGTCACCGCGCTGCAGCAGCAGGTGAACGAGCTGCGCGCGAGCATGCTGGCGGCGAAGCCGGCCGGCGCGGCAACGACCGCCACCGCCGCCTCGGGCGGCGCGAAGATCGGCACGATCAACACGGCGGCGGCTGCTGCACCGGCCGCGGATGCAGCGCCGGCCTTCACGAACGACGACCTGCAGCAAATGCGCGAGCAGATCGCGAACGCGTCGCTGAAGGTCGACTCGCTGCAGGAAGCGGCGACCACCGGCCCGCTCGCGGGCCTGAGCATCACCGGCTACGTCGATCCCGTGTACCTGTTCAACCGCGCGCAGCGCACGTCCGGCTTCCAGTTCCTGAACCACGACCCGGGCGCGTACGACTACTTCAACAGCACGATCGGCGACGTCTACCTCGACATCAAGAAGACCTTCGGCGTCGGCCCGATGGCGCCGGCGGCGGAGGTCGTGATCCAGCCGAACCGCGGCTTCGGCAACGTGTTCAGCAACGCGCACGGCGGCATCGGCAACAACATCGTCACGCAGGCGGTGGTCACCGTGCCGCTCAGCACGACCCACACCTTCGAGATCGGGATGATGCCGAGCCTCGCCGGCTACGAGGTGCAGCCGTCGACGCAGATGCTGACGCTCACGCACGGGCTGCTGTACGACTTCAGCGAGCCGGGCAACCTGATCGGCGTCGGGCTGAAGGGCTCCAACGCGGCGATGATGCGCTTCTGGCAGGTCGTGATCGGCAACGAGGTGCTGCGCACCGCCGGCGCGATCGCGAATGCGGCGAACAACACGACGAAGACCAACTGGACGCCGACGATCACCGCGCGCTTCGACAACGCGACGTCGACCGCCTTCGACTTCGGCCTCTCCGGGATGCTCGGCCGGCAGTCGCTGTTCTCGCCGTGCGCGCAGCCGGGCGGCTACGGCTACCAGTGCAACGGCGCGTCGCCGACCGGCCTCTACAAGTACGTGGAAGCCGACGTGACCTATACGCACGACAAGACGCAGGTCAACGCGCAGGTCGACTACGGCGAGCTGCAGAAGGGCGCATGGAACGGCGGCACCGCGCGCTGGTACGGGATGTCGCTGCTCGGCCATACGAAGTGGACGACGTCGTGGGTCGGCCGCATGGGCGCGACGCTGCGCTTCGACTACCTGAACAACACGTCGAACGGCGGCGGCGGCACCAACACCCAGTACGGGCTCGCGGGCGGCAACCCGTCGGTGAACGGGTCGAGCGGCTTCGGCATCGATCCGGCGTGCTTCCAGGGTTCGTCGACGAACGGCACCGAGTGCAAGGGCGCGCAGCGTTATGCGATCACGGCCGACCTGTTGTTCTATCCGACGCAGCAGATCACCGTGAAGCTCGAATACCGCCACGACGCGGCGAACCATCCGGTGTTCCTGAAGAGCAACGGCACGTACGCGCGCAGCAACGACCTGGCCGGGATGCAGTTCATCTACTCGTTCTGACCGGCCGCACGATGCCTCACGCGCCGGGCCGCGCGGGCCCGGCGCATTCAACCCAGGAGATTTGACCTTGAAGCTGCACACCTTCGTGACCGACATCACCGATCCGCGCGAGCGCGGCCGCCTGATCGGCGAGCGCTTCGCGCCGGAGATCCGCGAGACGGTCGCGCTGTATCTCGCGTTCTTCCCGAAGCTCGGCATCGCGCCGCAGCGCGCACGGGAGATCGGCGAAGCGAGTCTCGCCACGCTCGGCGCGTGGTGCCCGCGCCTTGCCGCCGAAGTCGAGGAGATCGCCGACGGCGTCGACCTGCCGCGCTGGCAGCTCGCGTGCCTGAATGCACGCACCGAGATTCTCGCCACCGCACCCGCATCGGCCGAAGGCGAGTGCTCGACGACCGTCCATGCGCCGGCCGGCCCGCACGCACCGCGCACGCTGCAGACGTGGGACTGGCACGACAGCCTCGCACCGCAGGGGCTGCTGATGCAGATCGCGACGCCGCACGGCCGCACCGTCAAGCTGTTCTCCGAATTCGGGATGCTGGCGAAGCTCGGCGTGAACAGCGCGGGGCTCGGACTGCACTTCAACATCCTGCATCACGCGAGCGACAACGACAGCGCCGGCGTACCCGTGCATGCGATCGCGCGGCGCCTGCTCGAAGACGCGACGACGGTGCAGGAGGCGATCGACATCGCGCGCACCGCACGCGTGAGCGCGTCGACGGTGTTGACCGTGTTTACGCGGCACGACGCGAACCCGCGTGCGGCGAGCATCGAGCTGAGCCCGTCAGGCGTGGGTGTGGTGGTGCCGCGTCCGGACGGCTGGCTGCTGCATACGAACCACTTCCTCGATCGCGCGTTGAGCGGCGGCGAGTGCATGCCCGACAGCTCGACCACGCGCGAGCGCTTCGCGCACCTGAATGACGTCGTGAACGGGATGACGAGTGCCGATGTGCGCGAGCGCGCGGCGGCGATGTGCGGGGCGGCCGGCGACCAGGCCGTCGTGTGTTTCCATCCGGACCTGTCGATGCCCGACACCGAGCGCTGGGAAACGCTGCTGACCGTCGGCATCGACACCGATGCGTGCGCGCTCGACTACGTGGCGGGCAATCCGCACGACCTCGCGCGGGATGGGGCTCTGCGGTTCTGACGTGACGCACGACGCACGATGCACGACGCGCGGTCAGCGGTAGCGGTAAGACCGGGCGGCACGTGCGTGCCGCCCTCGTGACGTTTACGCGTCGATGCGCTCGACCTTGCCAACGAGCAGCCCGTACGACAGGCTGCCGGCGAGCGCCATCGCGGCGATGTAGGTGATCGCCCGCGAGAAGTCGGCGCCGTCCACGAGCAGCCCGATCACGATCGGTGTCGCGATCGCGGACAGGTTGCCGATCAGGTTGAACACGCCGCCCGTGAGGCCGAGCAGCCGCGCGGGCGCGAGCCCCGACACGAGCGACCACGTGATCGACGCGAAGCCGTTGCCGAAGAACGCGATCGTCATGAACGCGATGACCCAGCCGGTCGACGTCACGTAGTTCGCGCCGATGATGCAGGTCGAGATCAGCAGCCCCGAGATGATCGGCAGCTTGCGCGCGAAGCCCTGCGATGCGCCGCGGCGCATCAGCCAGTCCGACAGCACGCCCGAGCACAGCACGCCGACGAACGCGGCGAGGAACGGCAGCGACGCGAGGAAGCCCGATTTAATGAAGTCCATTCCGCGATACTTGACGAGGTAGGTCGGGAACCACGTGAGGAAGAACCACAGCGTCGAGTTCAGCGCGAACTGGCCGAGATAGATGCCCCACAGCTTGCGCCGGCCGAGCACGACACCGAGGTCGCGCCACGTCGACGGCGCGCGTTCGGTGCGTGCCGCGACGCGATCCTCGAGATCGACGAGCCCGCCGCCGTCGCGGATCAGCGCGATCTCGGCCGCGTTGACGCCACGAAACGCGCGCGGCTCGCGATATACCGCATACCAGATCGCGGCCCACACGATGCCCGCGAGGCCGGTTGCGACGAACACCATGTGCCAGCCGAGATGCACCTGCAGCCACGCGAGCACCGGCGTGAGGAACGCGAGGCCGACGAACTGGCCCGACGTGTAGCCGCCGATCGCGCTTGCGCGTTCGCGGGTCGGGAACCAGGTCGTCACCACGCGGTTGTTGATGGGATAGGCAGGCGCTTCGAGCGCACCGACCGCGAGGCGCAGCACGATCAACCCGACGAACGAGCCCGCGAAACCGAGCAGCAGCGTCGCGGCCGACCATAGCGCGAGCGCACCGGCATACAGCACGCGAGGCGATACCTTGTCGACGAGCCAGCCGCCCGGAACCTGCATCAGCGCGTAGGTCCAGCCGAACGCGGAGAACACGAGGCCCGCGCGCACCGGATCGATGTTCAGCTCCTTGAACAGCGCGGGCGCGGCGATCGACAGGTTGCTGCGGTCGAGATAGTTGATCACGACGGTGACGAACAGCAACGCGAGGATCAGCAGCCGCTTGCGGCTCGGTGGCGTGGTGGGTGCCGCGGCCGAACGGGCGGCGGGATCGGATGCGATGCCGGCGCGCGCGGGCGGTTGTTCCGGCGGGTGGGCGTGGGTGCGCGACGCGGAATGGGCCACGGTTGTCTCCTGTGTTCGGTGCCCGGCCGTCGCCCGCGAACGGGGCGGCCGAATCGAATGGCGTTGGGGCGAACGTTAGAGCCGTGGCGGGAAGCACGTCAACATTTGGACAGGCATCCCTATTAATGGGACGTGACGCGCTCAATATGTGGGAATGAGCGGCGATCACGCCGCCGCGTACATCAGTTGGCCGTCGCTTCCTTCGCGCTGACCCAGCCCTGCACCGCGCCCGCTTGCGGGTTGCGATACCGCACCTTCAACCACTGGAAATCGGCGCTCGCGTCGATCAGCTCGACCGTGTCGCCCGCGACGACGTAGCGGCGCGTGGGCGCATCGTTCATCGTATCGTGCAGCGGCAGGCGCGCCGGGCGCACCTTGAACGTGACGGTGCCGCCGCCGTACGCGTCCGGGCGGCGCGATACGCGCTTGCCTTGCGCGTCGTAGGTCAGCAGCATCGACGACGGGCCGGAATCCGCATCGATCAGGTCGCGCAGGTCGTCGGGAATCGCTTCGCTGGACTGGTACAGATACAGCTTGCCGCGCGCATCGTAGCGGTACGCATCGGTGTACCAGATCGGGCCGCCGCGGCAGGAGCTGTACAGCGTGCGTTCCTTCGGCTTCGCGACCACGTTGACCAGGTCGTCGCAGTTGCCATGCCGCATATTGCTCGCCGGCATGCGCAGCGGCTCGAACTGCTGGCGCGCGGCGTCGTACAGGTAGATGCCGTAGTTGTCGTTGACCATGCCGAGCGTCGCGTGCATGGCGAGATCGCGGTGGCCGTCGAAGTTGTAGTCGTCCGACGAGAGGTGATAGTGACCTTCCTCGTCGGCGGCGATCACGTCGAGCGTTTGCGTCTTGCCGCTCGGCAGGAAGCGCACGGTGATGTGCGCGCTGTCCGCGCGTTCGACGCGGGCCGTGACGGTGTCGTCGACCTTGAACGTGAGCAGCGGCTTGGCCGCGTGCGCGGCAGGCGCGAGCGATGCGCACGCGGCGAGCAGCAGCGCGGTCGCGGCAAGACTGGGAAGCGGGAAGCGCGTCATGAGCAGGCGTAAGAGCGAAAGTCGAGGAAGAACCGGCTGGCGACTGCCTAGCCGCGCGTGCTGTCGTCCTGAAAGCCATTCTTGCCGACGAAGATCTCCTTCAGCGCGGCGCGCAGCGTGACCGGGTCGTATTGGCCGGGCGCGAGATGGATCACGTAGCGCGTCTGGCCGTCGAGCCGCGCGGCGAGCGCGGGTTCGATCTCGACGTCGATCGTGTCGTCCGTCAGGCGCACCGACAGATCCTTGACGCGCGCGTTGACCTGGTCGCGCACCATCACTTCGATCAGCGCGTCGTCCGGAAAGCGCGACAGCGCGAAGCAATAGTCCTGCTCGGCGTCGTGACAGTAGATGTTGGCGAAGCTTTCGTCGTCGTCGAGATCGGACGTCGCCGCGCCGATGGTGGCGTGAAGTTCCATGAGTGTGGGTTCCTGCGTATGGGAGTTGGGGTTATCGGGTGGAGTGGTGTGCTGTTTCGATCGCGGCGGCCGCATCGGGCGCGACGCCGATATCGCACGACGCATCGGCATCGCGCGCCTTCAGCCACAGCCCGAATTCGCGCATGACTTCGACGACGGGCCGCAGCCGGTCGCCGTCGGCGGTCAGATCGTACTCGACCCGCACCGGCACTTCCGGATAGACGGTCCGCCGCACGAGCCCGGCGTCTTCGAGCGCGCGCAGGTCGAGCGTCAGCATGCGCTGGGAGATGCCCGGCATGTCGCGCCGCAGGTCGCTGAAGCGTCGCGGCCCGTCGAGCAGATACGACACCAGCAGCAGCCGCCAGCGGCCGCCGAGCAGGCGCATCGCTTCTTCAACGGAACATCCGGTCGCACTCGTTTTCATCGTGGCGAATCCTGGTCGGTAAATTTTTTGTGACTACGGCACAAACGACTGCCGTCTTCTCAGCCCTGCGCCGATGCGAGATATTAGCGCCCGCGTCGCGGCGAATCGATACATGGACAACCTACGAAGGACACGCATGAAGCTCTATCACGCTCCCGGAAGCTGTTCGCAGGCCATCTGCATCGTGCTGCGCGAAGGCGGCATCGACGCGGAAGTCATCAAGGTCGACGCGCGCAAGCATGTCATTGAAGACGGGCGCAATTACTACGATGTGACCGAACTCGGCTACGTGCCGCTGCTCGAGCTCGACGACGGCACGCGACTGCGCGAAGGGCCGGTGATCGCGCAGTATCTCGCGGATCTGTGTCCGCAGGCGGCGCTTGCGCCCGCCTACGGCACGCTCGCGCGCTATCGGCTGTTGGAGTGGCTGAACTTTCTCACGGCGGAAATCCACAAGGGCTTCATTCCGCTGCTGTACGCGGTGCAGGCGGGCAAATACGTCGACCCGGCGAAAACGAAGCTCGACAGCCGCTTTGCCTGGATCGATCGCCAGCTCGACGGCAATACGTTCTTGATGGGCGACTCGTTCACGCTCGCCGATGCATACCTGTTCGCGCTGACCGGCTGGGGCAAGGCGGAATGGCTGCGGTCGGTGTACCACGCGGATATCGACCTGACCCGCTATGCGCATCTGCGTGCGTGGCACGAGCGGGTGCGGGCGCGGCCGGCGGTGCAGGCGGTGCTGGAGGCCGACGGGCTCGCGCGGTAGCAGGCGACGGCGGTCGCGGAGTCGGCACGTCGTTACGCTTCATCGACGCGCCGCCACACAGCAAAACCCCGCGCTATAATCCCCGCCATGAAATTCCTCCGGACGCTCATCCTGCTGCTGCTTTGCGCGGTGCTGCCCATCAGCGGGCTGGCAGCCAGCGGCCTGGCAGGGGAATGTCCGATGATGCAGCAGGGCATGTCGATGTCGATGGACATGGACGCCGGCATGTCCGCCGACATGCCGGGCTGCGATTCGATGCAGTCGTCGTCCGCTGGCAAGGCCCACGCGAAAGCGAAGGGCACGGCCTGCAAGCTGACGGCGCAATGCCAGTTCGGCAGTCTCTATCATCCGGCCGCGCGCGCCGAAGTCAGTCGTCCCGCGGCATTCGTCAGCACCGTCGCGTTCCACTACGCGCAAATCCTCCCGGTCCGCGATCCGAACGGATTGTGGCGCCCTCCACGCATCAGCTGATCCCGATCCGATAGGTTCGCCGCATTCGCGGTGAGGTTCGTCCTGTATCAGGACGTGGAATCCCTATGGGGTTCCGCCGTTGGGGTTCAACCATGTCATTCCATCCCGGCATGCCGCTTGCGCGGTGTGCACGTCGGCGCGCGCCCATGCTTTGGGCGGCGCTGCTGGTGGCGGGCGCCGTTCACGCGCAGCCATCGCCTGTCACGCTGGACGCCGCGCTGCAGTCCGCCACCGATCATTCCGCTTCGATGCAGGCCGCGCAAGCGTCGGTGCGCGCGAGCGCGGAGGCGGCCGTGAAGGCCGGCCAGCTGCCCGACCCGATGCTCAAGGCCGGCATCGACAACCTGCCGGTCAACGGCGGCCAGCGCTTCACCGTCGGCCAGGACTTCATGACGATGCGCCGCATCGGCATCGAGCAGGAGTGGGTGTCCGGCGACAAGCGGCGCCTGCGCTCGGCGCTCGCCAACGAGCAGGTCGGGCGCGAGCGCGCCGGCTATCTCGCGCAGCTCGCGAGCGTGCGCCAGCAAACCGCGACGGCGTGGCTGAACGCCGTCTACGCGAAGCAGGCGCTCGCGCTGCAGCAGGCGCTGCTCGATCACATGAACCATGAGCTTGAAGCGACGAAGGCGTCGTATCGCGGCGCGAAGGCGAGTGCGGCCGATGTCGTCCAGGCGCGGGCCATGCTCGCGCAGACGCAGGATCAATTGCTGAAAGCGCGGCAGGTCTACCAGACCGCGCTCATCGCGCTGTCGCGCTGGACCGCCGTGCCGGTCGACGACGTTGCGGGCGCGCCGCCCGCGCCGGAATCGTTCGTGTCGTCGCTGCCGCCGGACGAGTTGCGGCTGTCGCAGCCGGCGCTGATCACCGCCGCCGACGATATCGCGGTGGCCGAGGCCGATACGGCCGTCGCGAACAGCGAACGCAGCCCGAACTGGACGTGGGAAGTCGCGTACCAGCAGCGTGGCGGCGCGTATTCGAACATGGTGTCCGTCGGCGTGACGATTCCGCTGCCGCTCAATCGCAAGAACCGCCAGAACCGCGACGTCGCCGAAAAGGCCGCGCTCGCGACGAAGGCGCGCCTGATGTACGAGGACACGCTGCGCCAGGTGCAGGCCGATATCCGCACGCAGTCCGCGACGCTCGCGAGCGGTCGTGCGCGCATCGCGAATCTCGGCGACGCATTGCTGCCCGCCGCCGACCAGCGCGTGCAACTGGCGAACGCGGCCTACCGTGCCGGCACAGGTTCGCTCGCCGATACGTTCGCCGCGCGCCGCGCGCAACTGGATGTGCAATTGCAGGTGCTCGATCTCCGGCGCGAGGTGTCGCAGACCTGGGCGCAGCTCGAATACCAGGTCGTGCCGTCGACGCTGGCCGCCGCGCAATAAAGGAGAACGACATGACGAAGCAAACATGGGCCCGCGCGGCCGTGCTGGCGTTCGCCGGTGCCGCGCTGCTCGGCACGGGTTATTTCGTGGGTGCACGCCATGCGGCAAGCGCGGCGACTGACGCCGCCGCGTCGGCCTCGACCGGCAAGCCCGGTTCGACGAGCGGCCGAAAGGTGCTCTACTGGCACGACCCGATGGTGCCGAACCAGCATTTCGACAAACCGGGCAAGTCGCCCTTCATGGACATGCAACTGCAACCCGTCTACGCGGACGAAGGCGGCGGCGCGTCCGGCATCCGGATCGATCCGGGCCTGCAGCAGAACCTCGGCATCCGCTATGCGACCGTGCGCCGGCAACAGACGGCGGCCGGATTCGATGCGGTGGGCACCACGCAGTTCGACGAATCGCGCGCGGACGTCGTCCAGTCGCGCGTGACCGGCTACATCGACCGTCTCCATGCGCGCGCACCGATGCAGCGCATCGCGAAAGGCGCACCGGTCGCATCGCTGTTCGTGCCCGACTGGCTCGCGCCGCAGGAGGAATACCTCGCGCTCAAGCGCGGCGGGATGGACGCCAGCCTGCTCGATGCATCGCGTGCACGGATGCGGGCGCTGTCGATTCCCGACGGCATGATCGCGCGCCTCGATCGCACCGGCCGCGTGCAGACGCATGTCGTGCTGACCGCGCCGGAAACCGGCGTCGTCAGCGAGCTGAACGTGCGGGACGGCGCGATGGTCGCGCCCGGCCAGACGCTCGCGAAGATCGCCGGGCTGTCGACGCTGTGGCTCATCGTCGAGGTGCCGGAAGCGCTTGCGCTGACCGTGCAGCCGGGGATGGCGGTCGATGCGACGTTCGCGGGCGACCCGGCACAGCATTTCACCGGACGAATCCGCGAAGTGCTGCCCGGCATCAGCGCGAGCAGCCGCACGCTGCAGGCGCGCGTGGAGATCGACAACGCGGCGCTGAAGCTCACGCCCGGCATGCTGATGCGCGTGCGGGTCGCCGCACGGCAGACCGTGTCGCGCCTGCTCGTGCCGTCCGAAGCGGTGATCGCGACCGGCAAGCGCTCGATCGTCATCGTGAAGAATCGCGACGGCCGGCTGCAGCCCGTGACGGTGACGGTGGGTAACGACGTCGGCAGCGACACCGAAGTGCTCGGCGGGCTGAACGAAGGCGACACGGTCGTCGCATCGGGGCAGTTCCTGATCGATTCCGAGGCGAGCCTGAAAAGCGTGTTGCCGCGGCTGGAAAGCGGCACCGGCGCGAGCGGGGCAGCGGCGATGCCCGCGTCGACGCCGAAAGCGGCGACACCGGTCTACGAAACCACCGGCAAGGTCGAACAGGTCACGGCCGACGACATCACGTTCTCGCATCAGCCCGTTCCGGCGCTCGGCTGGGGCGCGATGACGATGGCGTTCGGCAAGCCGTCGGCCACCGCGTTCCCGGACGTGAAGCCGGGCCAGACGGTGCGCTTCGCGTTCACGCAGGGCGACGACGGTTACCGGCTGACGAAGGTCGAACCGCAGGGAGGCGAACGATGATCGCGCACGTCATTCGCTGGTCCGTCCACAACCGCTTCCTCGTGCTGCTCGCCACCGTGCTGATTGCCGCATGGGGTGTTCATTCGCTGCGGCAGACGCCGCTCGATGCATTGCCCGACCTGTCGGACACGCAGGTGATCGTGAAGGCGTCATATCCGGGCAAGGCGCCGCAGATCGTCGAGGATCAGGTGACCTATCCATTGACGACCACGCTGCTCGGCGTGCCCGGCGCGAAAACCGTCCGCGCGTATTCGTCGTTCGGCGACGCGTTCGTCTACGTGCTGTTCGACGACCGCACCGATCCGTACTGGGCGCGTTCGCGTGTGCTCGAATACCTGAGCCAGGTGCAGAGCCGGCTGCCTGCCGGCGCGACGGTGTCGCTCGGGCCGGATGCGACCGGTGTCGGCTGGGTGGTCGAGTACGCGCTCGTCGATCGCACCGGCCGTCACGATCTCGGGCAACTGCGCGCGCTCAACGACTGGTTCCTGAAGTTCGAGCTGAAGGCGGTGCCCGATGTGTCGGAAGTCGCGAGCATCGGCGGCATGGTGCAGCAGTACCAGGTCGTGCTCGATCCCGACAAGCTGCGCGCATACGGCATCACGCAGGCGGAAGTCGCGAGCGCACTCGGCAGCGCGAACCAGGCGTCCGGCGGTTCGGTCGTCGAGCTGGCCGAGTCGGAGTACATGGTGCGCTCGACCGGCTACCTGCGCACGCTCGACGATTTCCGGCACGTGGTGCTGCGCACGAACGACGCCGGCACGCCGGTGCTGCTCGGCGACGTCGCGCGCATCCAGGTCGGCCCGGCGATGCGGCGCGGGATCGCGGAGCTGAACGGGCAGGGTGAGGTGACGGGCGGCGTCGTCGTGATGCGCTCGGGCAAGAACGCGCTGACCACGATCGATGCGGTCAAGGCGAAGCTCGCCGACCTGAAGCGTTCGCTGCCGCCCGGCGTCGAGATCGTCACGACCTACGATCGCTCGCAGCTGATCGCGCGCGCGGTGGGCAACCTGAAGCACAAGCTGATCGAGGAGTTCGTGATCGTCGGCATCGTCTGCGCGGTGTTCCTGTTCCACCTGCGCAGCGCGTTCGTCGCGATCCTGTCGCTGCCGCTCGGCGTGCTGGCCGCGTTCATCGTGATGCGCTACCAGGGCGTGAACGCGAACCTGATGTCGCTCGGCGGGATCGCGATCGCGATCGGCGCGATGATCGACGCGGCGATCGTGATGATCGAGAACGCGCACAAGCATCTCGAAGCGTACGACCACGCGCATCCCGGCGAGCCGATCACGGCCGCGCGACGCTGGGAACTCGTCGCGACGTCGGCCGCGGAGGTCGGGCCCGCGCTGTTCTTCTCGCTGCTGATCATCACACTGTCGTTCATCCCGGTGTTTTCGCTGGAAGGGCAGGAGGGCAAGCTGTTCGCGCCGCTCGCGTTCACGAAGACCTACACGATCGCCGCCGCCGCCGGCCTGTCGGTGACGCTGGTGCCGGTGCTGATGGGCTATCTCGTGCGCGGCCGCATTCCGCACGAGCACGCGAACCCGATCAACCGCGTGCTGATTCGCGCGTACCGGCCGCTGCTCGAAGCGACGCTCAGGCGCCCGTGGGTCGCGATCGGCATCGCGGTCGTCGCGCTCGTGCTGACGGCCGTGCCGCTGTCGCGGCTCGGCGGCGAATTCATGCCGCCGCTCGACGAAGGCGACCTGCTGTACATGCCGACCGCGCTGCCCGGCATCTCCGCCGACAAGGCGAGCGAGCTGTTGCAGCAGACCGACCGGCTGATCAAGACCGTGCCCGAGGTCGACACGGTGTTCGGCAAATCGGGCCGCGCCGATACCGCGACCGATCCCGCGCCGCTCGAGATGTTCGAGACGACGATCCGCTTCAAGCCGCGCAGCGCCTGGCGGCCCGGCATGACGCCGGAGAAGCTCGTCGACGAACTCGATCGCACGGTGAAGGTGCCGGGGCTGTCGAACGTGTGGGTGCCGCCGATCCGCAACCGGCTCGACATGCTGTCCACCGGGATCAAGACGCCGGTCGGCGTGAAGATTGCCGGGCCGGACCTGGCCGGGATCGACGCGATCGCGAAGCAGGTCGAGGCCGCCGTGAAGCCCGTGCCGGGCGTGACGTCCGCGCTCGCGGAACGGCTGAACGGCGGCCGCTATATCGACGTCGACATCGACCGGCTCGCGGCCGCGCGCTACGGGCTGTCGGTGGCCGACATCCAGTCGGTCGTGTCGACGGCGGTCGGCGGCGACGATGTCGGCGAAGTGATCGCGGGGCGCGAGCGCTTTCCGATCAACCTCCGCTACCCGCGCGAGGTGCGCGATTCGGTCGAGAACCTGCGGCAGCTTCCGGTCGTCACCGCGCGCGGCGCGCAGATCCGCCTGGGCGACGTCGCACGCATCGCGATCGCCGATGGCCCGCCGATGATCCGCAGCGAGAACGCGCGACTGTCCGGCTACGTGTACGTCGATCTCCGCGGCGTCGACCTGAGCACCGCCGTCCGCACGATGCAGCAGGCCGTCGCGCGGCAGGTCGCGTTGCCGCCCGGCTATTCGATCGCGTGGTCGGGGCAGTTCGAGTATCTCGAACGCGCGGCGGCCAAGCTGCGCACCGTCGTGCCGGTGACGCTCGTGGTGATCTTCGTGCTGCTGTTCCTCACGTTCGGCTCGGCGGCCGATGCGCTGCTGCTGATGTCGACGGTGCCGTTCGCGCTGGTCGGCGGCTTCTGGCTCGTGTGGGCGCTCGGCCACGCGGTGTCGGTCGCGACGTCGGTGGGCTTCATCGCGCTCGCGGGCGTGGCCGCCGAATTCGGCGTCGTGATGCTGCTGTACCTGAAGGGCGCGCTGCAGCGCCGGCTCGACGCCGGCGAACCACTCAACGATGCGCTGCTGCTCGACGCGATCCGCGAAGGCGCGGTGCTGCGCGTGCGGCCCAAGGCGATGACGGTGGCCGTCGTGCTCGCCGGCCTCGTGCCGATCATGGTCGGGCACGGTGCCGGTTCCGAAGTCATGCAGCGCATCGCCGCGCCGATGGTCGGCGGCATGGTCACCGCGCCGCTGCTGTCGATGTTCGTCATTCCCGCCGCCTGGCTCCTGCTGCAGCGCCGTCGTGCGCGAAGCGCGGGCCATGCGCGGCATTCCGAAGCAGTTCCTCACGGCACGAACGTGCCATCCATCCCAACCGGAGAATCCCGATGAAGAAGTTGATTACCGTCACCGTTGCTGCTGCCGCCGTACTTGCTGTCGGCACGCTCGTCACCCCCGCCTTTGCAGCCGGCGACATGGCCGGCATGGACATGTCCGGCATGAAGATGTCGTCGGGCGGCATGGCCGAGTCGAATGCCGCGCTGACCGACGCCGAAGTGAAGAAGGTCGATGCCGCGACCGGCAAGATCACGCTGAAGCACGGCGCACTCGAGAACGTCGGGATGCCACCGATGACGATGGCGTTCAAGGCGAAGGACGCGGCGATGCTCGAGCACGCCCGTGCGGGCGACAAGGTCAAGGTGCGGATCGAGAAGGTCGACGGCACGCTGACGATCGTCAAGCTGGTGAAGGCGTCCTGACCTGAGCGCATGCCGGTGCGTCGCCCGTCCGCGAGGCGGGCGGCTGCACCGGTGCCGTGCGTGTCGGGCCGGAAGCCGCGAGTGCGGCCGGGTTTGTCAGTGCGCGAAGGGCTGGGGAGCGGCCAAGCACGGGATCCGCACCATCATTTCAACAATGCTTGAAATATCGAAATGATGGCGCTATCCTTCGCGCCATGGACTCCAATCTCGTCGTGCGCGCCCTGGGCGCGCTTGCTCATGAAGCGCGCCTGGCCATCTTTCGCGCGCTGGTCGTGGCCGGGCCCGAAGGGCTGTCGGCTGGTGCGATCGCCCAGCAGATCGGGCTGTCGCCATCGAGCCTGTCGTTTCATCTGAAGGATCTGTCGCATGCCGACCTGGTCACCGCGCGCCAGGACGGCCGGTTCATCTATTACGCGGCGAATTTCGAATCGATGAGCGGGCTCATCGGGTTCCTGACCGAGAACTGCTGCGCCGGCGCGGCCTGCGGCGTGCCGACGGCGCCCGATTGCTGCGGAGGCGATGCATGACCGGCTCGGACGTTGCACAACCGCAAGCCGTGGCGGCCCCGCCCGCCATCGGCTTCTTCGAGCGCTACCTGAGCGCGTGGGTGGCGCTGTGCATCGTGCTCGGCATCGCGCTGGGCCAGGCGCTGCCCGGGCTCTTTCAGCACATCGGCCGCATGGAATACGCGCAGGTCAACCTGCCCGTCGGGCTGCTGATCTGGGTGATGATCGTGCCGATGCTGGTCAAGGTCGATTTCGGCGCGTTGCATGAGGTTCGGCAGCATGTGCGGGGGATCGGCGTCACGCTCGTCGTGAACTGGCTCGTCAAGCCGTTTTCGATGGCGCTGCTCGGCTGGCTGTTCGTCCGGCAGCTGTTCGCGCCGATGCTGCCCGCCGACCAGATCGACAGCTATATCGCCGGCCTGATCCTGCTGGCCGCCGCGCCGTGCACGGCGATGGTGTTCGTGTGGAGCCGGCTGACGGGCGGCGATCCGCTGTTCACGCTGTCGCAGGTCGCGCTGAACGACAGCATCATGGTGATCGCGTTCGCGCCGCTGGTGGGCCTGTTGCTGGGGATGTCCGCGATCACGGTGCCGTGGGCGACGCTGCTCACGTCGGTCGTGCTCTACATCGTCATCCCGGTGATGCTCGCGCAAGTGTGGCGCAGGCTGCTGCTCGCGAAGGGGCCGCCGGCATTCGACCGCGCGATGGCGAAGATCGGCCCGTGGTCCATCGCCGCGCTGCTGGCCACGCTGGTGCTGCTGTTCGCGTTCCAGGGCGAGGCAATCCTGAAGCAGCCGCTGGTGATCGCGCTGCTCGCGGTGCCGATCCTGATCCAGGTGTTCTTCAACGCAGCGCTCGCCTATGGGCTCAATCGTCTCGTCGGCGAGAAGCACAGCATCGCGTGTCCGTCGGCGTTGATCGGTGCGTCCAATTTCTTCGAGCTGGCCGTGGCCGCCGCGATCAGCCTGTTCGGCTTCCACTCGGGCGCCGCGCTCGCGACCGTCGTCGGCGTGCTCATCGAAGTGCCGGTGATGCTGCTCGTCGTGCGTGTCGTCAACCGTTCGAAGCGCTGGTACGAGTGCGCGTGAAACCATTCAGGAATCCGGAAATGACCGACATCACGATCTATCACAACCCCGATTGCGGCACGTCGCGCAACACGCTGGCGATGATTCGCAACGCCGGCGTCGAGCCGCGCGTCGTGCTTTATCTGGAAACGCCGCCGGGACACGAAGAACTGCGCGCGCTGATCGCGGCAATGGGCATGCCCGTGCGCGACGTGCTGCGGCGCAAGGGGACACCGTATGAAGCGCTCGATCTCGACAATCCGAAGTGGAGCGACGACGACCTGATTGGCTTCATGGTCGCTCACCCGATCCTGATCAATCGCCCGATCGTCGTCACGCCGCTCGGCACGCGGCTGTGCCGTCCGTCCGAGCAGGTGCTCGACATCCTGCCTGATCCGCAGAAGGGGCCGTTTGCGAAGGAAGACGGCGAAATCGTGATCGATGCGGAGGGCAAGCGTGTCTGACCGACTGAACGATTTGCCGCAACTCGATGCCACGCTCTTTCGCGTGCCGGACGCGAGCCGGCTGCAGCCCGCGCGGCCGTCGACGCATCCGCCTCGAATCGTGTTGCTCTACGGGTCATTGCGCACGCGCTCGTTCAGCCGGTTGCTGGTCGAGGAGGCGGCGCGGTTGCTGGCGGCGATGGGCGCCGAAGCCAGGATCTTCAATCCGGCCGGCTTGCCGCTGCCTGACGATGCGCCCGACGACCACCCGAAGGTGGCCGAGTTGCGCGAGCTCGTGCAATGGTCGGAGGGCATGGTGTGGTGCTCCCCCGAGCGGCACGGCGCGATGACCGGCGTGATGAAAGCGCAGATCGACTGGATTCCGCTGTCGGTCGGCGCGGTGCGGCCGACGCAAGGCAAGACGCTGGCGGTCATGCAGGTCAGCGGCGGATCGCAGTCGTTCAACGCGGTCAACCAGATGCGCGTGCTCGGACGCTGGATGCGCATGCTGACCATCCCGAACCAGTCGTCCGTCGCGAAGGCGTTCATGGAATTCGGCGACGACGACCGGATGAAGCCGTCCGCGTATTTCGACCGGGTCGTCGACGTCATGGAGGAACTGGTCAAATTCACGCTGCTGACGCGCGACGTCGGTGCGTACCTGACGGACCGCTACAGCGAGCGCAAGGAAAGCGCCGAGCAACTGGCGCAGCGTGTGAACCAGACGCGCATCTGAATCGCTTGCGGGCCGGTGACGCGACGATGCTTCGTTCGCGCCGGGCAGCGGGATCGTGCCCGGCGCGTCCGTTGAGTCCGTTGAGCAGGATCAGCGCGCCAGCGTCAGGAACAGATACCCCGCATACCCCGCGCCGTTCGCGAGCAACGCCCAGATCGCGAGCCCGCGCGTGCGCGCATTGACGCGCAGCCACGCCGCCGCCGCGAGCGTGATGATCACGCCGGTCAGCACTTCGGGGCGCGGCTCCCACGGCGTCAGCATGATGCCGATCGCCGGCAGCAGCGTGCCCTGGAACACCATCGCGCCGGTGATGTTGCCGAACGCGAGCGTGTCCTTCCTGCGGCGGATCCACAGCACGCTGTTGACCTTCTCCGGCAGTTCCGTCGCGATCGGCACGATGATCAGCGACAGCAGCAGCGCCGATACGCCCAGCACGTGCGACACGCCTTCCACGCCGTGGATGAAGCCCTTCGCCCCGCCGACCAGCAGCGCGACGCCGAGGAGCAGTTGCAGCGCGATCGTCGCGAGGTTGGTCGGCACACCGAGGCGCGACAGGAACATCGTGTGCGGCGCCTCGGTGCCGTGCCCGGCATCGACGAGCTGGCTCGACGCGCGGAACGTCATCACGACATACATCACGTAGATGCCGACCAGCATCGCCGCGAGCAGCGCGCGCACGGCCCCGTTGTGATGCGGGACGAACATCGCGGCGGTGGCCAGCGAGAACGCGGCGAGGAAGTAGTTCATGTCGCGCACGAAGCCGGTGCGTTCGGGCGCGATCGTGCCGCGCAGCCCGCGCGAGCGGATCACGGCGAGCGTCATCAGGAAGGTGGTGAGTGTCGCGAGCATCAGCGGCGCGCCGAGAATCGCGCCGACGCCGATCTCCTCGTTCACGGCCTGGTTCGCCGTGCCGCCGGCGAGCGCGAGCAGCGGCACCATCGTTTCGGGCAGCGCGGTGCCGACGGCCGCGAACAGCGAACCGGTGACGCCTTCGGAAATCTTCAGGCGTTCGCCGAGATGTTCGAGCGCGTTGGTGAAGACCTCGGCGGCGATGAGGATGACGACCAGCATGAACGCCAGTTCGACAAACATGAAAGTCATGCGGCACCTCCGCAGGCATGCGCGCGGACGGCGGCGAAACGCGGGGAGAGGGCGGTGGGGAACATGGGGACTCCGTGGTCGGACGCTGACAAACCATGGCGCATCCGCCGACGTCCGACCAGGAACGACGCGATGCGCCCATGGTCTCGCCAGGCCAATCAGGCTGAACGCGCCACGGCCGCAGGCCGAGTGTGTTGACGCGTTCGCTTTCCGGGGATGGAAAGCAGGCTACTCCCCAAAGACGAAGGGCAGTCTAGTCGAGCGGATTGCTTTCGACAAGCCTTCATCTCAAAAAATATACCCCTCTCCCCTATAGGGGCAGCCTTCCGGAGATATACTCCCCCTCCCTATGCAGGAGTCCGTCATCGATGAGTCATACCGTTCGTGAAAAACAGAAGCTGCTGAACCGCGTGCGCCGCATCAAGGGCCAGGTCGAGGCGATCGAGCGCGCGCTCGGTGACGAGCGCGGCTGCAACGAGGTGCTGCAATTGATCACGAGCTGTCGCGGCGCGATGAACGGGCTGCTGGCCGTCGTGCTGGAAGACCACATTCGCGAGCACATGGTCGATGCACATGGGCCGGACGAGCACGAAGGCAGCGCGACCGAGCAGCTGATCGACGTGGTGCACAGCTATTTCAAGTGATCGGGGTGGAGCATGAGCAATTTCACGAATGACGCGTTCGGCGCGGGGCACGACCATATCTTCCTTGGCGCCGCGCACGAGCAGAACGAGCGGCGGACGTGGATGGTGATCGGCCTGTGCGCGGCGATGATGATGGTCGAGATCGTCGGCGGCACGCTGTTCGGGTCGCTGGCGCTCGTCGCCGACGGGCTGCACATGTCGACGCACGCAGGCGCGATGCTGATCGCCGCGCTGGCCTATACCTATGCGCGCAGGCATGCCGACGATCCGCGCTTCGTGTTCGGCACCGGCAAGCTGGGCGACCTGGCCGGGTTCACGAGCGCGATCGTGCTCGCGATGATCGCGATCCTGATCGGCTACGAGGCGGTTGCGCGGTTGCTGGCGCCGGTCCCGATCCATTTCGGCGAGGCGATTCCGATCGCGGTGCTCGGTCTCGCGGTCAACCTGGCGAGCGTGTGGCTGCTGAGCGGCGGGCATCACGGGCACCATCACGGGCATGGACACGGCCATGGGCACGCGCACGACGATCACGCGGACGAAGCCATGCGGGTGTTCTCGACAACCGGCGTGTTCGACGTATCGGTGTTCGAGGACGGTGTGCCGCCGGTGTTCCGGATCGCGCCTGCCACCGGCGGATCGAGCGTCGACGGGGTGTCTGCATCGATCACGACCGTCCGTCCCGACCAGTCGCGACAGCATTTCACGATGGTGGCGCGGAACGGCTTCCTGGAGTCGCGGGAGACGATTCCCGAGCCCCATGCGTTCGAGGCGATCGTGACGCTCAACGGCCACGAGCACGCGCTGACGTTCGTCGAACACGATCATCATGAAGGCGCGCACGCTGCCGCGGCCCGCGATCACAACATCCGGTCGGCCTACATTCACGTGATCGCCGATGCCGCGGTGTCGGTGCTGGCCATTATCGGGTTGCTGCTCGCGCGCGCCTTCGGCTGGGTCTGGATGGACCCCGTCGCGGGCATCGTCGGCGCGCTCGTCATCGCGAACTGGTCGTACGGGCTGATGCGCGATACGGGCGGCATCCTGCTCGACGTCAATGTCGATCGCAAGCTGGCGGAGCGCGTGCGTCACGCGATCGAGGCGTTCGGCGACAAGGTCAACGATCTTCACGTGTGGCGGGTCGGTCCCGGCCACATGAGCGCGATCGTGTCGGTCGAGACCGTCGATGCGGCGCGCGACGCGCGCTTCTACCATGCACTGGTCGAAGGCTTCGACGGCGTGTCGCACGTGACCGTCGAAGTGATGACGTCGGCAAAGGCAGCCTGACCGTGGCGGTGAAATCGCCGTGTATCGAGCTGTGCGCGTTCGATGGCCGCACCGGATTCTGCACGGGCTGCTTGAGGACGCGCGACGAGGCACGTGACTGGAAGAAACTGACCGACCATCGTCGGCACCAGATACTGAACGACCGCCATCGCCGCCAGGCGAAGATCCGGCGCGAGACGGGGGAATAGCGCGGGCCGGCATGTGTGTCGTGTCACCAGACTGCAGTAGTATCACCGGCATCCCGTGTCGGGATTCCTGAACCGGGAGCGACCCATGCAGACCGAACCGTCGACCGGCGTTCTTCGCCAGATTCCTCGCAGTGTCTGGTTGCTGGGCTGCGTCAGCCTGCTGATGGACGTGTCGTCGGAAATCATCCACAGCCTGTTGCCGATGTTCCTGATGGCGGGGCTCGGCGCGAGCGCGACCGCGATCGGCGTCATCGAGGGGATCGCCGAGGCGACGTCGCCGGTCGTCAAGGTGTTCTCCGGCACGCTGAGCGACTACCTGCGCAATCGCAAATGGCTGGCGGTGGCCGGATACGGGCTCGGCGCGCTCAGCAAGCCGCTGTTCGCGATCGCGCCGACGATCGGCGTCGTCGTGACGGCACGGATCGTCGACCGGATCGGCAAGGGGATTCGTGGGGCGCCGCGCGATGCGCTGGTGGCCGACGTCACCCCCGTCCACCTGCGCGGCGCCGCCTACGGGCTGCGACAGTCGCTCGACACGGTGGGCGCGTTCCTCGGGCCGTTGCTGGCCGTCCTCATCATGCTGGGGTGGCACGACGATTTCCGCCTTGCATTCTGGCTGGCCGTGATTCCCGGCGTGCTGGCCGTGGCGCTGCTCGCGTTCGGCATCGACGAGCCGGCGCGTGCGCCGGGCGAGCCGCGCGTCAACCCGATCCGACGCGATGTCGTCGCGCAGCTCGGCGCGCGCTACTGGTGGGTCGTCGCCGTCGGCGCCGTGTTCGCGCTGGCCCGCTTCAGCGAAGCGTTCCTGGTGCTGCGCGCGATGGGCAGTGGCGTACCCGTCGCATTCGTGCCGCTCGTGATGGTGGCGATGAACGTCGTGTACGCATTGTCGGCCTACCCGTTCGGCAAGCTCGCCGACACGACGAGCCACAAGACGCTGATGGTGGCCGGGCTCGTCCTGCTGATCGCCGCCGATATCGTGCTCGCACACGGCGCGCATTGGGGAACCGTACTCGTCGGTGTCGCGTTGTGGGGGCTCCATATGGGGATGACGCAGGGGTTGCTCGCGACGATGGTCGCGCATGCCGCGCCGTCCGCATTGAGAGGCACGGCGTTCGGTGTGTTCAATCTGCTCAGCGGCGTGGTGACGCTCGTGTCGAGCGTCGTCGCGGGCATCCTGTGGGACCGGGTGGGTGCAGCAGCCACGTTCTACGCCGGGGCCGTGTTCAGCGCGGTGACCATCGTGTTGCTCGTCTGCATTCGCGCGTCATTTGCGGCCGTTCAGGATCGCTAGCCGGAAGGCGGCGAACGGTCTAGCTATCCATGCCCCGCGGAAAATAAAGCGCGAACGTCGTGCGCCCGTCGCGGCTCGCGACCTCGACCTTGCCGCGATGCAGCTCCATGATCGACTTCACGATCGCGAGCCCGAGCCCCGCGTTGCGCGCCGCGCCGTGCCGCGACGAATCGATCCGGTAGAAGCGCTCGAAGATCTTGTCGACCTGTTCGGGCGGAATCGCGGCGCCGCGATTCGTGACTTCGACGACCGCGTAGCGGCCTTGCGCCGACACCGCGAGCTCGATCGTCGACGCGGCTTCCGCATGTTCGAGCGCGTTTGACGTAAGGTTGCTGACGGCACGCCGGAACAGCGTCGCGTCCGCGACCACCGGCGCTTCGCCGTGCACGTCGATCCGCACGCCGGCTTCGTCGGCCAGCGCCTGGAAATACGACGCGAGCCGGCGCAGTTCTCTGCCTGCATCGAGCTCGGTGGTCTTCAGGTGCTGCCGGGCGTTATCGGTGCGCGCGAGAAACAGCATGTTCTCGATCATCCGCTGCAACCGTTCGCATTCCTCGATGTTCGAATCGATCAACGCTTCGTATTCCTCGGTCGTGCGCGCGCGCGACAGCGTGACCTGCGACGCGCTGATCACGTTGGCGAGCGGCGTGCGCATGTCGTGCGCGAGATCGGACGAGAACTGCGACAGCCGCACGAACGCGCGTTCGAGGCGGTCGAGCATCCGGTTGACCGACGTCGCGAGTTCACGCAGCTCGACCGGGCCGCCGCGCGCGTCGAGCCGTGCGTTCAGGTTGTGGGCCTCGATGCGCGACGTCTGCCGGCCCAAGCTCTCGACCGGGCGCAGGCCGCGCGACGCAACCGCATAGCCGAGCGCGCCGACCAGCAGCGCGCCCACGGCCGCCGCGAGCCAGATGTCGACGCGATAGCTTTCGAGCAGCGACTGGCGATCGGTCGCCGTGCGCGCGAGCGCGACCTGGATCGCGTCGCCGGACGGCAGCGTTTCGCGTGCGTACACGCAACGCGACGTGCCGATGCCGGACGGCGAACAGGTGAACGGCCCGCCGGCTCGACTGGCCGGATGCGGGGCCGCGATCACCGACGCGAGCGTATTGCCGGCTTCGTCGGAATGCTCGACGAGCGCGCGGTTCTGCGCATCGTAGATGCCGAGATACACGCCCGGGTGCGACAGCAGCACCTCGTGAAACACGGCCGGATCGGCGCGCAGCGCGGCGATCGATCCGCTCGCGTGCGCCAGTTGCAGGAACTGGTTGAGCTTGCCGGAAATCTCGATGTCGTCGCGCCGCGTCAGCTCGGCGGACAGCGAGCGATACAGGTACGCGCCGGTCAGCGCGAACACGAGCGCGGCGACGACGGCGAACGCGAGCGTCAGGCGCCGCAGCAGCGAATACGAGCCGGGGCGGCGTGTCACGAACGATCCTCGAGCACGTAGCCCATCCCGCGGATCGTGTGGATCAGCTTCTTCTCGTAGGCGTTGTCGATCTTCGCGCGCAGGCGCTTGATCGCCGCATCGACGACGTTCGTGTCGCTGTCGAAATTCATGTCCCAGATCTGCGACGTGATGAAGGTGCGCGTCAGCACTTCCCCCTCGCGTTCGGCGAGCAACTGCAGCAGCGCGAATTCCTGCGCGGTCAGGTCGATGCGGGTGTCGGCGCGCCGCACGCGGCGGCGGATCAGGTCGACTTCGAGATCGGCGACCTGCAGGATGTCGCGCACGTTGCGCGGCGCGCGCCGCAGCAGCGAGCGGATGCGCGCGAGGAACTCGGCATACGCGAACGGCTTGAGCAGATAGTCGTCGGCGCCCAGCTCGAGCCCGGCGACCTTGTCCTCGATCGCCTCGCGCGCCGTGAGCAGCAGCACGGGCGTCTGCTTCTGCGCGCGCAACCGCTTGAGCACCTCGAAGCCATCCATTTCCGGCAGCATCACGTCGAGCACGACGAGATCGAAATCCTCGTGCAGCGCGAGGAACAGCCCGTCCTTGCCGTTTTCCGCGACGTCGACCGTGTAGCTCGCCTCCATCAGCCCCTTGCGGAGGTACGACGCCATCTTGGGTTCGTCTTCGACTATCAGTATTCGCATGGTGAGGCAGGCTGTCCGTGGTTCATCCGTGATTCCAGCCGGTCAGTGTAACGCGTGAGCTTAGGGCGCCGTGCGTGCGCGAAGGGTGACCGCCGGATGACGGAATTGTCATGAAATGCCGGTCATGTTTCGGCCATGTCGTCGTCACCGCGGCGGCGATAAGCTGCGGCCGTCGTGTCCCCGGGGCGCGCCGTCGCGGCGCTGCGCCGGCCCATCCGGTCGTTGCCTGCGTGATTCCGCATCCATGTCGTACTGGCGCAAATTCCTCGTCGTCGTGCTGCTGGCGCTGAGCCTGCCGATCCAGTCGTTCGCGGCTGTGTCGATGGTGTGCGCGGGGGCGGTCGTGGCCATGCCGCACGCGGGGGACGGGGCAAGCGCCGATGACGCGGTCGCGCCGCGTGCGATGCCGAGCGCGCTTGCTGGCCAGCATAAAGACGAGCACGCGCACGACGATCATGCGCGACATGCGCAGCCATGTTCCGCATGCGGGTCCTGCTGCCTCGGCGCTGGCATGGCGGATCTTCCCGCGATGTCCGTTGCGTCGGGTATCGGTGTCGGGCTCGCTTCCTTCGCTCCGACGCCGGTCGTCGTGTCGTTCCTGACCGGCGGCATCGACAGGCCGCCACGCGGGCATCTCGTCTAGACCCCGCCTGCGGCTTCGACCTGCCGCGCTCTGCAATCCGTTCCGGCATCCGCATCACGACCGCCGGACGACTCATGACGAGACCCATTCATGCGATTCATTACTGCGGCGCTGTTGAGCGTGGCGGCCCTCGTGCCGTCGCTCGCGCCAGCGCAAACCCCACTGCCTGATCCAGCGGATGCCACCGTGGCCGTGCCGGATATCACCGTGACATCCGTATTCGACGGCTACCGGCCGTATCGGGACGATGAGGGCCCCGGCTGGAAGCAACTGAACCGCGACGTGATGGAACGGCCCGCGAAGGGCCGTGCGACGGGCGGCGCGGCCGGAAGCGGCGCCGCGCATTCGAAGCACGGAGGCAGCGCGCAATGACGATGCTTGCGATATCGCCGAGGATCGCCGCGGCGGCGGCCGTGCTGGCCTTCCTTGCCGGCTGCACGACGTTTTCGAAGGACGGTGGCTTCGACGCGGTGTCGTCCGCCGCGTCGGAACGCATCGGGAAAGACGCGGTCGTGGTCAGGACCGACGCCGACCGCGAAGCCGTCGACAAGCGCACGAAGGAGCTGCTTGCGAAGCCGCTGTCGATGGACGACGCGGTGCAGGTCGCGCTGCTGAACAACCGTGGCCTGCAGGCGTCATATGCGGAACTGGGATTGTCGGAAGCCGATCTCGTCCAGGCCGGCCGGTTGCCGAATCCGCGATTCGCGTTCAGCCGCACCCGTGCCGGCGACGGCGAGCTGACGCTCGGCCGCACGTTCTCGGCGAACGTGTTCGCGCTGCTGACGATGCCGCTCGCGACGAACATCGAACGCCGCCGCTTCGAGCAGACCAAGCTCGAAACGGCCGACGCGATGCTGAAGGTCGCAGCCGACGCACGCCGTGCGTACGTCGAGGCCGTCGCGGCCGAGCAGGCCGCGAACTATGCGCAACAGGTGCGCGATGCCGCGAGCGCGGCCGCCGAACTCGCGCAGCGCATGCGGCAGGCCGGCAACTTCAGCCGCCTCGATTACGCGCGCGAGCAGGCGTTCCATGCCGATGCGGTTGCGCAGCACGCGAAGGCGCGCCAGCAGGCCGTCGCCGCGCGCGAGAAGCTTACGCGCGCGATGGGCCTGTGGGGCGAACGCACACGGTACGCATTGCCCGAGCGCTTGCCCGACCTGCCGAAAGCGCGGCCGAACCTGCCCGATCTCGAGCGGTTCGCGATGAGCAACCGCCTCGACATCCAGGCCGCGAAGCTGCAGACGCAGGGCGTCGCGTCGTCGCTCGGCCTGAGCAAGGCGACGCGCTTCGTCAATGCGGTCGACCTCGGCTACGTGAACAACTACGAGACCGGCAAGGGGCACGAGCACGGCTACGAGATCAGCGTCGAGATTCCGCTGTTCGACTGGGGCGGCGCGAAGGTCGCGCGCGCCGAGGCCGTGTACATGCAATCGGCGAACCGGCTCGCTAAAGCGGCCATCGACGCGCGCTCCGACGTGCGCGAATCGTATGCGGCGTACGTGACGAGCTACGACGTCGCGACCCACTATCGCGACGAAGTCGTGCCGTTGCGCAAGACGATCTCCGACGAACTCCTGCTGCGCTACAACGGGATGCTCGCGAGTGTGTTCGAGTTGCTGACCGATGCGCGCGAGCAGGTCGGCGCGGTCAACGGCTACATCGATGCGCTGAAGGATTACTGGCTCGCCGAAACCGATCTGCAGATGGCCGTCGGAGGCCGGCTGCCGACCCACGGTGCCACGCCGCGCGCGACGCAATCCGTCGAACCCGCATCCCCTTCACACGCCGACGCTGCGCCGCAGCCGGCTTCTTCATCCGCGGCGCAACCGGCGCCCGCGACACAACCGCATCCGGAAGGTCATTGACATGGTGTCCCGTCGACAATTTCTCAGCGGCTCGGGCGCCGCGCTGCTGGGCGCCGCGATGGTCAGCAAGGCCGGCGCCGCGTCGCTGCCCGAAGCGCCCACGATGGCGAAAACGGCCACACAGCCGCCGCTCGTGCCGCCGAACGGCCGCCCGTACACGCCCGTCGCGACGCTGAACGGCTGGACGCTGCCGTGGCGGATGAAGAACGGCTGGAAGGAATTCCACCTGACGGCCGAGCCCGTCGTGCGCGAGATGGCGCCCGGCATGAACGCGAACCTGTGGGGCTACAACGGCCAGTCGCCGGGCCCGACGATCGAGGCCGTCGAAGGCGACAAGGTACGCATCTTCGTGACCAACCGGTTGCCCGAGCACACGACGATCCACTGGCACGGGCTGCGGCTGCCGAACGGGATGGACGGCGTCGGCGGCCTCACGCAGCCGCATATCCCGCCCGGCAAGACCTTCGTCTACGAGTTCCAGCTGGAAGCGCACGGCACGTTCATGTACCACCCGCACGCCGACGAGATGGTGCAGATGGCGATGGGGATGATGGGCATGTTCATCGTGCACCCGAAGGATCGCGGCACGATGCCGGTCGATCGCGATTTCGTGTTCCTGCTCGCCGCATACGACATCGATCCGGGCAGCTACACGCCGCGCGTGAACGAGATGACCGACTTCAACATGTGGACCTTCAACTCGCGCGTGTTCCCGGGCATCGATCCGCTGCCGGTGCGCGCGGGCGACCGCGTGCGGATTCGCTTCGGCAACCTGACGATGACGAACCATCCGATCCACCTGCACGGCTACAGCTTCGAAGTCGCGGGCACCGATGGCGGCTGGATTCCGCCGGCCGCGCGCTGGCCGGAAGTGACCGCGGATGTCGCGGTGGGCCAGATGCGCGCGATCGAGTTCACCGCCGATCGCCCGGGCGACTGGGCATTCCATTGCCACAAGTCGCATCACACGATGAATGCGATGGGCCACCAGGTGCCGAACCTGATCGGCGTGCCGCAGAAGGATCTCGCGCAGCGCATCGGCAAGCTCGTGCCCGACTACATGGCGATGGGCAGCACCGGCGGCGCGATGGGCGGCATGGAGATGCCGCTGCCCGACAACACGCTGCCGATGATGACGGGCACGGGCCCGTTCGGGCCGCTGGAGATGGGCGGCATGTTCACGGTCTGCAAGGTGCGGCAGGGGCTCGGCCGTAACGACTATCGCGATCCGGGCTGGTTCAAACATCCGAAGGGCACCGTCGCATACGAGTACACCGGCGAACTGCCGGACGGTTGAGCAGCAGCATGCGGCGGCATGCGTGCATGCGGCCGCCGGTTTCGTTTCATTCACTGGGAGTCGACACGATGAAGAAGGGACTGGTTTCGATGGCAATGGGGTGTGCACTGGTGTTTTCCGGCGCATCGTACGCGGCCGGCGACATGGCCGGCATGGACATGAGCGGCGGTGCGAAGCAGGAAGCCGCGGCGGCGCAGCGCATGTCGCACGGCGAAATCCGCAAGGTCGACACGGCCGCCGGCAAGCTGACGATCAAGCACGGCCCGCTCGAAAACCTCGGGATGGACGCGATGACGATGGTGTTCAAGGTGAAGGACCCGGCGATGCTGTCGCAGGTGAAAGCGGGCGACAAGATCGACTTCGTCGCGGAAGACGTGGACGGTGCGCTGACCGTCGTCGAGCTGAAGAAGCCGTGACGCGGAGCGTGCACATGAAGATCACGACCCTCACGCGGCTGGCCGCGATCGTCGCGACCGGTGCGATGCTCGCCGCCGCACCGATCGCGGCATCCGCGCACGGCAAGCTGGAAAGCGCGGCACCGGCGACAGGCAGCACGGTCGACACCGCGCCCGACACGGTGCGGCTCACCTTCAATGAAGACCTCGAACCGGCGTTCAGCTCGGTGAAGGTATCGGATGCGAACGGCAACGCCGTCACGCAGGACAAGGCGAAGGTCGATGCGGCGAACCCGCGCGTGATGACCGTCGCGATGCCGAAGCTCGCGCCCGGCGCGTACACGGTGCAGTGGGTGGCGATGACGGCCGACGCGCATCGCACGAAAGGCACCTATACGTTCAGGGTGAAGGGGTGAACGACGGTTTCATCGGTCTCCTGCGGCTGGTATCGGTGGCGATCCAGAACGCCGGGTTCGCCGTCGTCATCGGCGCGCTGCTCGGCCGCCACTGGCTCGCGCGCGGCGCGTCGGCGTGGCAGCACGGCATCGGGCGGCGGCTCGTCGCGACGCTGCGCATCGCGTCCGTCATCTCGCTGCTCGCAAGCGTCACCGCGTTCTGGGCGCACTGCGCGCTGATGAGCGAGGTGTCGTTGCTCGAAGCGGGGCCGGCCGTCTGCGCGATGCTCGCGGGCACCGGGTTCGGTCATGCGTGGCTGGCCGGCGCGGTGTTCATGCTCGTTGTCGTGGTGCTGTCGTTCGTCCGGCACGCGAACGCGTCGCGCTGGCCGTTTGCGATGTGGGCCGCGCTGGCCTGCGTCGCGCTCGCACGCAGCAACGGCGGACATCCGGTGGATGCCGGATTGTTCAGCGTGCCGGTGTGGATCGACTGGCTGCATCTGCTGGCGATCAGCGCATGGGTCGGGCTCGTGCTCGTGACGGCATTCAGCGTGATGCCGAGGCTTGCCACGATGCCCGCAAGCGAACGCACGACCGGCGCATCGTTCGTGCAGTCGCTGTCCGATGCATCGACTTACGCGTTGATCGTGCTGTTCGCGACCGGTGCGTACAACGGCTGGCGCGGCGTCGATACGCCCGCCAATCTGCTCGCATCGACGTACGGGCAGATCCTGCTGCTGAAGCTCGCGCTCGTGCTGATCGCGGCGGCGCTCGGCGGACACAATCGCTTCTTCGGGATGCCAACGTTGCTGGCTGCGTTGAAGGATCCGGCCGCCTCGATGCCGGCTGGTTCGCTGAAACGATTCGGCACAGTGCTGCGGATCGAGGCGGTCGTACTCGGCGGCGTGCTGATGGTCGCGGCCGTGCTTGTGTCGAGCGCGTTGCCGGGCACGGTGTAGCGAGACAGCGCGGAGCCGCGCAGCAAGACCACGCGGGGCAATCGTCACGGGCATGGTGGATTTTCATCAGACGATTGCCCCGCTTTTCAGGCGTAAACGCACGCTCGACGGCGATCGCGGCGTGATGACGACAATTACATCCGCCTGTCTTTCGATTACCAAAAACTGTCATTGAGCGCCGCTAAGCTTTCGCCACCCTCACAACCGGGATTCCCCGTCATGCGCTCGACAATCCGCCTCTTCACCCCGCTATTGCTGCTCCCGACGCTCGCTGCGCCGGTTTTCGCCGCCACGGCCGCGCCCGTCAGCCCGAACTGCGGCGGCAGCACGACGCCGATCGCCGATATCCAGGGGCCGGGCGCGCCGTCGCCGCTCGCCGGCCAGAACGTGTCGATCGAAGCGGTCGTCACCGCCGATTTCGGCGGCACGGACGGCTTCGGCGGCTTCTTCGTCCAGCAGGCCGACGCGCAGCGCCGCAACCAGCCGGGCGTGTCGGAAGGGCTGTTCGTCTACGCGCCGAAGGTGCGGGCGAAAGCGGGCGACCTCGTGCATGTGACGGGCAAGGTCGAGGAGAAATACGGCCAGACGCAGCTCACGCAGTCGGGTGCGATCGCGGTGTGCGCGAACAACCAGACCGTCACGCCCGTGACGCTCACGCTGCCGGTCGACAGCCCGAACGCGTTCGCCGCGTATGAAGGGATGCGGGTGCGCCTGCCGCAGACGCTGAACGTCACCGACAACTACGAGCTCGGCCGCTACGGCAGCGTGATGCTCAGCAACGGCCGCCTGCGCACGCCGACGAGCGTCGTGCCGCCCGCGCAGGCGCAGACGCAGATCGAGGCGAACGCACGCAACCGCCTGATCCTCGACGACGGCTCGAACAAGCAGAATCCCGCGACCGTGCCGTACCCGGCGCCGGGCCTGTCGGCCGCGAACACGCTGCGCGCGGGCTACACGGTGCGCGACGTCGAAGGCGTGCTCGAAGTGCGTTACGGCGCATGGCGCGTGCAGCCGCTGCCGGGCGCCGCCGTGCCGGCATTCGAAGCCCGCACGAACCCGCGCACCAACGCACCGGCGCGCGATCCGAAATCGAACCTGCGCGTGGCGTCGTTCAATGTCCTGAACTACTTCAACGGCAACGGTCTCGGCGGCGGCTTCGACGATCCGAACAATCGCGGCGCGAAGAACTTCCAGGAATTCCAGCGCCAGGAAGCGAAGATCGTCAGCGCGCTGAAGGCGATCGACGCCGACGTGATCGGTCTGATGGAAATCCAGAACAACGGCTACGGCGAACTGAGCGCGGTGCGCCAGCTCGCGGCGAAGCTCGGCAACCAGTGGCGCGTCGTCGATCCGGGCGTGTCGCGCCTCGGCGGCGATGCGATCACGGTCGCGATGATCTACGACAGCCGCAAGGTCGAACCGGTCGGCCGCGCGGCGACGCTCGCGATCGACGACAAGAACCGCCAGCCGCTCGCGCAGTCGTTCCGGCTGATCAACGGCAACAAGCAGTCGCTGACGGTGGCCGTGAACCACCTGAAGTCGAAGAACTGCCCGGACGCCGCGAACGACGATCTCGACCAGGGCGACGGCCAGGGCTGCTGGAACCCGACGCGCACGCGCGCGGCGGCGAAGGTGGCCGACTGGCTCGCCGGCAACCCGACGGGCGTCGCCGGCCAGGGCGTGCTGCTGATCGGCGACTTCAACAGCTACACGTACGAAGACCCGATCCGCACGCTCGAATCGCGCGGCTACCGCAACCTCGTCGCACGCTGGATCGGCGCGAATGCGTACAGCTACGTGTACAACGGCGAAGCCGGCTACCTCGATCACGCGCTCGCGACGCTGCCGCTCGCATCGCACGTGAAGGCCGTGCACGAATGGCACATCAACGCGGACGAGCCGCTTGCGCTGCAGTACACGCTCGCGTACAAGTCGGCCGAGCAGCAGAAGACGTTCTACGCGCCGGATGCATATCGCTCGTCGGATCACGATCCGGTGCTGATCGATATCGCGCTGCCGGGCGGCGGGAAGTAATGGCGGATTGAATGCGGATGAAGCGCGGCGTGCGGCGAGGCTGCATGTCGCGCTTCATCCCTGCTGGAAGGCCAGCAATAGAAAGGGTAAATAATTCCGCTGAATTTTATAGAATTGGAGAAATCGGTATTTTATGGATGACGCGGTGCGGATAAGCGCATCGATTGAAGAATGGCTGAAGTGACTTGAATCATCGAATGGCGGCGCATGCATGCCGTCACGCCGAATTAATCGATCCCGGATAATTAAAATGAAAGAATGATTCCGGCGATCTGAAGGCTTTCGAAGCGCAACACCAACGCGGGTAAAGGATTGCCGGTTGTGCGATAAAAGCGGCAGATTCGGCGGATTATTGTCGATAGAGCGCGCAATGCGCGAATAATCCCGTTTTCTTTCAATTGCCAGACACTGTCCGCCGTTAGCATCATTGCGGGTTTTTTAATATCCGAATGATCTTTGACAACGCGGCGCAGCACCGCCTATTTTTGTGTTGTCGTAAATTTGGGTCATATAAAAGTTGTCCAAACTGCAGGGGGCGTCCGAGCACCATTCTCGCCAGCAGTTTGCTGTGTCTGTATCAAGTTCAGTCTCTTGGAAGTCCAATCCCCAACCGCCGACTGCCGACCGTGCAACGCGAGTGGCGGGTTCGCCTGCGCGTTTCGCAGGCGTTGGCGGCCTGTGTGAAACGGTATCCGAATCAAAGGACAGAGATGAAACCAGACAGGAGCTGTACCGGCAGCCGCCGTGGCCGTCACGGCCGGTTGGCCGGGCTAGGTGCATTGACCGTCATGACACTGGCGCTCGCGGCATGCGGCGGCGACGATTCGTCGTCCGTCGGTGCGTCGAGCCTCGCGCAGGCCACCGCCAGCCAGCAGGCGAGCGCGCAACAGGCGGCCGGGCAGACGCCAGCCAACCAGCCGTACGTCGACCCGGTTGCGTATTCGATGAATGCGACCGACGGCCTGGCCCCCGGGCAGGTGTCCGAGAAAGCCGCCGTCATGCATTACCAGTGGAAAAACGGCGGCACGACCGTCAACTACACGACCACCACCGGCCACCTGACCGCGCAGGACGCGAGCGGCAACCCGGAAGCGTCGATGTCGTATGTCGCGTACACCGCGCCGAGCACGAACGGCAAGCCGCGCCCCGTCACGTTCGTCTATAACGGCGGCCCCGGCTCGTCGTCGATCTGGCTGCGGCTCGGCTCGTTCGCGCCGACCCGCGTGGCCACGCCCGATCCGCTGTTCGGCAGCAACTGGCCGAACTATCCGCTCGTCGACAACGCCGAAAGCCTGATCGACACCACCGACCTCGTGTTCATCGACCCGCCCGGCACCGGGCTGTCGGAAGCCGTGTTGCCGAACACCAACCAGAAGTACTGGGGTTCGGATGCGGACGTGAACATCATGCGCGACTTCATCCAGCGCTACCTGAACGTCAACAGCCGCGGCACGTCGCCGATCTACCTGTACGGCGAATCGTACGGCACGCCGCGTACCGACATGCTCGCGCTGGCACTCGAATCGGCCGGCGTGCACCTGACGGGCATCGTGCTGCAGTCGGCGATCCTGAACTACTTCGCGGATGCGGTGGAAGCCGTCGCGATCACGCAGTCGACGGAGGGGCTGCTGCTCGAAACCGATACCGTGGCCGGCTACCTGCCGGGTTATGCGGCGGTCGCGGCGTACTTCAACCAGGTGTCGCCGGCACCGGTGAACCCCGGTCTGTACGCACTGCAGACGGAACTGTTCACGACGCTGATCTACAACCAGCTGCAGAAGTACTCGCAGTCGTGGGTGTTGAGCCAGCTCGGCATTCCGGATGCGCTCGGCACGCCGGTGTTCCCGAGCGATGCGACGCTCAAGCTGTGGTCGATCCCGTCGAGCCTCACGCAACAGGCGCTGCGCGGCTACTTCAACGCGAATCCGTTCGGCACGAGCCTGCTGCCCGGGACGACGATCGGCCGGTATGACGGACGCGTGTCGTTGCCGAATTCCGATCCGCGCCTGCAGAACGACGGCGACCCGTCCGACATCCTGATCTCGCAGCCGTTCACGAACGCGCTCGCGACGCAGATGCCGGATTACCTCGGCTACACCGCACCGAACGCGACGTACCTGCCGCTGAACGACAACATCATCGGCGTCTGGGACTTCACGCACGACGGCCAGCCGATGCCCGACACGATCCCCGATCTGCTCGGTGCGCTGCAGCTCAACCCGAAGCTTCGCGTGCTCGCGGAGAATGGCTTCCACGATCTCGCGACGCCGTTCTTCAACACCGAGAAGCAACTCGCGCGGCTGCAGACGGTGAAGGGCCTGAATCCGAAGCTGCAGGTGAACTTCTTCCAGGGCGGCCACATGACCTACCTGGACGACGTCGCCCGTCCGCAGATGAAGCGGGACCTGAAGACGTTCTACAAGGGGGCGCGGATTCCGACGGCGCTGACGCTGCACATGCTGCCGCCGCCGTGGCCGGATGAAAACCCGCCGAGCGTGCCGACCGGCAGCGTCCCGGGCGCGACCGCCGGGACGACGCTGGCGGCGGCCCCGTGAGCGAGCCTGAGCGACGGACTCCTTGTCAAAGGAACCCTCTATTCATCCATTGAATGCGAGTGATCATGTCCCTAATCAAATTGATGCGGCGTATGTCTCCGTTGATCGTCCTCGGTGCCGTGATGAGCAGTGCCTACGCGTTGCCGCCCCAGGCGGTGGCGCCGGTGAAGCTGCCGCACGGCGGGCGCGGTGTCGACGGTCCGTTCTTTCCCGCCACGAAAGCGGCGCCGGTGTTGCCGTCGACCGGCGCGACGCTGCAGCAGCAGGCGCAGCAGCGTGTCGATGCGCGGCTCGGCGCCAATACGGTGCTGAGCAACGGCGCGGCCGTGACGAAGGCGCAGGCGCAGAGCAGCGGTCTCGGCTTCGTGTCGAAGCACTTCGACGAGATCGATGCGAAGCACACCGGCCGCGTGACGATGAGCGATGTGCGGCAGTTCATCCAGCAGCGGCAGGTGCAGGCGCAGCAGGAACAGCAGGACGAGTGACGTAGCAGGCAGGGTGGTGGCCGGTGCGGATTTTTGCGCACCGGCCGCCGAAAGGTGAACGACAGCGTGGACGACAGGCGCTAGAGGGCCTGGCGCGCGTAGCGCTTCGCGGTGGCCGACGGCAGTTCGCCGAACATCGCGCGATAGTCCTGCGCAAAACTGCTCAGGTGCCAGAAGCCCCACTTGGTGGCCGCGGTCGTCACCGAGTCGCCGAGCCGAAGCTCGCGGCGCACGTGGTTCAGCCGCACGGCCCGCAAGTAAGCGATCGGGTTCAGGTTCAACGTGTCCTGGAACGCGTATTGCGCGGTGCGCCGGCTCACACCGAGTTCCACGCACAGCTCGGCGATCGACAGCGGGCAGGTCGATGCGTCCTGCAGCCGCTCCCGCACCGCACTGACCAGCGACCAGTACTTCGTCGGGCGCACGATCTGTGCGCCGGCCTCCGGCGTCGCGGCCGTCATCACTTCCGAAATCGCGTACAGCACGGTGCGTTCGAGCAGTTCGATCCTGTCCTGCGTCGTCACGTCGTCGATGCGGGTGGTTTTTACGGCGGCGGCCAGTGTCTGGCGCAGCAGGTCGCGCAGATGATCGGCCACGCCGGTCGCCATCGGGATCACAGGCGCATGGGTTTGGGCACGCAGCGACGCGGCCACCGTGCGCAGCGCCTGCGTCGACAGCTTCTCCGGCTCGATCTCGACGTTCACGAGCAGATGGCGGTCGGGCGAGTAGAACTCGAAGGCCGGCTGGCTCGAGAACACGTGCAGGCTGTCGCGGCCGCTCTTCTCGCCGCACAGGCGCGCATGCCCTTCCAGCTCCAGCGGCACGGCCACGGCGATCCGCTCCGTCGGCACCGCGCCTTGCTGCAGGATGACCTTGTCGAGATCCTCGACCAGCAGCTTGATGCCGCCCAGCGACACGATCGACGACGAGCCGTGAAACCGCCCACCGGAGATCTGCGTGTAGTTCATGTTCCAGCCGTCGAACGCGCGCGCCTGTTCCTCCACGTCGGTGAACGCGCAGAACGCGACCGTTCGCGCGAACAGCGGATCGCCGGAGAAATCGCTCGGGTGGGCAGACGGCGTCATCGAGGGCGGAGGGCGGGAACGGGCGGGCTGGATCGATTCATTGTAGCCGCTCGTCGCGCCGGTTAAAAAGCACCGGACGGGTATCGTCTCGTCAAAACCCTGACTTGCCGAAATCCGATAGTGGAAAACCTTTCGGTACCTTACCGTTGGCACCCATACGACGCTGGAGAGACGTGATGGAACTTCCCCGTGGCGGATTCTGGAGAAACTGGGTCGGCAATCAATCGTGCGTGGCCGCGCACCTGGCGTCGCCCACCAGCGAGGCCGAGATCGCGGCACTGGTGCATGCCGCGACGCGGCAAGGCAAGCACGTGCGGTGCGCGGGGTCGGGGCACTCGTTCACGCCCGTGGTGGCCACCAGCGGCCTGCTGCTGTCGCTGCAGGACTACCAGGGCATCGTGGAGGTCGACGAAGCGCGCAAGCGCGTGACCGTGAAGGCCGGCACCAAAATCAATGCAGTGACGCGCCACCTGAAGGCACTCGGCCTGTCGCTCGTCAACCAGGGCGACATCGATTCGCAGGCGATTGCCGGCGCGCTGGCCACCGGCACGCACGGCACGGGGACGACGTTGGGCAACCTGTCGTCGCAGGTCGTCGGAATGCGCATCGTGCGCCCGGACGGCTCGATCATGAAAGTGAGTGACCGGCAGGACCTCGACCTGCTGCATGCGACACAGGTGAACATCGGGATGTTCGGCGTGGTGTCGGAGATCACGCTGCAGGTGACCGATGCGTTCTGGCTGCACGACCGCGTGTGGCGCGAGGACTTCGACGCGCTGATGGAGCAGTACGACGACCTGGCCGCGAAGCACCGGCATTTCGGTTTCTTCTGGTGCCCGACGTCGGCCAGCCGTGATCTCTACTGCCTGCCCGACACGACGAAGGTGTCGAATTCGAAGAAGGACTACGACGTGTGCGAAATCAAGGTGATGGATATCACCGACGCGCGCACGTTCCATGAAGGCGAGCACGAGAAGATTGCCTACAGCTCGGAGGTGTATGCGATCCACTACGTGCCGAACTTCCACGAGCTCGAGTACGCAGTGCCCGCGCAACACGGCAAGGAAGCGCTGCGCCGCGTGCGCGAGCTGATCCTCACGAAACACCGCGACTGCATTTTCCCGGTCGAGTACCGCTTCACGAAGGGCGATCCGGCGTGGATCAGCCCGTTCAACCACCAGGACAGCGTCACGATTTCATGCTCGGGCGGCCCGAACGGCGTCGACTACTGGCCGTTCCTGAAGGGCGTCGACACGATCCTGCGCGACTACGGCTCGCGGCCGCACTGGGGCAAGCTGCATTTCACGAACCGCGAGGACGTCGATCGCTGGTTCCCCAAGGCCGAGGCGTTCCGCGCGCTGCGTCGCAGCGTGGACCCCGAAGGCTATTTCCTCAACGATCACCTGCGGACGTTGTTCAGTTGAGCCGACCAAACGAACCAGAATGGAGCACGCAACATGAATGTCAAGATTGACGGCCGCCTGGCCGGCAAGGTCGCGATCGTGAGCGGCGGTGCCGGCGGCTGCGGCGGCGCGGCGTCCGAACTGTTCGCCGCCCAGGGCGCGAAGGTCGCGATCATCGACCGCGACGGCGACGCCGCCGATACGCTCGCGTCCCGGCTGCGCGATGCGGGCCTGCAGGCGATCGGCCTCGGCGCCGACGTGTCGAATCAGGCGGAAGTCCAGCGGGCCGTGAGTGCCGCGCGGGAGCAGTACGGCAACGCGGACATCCTGTTCAATCACGCCGGCACGCTGATCGTCAAACCGTTCCTCGACATCGAGGAATCGGAATGGGACTGGTTGATGGGCGTGAACGTGAAGAGCATGTTCCTGATGACGCAAGCGGTGCTGCCGCAGATGCTGGAGAAGGGGCGGGGCAGCATCGTCTGCACGTCGTCGATTTCGGCGGTGTGCGCGACGCCGGGCGAAGTGCTGTATGACGCGACCAAGGGCGCGTGCCACATGTTCGCGCGGGCGATCGCGGTCGAGTATCGCGACCGCGGCATTCGCTGCAACGCGCTCGCGCCGGGGTTCATCCGCACGCCGCACGGGATGCGCGAACTGAAGGACCTGCAGGCGATGGGCGTCGACGCGACCGAGGCGGCGATCGCGGTGCAGCAAGGCCGCCTGTGCGAGCCTTCGGAAGTCGCGGCCGCCGCACTGTTCCTCGCGTCCGACGAGTCGAGTTTCGTCAACGGCACGCACCTGTTCGTCGACAACTGTTTCTCCGCCGTCTGATCGCGGATGCTCGCCAGATTCAACCGCTGCAAGGCGGTTGAATCTCGTCGTGACGCGTAGACATGAAAAAACCGACTCGCGGCACGAAGCCGGCGAGTCGGTTTTTTTTCAACCTGCTTCGAATCCGCTTCAGACAGACGGATCGACGTTCGCCTCGAGTTCGCGGATGCGCTCGAGATTGCGCGTGTCCTTCAGCACCGGCGGCCCCGCGAACGTGTTTCGCACGCCGAAGCCATACCAGATCACCATCAGCACCACCACGAAACCGACGAGCACGTACAGCACCTTCTCGTTCGGCGGCTGGATGCCGACATACGCGAGCACGCACGCGCCGACCAGCGCGAGCAGCGCACACGGCTTCGACCAGATTCCCAGTTGAAACGGGCCCTTGTCGGTCCACGAGCGTCCTTCGGCCAGCATCCCGGAGCCGATCGGCATCGCATACGAGATGAACAGGAACACCGCGCTGCCGGCGCTCAGCACCGAGAACGCGTCGCCGTACAGCGTGACGACGATCGCGAGCACCGCGCACGTCCAGATCGCGGGGCCGGGCGTACGGTGCGTCGGGCTCACGCTGCGCAGCAGCTTCGACGCCGGCAGGCCGCCGTCGCGTGCAAAGGCGTACACCATTCGCGACGTCGACATGATCGCCGCGAGCCCGCACACGTAGTTGATGAAGAACATCGCGAGTTCGAGGGTGACGCGCAACGCCTTCGGAATCGGCGCGAGAATCGCCTCGAAAAAGCCGGTGCCCTGCTTCATGCTGGCGGTCAGGTCGGGCATCACCAGCACGAACGCGCACACCATCACGTAGCCGAACACCGCGGACCAGAACACCGACCCGATGATGCCGCGCGGCACGTTTTTGGCCGCATCGTGCGTCTCTTCCGACGTGTGCGCGGACGCGTCGAAGCCGGTGATCGTGTAGGTCACGAGCAGCAGGCCGGACAGGAACGCGAGCGGCGTGGCCTGCTTCGGCCATGCGCCGCCGTCGACGCCGGTGAAATTGATGAACGTCACCAACCGATGCGCGTCGAACGCGACCGGTGAGTAATAGAGCAGCGACACCACCAGCGCGATCGTCACCACGAAGATGAGGTAGCCCGACAGGTCGGTGATCTTGCTCGCGATCCTGATGCCGCGCGCATTCAGGATCGCCTGCGAGATCGTGATGAACGCGATGAACGCCGTCTGGTGCCACCAGGTCAGGCTGTCCGGGCTGACGCCGAACATCGGCGCGATCAGCGTCTTGAAGAACGGATCGTAGGTGCCGAAGTTGATCGCGGCGATCACGAAGATCAGGCCGATCAGGTTGAGCCACGCGGTCATCCACCCCCATTTCTTCCCGCCGAGGATCGCGCCCCAGTGATAGAGGCCGCCTGCGGTCGGAAACGCGGACGCGATCTGCGACATCGACACCGCGACGATCAGCGCGAACAGCGAGCCCAATGGCCAGCCGAGGCCGATCGACGCGCCGCCGGTGGCCGAAAACGCGAGCTGGAACGCGGTAATGCCGCCCGACAGGATGCAGATCACCGAGAACGACACCGCGAAGTTCGAGAAACCGCTCATACGTCTCGACAGTTCCTGCGCATAGCCCATCTTGTGCAGCAGGCTTACGTCACTGTCGGTGCCTGAATCAGGCTGGCGTTTTGCATCCATGGTCGCTCCGTCACGAATGTCCTGCGTGGCAGGACCGTCATCGCCGCCCGGGCCAAGGAACCTGGCCCGCTCCTGGGATTCGTCGGCGGCTCGCGATGCCGTGTCGAGCGGCCATCGCTTTCCAGTCCGATGCGTGAACGGTATGAAATCAAATTTCCCGGCTCTATCAGATTTCGGCAATGGAGTGAAAATCCCGAGGGATGCACCGGAACAGGGCGTGTCGGCCCGCTTCGTCGTCGGGAGGAGCGGGAGCGTGACGGAGGCGCGGCGGCGGTGGCGGTGGCGACGGCGGCGGGCGATCGCCGGATCGCCGTCACGCAAGCGGCCCCGGACGCAAGCGGGAACCGGCGACGGCCTATTCCGTTTGCGGCTTGCCGTGTCGCGGTCCGAAGCGGGCGCGATAGTCACGCGGGGAGACGCCGACCTGCTTCGCGAACGCGCGCTGCAACGCGTCGATGCTGCCGAATCCCGACCGCTCGGCGATGCGTTCGAGCGGCCAGTCGGCCCGCTCCAGCAGCGCCTTCGCGCGCTCGACGCGTGCGGCCAGCACGAACTGCGCGGGCGATCGTCCGGTCTCCTTGAGAAAATTGCGCGCAAACGAGCGTTCGCTCATGTGCATCCGCGCGGCCAGCGCGGCGACGCCGAGATCGCCGGCCGGATCGTCGGCGATGTCGGCGAGCAGCGCGCGCATGCGCGGCGTCGCGTTGGCCAGCGAGCCGAGCCCGACGCTGAACTGCGCCTGTCCGCCGGGCCGGTGCATGAACAGCACGAGTTCGCGTGCGACCGCGAGCGCGGTCGGCGCGCCGCAATCCGCCTCGACGAGTGCGAGACACAGATCGATGCCCGCCGTCACGCCGGCCGACGTATGGAACGGCGGATCGCTGACGTAGATCGCGTCCGGTTCGATCCGCGCGTCGGGACGGAGCGCCTGCAGCATCGCGCACTGGTTCCAGTGCGTGGTCGCGCGCCGGCCGTCCAGCCATCCGCCCGCCGCCAGCACGAACGCGCCCGTGCAGATGCTCGCGATGCGCCGCGTGCCCGCGATCCGCGTGCGCAGCCACGGCAGCACGCCGGCTTCCGACGCGGCGTGGCGCAGCGCCGCTTCATCGCCGCCGGCGACGATGAGCGTGTCGATCCGCTCGGGCAGCGCCGCGAGCGCGGCCGTGCCGGCGAGGCGCAGGCCCGCGTGCGTGACGATGTCGCCGCCGTGTTGCGACGCGAGCGTGAGCCGGTACGGCGCGGCATGGTCGGGAAGATGACGGTTCGCGACCGCGAACACTTCCATCGGGCCCGTGATGTCGAGCGACTGGACGCCTTCGAAGCCGACGACGACGATGTCGCGTGCCGAACAGGTTGACTGGGACATGGCGGAAAGTGCGGTGGAGTTGTCCTTGTGACCGCGAGCATGATCCTTGTAATTTTCCGGACATGCAATCGACGGCTGCGGGTGAACGATGCGGGGACGGAAGACAGGCGGGGCGGTGCTGCTCGTGTGCGCGATGCTGGGCGCAAGTACAGCGGGATGGCAGGTGCCGGTGAAGGCGGAGGACGCACGGCCGGTCGCCCAAGCGCTGACGATCGGCGCGCCGAAGGCGGGCCGCACGCGGCCGCTCGTGGCGATCGTCGCGGACAACGCCGGAACGGAGACGACCGATTTCATCGTGCCGTACACGCTGCTGAAGACGTCCGGGGCGGCCGATGTCGTCGCCGTATCGGCCGATGAAGGCGAGGTCGAGCTGATGCCCGCGCTGCGCATGCTGGCCGATACGACGTTCGACCGGTTCGATGCCGCGACGCCTGCGGGGGCCGACGTGGTGATCGTGCCCGCGCTGCATCGCGCGGACAGCCCGGCCGTGCTGGCATGGTTACGCAAGCAGGCCGCCGCCGGCGCAACGATGGTGGCGATCTGCGAGGGCGCGGAAGTGCTCGCGAACGCCGGCGTGCTGCGGCATCGTACGGCGACGTCCCACTGGTATTCGCGTGAAGGCCTGCGTCGCCGCTTTGCCGATACGACGTGGGTCGACGATCGCCGCTATGTGATGGACGGCAACGCCATGACGACGACCGGCGTGTCGGCGTCGCTTCCCGCTTCGCTGGCGTTGGTGAATGCGCTGGCCGGGCCGGCAGCGGCGCGCGAGACGGCGCGGCGCGTGGGCGCACAGTCATGGAGCGACGTTCACGACGGTAGCCGGTTCGCGTTGACGGCGCGTGCGGTGGCGGTCGCGCTGACGAACCGCGTCGCGTTCTGGCGGCACGAGACGTTCGATCTGCCGGTCGAAACCGGGTTCGACGAGCTTCCGGTTGCGTTGACCGCCGACGCGTGGGCGCGGACCTGGCGCAGTGACGTCGTCGCGACGGCAGACGCGCGCGTGGTCGAGTCGAGGCACGGGCTGCGGTTGCTGGCGCAGCCGGCGAATGCGCGGCACGCGCGCATGACGGTGCCGGCTGACCGGCGTGGGGAAGCAGTGCTGCCCGGTGTGCTTGCCGACATCGCGGCACGCTATGGCGATGCGACGTCAGGCTGGGTCGCGCTGCAGCTGGAGTATCCGAGGTAGCAGCGCGTCGTGCGCGCCAGGCTGGCAATGCGTGCCTGGCTTGTGACGGAATTCGCCGGCGCCGGGGCTGGCCTGATCGAAGCCCGATTGCGCGCCGCGTTCGCGTCACGCCACCGACCGTGAAAGTTACGCGTGATCCGTCGCAAACAGCGCTTCCCAGCCGAGAAACGCGCCAAGCGGAATGATGTCCCAGTCGATCAGCCCGGCCTTCGCCAGCGGAAACTCGCGCAGCGCTTCGCGGGCGCTTTCGATCGACTCGCACTCCGCGATGATCGCGACGCCGGGGCGATCCTGACGGAAATAGATATCGCGGACGATCCCGCGCTTGAGCAGTTGCCACGCGTAGCGCACTTCGTCGAGCAGGTGCGGCTGATACGCGTCCGGGCGGGCGCCGGGCAGCGGGACGTCAAGGCACAGCAGTTTCATGTCGATCTCCTGGGAATGGGATGCTGCTTACGCGCTGGCCGCGAACCGCGACGCCAGTTCGGCGACGCGCTGCCCGAGGTGCGCGGCGGTGTCGAGGTCGCTCGCGATCGGTGACAGTTCCGGCGACACGTCGTCGGACTGCGCCATCGCGCCGAGCCAGCCGCCGATCCGGTTGCGCTCGTTCGTCGCGGTGCCGGCGAACAGGTCGAGCCCGACCCAGATCATCCCGTGCTGCGCGGCGAACAGCGTCATCGTCATCAGCGAGTTCAGCTTGTCGCCGTGCTGCGCGCCGGAATTGGTGAAGCCGGCCGCGACCTTGTTGCGCCAGGCTTGCGGAATCCACGCGGGGCGCGTCGAGTCCTCCATGAACTTCTTGAGCCGCGAGCTGATCGAGCCGTTGTACGTCGGCGAGCCGAAGATGATCGCGTCGCTCGCGGCGAGCGTCTCCCACGGAATCGCGCCGTCGGCGACCGCGACGAGCCGCACTTCCGCGCCCGGCACGCGCCGCACGCCTTCCGCGACGGCTTGCGCCTGTCGCTCGGTGTGACCGTGACCGCTGTCGAAAACGATGGTGGCAAGCATGGACATTCCTTTGCAGTCCGTTGAACGATGGGCTGATTGTGGGCGGCGCGGGTCGCAACCGGAAGTCGGGCCCGGGTTGAGTCGCTCTCAACTTCAGGTTGATAATCGGCGGCAGGCGAAGGTGTACCGTGCAACGTGTCGATCGAAGGAGGCTGCTTTGGATGTGTCACAACGCACGCGGGCGATCCTGTCGTTCGTGCATGCGGCCGATGCCGGCAGCTTCGCGGCGGCCGGGCGCATGCTCGGCATCACGTCGGCCGCCGTCAGCAAGAACGTCGCGGGCCTCGAGCAGGCGCTCGGCGTGCGGCTGATGAACCGCACCACGCGCACGCTGAAGCTCACCGACGAAGGCAGCGTGTTCCTGCGCGAGGCGCGCGTCGCACTGGACGCGCTCGATTCGGCGGTCGACAGCATCGTCGCGCAGCGGCTCGGGCCGCAAGGACGCGTACGCATCTCGACCAGCGCCGCGTTCGGGCGCGAGCATCTGCAACCGGTGCTGCCCGGGTTGCTGGCGCGTTACCCCGGCTTGTCGGTGGAGGCCGATTTCGACGACCGGATCGTCGACGTCGTACGCGACGGCTACGACATCGTCATCCGCGGCGGCAACATCCACGATTCCGCGCTGGTGTCTCGGCCGGTCTTTCGCCTGAATACGGTGCTGGTTGCATCACCCGCTTATCTGGAGCGTCACGGCATTCCGCGCGCGCCGGACGATCTCGTTGCGCACCGGCTGATCGCACGCCGGTTTCTCGGTGGCGGAGTCGCGACGTGGAGCTTCAGGATGCGCGGCGGGAGCATCGTGGCGGTCGATCCGGGCGAGACGGCGCTGCTGACATTCTCCGCGCCGGAGGCCGTGCTGCAGGCCGCCCGTGACGGGCTGGGCATCGCGCAGGTCGGGGTGCACCTCGCGTGGGCGCATCTGCGCGCCGGCGCGCTGAAGGTGCTGCTGCACCGCCATCACTTGCCCGGCAGCTACGAAATGGCGATGCAGTATCCGCATCGCGCATTGAAGGCGTCGCGCGTACAGGCGACGGTCGACTATCTGCTCGACGCGTTTGCCGCGAACGAAAGCCTGCATGTGCCGTTGAGGGCGCTGGATGCGTACGGCGCGTGAGGGCGGCGCGTTCCATGCGAGCGATCCCGCGTTCGTCGCGCTGGTGGCGCGCTTGCGCGCGAGCAGCAGCGCGTTCGCGCAATGGTGGGATGCGCATGACGTGCGCAGCGGCGTGTCGGGCAGGAAGGTGTTCGAGCATGCGCAACGGGGCGCGCAGCATTATGAATACGCGACGTTCCAGGCGAACGACGATCCCGCGCTGAAGCTGGCGATTTACACGCCGGTGAGAGGGGATGAGGGGGAATGACGTTGCGTTGATCGCCACCGCCATCCGGCCGCGCATCGAAGCATCGGCTTCGTGCGCGAACGCGGGTGGCGGAGCGTGACGGGGTGGTGTTCCCGCTCAGGCCGAAGCCGTGGCCGTGCGCCGGGCGGACAGGCGATTCCACAGCATGCCGGAGCGATTGCCGCTGCGGCAGTACGCGAGCACCGGCTTCTGCAGCGTGTCGACCAGTGCACCGAAGGCATCGATTTCCGCATCGCCGATGCCGTCGCGCTCGACCGGCAGGTAGCGTGCTTCGAGGCCCAGTTCGCGGGCTGCCGCGGCGATTTCGTCGAACGCCGGATGGGCGTCGCCTTCGCCGTCCGGCCGGTTGCAGATGACCGAGCGGAAGCCGGCATTGCGGATCGCCTTCAGGTCCGCCGGCGTGATCTGCCGCGACGCGGAGAAGCCGTTCGCCGCCGTCGCGCGACACTGTTCGATCGCCTGGCGGAAGCAGGCGATCGCGAAATCGACGTCCTGCTCCGTCGTAAAGCGGCCGAAGCTTACGCGCACGGTGCGGCCGGCCGTTTCCGCATCGAGGCCGATCGCGGTCAGCACGTGGGACGGTGCGCCGCTGGTCGAGTTGCATGCGGACGTCGACGACACGGCCAGCGCTTCACCGAGCATGAACGGGAAGAAGCCCGGCGCATTCACCGTCAGGCTCAGCGTGTGCGGGATGCGGCGCGCGGCGGCCGCGTTCTGCGTGACATCGCCGAGGGCGACCAGCGCGTCCGTCAGGCGCGCGCCGAGCGCCGCGATCCGTGCGGCTTCGCCGTCGAGCTTTTCAGCGGCCAGTTCGCATGCAACGCCCATGCCGACGATCTGATGCGTCGCGAGCGTGCCCGAACGCAAGCCGCGCTCGTGCCCGCCGCCGTGAATCTGCGGGGCGATTTGATCCGCGATGTCGCGGCGCACGAACAGCGCGCCGATCCCCTTCGGGCCGTACACCTTGTGCGCGGACATCGACAGCATGTCGATGCCGAGCGCGCGCACGTCGATCGGCGTCTTGCCGAGCGCCTGCGCGGCGTCGACGTGGAGCAGCGCGCCCGCGTCATGCACGATGCGCGAGATTGCGCCAATATCGGTCAGCGTGCCGAGTTCGTTGTTCACGAGCATCAGCGACACGAGGCCCGTATCGGGGCCGATGGCGGCCGCGACCGCGTCGGCGGTGATCTCGCCGTCGCGCGTGGGCGTCAGGAACGTGACCGTCGAGCCGTGCTTCGACAGGTTCGCCATCGTGTCGAGAATGGCCTTGTGCTCGATACGGCTCGTGATCAGGTGGCGCTTGCCGGTCGCGTTTTCCGCATAGCCCTTCAGCGCGAGGTTGTTCGATTCGGTGGCGCCCGAGGTCCAGACGATCTCGTCGGCGTCCGCGCCGATCAGCGCGGCGACTTGCGCGCGGGCCTGCTCGACCTTGTCTTTCGCGAGCCGGCCGGCGGCATGCGAGCTCGATGCCGGGTTGCCGAAGATGCCGTCGAAGCCGAGGCAGGCCGTCATCGCTTCGATCACGCGCGGATCGGCGGGCGTCGTGGCGGCGTAGTCGAGGTAGTGCAGCGTGGTGGTGTCGCTCATGTCCTTCTCATGCTCGTTTCTTTCGGAATGGAAGAAATGATACGGGGGACAGAAGGGAAAAAGGATCCAAAGTTGGCTGGCGATTCAGCTTGATATGGAATAACGTTTTATCGGAATTGGGATTTGGGGAATTTATTTTTATGACGGCGAGCGGGTGCGACTTGCGTGTCCGCGGCCCATTTTGCGAGGGATGATCGAGATGCAGTATGAACTGACGACGTTGTCGTGTTTGCTGCTGGCGCAGGATGCCGTTTCCGCCGGTGCGCATCGATGGGTATCGGATCCGGGGGCCGCGGGGCGTCTGCTTGGCGCATGGCGTTCGGAAATCGGCGAGTTGGGGCAGATCGTCGTGTTGCGCGGCTTCGACGATATCGACGAACTGCAGCAGGAGCGTCGACGTGCGTTGATGAGCGGCGGGCCGTTCAATATCGACGGGGACCACGTGGGTCTCAGCATGGAAACCTACGAACTGTTTCCGTTCCTGCCCGCGATCGAGCCGTCGAAACTGGGCAGGTTCTACGAATTTCGCCGCTATTGGCTCAAGCCGGCCGGGATCGCGCCGACGATCGCCGCGTGGGAGCAGGCGGTCGGCCCGGCCGAAGCCTATACGTCGCATCTCGTCGCGAATATGTACGCGATCGACGGCCCGCCTCGCATTGCCCATATCTGGGGGTTCTCGAGCCTGGAGGAGCGCATGGCATTGCGCGCGCGCCACTATGCCGAGGGGCTTTGGCCGCCCAAGGGCGGACCGCAGCAGATCGAGCGGGCTACGTCGACGATTTGCCTGCCGGAGGCGTGGTCTCCGCTTTGTTGAATCTTTGGTGAAGCGTCGAAGAGGTCGCGGAATGCCGGCCCGGCCTGAGCGCCGGATTGCGGCGCCGGCACGCCGACACGCAACGCGATCGGCCGTGCCGCGAGCAGCATTCAGGGCTGCGCAGCGGACGCAGCGTGCGGAGCATGCACGGCATCCATGCCCTTGAGCAGTTCAGCCATGCGCCGTTCGATGTCGTCATATTGGCGTGCGATCTGCATTGCGTCGGGATCGTGAAGGCCGACGTCGCGCGTCGAGGAGAACGCCGTTCCGTGCACGGATTCGTACTGGATATCGATAGCGATATCGTTCATGGCCAGCAGCTTGAGCAGGATGGGTACGCATGGAGGGGGCGCCTTATCCGACAAGGCCAGAAGCGGGACGATCTCGCCGGCTTTCAGCGGATCGTCGGGGCGCGGCCAGCCGGTCCTGAAGCATCGCGTGGCGCCGACGCCTGCATCGGACTGGACGCGTGACCAGATACTGGGGCCGAGGCCGGTGTATTTTCGGGTTCCGATCGTCACGGTCATATTCTTGATGATGGCCGGCCCCAGCCCTGCATTTGAAAGATAAATGCCTCGCCTGTTTTCGGCGTCGTCGAAGTGCTGTGTTGCCACGACATAGGGTCGGTATATGAGTTCGTTACTTTTCATCGCCTCGTGAGCGGACCACGCCGAGACGATGGAAATGCCGGCGGAAACGATCGATACGATCGTCGCGTACCGTGCCGCATCCGGATTGATCGAAAACTTCATGGGACGTAAAAACCGTTGTGAATGGGGTTTGAGAGAAGTTCCGGGGGCGGGAATCGATCAGGTCGCCGTATCTTGTTCGTTCTGAATCGCCAATCGATAGGCATCCCGCACCCATGCCTGGAGTGCGGGCTCATATCTGGCCGGGATCGTGATCGTGAGGGTGGTGAGCCGCGTGCAGTTTCCCGGGAGCTCCAGATACCGCTGCCACACCTTTCGTACGAGCTGCGACATCGCGGAACACGTCATGCCGACTTCCGCCGCCACAGCCCGCTGTGATCGGCCCTTGACGAAAATCTCGTGTAGAGCCCACTGGTTCAAGGGCTTGATTCGTGTATTTTGCACGCGCAACAGGCGGAACTGTTCGGCAGTCATGCGTCGGGTCTTTTGCATTCAAGCTCGCCCGGAAGTGTGAAGGGAGGAAATCAAGGTCGCGCCGCATGAAGTCTTGTGACCATCGAAGGCAGCGTCTCGACCTTCGACCTTGAATGCCGTGTCGCCCTCGGCAATCTCGCAAGCGCCATGAATCGGACACGAGCATGGGTCGCCGATGCGGGCGACCGCGCGCCCCATCACCGTGCTTTTTCGGGCGCCGGATTCGACCCGGCCGCCGTGGGTGTGCGTATCTTCTACCCGGATAATTCCCCGCATGGGATTTCGTCCTCCAAATGGTTTGAGGTCTGACGCGGCGATCACGCTCGGATGAAGCAATCTGCCGCGCTGGTGTGCATCACCATGAATAGCCTTGCATGCCGTAATTCGTATCGTGTCGGCGGCCCCACCACGGCAGGTAGGCGTTGTTGCCGCCGCGTGCGCGGAACCAGTCCTTGTCGGGATCGATCGGCGTGAGCTTCGACGGTGGCCGGACAACGACCGCGACCGGGTGATCCGGATCGGTCGTGCCGGCGACGAGTGCGTTGCCGCCGAAGTGATTGATCCGGCCGATGGCGAGCGCGACGTCGGTCAATGCGCTGCCGGTGCCCATGTCGCCGAGTAGGGCGGCTGTGTTGAATGTCTGCTTCTGGTGGTCGTATTCGGGAAGGGTTTCGGTCAAGGTTTGTGCGAGCACCGCAAGCCGTGCCGACGATGCGTCGCTGCCTTTACCTGCGTCGTGAACGATGTAGTTGAGGTCGGCGGCCGCGATGCCGGCGTTGCGCGCCGCTTGGTCAATGGTCGCCTTCCACGCCTGCACGGTGCGGGTCGTGCCGACCTTCTTCGGAAAATCAAGCGTGTTACCGGTCGCGGCCTTGCCGATCCAGGCGAGGGGCTCACGCTCGGTGTTGAAGGTTGGGCCGGCGAGGAACAGCACGACAAGGTTCTCGTTGATCTGTGCATCCGTGGGCGGGAAGTTGGGTGCGTCCCAGTTCACTACCCAGACGCTCTTGTCGGGGTTCGCCTGCAAGTAGTCCAACGCGTTGTTCAGCGATGTGAAGCCGGCGTTCGCACCGCCTTGCGTGATTTGTACGTCGGGGAGCGCACTGCGACTCCACATCGTCGGGAAATGCGGGTTGCCGATAAAGAAGGTTTTTCGGATCGGCTCTGCCAGGTATTCGCGCGCGATAGCCGGATCAAGGCGCTCAGGAACTGCACCCTCGATGCGAATCCCGGAAAGTTCGCGCCAATCCTTCTTGTCATCCGGTTTTACTGTGTAGAAATACTTGGCGTTCATCGCGTAACGACTACTCAGCAAGCGGGGAAATTTTTCCATGTACTTGTGGTAGAAGCCCTTGAATGTCTCCGTGCCACGATTTCCATAAGCGATTCCGGCTACCGATTGCAACGTAGTGAAAGACTTCGGATCTGTGCGCACCATGTCGTCATTCTTGTTCGGCGAGGCAAGCCCTTGCGTCCACAGCAGTTGCCATTCGGTCGGGTAGTCCATGCGTTGCAACGGATTCAGCCAGATCAACCCGACAACCTGTGCCACAACCGGCTTCACCGATTCTTCGGTGGTCGGAGTTGCATTTCCTACTGGCTGCGGGACAGGTGCGGAATGCGCCGACCGGATCATGGTCGTCGTGAACAGAAAAATCACGAGTGCTGCCAAACTGGGTACAACTACAAATCGTTTCATCGAATCTCCTGCTGCTCGACGTGGCAGATACGTTCACATGTAACGCGCGGCCGCGCCGGTGCGCATCACCATGAATAGCCCTGCATGCCGTAATTGGTATCGTGCCGACGCCCCCACCACGGCAGGTAGGCGTTGTTTCCGCCGCGTGCGCGGAACCAGTCCTTGTCGGGATCGATCGGCGTGAGCTTCGACGGCGGCCGGACAACGACCGCGACGGGATGCTCGGGATCGGTCGTGCCGGCGACCAATGCGTTGCCGCCGAAGTGATTGATCCGGCCGATGGCGAGCGCGACGTCGGTCAATGCGCTGCCGGTTCCCATGTCGCCGAGTAGGGCGGTTGTGTTGAATGTCTGCTTGCGGTGGTCGTATTCGGGAAGGGTTTCGGTCAAGGTCTGTCCGAGCACCGCAAGACGTGCCGATGATGCGTCACTGCCTTTACCTGCGTCGTGAACGATGTAGTCGAGGTCGGCGGCCGCGATGCCGGCGTTGCGCGCCGCTTGGTCAATGGTCGCCTTCCACGCCTGCACGGCGCGGGTCGTGCCGACCTTCTTCGGAAAATCAAGCGTGTTACCGGTCGCGGCCTTGCTGATCCAGGCGAGTGGTTCACGCTCGGTGTTGAAGGTCGGGCCGGCGAGGAACAGCACGACGAGGTTCTCGTTGATCTGCGCGTCCGTGGGCGGGAAGTTGGGCGCGTCCCAGTTGATCGCCCATACGGTCTTGTCGGGGTTTTCCTGCAAGTAGTCCAGTGCCTTGTTCAGCGATGTAAAGCCTGCGTTCGCGCCGCCTTGGGTGATTTGCACGTCGGGGGGCGTGTCGCGGCTCCACATTTCTCGGAAATGCGGGTTGCCGATCGAGAATGACTTTCGAATTGAGTCGCGCAAGTAGCTTTGCGATTCAGCCGAATCAAGTCGATTCGGAATCGAAAGCTCAACATGAATTCCCGCCAATTCGCGCCACTCTCCTTTGTCGTTTGGTCCTACCGTGTAGAAATATTTTGGATTGGCGAAATAGCGTGAACGAATTATTAGAGGAAACTCGAACATGTACTTGCGATAGAAGCCTCTAAATGTTTCCTTGCCTCTGTTTCCGTATGCGATACCAGCTACCGATTGCAAGGTGGTAAACGACTTCGGATCAGTGCGAACCATATCGTCATTCTTGTTTGGAACGGCAAGTCCTTGCGTCCACAACAATTGCCATTGGGTGGGGTAGTCCATGCGTTGCAATGGATTCAACCAGATCAAGCCCACGACCTGTGCGACGAAGGGCTTCGCCGGTTCTTCGGCTGCCGGAGCTGCATTCTCTGCAGGCTGCTGGACAGGCCCGGCTTGTGCTGGGCGCATCAGTGCGGTGATGAATAGAAACACCATGAGTGCAGCGAGGCCGGGTACTACAATGAATCGTTTCATCCAATCTCCTATCTCCAAATGTGCCGGGTTGGGTTGTTCTACGTGCGCCATCAGCGAGGCCATGAGTACGGTTGCGATCAGCCAAGTCGAAACGGCGACGGCGACGCGTCGCGACCGTGTGACGATTAGAATTTTCAAATCACTCCCCCGACCTTCAGATAGAAATCGCCTTCACGTTCGTCCACAATCGCGTCGGGCATATTTCCTTCGCCTCTCACTATATGTACCCATTCCTGCACAGGCAGATTGTCAATTTCGCCGCGCGAGAAATATTCATAGTATTTTTTGTTCGAACTATCTTCTGGAATACCTTTGCCTATCCGCCAATCCGCCTCAATTCGCAAGTCATAGAGTTGCTCTGGCGTCAGATAGCAAACCCCGATCGCCACATCGTACGCAAGCGCCTTTTTCGCATGCTCCGGATTGGTCATCGTCGTGGAGTGATTCGTCGGGCTGTTGGTCGAGCCACGATCGAGCCAGTCGACAATCTGCTTGTCGCGCCATTCCTTGTAGCCCTCCGGCATTTCGCTCTTGCCGTCCTCGCCGATCACGTGGCCATCACCATCGAGCCATTCCGTATTCAGCGTGCGCCGGGCCTCCATCCGCATCAACGCGCGGTCCTCGTAACGCTGTCCGGCTTCGCTCTCTGCCGTGCCTTGCGCGACGCTGTCATTGTTCTTCGCCTCGTACTGATCGTAGGGATCGTCCGCGCGCTTGTCTGCCTCGCTCTTGCTTGCGTCGCGCCATGCGGCCGGCGGATCGTTGCCTTCGTTGAAGTCGCTGGTCGCATTGCCGTCCTTCGTTTCGATGGGCTTGCCGAACCGCAACGCCTTCGGCGGGAACGGTTCGTCGAGTGCCGGCGCGTCCGCCACCACGGTCCAGCCCTGCGGCGGATTGGCGTTCACGCGGAACATATTCAATGCCGAGCTGATCTGGGTCACGAAAAACATGATCGGCGCGGATGCAAGCGTGGCCGCTATCCCGAACACGGACTCGTTTCCCTTGAGCGCACCGATGAGGTTGAATTTGGCAGGTGGCGAAGGCGGATACCAGAATCCCGACGTCTTTCCCTTCTGTACATGCCGCCAGTCATCTTCCCAATACCGATATTTCTCCTGCACGCCGACGTGGAAGCCGGAGGCAAAGACGCGCTGCGTCAGCACGCCGGAGACGTTGATATCGTTCAGCTCGTTCTTGTCGATGCCACGCCAGCCGATGCCTTGAACCGTGATCGCCGAAATCACCTGGTCGTGCGGACAGCAATACGCGGTGACGCGACCATACGTCGATCCGTTCAGGCCGTGGCGTACCCGATCCTCTTGTGCCGCATAAGACCGCTTGCTGGTCGGCGATACCCGTTCGTTCGCCATGTCTTCATCGATCTTGTCTGCGGAAAGTTCATAGGCCTTCCGAGTGCCGATGATCGACAGGAACTTGCCGAACGTTTTCGTGCGGGCGGTGTAGGTCTGCCGCCCGCGACGACCGCTGCCGTCCCTGGTCGCGCGTTGCGACCAGGTATCCATGAACGTATCGGATGGATTCGGGCCGTCTGCGCGCGCAAGACTGTACGGTGCATTCGCCAGCACGTAGGCGTCGGCCACGCAATGCCCGCTACGTCCCCACGGATCTTCGACATCGGGTAGTGCATCGCCGAAGAAGGCTGCGGTAAGGCCCACGATGTTGCCCTGGCTATGGCACACGACGGTAATCGGCACGTCGGCCTGCATGCGGCGAATCGACTCGATCAACCTCGCAAGACGCAACGCCGCGAGCACGCCATACGCGCGGGGCGGCGCGCGATACAGCGGTCGATTGGTCGGGTTGATCCCCTGGACGGTCAACCACCCGGCCGCGCGGTCGTCGAGGCCGCCGTGCCAGAGATCGGGCAGGCTCGCGCAACCGTTCGTGAACGGGCCGCCGCCCCAGTAGTCCTTCTCGTTCAGAAAGATCTTGTCGCCATACTCTTTCAGCTCAGCGGCGGTCGCCCGATAGCCCCATCGGAAATGAACGACGGGAGAGAAGGACGGGTCGGATTTGATGTAGTTGCCGGACCAGAGCTTCGGATTCAGAAACCCGTCCGGCGTCACGCTTTCCGTGTACTTCGCGGGCACCAGTTGCCCGGCCTCGATGCCGCGATACTTGAGTTGATCGTCCAGCCGCCCGAGCCGGCGATTCAGGCCAGCGCACAGCCCCTGCTCGGCGGCTTCGAACCATTCGCCTTCGGAGTTCACCCCATGCACGAAGATGACGATACCGGGCAACGGCATTTGCTTGAGGCAGATCAGGCGGGTGTCTTTCGTCCACATCGAGACCCCGTCGCTCCGGCCGACGACGATCTGAGGCGGCTCAGGACGCGACGCAGCCGCGTCGGGCACATCGGTCTTCGCGGCGTGCTGATTGGTGCGGGTGTCCTCTTCCGGTCGAGGATCGAGAGATGAGTCGTTCATCCGGACTCCTGCGCTTTCGTTAAACATTCTTCTTGGTGAACTTCACCGCCAGCCTCTCGAACCGGTCGGTATCGACGGCCGGCAGTTCCCCTGCCGTGTCGGTCGTCAAACTCGACAGCGTTCCCGATGCCTTGCGTACCTGTCCGTCGAACCCCGGTGCGGCGTTACCGTCCGTTGGACGAATCAGCTTCGGGACGCGGCCGAGCGGACGTTGATCGAATGTCGGCAAGTCGACGCTCATGCTTGCGGGGCCATCCCAGGCATGACCGTCCGATTTCACGGTGAACTTGCCAGGGCATCCCAGTTCGATATCGCCGCCATGCAGCCTGAGATACGCGCCGCCGGACGTGACGAATACGACTTCGTCGCTTGCCGTGCCGGCAAGCTTGCCGTCGGCCGCAGTCAACCGGATGTTTTTGCCGGACTCGATTTGCGTGTCGCCGTTCTGCGATTGAAGCGCGACTTTCCCCTGATGCGCGATCGCCGATACGCCGTTGCCGTGCGCGAACATCGCGACGCCGTGTCCTGCATGCAGATTGATTCGCTCGCCGCTCGTGATCTGCATGTGTTGCTGCGCAATCTGATCGATGTTCTCGCCCGCATACATGACGTGCGTTTTCGGCGTGACGTTCAGCGACCCCGCTTGCGCGCCGAACGCCATGAATGCGGAGGCTTCACTTGCCGCGCCCGCTTCCGATCCGTCGGGTTTCCAGTGACGGAATGCGTTGGCGAGATTGTCCTGGCCGGCCGTGTCGGCGGATTGCCCACCATGCTGGCCGGCATAATCACCGAGCGACTTGAACAACTCCGTGCATTGGTCGAGCAAGTGAATCAGCTCATCGCGGTCGAGCTGACCGCCGGTCGCGTGCGACCGCGCATAGGTCGTCAACAGCATGCCTTGGGCGGCGCGCAACGCCGCAGCGGCGTCGGTGCGCAGTTCCGCGCCTTCACCCCGGTCGCTCCCGTGTCCGTCCTTGCGCGGCTGCGTCAGGTAGCCGAGATTCAACTGGGTATGCGCATGTTCGCTTGCCAACTGCGCTGAGATTTGTGACGGCGTGTCGTCCAGTCGAAGCTGGTTGTGCCGGCGGCCCCTGATTTCCCGCGTCTTGATCCCGGACACGTAGCGGTTGCCCGGAAGCCCGCCGGTATGGCTGAAAGTCGCGGGCGGATTCGCGCCGTTGCTCAACACGCCGATGATCACCAGACGGTCGGGATCGCCCGACAGGTTCCCCAGCAAGACCTCCATGCCGACACGCGGCAGGAACAGCGCGCCGAAGCATTCGCCCGCGAGACTTGCCGCGACGCGAATCGGCGCGCTGTCACCGGCCAGGCCGTTCGTGCCGGCGCCTTGCGCGTGCGCATGGTCCGCCGGGTCCAGCCCATGAATCTGCACACGCACGCGGCCGGCCTTGTCGCAAAACACCTCTTCGCCCTGCGTGCCGACGATCGTCCCGGTCAGCAGGTGAACCGGCGGCACGTCGATCGCCGGATCGTAGGCCGGCTTCAGCGGCACGCCCCGTTGCACGCACGTGAAACTGTTCTCGTAGCGCGTGTCCGTTGATCCCGATGCATCGGGCGGCGGGGCGGTTGGCGTCAGATTGCGGCTTGCCGCGAACAGCCCGCTCGCGCGACCCGACAAGCCTGTCGGCAGGTTGTTCCAGATGACGTGTCGAATCGACGTGACGACGAACCGACGGCGATCGATCGACTTCATATCCAGTTCGGGATCGCCCGCCAGCGTGAACCCGTGTCCCACCAGCATGTCGCGCACGGTGCCGATGCCGTCGAAGTGCGCGGCTTCGAACTGATGGGCCAGCATCCGGTCTTGCGCGATGCGCGCGTGATCGTTCCACGAGTCGCCGACGTGCGGGATGTCGATCGCGACGTCGGTCAGCAGGCGCGCAAGGTCGTTCCCCGACTCGCCCTGGCCGATGCCGGTGACGGCCTCGAAGTCGTCCATACGAGCGGTCTTGTAATCCCACGACGGGCGGCGGACCTTGCCGGGCGACAGGCTCTGGTCGTACGCAAAGAGGGTGACGGTGTCACGTTGCTCGGCGCCGGCGTCGCGCGGGTGAAGGCGTACGATACCGGCCGGCGCGTCCGGCAGACGATGCGGATCGTCGCAGAACACGAGCGTGTGAATCGGCCGCTCATCGGTCACGCTGCGCCTTCCGTCGACTGGCGCGGCCGTCGCGAAGACCGTGATGCCTTCCCGGCGTAGCAGCCGCCGGATGAAGCGGGCGTCGGATTCGTTGACTTGCCGCGTCAGCTCGCGTGCCGGATACCGATCGGCCTGCAACGTCGACAGGTCGAAATCGAACGCTCGCGCGAGTGCGGGGCTACGCTGTTTCCACTCGTTCATCAGCGTCGCCAGAATCTCCGGCACGCTGCGCGAGCGGAACAGGCGAGCGTTCGTGCGACGATCCATCAGCGACAGGGCATCGCATACATGCAGCTGATACACGGTGAGTTCGCCGTCGGATTGACCGGTTCGCACTTCGTGCACGATCGCGTTGATGGCCCGGATGTTGCCCCGATCGGTCGTCAGCCGGACCGATACGGGCAAACCAAGAAACAGCGAAGGCGGCAGGTGATCGTAGGTCGACACGCAGGTCAGTTGCCCTTCGATGCCCGACATCAGCCCTTCGCGGATATTGGCGTGATGGAGCGCCAGCAGATGGCCGACCGCGCGTTGCGCCCGCCCGAAATGGAGATCGACCGGCCGCTTGTTCCCGACGGCCAGACCGGACGCAAAATCCCGGAATGCTTTTGTTATCGACATCACTACGATCTCATGATTTATGTTCTTGATTCGTATTGGTTCGAACGGGTCTCTCAGTGCAATAAACGAATGTGCTCGGAAATGTGTGGGGGAGAATATCAATCTCGCAGTGAATATGAAATGAATTTTTATTTTTATATAACGTTTTAGTGTTGGTGAAACGGTATTTGACGTTTTTGATGATTGTTTTATTTAACGGAGGTCTTGCTTCGAGGCGTGTTGGTCGTGACTGGAGGCGGGTGTGGTAATCGGTTGGGAGCATTTCTTGTTGTTCTAATCGAAGCCGGATTATTCAAATATAGTATTTGTCTTATATCGAATGAATCGCGCCGTGTTGCGGCATCCGAAAAGATGCGACTAGGATCGCGCTCGTATGGCCCGGGTGCGGTGGTGTGTTCCAGCGTTGGGTCGTTCGCTGCCTGCCGTCCGTGGGCGGCTTTTTTTGCATGGCTCGCTATAGGTCGCCTGCATGGAGCCGGAAAGTCATTCGCGAGCCGAAACAGGAGGCGTGATGAGTTCGAAAGAGAAGGAAGCGTTGCTGTTCGCCGACGATACGCAGTACGACGACCCGCGCATGCGGGTGGCTGTCAACAGCGATACGGAAATGCACGTCAGTTTGGGCCGACACGGGTGTGCCCAACTGCAAGCCGATGGTGTGGTCGCATTCGAGCCGACCCTTCCCGTAACTGACATTCGCGCGAACATTCTGGAACTCGCGTCATTCGCCGTCACGTTCGAGGACGGCAAGCGCGTCACCCGCGGGACGTATGCGGACGGGACGAGCTTCGTCGTGTCGATTGATCTGAGCACGGGCGCGTTGAGTGCGTCCGGACACGAGGTCATCACGATCGTGGCGACCGGTGGCGACCGATCCCATGCGGTCCTGACGTATTTGCCAAAGGTCAACCAGATTCGCAAGAAAACGCATTAGGCCCGCGGCCGGATGGCGTGACGAGTGATCCCGCCATCGTTCGCTTCTTTCGGGCGCGGCCGTTTCCATAGCTGAAAAGCTCGCCTGCAAGGGGTTTGGCCCCGATTGCGCTTCGAGCGATACAGGGTGAATCGCACCCTCTACCGGCTTGACGAGACCTCTGCCCAGCCTGTCGGATGGTGTTGCATGGCCCGCGTGAGCGGGCCAAGCGTAGGCGTTCGCGATGTCTATGAGGGATTCCCCCGCCACGTACGAGCGAGCGCCACGTCTATCTTGCGCGCACCCTCTCCACGCCCTTCCGCCGCCCCTTTCTGCCCACACCGCCCGATTATTTGCGTTTCGCGAATGGCGCGTTCGCCGGTTGTTCCATACCCGATTGGCGGCCGTGCACCTATCGTGGTGACGTCGGCTGATTGAACCCAACGCGTCGCACCCGAACGCCGGCCGGCACTTCCTCGCGATTCGCGTCGCACACAAAAGACATCGGACCGGGCTCATGCGCAGGCGCTGCGGCGCGCGCAGGCGAACCTGTGTCCACGGAGACGGACATGAAAGCAAACGAGTGGGATACCTCATACGAATGGAAGGCGGTCACGCTGCTGGCGCTCGGCTTCGGGCTGGTCGGCCTCGATCGCTGGCTGATTGCACCGCTGTTCCCTTCGATCATGAAGGACCTCAACCTGAACGCGCAGGACGTCGGCAACTGCATCGGCGTGCTCGGCCTGTCGTGGGGCATCTTCGCGGCGCTGATGGGCGGCATCTCCGACAAGATCGGCCGCCGCAAGGTGCTGATTCCGGCCATCATCGCGTTCTCGCTGCTGTCGGGCTTCTCGGGGCTCGCGGGTGGCCTGCTCGGGCTGATGGCGATTCGCGGCCTGATGGGCGTCGCGGAGGGCTCGTTCTGCCCGACGAGCTTCGCCGCGACGGCCGACGCATCACATCCGCGGCGGCGCGGGCTGAACCTCGGCCTGCAGCAAAGCGGCTTCGCGCTGTTCGGGCTCGCGCTGTCGCCGATCATCGCGACGCAGCTGCTCGGCTTCGTGTCGTGGCGCTGGGTCTTTGCGCTCGTCGCCGTGCCCGGCCTGATCCTCGGCGCGATCATGTTCTTCGTGATCCGCGAGCCGAAGGTCACGAAGGCCGTCGCGTCGGAGCATGCGCCGGCGTCGCTCGGCCATGTGCTCAAGAGCCGCAACATCCTCGTGGCGATGGCCGCCTTGTGCTGCGCGATGACCGGCGTATTCGTGCTCGGCGCGCTGTTGCCGCTGTACCTGACCGACTACCTGGCGCTCGGCACGCAGAAGATGGGCCTCGTCGTGTCGGCGATCGGTTTCGGCGGTTTTCTCGGGCAATTCGGGTTGCCGGGCCTGTCCGACCTGGTTGGCCGCCGCCTCGCGAGCATCGTCGGCTTCGCGGGAACGGCCGTGATGCTCTATATCTTCCGCGGCCTCGGCCCGCAGCCGCTCGCCCTGTTCGGCGTGCTGTTCGTTGCGTCGTTCTTCACGCTCGGGCTGGTGTCGCTGCTGTCCGGCCCGGTGGCGACCGAGGCCGCGCCCATCGGGCTCGTGTCGACGTCGATCGGCGTGGTGGTCGGGGTCGGCGAGATCTTCGGCGGCGGCATCGCGCCGGCGATGGGCGGCTACGTCGCCGCACACTTTGGCATCCAGAACATTCTGTGGCTGCCGATGTGCGCGGTCATGCTGGGCATCGTGGTCAGCCTGCTGCTGAAGGAAACCGCGCCGGCCGTGCTGCAACGTCGCATGGCGGCCGTGCAACCGGAACTGGCAGCGGGCGAGCAATCGCGGTAAGGCCATGGGCGGGCTGGGCGGTGCGTGCGGGCCGGCGTCATCGACGATTGACATCGATTGGGTGACAGAGTGACGCCTCCCGCATGACACAGCCCGTGATCCGCACGGGTAGACTGCCGGTTTCGCTGTCGAAAAAAGGCGCGGTATGGACCGGTTCCTGAGCATCGAGGCATTCGTCCGGGTGGCGGAGGCGAGCAGCTTCGCCGAGGCGGCGCGGCAGCTTGGCGTGACCAGCTCGGTCGTGACGAACCGCATCCAGCAGCTCGAGAAGTTCGTCAACGCGCCGCTGTTCCATCGCAGCACGCGCCACGTGCGCCTGTCCGAAGTGGGCGAGGCGTTTTATCGCGAATGCGCGGAGGTGGTGGGGCGCGTCAACGAGCTGACCGACCAGATGCGCGAGCTGCGCGCGACCCCGACCGGACGGCTGCGCATCCAGATGCTGCCCGGTTTCGCGCTCGATCACTTCGGCGCGCCGCTGGTGGAGTTCAACCGGCGCTACCCGGGCATCCAGCTCGACGTCATCGTCAATGACCGTGTCGTGGACCCTGTCGAAGAAGGGTTCGACATCGCGTTCCAGATCTTTCCGCCGATCTCCGAGTCGCTGATCGAACGGCGGCTGTTCACCGTCAAGCGCCTCTTCTGCGCGTCGCCAGCGTACCTCGACGCGCATGGTGCGCCACAACATCCGCGCGATTTGCTGCAGCACACCACCGCGCTCTATTCGGGCTATCCGTCGCGCAACCGCTGGACGATGACGCGCGGCGACGAGGTCGTCGAAATGGAGCTGCCGGGCATGATCCGCTCGAACTCCGTGCACCTGTTGCGCGAGTACGCGCTGTCCGGTGGCGGCGTCGTGTGCCTGCCGACGCTCGTGGCGAGCGAGGCGCTCGTCGCGGGCCGGCTGGTGCCGATCCTGACCGACTTTCAGCTCGCGCCGCTGAGCTTTGCCGCGGTTTATCCCGCAACGCAGCGACAGGCGTTGAAAGTGAAGGCGCTGGTCGAGTTCCTCGCGGAAACCATCGGCGACGAATCGCCGTGGGATCGCCCCCTTCTGGAGCGTGGCTGGGTGCGTTGAAGCGCGCGGATTATTCGCGAAACGCAAATGCCGTAGTCGCCGTCCCGTGCCTTGTTGCGGTGGTCCCTTGCCCCTAGAGTGGAATCCAACAAGCGGTTCAACTCAGGAGACAGAAATGACCGACACGGCATTCCACACCGTCTTTGGCTCGCTCGACAGTTACAAGAAAGGCGAGATCGAAATCACGAGCGGCAGCGCTCAACACTACGCGTTCTCGAATGTCTTCGAGGTCGCATCGAAGTCGGCCCCTTATGAAAAGGTCGTCGCCGGCAAGAACCTCGAATACGTGATCGAAGTGCTGCGGACCGACGGCCAGTCGCCGTGGTTCGCGTGCGCGCACGACGAGTTCGTGATCCAGATGGATGGCGAAGTCCGGATCGAATTCATCAAGCTCGATACGCCGCCGCAATCGGGCCGCGGCACCGTGAACGCCGGCACGCAACCGGCCGGCCGCAAGATGGGCTACGTCGTATTGCGCCAGGGCCATCAGGCGCTGCTGCCGGCCGGCTGTGCATACCGCTTCACCGCCGGCAAGCCGGGCGTCGCACTCGTGCAGACCATCCTGGGCGAGCTGTCCGTGGAGAAGTGGGCCGACATCTGCCTGCACTGATTCGTCTGACCTCATTCGACACTTCCAGGAGACACGTTATGGCCACTCTCGACACCCTCGATACCTCCGCAGGCTTCGCCGCCGATCTGGTGCAAGCCACCGAAGCCGATGCCGTCACCGGCTACCGCCGCTTCCAGCTCGGCGCATTCGAATTCCAGCGCGACGAATATTTCGTGAAGATCAGCTGGCCCGCGAAAGGCCAGACCCGCACGCACGCGATGCCGGCGGACGCGTTCCTGCGCGCGATGATGCGCGACGTGGCATGGGGCTTCTTCTACGGCTGGGTGAACTTCGATCACGTGTTCGGCACGCGCAACCACTACGGCAAGGTGGACATGTATGCGGGCACCTTCAACGGCATCCTGAAGGACGCCGGCGTGGACTACACCGAGACCTTCGACACGCCCACGATCATGGCGACCTTCAAGGCGATGCTGCACGACTGGACGAACGAAGGCTTCGATCCGTTCGCGGCGCCCGAGGAAACCGGCACCGCGTTCGGGCGCAAGCACGGCGAGAACGGCTCGGCGATCGAGCGCACGCGGATCGCGACGCGCCGCATGCCGGGCCTCGAAGGCGATTCGCCGCTGCGCGACGACCTGCCGGTCAACCGCGCGTTCCTCGACGTCGCGCAGGACGAGCCGGAAGTGCACGTCGAGCCGGGCTTCGAAGGCGAGCTGCACGCATTCAACCTGTTCAAGTATCTGTCGCGTTCGGACGTGACGTGGAATCCGTCGGTCACGTCGGTGTGCGGGCGCAGCCTGTTCTGCCCGACCACCGAGGAATTCATCCTGCCGGTGTTCCATGGCAACGACCGCGTCGAATGGTTCCTGCAACTATCCGACGAAATCGTGTGGGACATCGGCGACAAGAACACCGGCGCGCCGCGCGCCCGCGTGACGATGCGCGCCGGCGACATCTGCGCGATGCCCGCCGACATCCGGCATCAGGGCTACTCCACGAAGCGGTCGATGCTGCTGGTCTGGGAAAACGCGACACCGAACCTGCCGCAGCGCTACGAGAGCGGCGAGCTCGCGCCGTATCCGATCGCGTTCTGAGCGGCGCGTCGGTTTCCGCTTGCGCTTCACGCCATACACCGAGGACGATTCATGCAAACCCAACTCTTCATCGACGGGCGCTTCGTTGACGCCGTCGACCGCGGCACGATCGACGTGCTGAACCCGCACGACGGCTCCGTCATCACGAAGATCGCGGCCGCTACCGCGGCGGACGTCGACCTGGCCGTCGAAGCCGCGACGCGCGCGTTCCCCAAATGGTCGGCGCTGCCGGCCGCCGAACGCGGCCGGTTGCTGCTGCGCCTGGCTGATGCGATCGAAGCCAACGCGGAGGAGCTGGCGCAACTCGAATCGCTGGACACCGGCCACCCGATCCGCGATTCGCGTGCGCTCGACGTGCCGCGCACGGCCGCGTGCTTCCGCTACTTCGGCGGCATGGCCGACAAGCTGCAAGGCTCGGTGATTCCTGTCGAGACCGGCTTCCTGAACTACGTGCAGCGCGCGCCGATCGGTGTCGTCGGCCAGATCGTGCCGTGGAATTTTCCGCTGATGTTCACGAGCTGGAAGATGGGCCCGGCGCTCGCGGCCGGCAACACGGTGGTGCTCAAGCCTTCGGAAATCACGCCGCTGTCGACGCTGCGCATCGTCGAGCTGATGGCCGAGGTCGGGTTTCCGGCGGGTGTCGTCAACATCGTCCCCGGCTATGGGCATACGGCGGGCCAGCGGCTCGCCGAACATCCGGGCGTCGGCAAGATCGCGTTCACCGGATCGACGGCCACCGGCCGCCGGATCGTCGAAGCGTCGCAGGGCAACCTGAAGCGCGTGCAGCTCGAACTGGGCGGCAAGGGCGCCAACATCGTGTTCGACGATGCCGATCTCGACGCGGCCATCAACGGCGCCGCGTGGGCGATCTTCCACAACCAGGGGCAGGCGTGCATCGCCGGCTCGCGTCTCGTGCTGCACGAACGCATCGCCGATGCGTTTCTCGAGCGCTTCGTGGCGCTCGCATCGTCGATCCGGATCGGCAACCCGCTCGATGCGAACACCGAGATGGGGCCGCTCACGTCGAAGCAGCACCTCGATCGTGTGCTGGCGTTCGTCGATGTCGCGCGCGAGCAGGGCGGCCGTGTGCTCACCGGCGGCAGCGCGCCGCAGGACCCCGCGCTCGCCAACGGCTACTACGTGCGCCCGACGGTCATCGAGGCGAAAAGCGCGACCGATCGTATCGCACAGGAAGAAGTGTTCGGCCCGTTCGTCACGGTGCTGCGCTTCGGCAGCGACGACGAAGCACTGGCCATTGCGAACGCAACCGAATACGGGCTGGGCAGCGGCCTGTGGACGAAGGATCTCTCGCGCGCACACAAGATGGCGTCGCAGATCAACGCGGGCATGTGCTGGATCAACTGCTACAAGCGCGTCAATCCGGGCAGCCCGTTCGGCGGCGTCGGCCAGTCGGGCTACGGCCGCGAGATGGGCTTCGAGGCGATGCACGACTATACCGAGGCGCGGTCGGTGTGGGTCAACGTCGACGGCAACGTGCCGCCGCACTTCAAGCGCTGAGGTTCGCCATGGATCGCTTCGTCTATCAGGGCACCCCGTCCCGCGTGGTATTCGAATGGGGCGCGCTCGACAGGCTGCCGGACGAGCTGTCGACGCTCGGCGCCCGCCGCGCGCTGATCCTGTCGACGCCCGAGCAGCGGCCGCTCGCCGAGCGCGTGGCGGCGATCCTGGGCGAGCGTGCGGCCGGCATCTGCGCGCAGGCGGTCATGCACGTGCCGATCGAGGTCGCGCATGCGGCGCGCGAGATGGCTGGCGAACTGGAAGCGGACTGCTGCGTGGCGATCGGCGGCGGGTCGACGATCGGGCTGGGCAAGGCGATTGCGCTCGAATCGGTGCTGCCGATCCTGGCCGTGCCGACGACGTACGCCGGCTCGGAGATGACGCCGATCTTCGGGCTCACGGAAGGCCGTCTGAAGCGCACCGGGCGCGACGCGCGCGTGTTGCCGCGGACGGTGCTCTACGACCCGTCGCTGACGTTGTCGCTGCCGCCGGACATTTCCGCGGCATCGGGCATCAATGCGATGGCGCATGCCGTCGAGGCGCTGTACGCGGAAGACGCGAATCCGGTGATCAGCCTGATGGCGGAAGAATCGATCCGCGCGCTCGGCGAAGCGCTGCCCGTGGTCGTGCGCGATCCGGCGAACCGCGACGCGCGCAGCCGCGCGCTGTACGGCGCGTGGCTCGCGGGTACCTGCCTGGGCGCGGTCGGCATGGCGCTGCATCACAAGCTGTGCCACACGCTCGGCGGCACCTTCAACCTGCCGCACGCGCAGACGCATGCGGCGATGCTGCCGCATACCGCGCACTACAACCACGCAGCCGCGCCCGATGCGCTGCGCCGCGTGGCGCGCGCGCTGGGCGGGAACGACGCAGCCGAAGCGGGCCCGCTGCTGTTCGCGCTGAACGCGCGGCTCGGCATCGCGCCGGCGCTGGCCGACCTCGGGATGCCGGAGGCCGGCCTCGACGAAGCGGCCGACTTCGCATGCCGCAACCCGTATGTGAATCCGCGGCCGATCGAACGCGACGCGATTCGCGCGCTGCTTCAGCGTGCATGGGAAGGGTGCGCGCCGCAGTGAGCGGCCGGATACGCCAACGGAGACAACCATGAGCCTTGACCACCATGACGGTGACACCACGCTGGCCGAGCCGGCCGTCGCCCGCTTCGACGGCATGCCGGGGCCGCGCTTGCGTGCGCTGATGCAGCGCCGTGTGCGGCATCTGCATGCGTTCGTCCTCGATCGGAGCTGACCGCCATGGCAAGATTTTTTGCGGTGTTTGCGACGGACCAGCCGGGCATGCGCGACGTGCGCGATCGCGTGCGGCCGATTCACCGGACTTACCTGCGCTCGGCCGACCAGCACGGCGTGGTGGTGCGGCTCGGCGGCCCGACGCTGGACCCGCACGGCGACGCGATGAACGGCACGCTGCTCGTCGTGGAGGCGGACGACATTCAGGCGGTGATGCAGTTCATCGGCAACGACCCGTACGTGAAGGAAGGGTTGTTCTCGCACGTGGAGGTGCGGCCGTGGGACTGGAGCCTCGGCAACCCCGAGCACAGAGTGTGAATCATGGACGCACGACAACTCTGCCGGTTTTACGACGTGCCCGACGGCGGCGCGCGGGTCGTCGACGAAGCATGCATCGGGCGCCCTGTGATCGTCGTGAGACGCGGTGAGCAGGTGTGGGCTTATGTGAATCGTTGCCCGCACTTTTCGGTGCCGCTCGATTTCGTGCCGGGTAGCGTTTCGTGCTATCGGTCGCAGGTGCTGATGTGCGCCCATCACAGCGCGCTGTTCCGGTTCGACGATGGCTTGTGTATCGACGGGCCGTGCTCGGGTTCGGCGCTGGAGGCTGTGGCGGTGGAGGTGGATGCTGCCGCGTGGGTCGTCTATCGAGGCGCTTGATTCCGGTGTTTTGATGAAGGGCGAGCAGGGCCGTTCAATGTGACGGCCATCGTGTTTGTCGATCAGTAAAGCTAATCATATTTCAGGTGTCTGGTAATCGATACCTGAACGACATCGATTCCTTGTGCAGCAACGAGCGAGCACCCGCCACATAGCAGGTGGTGGCCTCGCTTTTTCATAAAAAGACGGAGACGGAATGAAACTCAGGTTTGGAGCAGTGGCGATTCTCGCCGTGGCGCAGGGCGCATGGGCGCAGAGCAGCGTGACGATGTTCGGGCTGATCGACGCGGGCGTCTCTTATGTCAGCAACGAAGGTGGCGGAAAGAACGTCAAGTTCGACGACGGCATATTCGCGCCCAATCTCTTCGGCTTTCGCGGCACGGAAGACCTCGGGGGCGGATATCGCGCGATCTTTGCGCTGGTGAACCAGTTCTCGATGGCGAACGGCGCGATCATCGGCACGGGGATTTTCGGGCGCAATGCGTACGTGGGCCTTGAAAGCAATCGGTTCGGCAGCATCACGCTGGGCAATCAGTATGACTTCATGGTGGATTCGCTGTTTTCGAAGAACAACGCGATTTCACGGGATATCTCGGGGTTGTACGGCTTTCGCAATGGCCCGTTTCAACGTCTCACGCTTCCGGACAATCCGACCGGTGCATTCGATTGGGATCGCACGGCGGGTAGCAAACCGATCGCGAATTCCGTCAAGTACAGTTCGCCGACGGTGTCGGGTTTTTCCGGCGGCGCGATGTATGCGTTTGGTGGGGTGGCCGGGTCGGTCGGGGCGGACAATGCGGTCAGCGCCGGGGTGAACTACGAGATGGGGCCGTTCGGGGTGGGCGCGGCCTACACGAACGAGAAGTACGGCCCCGCGCCCGGCGTGCCGTCCACCAGTGTGCGCAACTGGGGCGTCGGGATGCATTACGACTTCGGTGTCGTGACCGCGAACGCGCTGATGACGACCGTGCGCAATTCATTCAACGATGCCGGCGTGTGGATGGCCGAAGCGGGTGGGCTGTGGCACGTCAGGCCGGATGTCGTGCTGGGCGCGAAGTACATGTACATGAAAGGTAATGAAGCCGTGAACAACAACCACGCGCATCAGGTCAGCGTGGCGCTTCAGTACCTGTTCTCGAAGCGGACGATGGTGTATGTGTCGGCAGACTACCAGCGCGCGAACAATGGCGCGAATGCGCAGGTCAATGGCGTGCTGGATCCGAACGGGGCGTCGAGTTCCGCGAGTCAGACGGTGGCGCGGGTGGGGGTGCATACGGTGTTTTGACGAGCCGATCCGCCCCGAATCACGCGCCGCGCTATTCCAGCAGATAGCGCATCGTCGCGGCGCATGACGGGCAGAGTGTGCGAACGCGGCCATCCGTATGGCCGCGCAACGTGGCCGGATCGCCGCAACGCTCGCACGTGCACTGGCTCAGGTCCGCCGCGGAGGCGAGCCAGCCGTCCACTTCGCGGGTCACGTTGCCGCGCATGCGGAAACGCAGGCCGCCGAGCTTCTCCTTCACTTCGAGCACGAGCAGCAGCGACTTGCGGGCTTGCGCTTCGAGCCGGCACGACAGCTGGTCGATGATCGCGTACCAGCCGTCGTCGCATTCGAACAGGCAACTCCCGGAGAACCGGGGCGCCAGCGCCTGATAGATGGTGGGGTAAGTGTCGACCAGCTTGTTTTCGAGTTCTCGATTCATCTGCAAATTCGCTCGTTCAATGAAGAATCAGCCCGGATTCGTTGTTGATGCCGTATGGCACGTGGCCGGTCGCGACCCGGTGTGCGGCTGATTCGCAGTTGCGGACGTGATCGTCGAAGAAGATGTCGGGGCGAAATTCCGCGAGGAAGCCAGCCTTGTTCCTGCCTCCGAGGAACATTGCTTCATCGACCGTGATACCCCACGCGATCAGCGTGCGAATGGCGCGCTCGTGTGCCGGGGCGCTGCGTGCGGTCACCAGCGCGGTGCGCACGTTGATGCCGGATGCGCGCAGGCCGCGCAGCGCACACAGGGCAACGAGGAACGGCTTGAGCGGGCCAGGCTGCAGCGGCGCGTGCGCATGACGCATTTCATGGTCGTTGAATGCGGACAGCCGACGCCGTTGGAACACGCGCTCCGCTTCATCGCTGAAGAGGACGGCATCCCCGTCGAAGGCGATGCGCAATTCGTCGTCGTGCGTGCAGCCGGCAGAGGCTGGCGCCGGATACAGGCAGGCCGCTGGGAACCCGGCGGCCATCGCGTTCTCGACATCCCCGGCATGCGTCGAAAGGAACAGGTTGGCGCCCAGCGGTGCGAGGTAGCGATGAGGCTGTGCATCGCCGGTGAAGATCGCCCGGTGAATCGCCAGCCCGTGATGCCGCGCCGACGCAAACACCCGGAGGCCGGTCGCGGGGTCGTTGCGCGACAGAATCGCGACGTCAACGGTTGCCTCGTCGTCGCGATTGAATGCCAGCAGCTTGCGCACCAGCGGGAACGCGACACCGGGGCTGGCCGGCACGTCGAGTCTCGACGCCTGCAGCGCTCGGTAAGCCGACGGATCATCGTCCCGATACACGAGATGCTCCGCGTCGAAGTCGAACAGTGCCCGCGCGGAAACCGCAACGGTGATTTTCATGCCTGAATTCATGGGCTCTCCAATGACTGCAGGCGAGGATGCGGCCCACCTGGGACAAATCGTGTCCTGATAGTCCCGCGGAATCGTGTCGCGTGGTCGAAAGTGTTCTGCGCGGCATCATCCGACGCGCGTCTGAAGCGCAGTCTTTCGCAGCATGCTCGTTCGGGACATGAATTGTCCCGAACGAACATCACGATCCGGCCTGACGCATCGATCAAAGAGGCGGCCGCGAACCTAAAGTTGGCTGCTGTTGGCGCCGTTAAGTCGATGGAATATTTCTCGGCTTCAGGCGCGAGATGCGCATGCCCCCCACAGCCGCCGTTGCGGCCCGACGCATGCCCGACGTGAACGGGTGGCGTTGGAATGACGATACAGACCGGAGATTGACATGCTTAACAGAGAGGCGGCAGCGACCGCACGCAGCCAGCTCGAGGCAGCAGCCAAGGAATACGACAAGCGCCAGGGTGCGGTGCAGGCGCTCGCGACGGAGCTTTACACGCTGCGGCGCGAGAGCAGTGAACTGCTGATCGGCGAAGTCGAGGCCTACGTCAACAGCCTGGCATCGACGCCGAAGGAGTTCGATCGCGCGTTTGCTGAATACAAGGTCGAATACCGGACCTTCGAAGGCGTGGTGACCGAAGTCGACCGGCAAATGCACGACATCAACGTGACGGGCGGCGCGGCGACGGGCATGGGTGTGGCCGCCGGCGCATCGACCGCGTTGCTGGCGCCGACGGCGGCGATGGCCATCGCGACCACGTTCGGCACGGCGTCGACGGGCACGGCAATCGCATCGCTCTCCGGCGCCGCGGCGACCAACGCCGCACTGGCGTGGCTGGGTGGCGGCGCGCTGGCGGCGGGCGGCGGCGGGATGTCCGCGGGCGGCGCGCTTCTCGCGCTGGCCGGCCCGGTGGGCTGGACGCTGGCCGGCGCGGCGGTCGTGGGTGGCGGCGTGTTCATGTGGCGCGCCAATGCGAAGGTCGCGGAGGAAGCACACCAGCGGCGTATCCCGATCGAGAAAGGGATCGCGTCGCTCCGGATGGCCGCAGGCGAAATCGATGGGCTCAAGACGCTGACGCTGACCCATTCGGCCGGCATGAAATCCTTGCTTGCCGCGCTGAAGCAAACCGCGCCGACCGACTACGGCCAGTTTTCGGCGGAAAGCAAGGATGCGCTGGGCGCCCTCATCAATCACGTGCGCGCACTGTCCGCGCTGTTGAACAAAACCATCCTGGCCGAGGCAGCCTGAGCCCGAACATGACAACTCAATCGTCAGCGGACCTTGGCGGGAGCGACGCGTTGCCCGAGGCCGCTTCATTCCCTCGCACGTCGAGCCTGGCCGACCAGGCCGCGGGTGTCGTGGTTGATGCGATCAACAGTGCGCGCGTGGCCGCCGAAGCGGCATTGCAGTCGGCGCAGGATCGCGCGTTCGACAGCGCGATGGACGCAATGAACACGTTGCGCGAATTCATCGGTGAACCCGGGAAGATTCTCGGCCGGATGGACACGAAGCACGGCGAGATCGCGGAGCAGGTCGAAGTCGCGGTTCGCCGCGCCCGCGATTTCCTCGCGCAGGTCGCACCCGGCGCGACCTTCGAGGGTGTCGGGCGAACGGCGCCGATGGACTATCGAATCGACGGCATCGACTTTCAGTCGAAGTTCATCAACGGTTCGAGCAAGGGGCTGACGCATGTGCTCGAGCATATGGGCAAGTACAAGGATTTCCCGACCGACGGCGTCTATCACATCCCGAAGGACCAGCACGCGCAGATTCTCGAGGTGCTGAAGGGCAATACCGGCGAACTGAGCGACAAGACGATCCGTGCGATTCAGGAGAAGGTCGCGCAAATCGAACTGGCGAGCGGCAAGCCGTTTTCGGCGGTCGTGCAGCCGTCGGTATCGACCTACAGTGAAGTTCAACTCGGCAAGGTCGACGAAACGGTCAACGGCCATGAACAGGATCTCAAGCAGCAGAACGAGACGCTCAAGGACCAGATCCGCATCGAACACGAGCCTTCCGTCGCCGAAGGGTTGAAGGCAGCAGGCGGCGCGGCGGCGGTTGGCGCGGCGGTCAGCCTGACCACGAAGCTGTGGCAGAAGTATCGGGACGGGAAGAACATTTTCGCCGGCGACTTCAACGCCGAAGACTGGGCGGAGGTCGGCCTGTCCACCGCAAAGGGAGCGGCCGGTGGCGCCATTGCCGGCGGGGCCATCTACGCGCTGACGAACTGCGCCGAGATGTCCGCGCCTTTCGCGGGGGCTTTCGTCAGCGCCGCCAAAGGGATGGCGGTGCTCGTGGCCGACTATCGGTCGGGGAAGATTTCGGTCGACGCGCTCATCGACAACGGGATGTTCGTTTGCAGCGACGCGGCGATCGTGGGGCTGTGCACGGCGGCAGGTCAGGCGTTGATTCCGGTGCCGGTGCTGGGCGCCGTCCTGGGTTCCATCGCGGGCAAGTTCCTGTCGACCTTCATCGGGAAGAAGGCGCGCGAAGTGACCGACAGGCTCGCCGAGCGCACGAAAAAAATCGTGGCCGCGCTCGATGCCGAGGTCCGCAAGGCCCTCGCGTTCCTCGAAGCGGAATTCGAGCGGCTGGGCGAGCTCACCACGGCGGCGTTCGACCTCAAGGCCAACGTGCGTCTGCTCGAGTCGAGCCTGACGCTTGCCCGTGCACACGGCGTGAGCGAATCGCTGCTGATCAAGGGCGACGCCGACCTGGACGCTTTCATGACGGGGCGGTAAGCCGCGTCGACAACCACTGAGGAACGCTCGACATGAAGGAACGCTCGACATGACGATTTTCTGGATTGCGCTGATGACGGCGCTCAATGGATGCCTCGAGATTCTGGGGACCCTCCTCGGCACGGCGCTGGCGGCTACCTTCATCTGCTTTCTGATCGCCGCGCTGATTGCGATGGTGATCGAGATGTTCAAGGGCGAGCCCGCGGCTGCGTAATGCCCGGTGGGCACACGGCGCGCATCGAAGCAGCGATTGAACGATCCGGACTCGGGCAGCGGCCCGTGTTCGGCCGACGAATGGATCTGTCGTCCCCGGCGACACAAGAAAACGAAAAGAACATGACCTACGAATTTGTTGAGAAATGGTGGAGCCTGAGCGCGCTGCTGCAAGTGGCGGACGACGACGATCTCGCCATCCTGGCCGAGCACCTGACCGACAAGGGGAAGGGCCGCAGTGCGCTGTCGGGCACGCGGCTCGCGCAGTTGACGGCCTGTTGCGAATCGGGCGTATTCGGGCACGTCGACCGCAACGACATCGCGAGCGAAATCCGCCTGTTTGGCGGCAACAGCATCGCCAATGCCATGCGCGGCGGCGAAGGCGTGTCGTACCAGGAACTCGTCGTCGACGTGGCGAAGCACCTGAAGATCGATGTGGAAAGCTGGGAGTCGGCGCTTTCTGTCGAGACGCAGATGCTTCGCAAGCTGTTTCTGAATGCGCTCGATGCGATGACCGGCGACATGCGCCGAACCATCCTGTCGGATGTCGGCCTCGGCGCGCTGGCCGATTTCGGGCGCGCGGAGATTGCCGCCGCGTTGCGCGAAGCGCCCGCTCACGGCGACATCCGGGTGAAGGTGGCGGCGTTCGTCGCCGAGTCGACGGCTGCGACCGTTCTCGGCCGGGGGCTTGCCATCGCGGGCAAAGCCGGCGCGGCGTCGACCATGCTCGCATCCGGCGCCGTGGCTGCTGCCGCGAGTGTCGTTGCCCCGCTCGGGCTGGTGTTCGGTGCGGTGGCGCTGGCGGGGCCCGCCTATCGCGTCTCCGTCCCGTGTGTCGTCCAGGTGGCCTACATCCGGGAGAAGGCGTACCACACGGTGCAGAACGGCGGCGCGCTCGACGTCGTCGGCCCGGCGGCTTCGTCGGAAAAGATGCCGTCGATGCCGCCGGTGCCGGATATCGGTACGTATGCGATACCCTTGCTTCCCAAGATCAAGCGCATCAAAACGTACTGACGTCGAATTCGGCCGGTCGTGCCGGCGCGCGTTAGACGAAGGAGAGGGCGGCTTTTGCCGACCCTCGGTTGACGGTCGATCCTTCTGTCGGGGTCACGACGCCATTGGTGGACACGCTTGCGTGGTTCGGGCTGCGCCGTATCGTGCGGCAAGCCGTTCGTACTCGCGTGCGAATTCGTCGCGCAGGGACGCCGGCGCGAGGATTTCCGCATTCGCCCCGAAGGAGCGGAGCCACCAGCGCAGCTTCAGGCTCGGAATGACGGTGCCGCTCACTTTCAGTCTTCCATCGGGCAGGGTTTCCAGCTTCTGGTCCCTGGCCATCGGCGTTTCCTTGAGATGGTTGCCGGCGCTGCCGTCGAACGCGATGCTCAGGTGAATGGCCGGCTCGGTCAGGAAGTTGAAAGCCTGCTCTCCATCGATATAGGTGCGCAGATGAAAATCGCCAGGATAGTTGAACGTCTTGCCGGATTCGCTCGCCGACACGATCCGGTCCAGCCGGAACAGACTGCGAAGCCACTGGATTCTCGGCTTGTCCTTGCGTGGCTCGAATGACGGATCCTGCGCCACCATGTACATCACGCCGGCCGACTCCACCAGGGCGAGCGGCCACAGGATCTTCGGCTTCAGGTCTTCCGTGTCGGGCTTGCCGGCCGGGCGATACTTGACGAGCACTTCGCGCTCGAAGAACGTTGCGGTCGCAATGACCTGGAAGATCTCTTCACTCAGGTTGGGGCGGATGAGGGTGAAGTTGCCGTCGACCGAATCGACCTTGTCGGGCCACGCCTGGTAGATCCGGCTGTCGGCCTTCTCCTGCGACAGCCGTACGTCGGCTGCGGCGAAGAGCGGTTCGAGATCCTTGGTCACCGCGGCCGGGAGCTTGGTCCCTGCGAAGCGCTGGAGGATGTGGAACGCAACGGCCTCGGCCGCGCCCATGAGACTCGGGCTGTCGCGCGTGCCTTGCAGCCACGGCTTGCGCTGCCAGAGCAATTCGCGTCCACGAGAGGTCGAGATGACGACCTTGTCCTTCTCCAGCTTCATCAGTTCCCGCAAGACCTTCTTCGGGTATTTCGTGCGGTGTCCTCGCTCTTCGAGCTGTTGCCGGACTTCAGACGTGGAAATCCAGTCCGTCGCATCGCGGTGGGTCGGCAGGATGCGCAGAATTGCTTCGTCTAATGATGTTGTCACTGGTCCCTCGATCACGCTTTTTTGGTCGATTTCTCCGCGCACCGTCGATGCGATTGCGCGCGATGACGTCGATGCTAAAGAAGAATCGGATTCTACGTACGATCGGGACACAAATTGTTCCGATGCACATCGATACTGTTCGGCAGTTTGGTGTCGGGATTGCGATCGGGCGATGCATTGCGGGGAAGGTTGAAAGGGCCGCAAGCGTTTGCGGGTCCTTTGTGACGCAGAAAGTTCGGGAATTTGCGAACCGCTCACTAAAGTTGCGGTGCTGATTGTCGATAGTTATTTATGTATTGAAGCATCGTGTCTGATCACTCGATTCAAGGAGAGTCAAATGAAGAACTACACCGTATCCTACGAATTGCGCAAAGGTTCGAGCGCCAGCCGATATACCGTCATGGTCAAGGCCGAATCGGATTTCATGGCCATGAAGCAGGCCGAAGGCAAGGCGCGCAGCCAGCACTCGAGCAAATTCTCCAGCGGTTATGAATTCAACTTGATCGAGATCCGGTAACGGGAGACGCGACATGGGTAAGTACTTTGGTCTGGGCGACGACTGGAAGGAACTGACAGGCAGCTACCGGAGCGGCGGGGATCGTGCTACTGCCGGTTTGAAGCTGCTCGGGAAAGGGTTGTTCAACGTCGGGAAATTCGCGGTGACCGAGGTTGTGCCGGGAATGGTTTCACAGGCAGGGAAGCGGGCGGAAGAGCATCTCGATAAGAATCGGGAAAACATGTCGTCGGAGCAGATCGCGCGCGCCGAGGAGCTTTCCGAGAGTGGCCGGCAGGTACGTGAGCGCCACGAAAAGATTCGCGATGTCGACTGGAAAATTTCCGATCTGGAATTGAAGCTCAAGGAACTTCCCGAGGACGATTACAGGCGTGAAGAACTGGAGAGCCAGATCGAAAGCTTGCGCAGTTCCCGCCCATCCAGTGCGTTTCATGACTAACGGGATGCAGTTGCTTCGATAACGCGAAGTCGGGCTTGCGGTCGACAGTGAAGGGCGCTTGTGCGCTCTTTGTCTTTTCTGCGCTGCCGCATTGCCCGATGGCACTTTGCATCGGCTCGCCATTTCTCTACGACGATCGCTTCAATATGGTCCCGGTGTTCACGTGCACGGGTATTGAAATGACGCATGTGCTGTTTTTACGGGGGGGCATGTGAATCTGGAAGAACTGAAGCAACTCGAATCTCGATGGACGGGCCCTGAAGCGAATAAGGGCCTCGACGACATTGCGCGGAGCGAGGCGGTCGTCGACTGGCAGCCGATCGAAGGGTTGATGCCGTATCGAGACAAGTGGGCTGCAGTCGTCGATGGTCCGGACTTGAATCAAGAGGAAGTGCGGCCGGAACTCTCCGCCGCATACGTCGATGCCGTCAGAAAACTTTGGCTCGGCACCGATGTCGACGAGCCTGCCAGCAGCGGCCCCGGCCACTGCGGAAACGCGGGCCATTTCCACTGCTACAAAACCACTACAAGGGGGAAGGGGGCGCGCGTCTGGGAGCCGTGGCGACGTCAGAGCAGCGGCGCGGTCACGTGGTGGTGTTCGAGTTTGCAGGAGGCCGGACATCGCTACTCGTGGCCGAACCATCCCGCTGGGACGTTCGAACAGTTGAGCGCCGCGCTCCAAGGCGCGATGCGCGCCGGAAATGAAGCGACAACGAATGTGGTGTGCCGGAAGATTCTGGATTGGGGAGGCGTTCGCGGCCGTCCGCATGCTGCTCGCGTCGAGTGGCTCGACGAACAAACGCAACGGGGAAACCTGATATCGAGCATTCGCACCGCGACGCGCGCGCTGCGCGCAACGTCGACGTCGAGTCTCGATGCGGTGTTTTCGGAGGGTGGCATTCCGATGACGTCCGGGACGACGAAAATCTTTGCGGCCGCGGCAATGGATTTTTCTGCAGGATGGTTCGCGCCCACGCAAGACGTGCTCATTTTCGACGGTCGTGTCACGGGGGCGCTTGGCCTCATCGCACGCCGCGTTTCCCACGCACTGCCGGACGCGTTCCGTTTCCCGTCAAGCCGGGAATCGAAGCGTCGCCGCGACGCGTCATGCGCGCATCTTACGTTGCCGAACTTGCACAGCCTGAGCAACGTCGAGCGGGCGAGATTCGCACGCCTGGGCGCTTACTGCATCGACCGGATCGTCGGCAAGTCCGAATTCCTGCTGGCGGAGAAAGCGCTGTTCATGATTGGCTACGATGTCCGGTGGCGATGCGATAGCCAAAGTCGGGCCTGTCCGTAAGGACTTGATGGAGACCCCACTCGTCTTACCGCGCACGTCGGCGTGCGGTGAGAATAATTAAGGTTGCCACCTCACCATTTCCTTCACGTAGCGTCTGCTGGGCGCCCGCAATTTGAACGTCTACGGGCGCCACCGGTGCGCGGGCTGGATCGGTGGCGCCGTCCGGCCAAAATGTCGCTCTCCGGGCACGCCTTGCCTGATATCGGGTTTTCGGTATAATGAACCAACGTTCGGAATGTCGAACATAAGAAGTCAAGCATCCAGAGTCGGATTCTCCGACGCCAACCTGCCCTCCCGGGCAAGGTGGACGCCTCTGAGGCGATGCGGCCGATTTACGGCAACGAAACGGGAGCAGCATGGCTGGCACCGGTTCGATAACCACTCATCCGGAGCAACCATGCGTCAAGCTACCTCTGCCTCCTGTCCGACGGTCTGTGAAGACTGGTCACACTACCTCCCTGGTTTCACGCTGACGCATACGGTTCATCTCGTGTCGAGACGGAATCCGGGCATCGTCTCGACCGCGGCTGCCGTGCTCGAAGGCGAAACCGCCACGGTCGATCGGTGGGCCATCACCCGCTGTGGTGACGTTCTCGAGCAAAAGATCGTTCTCGGGGAAATGACGGAGGGGCAAGCGGTTCGACTGCGCGAGCGGCTGGCCGCGCTCGATGGCGTACTGCGCACGAAGGTGGAGCATCATTTCGTGCGGGGTGGGTCGGCGACGGGCAACTGAATGTCACTGCCCCCGCCCGTCGCGCTGCTGCTCGCGTGTCGGGAATTGTTGTAGTCTGGGCAATACGATAGTGTGGCGCACCGGCCTGCCGTCGAACTGGCAATGATCCTATGATGTGTCGCGCAGGGGGCCGGTGAACTCGAACGGTTGGACCGTTACCGATCGTTTGAGCCTGCCGATCTCATCGTCGACCGATTCGCTAGAAAATCAGGAGTGTGTCGTGATTCACCGGAGATCCATGTTGGGCCGTAGGAACGTGGCGTGCGTCGTCGCCGTGGCGACCATGCTGGCCCCGGTCGCGACGCGTGCAGCGGCCGACCATGTCAACGAAACGGCGAGCGTCGCGCCTGCCGTTTCGGCCAACACGTCGCTCACACGGCCGATCGTCGGCGACGATCCGGTTGCGATTCGGGAAGCGCTGGAGAAGCTGCACGTCAAAAGCGCGTCCCCGTCCCTGAGCGATCGCGTCCGCGGCCTGATCCCCGGCGTGCCCGACAAACATGGCCAGAACGCCGACCTGGCCGCGGTCAACCTGGATCGTGAGGTCACTTTCCTGGTGCCGGTGTCGTACGGGCTGCGATATCAGTCGCAGAAGCATCTGTTGAAGGTGAACGTCGACCTGGTCGACGCCGACGGCGAAGGCCGGACAGGCATCCTGCTCAGAAAGGTCATTACCGGGCCGCGGGGGCGAGGGCTCGTGATCGCACCCGAGGCGAAGGCAAAAGGCTATATCCAGCTGATCGACATCATCGAACTCGATCCCGGAAAAGGCAGGAAGTCCACGGTGCGCGGCAGCGTGAGGCTGTCACCCGCTGCGTACGCGCAAGCGCAGGGCGGGTTCGTGTTGGCTCTTTCCGGGCGCCTGGTCCGGCCGTATCTGACCGAACACGTCGAGCACGCCGAGCCGAACAACGACGAGCCGACCGACATCACGACGAGAACTTCGAGGTTGTATCTCGATGTCGAATCCATTTCGCTCGTGAGTCAGGCGAGTGGGGCGGTGTTGTTGAAGAAGCTGAGTCTGTCGAAATAGCGGGTTGCTTGCGCGAGGCTTTGCGCCGGTAAAGGGGGCGCCGCAACGGAACATGTCGAGTGTGCGGGGTTGAGCGCGCGCACGCTGCAGCAGCGTTTTCCAGCGATGTGGGCATGACGCCGAAGCGGGTGATCTGTCGATACCGATTGCATGAGGCCATCGGCTCACACCGGTCGGGCCCTAGATTTTCTGTACTTTCTGTGGAAAGTACAGCACCGCGAGACCCTTGTCACATGAGGCGATCTGGGGTGTACGTGTCGTGCATACAGCCTGTTTTTCTGTACAGCGACGTGCTAGTTCAACCGTTCGAACGTTCCATCTAGCGCGGACGGGGACCCCCGGTGAGCTTTCCGAAGTTTCTCAGCGGCCAAGCGGCCAGAACACCTCTTGGAATCATCGTAAATTATTGATTTATAAAGATTGGCCGTTTATTTTACAAAAAACAGATCTCTACGGCTAATGCTCAAGTACCTGCCCCTCTCGGACAATGCTGCTCGTCAGGCTATCGACTCGTCTACCGTGTTCGACGAGTCCTGTCGGACGAAATCCGAGGCTGTGAAATATGCCGGAGGTATGTACTGGAAGACTCAGGGCCCTTAGGCCCCGGATAGGTCCACCCTCACTCCACCGTCACCGATTTCGCCAGATTCCTTGGCTTATCGATATCCGTCCCTCTTGCCAGTGCAGCGTGATACGCGAGCAGTTGCATCGGCACCGTATGCAGGATCGGCGAAAGCGGCCCGTAGTATTCGTTCAGCCGAATCACCTCGATCCCTTCGCTCGGCACCAACCCACAGTCCACATCCGCGAACACAAAAAGCCGGCCATTCCGCGCACTGACCTCATGCATGTTCGAGCGTAGCTTCTCAAGCAGCATGTCGTTCGGCGCCACCGCAATCACCGGCATTTCGTCACTCACCAACGCCAACGGCCCATGCTTAAGCTCCCCCGCCGGATAAGCCTCCGCGTGAATATACGAAATCTCCTTCATCTTCAGCGCGCCTTCCAGCGCGATCGGATAATGCATCCCGCGCCCGAGAAACAGCATGTTGTCGCGTCGTGCGAGCAGTTCCGACCAGGCCATGATCTGCGGCTCGAGCGCGAGCACTTTCGACATCGCATCCGGCAGATGCCTAAGCGCACGCAGATGCTCCTTCTCGTCGTCGTCGCTTAACCGCCCACGCACCTGCGCAAGCGACAACGTCAGCAGAAACAACGCAACGAGCTGCGTCGAGAAAGCCTTCGTCGAAGCCACCCCGATCTCGATCCCTGCGCGCGTGACAAACTGCAGCGCACATTCCCGCATCAACGCGCTCGTGGCGACATTGCAGATCGCGAGCGTATGCATCATCCCAATGCGCTTCGCGACATGCACCGCACCCAGCACATCAGCCGTCTCGCCGCTCTGCGACACCGCGACAACGAGCGTACGCGGATTCGGCACACTATCGCGATACCGAAACTCGCTGGCAATTTCTACGCTGGCCGGCAGCTTCGCGATGCTTTCGATCCAGTACTTCGCCGTGAGCGCCGCGTGATAACTACCGCCACACGCGAGCAACAACACCGAATCGACGTCATTGAAAACCCGCCAAGCACCATCACCAAACAACTCCGGCATGATCGACGACACATCGAGCAACGTATCGGCCACCGCCTGCGGTTGCTCGAAGATTTCCTTCTGCATGTAGTAGCGATACGACCCGAGGTCGGCCGCACCGCTATGCGCGGCGACCCGCTGCACCGCGCGCTCGACACGCTGGCCGGCCGCATCGACGATCCAGTAGCGATGCAGCTGGATATCGGCAACATCACCGTTCTCGAGGTAAGCGATGCGATCGGTAATCCCCGACAGCGCAATCGCATCCGACGCCAGAAAATTCTCGCCTTCGCCGACACCCACGACGAGCGGCATGCCATCACGCGCACCGACGATCCGGTGCGGTTCGTCGCGGCACATCACCGCGATCGCATAACTGCCGCGCAGTCGCGCAACCGCGCGCCGCACGGCATCGAACAGATCGCCGTCGTAAAGATGATCGATCAGGTGCGCGATCGCCTCGCTGTCGGTCTGGCTCGCGAACACGTAGCCATGCGCCTGCAGTTCCGCACGCAGTTGATCGCAGTTCTCGATGATCCCGTTATGCGACAGCGCGATGCGCGCATTGGCGTCGCTCGGCGAGAAGTGCGGATGCGCATTGAGCGTGACGGGCGCGCCGTGCGTGGCCCAGCGCGTATGCGCGATGCCGGTGTAGCCCGACAGCGCATGCGCGGCGATCTCGCGCTGCAGGTTGGCCACACGATCGACGCTGCGGGCGCGCGCCAGCGCCCGGTCGCGGTACACCACGACGCCGCACGAATCGTAGCCGCGGTATTCGAGCCGCTTCAGGCCGTCGACCAGGTTCGGCAGGATGTCCCGCTGGGCGACCGCCCCGACAATTCCACACATATCGCGCTCCGTAAATGTCCTGTCTGGATCAGTGACAGCGATGGTAGGGCGAGCCAAATGGAATTAAATTTCAAAATATAAGAACAAATGAAACGAATGGCAGATCATTTATCATGTTGAAATTAAATTTCACGCCCTGACCGGAAGGAGCCGCCAATGGCCGGCATCACCCTCGACGATCTCGACCTGCGCATCCTCGCGATCCTGCAGGACGACGCGTCGGTGTCGAACCTGCAACTGGCCGAGCGGGCGCTGTCGTCGCCGCCCACCTGCATGCGCCGTGTGCGCCGGCTGACGGAAGCCGGCGTGATTCGTCGGCAGGTCGCGGTGCTCGACCCGGCGGCGATCGGCACGGCCGTCACCGCGTTGATCGAGATCAGCCTCGACCGGCAGACGGCCGAAGACTACGACGCGTTCGAAACGTACGTGTGCGCGGAGCCGGCCGTCACGCAGTGCTATCGCGTGTCGCCGGGGCCGGATTTCGTGGTGGTGGCCGATCTGGCCGACGTCGCCGAATACGACGAATTCGCGCGGCGGCTGTTCACCGGCGCATCGAACGTCCGCAACGTGCGGACGTTCTTCTCGACGCATCGCGCGAAGTTCGAAGCGAACGCCCGGGTCACGCACGCGATGCGCAAGCGCGTGTGAGGTGATCGCACCATCATTCGCCATGCGTTCACGAATGCCTGCGCGACGTCATCACGTCATCACGCAGCCGCATCATCCGCGCCCATCCGTTGCAGCGGCTTGCCATACCCAAAGCAATGCGCGGGTTCCGGGAACACACGCTGCCGCACGTCGTGCGCGTACTGACGAATCGCCTCGCGCATCACCGCATTCGCATCGGCATAACGCTTCACGAAGCGCGGCGTGTACGCATCGAACGCGCCGATCATGTCCTCGGTCACGAGCACTTGCCCGTCGCACGCGGGCGATGCGCCGATGCCGATCGTCGGGATCGTCAGCGTTTCGGTGATATGGCGCGCAAGCGCTTCGGCCGTCCCTTCGACGACGACGCTGAACGCGCCGGCCCGTTCCGCCGAACATGCGGCATCGAACACCTGCGCGGCCGAGCGCGGGTCCATCCCCTGCGCGCGGAAGCCGCCCGTCGCGTTGGCCCGTTGCGGCATGAGGCCGACGTGCGCCATCACCGGAATGCCGCGCTCGGTCAGGAAGCGGATCGTGTCGGCCATCTCGCTGCCGCCTTCGAGCTTCACGCCCTGCGCGCCGGTTTCGGCGAGCAGGCGCGCGGCGGAGCGATACGCTTGCGCGGGCGATTCCTGGTACGTCGAGAACGGCAGGTCGACGACGACGCATGCCTGCGCGGCGCCGCGCACGACGGCCGCACCGTGTGCAATCATCATGTCGAGCGTGACGCGCAGCGTATCGGGCATCCCGTACAGCACCATGCCGACGGAGTCGCCGACGATGATCACGTCGGCCACCTCGTCGACGAGCTTCGCCATCGGCGCGGAATACGCGGTCAGCGACACGAGGCTGCCGATGCCCTTGGTCGAACGGATCGCGGTGACGGTCTTGCGGGTGGTGCGGGTATGAGCGCTCATGAGCGGAAGCCGTGTGAAAGAAGAGCCGCCACGGTAGCATCGCGCTCGTTCGTGCAATGACCTTCGGAGGACGTCTTATGGTGCTGGCGGGACAATCGGGTGACCCTTACGCGGTGCCGCCGATGGCGCGCCTGCCGAGGCCGCTGTATGTGCGTGCGTTCGGGATTCCCGGCAACGTGAGCATCGACGCGCACAGTCATCCGTGGGCGCAGCTGATGTATGCGACGAGCGGGGTGCTCGAGGTGTCGACGCCGTCGGGCCGGCACCTGCTGCCGCCGCACTATGCGATGTGGATTCCGCCGCACGTGCCGCATGCGGTGTCGACGCGCGATTGCGTCGCGTTCCACAGCCTGTATCTCGATGCGGCGATCGCGCGCGACGACGTGCACGACGATTGCGCGATCCTCTGCATGACGCCGCTGCTGCGCGAGCTGGTGCTCGCTACGGCCGAATTGCCGGTGAACTACGACGAGACGGGGCCGGACGGTGCGCTCGTCTGCCTGATCGCGGACCGGATCGCACGCATGCGGCAGGCGCCGCTGACGGTGCCGCTGCCGCGCGATCCGCGTCTGCTGAAAATCGCGCGGGCGTTGCATGCGGATCCGGGCGATACGCGCAATCTCGACGAATGGGGGCATCAGGTCGGCGCGACGCGACGCACGCTGTCGCGCCTCTTCCGGCAGGACACGGGGCTGTCGTTTACCGAATGGCGGCAGGCGGTGCGGCTGCTGGCGTCGCTGCCGCTGCTCGATGCGGGCGAGCCGATCGGCGCGGTGGCCGCGCAACTGGGCTACGACTCGACGTCGTCGTTCATCGCGCTGTTCCAGGCGAAATTTCAGGTGACGCCCGGCGCGTATGCGAAGCGTGAAGCGCGCCGGCCCGTGTTGAACGCGTGACGCGGCCGCACGCCTCCACTCAGAACGCGAGCGCCTGTTGCACCGGATGGTGGGCGCCGCGCTCGAACCCCGCGCCTTCGAGCGACAGCAGCGCGCGCTTGCGATCGATGCCGCCCGCATAGCCGGTGAGGCTGCCCGATGCGCCGACCACGCGATGGCACGGCACCATGATCGACACCGGGTTCCGGCCGACCGCACCGCCCACGGCGCGCGCGCCGCTCATCGGCAACCCGACGCGCTCGGTGATGTCGCCGTACGTCACGAGTTCGCCGAACGGAATCGCGAGCAGTTCCTTCCATACGCGTCGTTGAAACGTGGTGCCTCGCAGGTGAATCGGCACGGAGAATGTCTCGCGCATGCCGGTGAAGTACTCGGCGACTTCTTCCGCGACCTTGCGCGCAAGCGGCGACATCGCGAGCGCGTCTGCCTCGGTCACGATCGCAACCGGCGGGAAGTATTTCTGGCCGACGAAGTAAAGGCCCGTCAGCGCATCGTCCTCGATGCGCACGGCGATGTCGCCCAGCGGGCTCGGAATCAGGTGAGCGGGAGTCATCGCGACACATCTCCATGAAGGCGCCACACGTGCAGTGCGGCATACGCGCGCCACGGCGCCCAGCGCGCCGCATGCGGCGCGGATGATGGCACACGGGTGCGCTCGCTGCGCGCGGGCAGCCACGCATCGTCGGCCGGGAACGCATTCGGCCAGGCCATCGCGCGCATCGCGACGTACTGCACCGCGTGCTCGTCGAAGCCGGGCAGCGCGCGCAATGCGTCAAGCGTCATGTCGAGCGGCGCCATCGGTTCGAGTGAGAGCGTGCCGTCGTCGACGGCGCGGGCGAGCGACACGATCGCCCGTGCGGGTTCGCGCGCGATGCCGATCGTTTCAAGCGCGGAAGGCGGCAGGGCGGCCAGCGTCGCGGCGGAGGGCAGCGCGTGCATGAGGCCCGGCGGCGCGCCTTTGATCGATGTGCCGAAACGTTCGGCGATGCGCGCCAGCACCGGCGCGCCCGCATGCGTCGCCGCAAGCTGTTCGCCTGCAATCGCTCGGATCGCGATCTCGACGCCGTCGAACGCGCCGGGAACACGCAGGCCCGGCGAGCCGCTCGCGAGTTCGCCGAGATGCGCGTCGATCACGTCGGGGCGGCTGTCGAGATCGAACAGCCGCCGCACACGCGCGAGTACGGCCGGTACGACCGGCGTCAACGAGGGCGACACGGTGACGGCCAGCGCGAAGCGCTGCGGCACATGCGCGACGGACAGCCAGCCGGCAATACGCCCGCTACCGTCGTTGACGTTCGGGTTCGGCAATTCGACGACACGCGCATAACCCTGCGCATCGATCCGCTCGACACCGTCGATCTGCCGCTGCGCAAGGAAGCGCATCAGGTCGTCCCACGCGAACGGCGGGCGATACGGCAGCGGGAACGTCATGTCGCCATCGGCCGACGCGCGGGCTCCTTTGCGCAGCCGGAGTGGATTGAGGCCGTACCGCTGCAGGAACAGGTCGTTGAAGCGCCGCACGCTGCCGAACCCGGCCGTGGACGCGACGACGGCCACCGGCAGCGCGGTATCGGTCAGCAACCGCTTGGCCATCAGCAACCTGTGCGTCTGCGCGAACTCGACCGGCGACACACCGAACTGCGCGCCGAAGATCCGGCGCAGGTGGCGTTCGGTCACGCCGACACGCCGTGCGAGCGCATCGACGGAATGCGCGTTCAGGAAACCGTCCTCGATCAGCGTGGCGGCCGCGTCGGCGAGCGTGCCGGACAGGTCGAGCAGTCCGTGGCCGGGCGCGAGCTCGGGGCGGCAGCGCATGCAGGGTCGAAAGCCGGCTTTCTCGGCGGCCGCGGCGCTCGGGTAGTAGCTGCAGTTCTGCGCTTTCGGCGGCTTCACCGGGCAGACGGGGCGGCAATACACGCCCGTCGTCGCGACGCCGACGAAGAACCAGCCGTCGAAGCGGCGGTTCCGCGAAAGCAGGGCGTCATAGCAGGTGTCGGGATCGAGGCGCATGAGACGACTGTAAACCATCCCGCCCGCCGATTCTGGCTGGAATCGGACATGTGTCTCGGCGGCCGCCCTCGCGCACGCCGGTCGGGAAAATCGGGGAAAAACGGTTAATGCCATGTAGTGAAACAGTCGTCTCTTTTGCGGTTGACTAATTTGAGATGACTCATCGAAATCCCCGACTGACAGGGCAGGGGCGCACGTCCTATTCTTTGAAAAACGTTTTCCAGATTGATCGACGGAATCGGCCGTGCGCGACAGGCGCACCGCCGTCCGCCCCGGCGCCGGTCGCCGGTCAACGAACAACGTGCGGCGCGACGGGCGCGGCCGCGCATCGGAGACATTCATGCAATCTGCCGTCGTCGGCGCCGTGCGCGCGGCCGCCAGCCGCTACCGCTGGACCGTCTGTGCGCTGCTGTTTTTCGCGACCGTCATCAACTACATGGATCGGCAGATCCTCGGCCTGCTCGCGCCGATGCTCCAGCACGACATCGGCTGGAGCCAGGTGCAGTACGGCCGCATCGTGATGGCGTTTTCCGCGTTCTATGCGCTAGGCCTGCTCGGCTTCGGGCGCATCGTCGACCGGCTCGGCACGCGCATCTCGTATGCGCTGGCGATGCTGGTGTGGAGCATCGCCGCGATGCTGCACGCGGCGGTCGGCTCGGTGATGGGCTTCGCGTTCGTGCGCGCGCTGCTCGGCATCGGCGAGGGCGGCAACTTCCCGGCCGCGATCAAGACCACGGCCGAATGGTTCCCGCGCCGCGAACGCGCGCTCGCCACCGGCATCTTCAACTCGGGTGCGAACATCGGCGCGGTGTTCGCACCGGCGATCATCCCGGCGATCGCGGTGGCCTACGGCTGGCGCGCGGCGTTCGTGATCGTCGGCGCGATCGGCATCGTGTGGCTCGCGGTGTGGCTCGTGCTCTATCGCCAGGCCGATACGCGCGCGCTCGCCGCCGAATACGACGAGCCGCGCGACGAAGCGGAAGCGCTCGACGCGGCGAACGCGAATGCCGGCGCGCCGCGCTGGGGCGAACTGATCCGCAAGCGCGAGACGTGGGCGTTCCTGATCGGCAAGTTCCTGACCGACCCGGTGTGGTGGTTCTACCTGTTCTGGCTGCCGAAGTGGCTCAACGAATCGCGCGGGATGGACATGCAGCACATCGGCCTGCCGCTCGTCTGCATCTATGCGCTGACGACGGTCGGCAGCATCGGCGGCGGCTGGCTGTCGTCGATGCTGCTGCGCGCGGGCTGGAGCGTGAACGGCGCGCGCAAGACGGCGATGCTGATCTGCGCATGCTGCGTGCTGCCGATCGCGTTCGTGTCGCAGGTGCAGAGCCTGTGGGCCGCGGTGCTGATCGTCGGCCTCGCCGCCGCCGCGCACCAGGGCTGGTCGGCGAACCTGTTCACGACGGCGTCCGACCTGTTCCCGCGCCGCGCGGTGGCATCGGTGGTCGGCATCGGCGGGATGGCCGGTTCGATCGGCGGCGTGCTGTTCTCGGAAGTGATCGGCCAGGTGCTGCAGCGCACGGGCCACTACTGGGTGCTGTTCGCGATCGGCGCGTCGGCCTACCTGATCGCGTTGGGCGTGATGCACATGCTCACGCCGAAGATGAAGCCTGCGCAGCTCGACGCGTAATCGCGTGACCGCTTGTCCGCAAACGAACGCGCCGCCCTTGGGCGGCGCGTTTTCTTTTGCAGGCGCGAAACAGGAAACTCAGCCGACCGCGGCCGTCGACGCGCGCATGATCAGCCGCGGCTCGAACGTCGAATAGCTCGCATCGGTGCGGCCCGCGAGCGCGTCGATCAGCTTCTGCATCGCGAGCTCGCCCATGTTCTCGCTCTGGATGTCGACGGTGGTCAGCGCGGGCGCCGCGTATTCGCCGTACGGCACGTTGTCGATGCCCGCGACCGACACGTCCTGCGGCAGCCGGAAGCCGAGCGACGTGGCCTCCTTCATGAAGCCGAGCGCGATCAGGTCGTTGTAGCAGATCACGGCCTGCGGGCGCTGCGGCCCGAGCATCACGCGCGAACACGCACGCTCGCCGGCTTCGGCGGTCGGCGCATGCGCATCGTGCACGTCGAGCGTGAGCCCGGCTTCCGCGAGACAGTCGCGCGCGCCCTGGATCCGTTCGTCGTTCACGCGTGCGGTGCCGAAGCCGAGATACGCGATGCGCGTATGGCCGAGATTGAGCAGGTGGCGAGCAAGCATGTAGGTCGACAGCCGGTTGTCGATGCCGACGCTCGGAATCGGCAGACCGGGGCTGCGACGCAGCAGTACGAGCGGCTTGTTGAGATCGAGCATCCAGCCGGCTTCGTTATCCGGCATCCGCGTGCTGACGATCAGCCCGTCGACGCGCTGCGCGAGCGCCTCGATCAGCGAGCGTTCGCGTGCCTGGCTCTCCTCGGTATCGACGAGCAGCAGCGTGTAGTCGTGCTGCAGCGCGACGCGGTTCGCGCCTTTCACCACGTTCGTGAAGTGCGGGTTGCTGATGTCGAGGATCACGAGGCCGATCGTGCGCGTGCGGCCGGTGATCATCGAGCGCGCGAGCGGGTTCGAACGGTAGCCGAGCCGCTCGATCGCCTCCTTGAGCCGGGCCTCGACGGTCGGCGAGAAGCGCTGCGTGCCGTTCACGTACTTCGAGACCGTCGCGACCGACACGCCGGCTTCCGCCGCCACGTCGCGGATCGTCGGGGAAACTTTTTTCATTCGAAGGGTAACGTTTTCGTTCCGTAAGGCCGGATTGTGGCAGAAAAAGGGCACGCGCGGCCACGCGCCGATATCGGGAAAGTGCGGATGGCTGCCACCGGGGTCGACCATTGACGTTCGGCGGTGCGCCCGCGTATAGTTGGAAAACGTTTTCCGATTCAGTCAGATTTCAGGTCAGATGCAAGGAGATTCAATGAACGCCTCATCCACCGGCGCGCGCAAACCGTTCGGGCGCCTGCTGCTGACAGGCGCGGCCGGCAACCTCGGCCGCCAGTTGCGCGGCGCGCTCGCCGACTGGGCCGACGTCGTGCGCGTCAGCGACATCGCGACGCTCGGCGACGCGGCCGCGCATGAAGAAACCCGCGTCGTCGACCTGGCCGACCGGGCCGCGGTGATGCAGCTCGTCGACGGCGTGGACGCGATCGTCCACCTCGGCGGCATTTCGGTCGATGCGCCGTTCGACGATCTCGTCGGCGCGAACATCACCGGCACGTACAACCTGTACGAAGCCGCGCGCAAGCACGGCGTGAAGCGCGTCGTATTCGCGAGCTCGAACCATGCGATCGGCTTCCATCCGGTCACGGAAGTGCTCGACGCCGATTCGCCGCTGCGCCCCGACAGCCTGTACGGCGTGACGAAGTGCTTCGGCGAATCGCTGTCGCGCTACTACTTCGACCGCTTCGGGATCGAGACCGTGTGCCTGCGGATCGGCTCATCGTTCGAAGTGCCAAAGAATCCGCGCATGCTCGTGACGTTCCTCAGCTACCGCGATTTCATCGAGCTGGTGCGCTGCTCGCTGCTGACGAACCGCGTCGGGCACGCGATCGTGTACGGCGCGTCGGACAACCCGGTGAAGTGGTGGGACAACACGAAGGCCGGTTTCCTCGGCTTCCGTCCGCGTGACAGCTCCGAGCAATTCGCCGGGCTGTTCCCGGTGACGGCGCCGACCGCCGACTACGATGATCCCGCGCAGCGGTTCCAGGGCGGCGGGTTCGTCGTCGGCGAGCCGATGGAGCGCAAGGGGTAGCCGGCACGGTGGGGCGAGGGCCGCTTCATTGACGACGGATTTGCGATTGCGGTAAAAGGAAAGCCATCCGGTGCGACAGGTTCCGCCATGCGGGGCCGCAGAACGACGATACGCACCGGACGGCTGCATGCGAAGCGCGACACGTGGGGGCACGATGTCGTGCTTCGCCGCAATCCGATCGAATAATCACAATATCGAGAGCAATGAAAAAAACCCTATTGGCGCTGTGCGCCGCGCTGGCCGTTGCGCCGGCATTTGCCGACCTGAAGGACGGCTTGGCCGCCTACGAGAAGAAGGACTACCAGACCGCCATCCCCGAGCTGACGACCGCGGCGAACGCGGGTAACGCCGAAGCAGCCGCGTTGCTTGGCAAGTACTACCGCTACCCGGGCAGGGACGACGAGCAGGCGGTGAAGTGGAGCTTCATCGCCGCCCAGCATGGCGACGTGAAGATGCAGTACGACATGGCCGTACGGATCGACGATATCGCGTGGCGGCTGTTCCGTCGTGAAGAGGATCCGGCCAAGCGCTATTTCCGCGTGGCCGCGGATTGCTTCCAGCTGGCAGCCGACCGTGGCTACGCGCCCGCGCAGAGCGCGCTCGGCTTGATGTACGACATGGGGTTGAAGCTGCCCGCGGACCTCGACAAAGCCACTGCGCTGTATCGTTCGGCCGCGCGCCAGGGCGATCCGCTGGGGCTCGAAAGCATGGGGACGCTCTATCAGAAAGGCCGTGGCGTGAAGCAGAACCAGCTGACCGCGTACACGTTCTACCTCGCGGCGCTGAAATCCGCAAAGGGCAGCCGCAAGGTCGAGTTCTCCGAGGTATCGGCCGCCGAGCTCGACGGCGTGCTGTCGGCGCGCGATCGGGAGAAAGCGAAGGCGACGGTCGACGCGTGGGAGCCGGGGCAGCCGCTCGAAGGGATGTAACGCCGCCGTCGGCGCGTGGCGGCCCAACAGCCCGATTGGCGACCGGCGGCGCGTAATGCTTCGTCAGCGCAGGATGTCGGTCGCCTTGTGCCGCGCGTCGACGCCGTCGATCAGGATCAGCGGGCCGCTCGCGTGCCGCGCGCGCAGCGGCTGGATCTGCCGGTACGCATCCGATTCGTACCACGCGCGCGCCGTGTCCAGATCGGGAAACGCGATCGCGATCAGGTCGCCGCGCCACACGCCTTCACGTACCTCCGGCCGCGCGCCGTGAATCACGAAATGACCGCTGAAAGGCGCGAGCGTGCCGTCGATGCGTTCGAGATATTCGACGATGTCGTCGCCCATCTCGACGTCGTGCAGGTGGGCGATGGCGTAGGCGGTCATGGCGGGCTCCTTGATGTGATGCGCTTCGTGCGTCGATGGAGCCATCATCGTGGCGCGGGCGGCGCGCGTCGATTACCTGCGACGTAAGCAAATCTGCGCGGCGAAGGGGGCAGGCGCGTGCCGGCAGACACACTGCGCGTGCGGCGCGGCAGCGTCCGTGCATACCGCTTATCCGCACGCATCGTCAGTCGCGGCACGGCAGCACGGCGGCGCTGCGTCACCGTCAACGCGTCTTGCTGCAAGCCGGATCGCTACCTCGCCGCTCGGCCGAATCACACCAGTAACCCGGCCGCCACGCTTCGAACGTGACCGCTTTCGCCGCATTGGCGCGCGTGACGCGCACCGGGTCGGCCTTCAGCGCATCGCCGTTCGGATCGTCGTTGAAGCGCCAGTTCCGGAACACCTCGCGATGGAACACCCACGTGCGATGCGCGTTGTCGTAGCGAAACGTGACACGGTCGCGCCAGTGGTCATGGCCCGCGAATACGCCCTGTTCGACCGTGAAGGTGCGCGGTTCGACCGTGAGCGCGTTCTCGGCGACGCCATCCAGATACGGGTCGCCCATTCCGCCTTCGTCGGCTTTCATGATCACGGCGTCGTTGCGCGCCGCGAGCCGGTAGTGCCCGTCCTTGCCCGGCAGGAAGATCATCAGCGGACGCGGCGACGCCTTGCGCATCGAGTCGTCGGGCTGATGCGCGACGACGACATAGCCGACATGGGGGCTGTCGGTCAGTCGCCCTGACGCGGCGTCCATCGCTTCGTAGCCGGCGGGCAGCTGCGCGACGATCTCGTCCGGAAGGTCGGGGGCGGCGGGGCAGGCGAACGATGCAGGCGTATCGGCGCACGTCCTGGCGCAAGCGTTGCCGATGCCGAACGTCAGCAGTGCGGCGACGAGGAATCCTGTGGTGCGGGGGAGCGTCATGCGGATCGGGTCGTGAAGTCGCGCCGGGGAAGCCGGCGCACGCGCGTCGACTCGTCTCGCCGCCGCGGAGGTTGATTGTTTGTCAGGTGACGCAGCGTAACCAGTCATGCGCGCTTGCGTGTCGGCCGCGGGACCGGCGCGGACACCGGTGCCGACGCCGGCGCTTCTTCGGCCTGCGCGCACAGGCGGTCGAGCATCCGTTGCGCGGTTTCCGTGCAATCCTCGCCCTCCGGCTTGTTCTCAATCTCGTCGATCAACACCTCTAGATGTTGCCGGTTCTGCGCGAGACGCTGTTCGAGCAGCACGATTTCGTCGACCTTGTGCCGCAGCGCGACCAGCAGCTCGTCGCGCGGCCACGCGCCGAGATCGGGCGGCAACACCGCGCGGATCTCGTCGAGCGCAAAACCCGCGCGCTGCGCGCGGTCGATGATCGCGAGCCGCGTCAACGCTTCCGACCCGTATTCCCGATAGCCGTTGGCCTGCCGACGGGCCGGTTCGAGCAGCCCGCTCGCTTCGTAGAAGCGGATGCGGGACGCCGCGAGGCCGCTCGCCTTCGCCAGTTCGCCGATTTTCATGCTGCGCTCCAAAAGGGCTTGACCTTAAAGTTGACTTTAAAGTTATCGTTGGGCATCGTCAATTGAGGGTGCCCTCCATGAACCTGTTTACACCGCTGACACTGCCCAACGGGGCGGTGATTCCGAACCGTCTGGCCAAGGCCGCGATGGAAGAGAACATGGCCGATGCGAACCACGCACCGTCCGACGCGTTGCTGCGCCTGTACCAGGCGTGGGCCGATGGCCAGGTCGGCCTGATCCTGACCGGCAACGTGATGGTGGACGGCCGCGCGATGACGGGGCCGAACGGCGTCGTGCTCGAGAGCGATGCGCATCTCGACCGCTTCCGCCGCTGGGCGCAGGTGGCGCGCTCGGGCGGCGGGCAGGTCTGGATGCAGATCAATCACCCGGGGCGCCAGATGCAGGCGGCGCTCGGCCAGACGACGCTCGCGCCGTCGGCCGTGCCGCTCGCGCTCGGTGCGCTGTCGAAGCAGTTCCCGGTGCCGAAGGAGATGACGCCGGCCGATATCGCCGACGTGCAGCAGCGCTTCGTGCGCGCCGCGCAACTCGCGGAGCAGAGCGGCTTCACCGGTGTGGAGATTCACGCGGCGCACGGCTATCTGCTGAGCCAGTTCCTGTCGCCGCTGACGAACCGCCGGCAGGACCCGTGGGGCGGCAGCATCGAGAATCGCGCACGCCTGCTGCTCGACATCGTGCGGGACGTGCGCGCGACGGTGTCGCCGCAATTCGCGGTCGCGGTCAAGCTGAACTCGGCGGATTTCCAGCGCGGCGGCTTCAGCGCGGACGACGCGAAGCGCGTGGTCGAACTGCTGAATCCGCTCGGCGTCGATCTCGTCGAACTGTCGGGCGGCAGCTATGAAGTGCCGGCGATGCAGGGTGAGGCACGCGACGGGCGCACGCTGGCCCGCGAAGCGTATTTCCTCGAGTTCGCGCGCGACATCACGGCGGTTGCGCGGATGCCGCTGATGGTCACGGGCGGCATCCGGCGTCGCGTGGTGGCCGAGCAGGTGGTCGACAGCGGCGTGGCGATGGTCGGCATCGCGACCGCGCTGTCGATTGAGCCGAACCTGCCGCGCGACTGGCGGGCCGGCAAGGACAGCGCGCCGGTGCTGGAACCGATCCGCTGGAAGAACAAGGCGCTGGGCGCGCTGGCCAACATGGCGGTCGTCAAGTTCCAGCTCACGCGGCTGAGCGTTGGCCGGCGCACGCACCCGCAGGTGTCGCCGCTGCGCGCGCTGGTCGGGCAGCAACTGGCCGCGCAGTGCCAGACGCGGCGCTACCGGAAGTGGATGGCGGGGCGCGCGGCGGGCACGCGTGCGTGACGCGCGGTCATGCGGCCCGGCGAGGGGTTCGTCGGGCCGCCGCTGTGCGCCGATCCAGGGCGTTCATGCGGTTGCGTGAGTGGCCGCGCCTTCGCGGTGAGGTCGCGATGCATGCCCCCGCCGCAGGGCATGCACACCGGCGGCGGGTGTGGCGCACCGCATCGCGCCGCATCAGAACCGGTAGTTCGCCACCACTTCGAGCCGCCGGTCGTTGCCGAGCAGGTATTGCGTCTCGTTGTAGTACGCGGACTGCACGAAGCGCCGGTTGAACACGTTGTACGCGCGCGCGGTGATCGTCGTGTCCTTGCGCGGCTTCCACGCGAGGCCGAGGTCGACGGTGGTGTACGACGGCATCACGAGCTGGTTCGCGGTGTCGGCGAAACGCTTGCCGACGTACTTGACGCCCGCGATGCCCGTCCAGTCCGGCGCGAAGCGCCAGCTCACCCACAGGTTCGCGAGCCGCTGCGGCACCGACACCGGCACGTTGCCCGCGCGCGACACCGTCGTGCCGCCGGACGTCTGCTGGAAGTCGTCGTATTTCGCGCGCAGGATCGACACGTTCGCGTCGACGCGCCAGTCCTTCGCGATCTCCGCGCCGACCGTCGCCTCGAGCCCGCGCGACGACTGCTGGCCGATCTGGATCGACTGGTTCGGGTTCAGCGGATCGGCCGTCAGCAGATTGCTCTTGACGATCCGGTACGCGGCCAGCGTCCATTCCGCCTTGCCGCCGAGGAACGACTGCTTCACGCCGATCTCGATCTGCCGGCCGGTCGCGAGCGTGAAGTTCGCCTTCGACGCATTCAGCGACAGCAGCGAGCTGATCGGATCGGCCGCGACCGAATACTGGCCGTACACGGCGAGGCCGGGCTGCACGTCGTACACGGTGCCGATGCGCCAGCCCGTGTTCGCGAACACCTTCGTGAACGCGCCGCCGTTCACGAGATCGTCGCGGTTCACGCTTGCGTGGTCGTAGCGCAGCCCGCCGATCACCGACCAGCGCGGCGTGATCTCCAGCCGGTTCTCGGCGAACAGCGCGTACTGGTTCGCCTGGCTGCGGTACTTCGGGTAGGTGCCGGCCGTGTTGATGAAGCTGCCCGGATCGAAGTTGAACGGATCGACCGTCGACGTGCCCGAATACGGCGAGTTGTTGTCGTGCTGGAACGTCGTGTGATTGAACTCGAAGCCCGCCGAGAACGTGTTGCGCATGCCGAGCAGCGCGGTGGTGACGGTGGCCGCCGTCACGTTGCCGTACTGCTCCTGGTCGTGGAAGATTTCCGTGAAGCTGCTGCGCCGCACTTGCGCGGTTGACGGCAGGTACGTGTAGTACTCGGCGTCCTTCCAGTGACGGTTGCTCTTCATCCGGTAGAGCGTGCTGGTCACGTTCAGGCTGTCGCTCGGCTGCCAGTTCGCCGCTACCGTCGCCCAGCTGTCGCGGAACGCGATGTCGCTGTCGCCGACGTTGTAGTTCTTCTTGTCGAGCGCGCGATCGCGCGCGCCGTTCACGAGCGGCACGCCGAAATACTGCATCGGATGCTGGAAGCCTTGCGCATACGACGCCGTCACGTACAGGTCGGCGCTCACGTCGTAGCGCAGCGCGCCGGAGATCGACAGGTTGCGCGAATTGCCGCGGTCGACCCAGTTCGACGAACGGTTGCCGCTGATGTCGAAGCGATACGACAGCTTGTCGTTGATCGCGCCGCCGCTGCCGAACGCGACCCGCGCCGTGCCCTCGGTGCCGCCGCCGACCTGCAGCTCGTTCCGGATCGCGCCGCGCGTCGGCTTCTTCGGCACGATGTTGACGACCCCGCCGATCGCGCCTTCGCCGTAGATCACCGACGCCGGGCCGCGCAGCACGTCGATATGGTCGACCGACCACGTGTCGAACGGAAACGTGATGCCGATCGCGCCGTACGGGCGCACGCCGTCATAGAGCTGCGTGACCGACGACGCGCCGACGAAGCCGCGCGCGCCGAGCTCCGAGCCGCCGTTGCCGGGATGCGGCGATGCGCTGATGCCGGCGGCGCGGCTCACCGCGTCGACGATCGCGCTGTCGCCGCGCGTGTCGAGCGTCTTGCGATCGATCTGCTCGACGCTCGCGGGCGTTTCGAGCGAAGTCAGGCCGAGACGGCTGCCGGTGTCGAGCGGCTGCGTGAGCGGTGTCGCCTTCTGGGCGCTGACGCGAATCGGTGCGAGCGTGGCGCCGGCGCTCGCGGCATCGCTCTCCTGGGCTTGCCCGGCGGGCGAGAAGGCCGCGAGCAAGGCGGCGGGCAGCATCAATCTGAACTTCATGTTTCGAGATCCTTTGAATCTGTTCAATGCGGTGTTTCTTGTCAGGCCGGGCATCAGAACGCGTACCGCATGCCGGCGAACACGCTGCGACCTTCGCCCGGATAGAAGATCGCGGTGTTCGCGGTGCGCGCATCGGCGACCGTGCTGATGTCGCTCACATAGCGCTTGTTGGTCAGGTTGCGCGCGTCGACGAACAGCGAGAGGCCGTTGCGGAAGTCGTATCCGGCCTGCAGCCCGAGCAGCGTGTAGCTCGGCACGCGCAACGTGTTCGCATCGTCGGCCCACGCGCCCGACGGCACCCAGTCGAGCGTCGCCGCGATATGGAAGCCGCTCGGCCGCGCGTAGCCCAGCGTCGCGCGCAGCACGTTCAGCGGCACGCCGGCGATCCGGTTGTTGCCGTACTGCGGGTCGTTCTTGAAGCGGAAGTCGTTCAGGTTCCAGATGCCCGACAGCGTGACCTTGTCGCCCGCGCCGCGCCCGGTGACGTTGCGCAGCAGCTCGACCGACGCGCCGGCCTCGATCCCTTGCAGCACCGTCTTGTTCGCATTGAACGTCGACGCCGGCACATCCGGGTTCGTCGTGTACTGCAGCAGCTGGTCGCGCACGAGCGAGCGATAGGCGGTCACGTCCCAGCTCACGCGCTCGCGCGAGCCGCGCGTGCCGAACTCGATCGTCCACGCGTGCTGCGCCGCGAGCGGCGTGAAGCGCGTCGTGTTCGAGAAGGTCTGCGTGAGGTCGGTGAAGTCGGGCACGTCCTGGCTGCGCGTGATGTCGACGTAGGCCTGGGTGTGCGCATCCGGCTGCCACAGCAGCCCGAGCTTCGGATTGACACCGCTGTAGCTCGCGTTCGTCGACTTGTAGTTCGGGGCGCGCGGCAGCCCGCCGTTGTCGATGTACTCGCGCACCGAGTGCAGCACCTTCACGCCCGTCATCAGCGCGACGGTCGGCACGAAGAACAGCCGGTTCTCGACGTACGCCTCGTAGTTGAAGGCCGTCTGCGTCGAATCGAGTGTCTGCGCGCCCTTGTTGCCGTTGACGTTCACGTACTGGTTCGCCTGCGTGCGGCCGCCGAAGAAGCGCGCGCCGACGATCAGGTCGTTGCGCATTCCGCCGAGCGTCAGGTGGCCCGTGTAGCGCGGCGCGAAGCCGTAGGTCCAGCCGTCCTGGTCGAGCGCCTGGAAGATCGGGTGATAGAGGCTCTTGTGGATCGCCCACGTGTCGAACTGCAGCTCGCCCGAATCGAGCTTCACCGTCGTGCGGTTCGCGATCCGCTCGGTGCGCGTGTTGCGCGCCTGGTCGCCCGATATCGCGTTCGGCGCGGCCCTGGTCGGATTGTTCAGCGCGTCGGACAGCGACAGCGTGCCGGGCAGCAACTGATCGACGACGTACACGCCGACGTAGAAGCGCGTCTCGACCGTCGGGCTGAACCGGTAGCCGACGTTCGCGTTGAACTGCTCGTATTGCCCCTTCGAATGATCGCGGTAGCCGTCCGCGTGGTTGACGCTGAAGTTCGCGAGGAAGTCGAGCGGGCCGAGCACGCGCGAGACCTGCGCGCTGGTGCGCACCGTGCCGTAGCTGCCGCCTTCCACGCGCAGGATGTTCGGCGCGTCGGCGGTGTGGGCGGTCGGCGTGATGAAATCGATCGCGCCGCCGAGTGTCGACGCACCATACGCGAGGCCGTTGCCGCCCTTGTAGACCTGCACCGCCTGCAGTGCGAGCGGATCGATCTGGTAGTAGTCGCCGCTGCCGTCCGCGAGGTTGGTCGGGATGCCGTCCTGCAGGATCTCGAGGCCGCGCGTGTGGTACGAACGGGCGATTCCCGAGCCGCGAATCGACAGCCGCAGTTCCTGGCCGTAGCGGTTCTCGACGAACACGCCGGGCACGTCCTTCAGCACGTCGCGCAGCGTGAACGCGTAGGTGTTCCGGTAGCTGTCGGCATCGACGAAGCCCACCGAGCCGACCGTCTGCTCGAGCGTGCGCTTCAGCTTGCCGGTCGATTGCGATGTCAGCGAGTCCATCTCGCGGGGTGCGTTGACGTGGATCGCGGGCAGCGTCGATGCGGCCGGTGCATCGGTGGGCGCGTCGGCGCCTTGCGCGCAGGCGGCCGACGCGAAGAGCACGGAGATCGCGCCGGACAGCGCGACGGCGATACGGGTCGAGGTAAACATGTCGTTGTACGTATGGTTAGGGTGACGATGATGAGTCGGACACGATGCGCGCCATGCGCGGCGCCGGCCGCCGCGCGTGGTCACGCGCGCGGGTTCGGCATCGGGCGCCGGCAGGGCGGGCAGGCGAAGCGGACGGCGCCGCGCGGTGTGCGGCGGCGCGGTCGCGAGGTGCGTCAGGCGCGGGCGGAAGGCGGCCCGCGCGCGGCGAGCGCGTAGCGCTTCGACGGGTAGCGGGCAGAGGGGATCAGCGGCGCGGGCGGCGCATGCCGCACGGCCGGGGAGGCGGAGAGCAACACCGCGGACTGCAGCGGCGGATGGCCGGCGAGCAGGCCGCAATAGCCGCAGCGGTCGAAATGCCTGTCCGATGGAGAATCGGACGACGAATCGGGCGACGCCTGCGATTGCGCGTGCGCCACGAGCGTGTTGCCGGTTGCCGAGCAGATCGGCGCGGCCGGCAGGCCGTCATCGGGTGCGGCAGCGCGCAGTTGCGAGATCAGCGGCGCGACGAGCGCGAGCACGAGCGCGAACAGCCCGAGCCACGCGGTGGCCCGGGCGTGTCGCGTCGGCGCGCCGCGTATGCCGGCGCGCGATGAATCAGGCCGCTGCGCGTGCCGCACGGCCGAACAGCAGACGGTCGATCAACCAGACCGCGACGATCGTCGCGCCCATCAGCGGGAAGACGATGCCGAGCAGCACGAGCCCCGCGATCCATCCGCGCATCGGCGGCGCGCCGCGTTCGCGCGACGGCGCCCCCAACTTGCGAGCCGGGCGGCGCTTCCACCACATCACGGTGCCCGTGACGGCCATCGCGGCCAGCCCGAGCGACAGCACCGCGCAGACGATCTGGTTCGCGAGCCCGAAGTAGCGGCCCATGTGCAGCGACGTGCCGTACGACACGGCGCGCGACACCGCGCCGTAGTCGTCATAGCCGATGTCTTTCAGCACGGCCCCGCTGTACTGGTCGAGGTAGATCGTCCGTTCGGCTTTCGGGTCGTCCGGGAAGTACGACGCGGTGAACACGCCGTCCGCGCCGGACGGCAGCGCGAGCGTATAGCCGCTCGTCACGCCGAGGCCCGCGACGATCGCGATTGCGCGGGCCAGCGGCAGCGGGGCCGGCGTCGGCGCCGACGGCGAATGCGGGACGGGCACGTTGCCGACCGCCCACGGCGTTTGCGGCAACGGCAGGTCGTCCATCACCATCCCCGGCATCGACTCGCCGGATTCGTGGTGATGGCCGGACGGTACATCTGCGTGGGCAGGTGCGGGCGCCGCGGCGGCACCCGGGCGCGTCGAGCGAACCGCTCCGCCACCCCATGCGCCTTCCGGCGCACCGAGGTTCACGGTCGCGGCCAGCGCCTTGAAGTTCTTGCCCCACGAGCCCGACCACGGCAGCCCCGTCAGGATGAATGCGATCGTGCCGGCCGCGAGCCAGATGCCGGCCGTCGCGTGAATGTTCTTCCACAGCGGCCGGCCGCGCAGCGACAGGTCGGGGCGCAGTGCCTGCCCGACGCGCGCCGCGCCGCGCGGCCACCACAGCGCGATGCCGGTGCCGATCATCACGAAGGTCCAGCACGCGGCGAGCTCCATCAGCAACTCGCCCGTCTTGCCGAGCAGCAGCTTGCGATGCAGCATCCGGTCGATCTGCATGAAGCGGTTCTCGACGCTCAGCGTGCCGAGCACGCTGCCGTCGTACGGGTTCACGTACACGCTCTCGCGGCTGCCGTCGCGCAGCCGGAACACGTATTCGGCGCTGCGGTCCGGCGCGGTCGAGACCTGCACGGACACCGGCGTCGCGCCGGCCGGCATCGCGGTGCGCGCGCTCGCGAGCAACGTGTCGGCATCGAGCCGCGGCGTGGCGCGCGGCTCGACGACGAGCCGGTGCGGATACAGCAGCGGCTCGATCTGCGGCTGGAAGCAATAGAGCGTGCCGGTGATCGCGAGGATCACCAGGAACGGCATGACGAACAGGCCGGCATAGAAGTGCCAGCGCCAGAGCGTCCGGTAGCCGGCGTGGGCGGATTGGGCGGGCGAGATCGCCCGTTCGACGGTGGTCGACATGGTGTCAGCTCCTCGGGTTCGTTGAGCGGCCGCGCCGGCACGGGCCGGCGGACGTCAACGCGCGTTGCGCCCGCCTGCCGGCATCGACGGAACGGGCGGCGCGGCGCCATGCGCGGAAGCGGCGCAGGACGGCGTCGCCCGCGCGAGGCGGGCAGGCGGGTGAACGGTTGAATCAGGTCGTGTGAGACGAACGGCATGCAGGCGCGCGCACGTCGTCGTGCGCGAGCCGCGGGGCGGAACCGTCAGCAGGACAGCGGAGGGGCGCGGGAGGGTGGGCGATCGTCGAGGATCGATCGCACGACGGGAATACGGTCGACGTGAATCCGGAAGCGCCGTGGCGCGGCGGCGGGAAACAGCAGCACCAGCAGCACGAATGACGCCAGCGCGGTGAACAGCGCGGCGCCGAATGCGCACAGGCTGTCGCCGCTGCCGGACGAGGTCGCATTGTCGGCATGGCCGTCATGCTTGAGCGCATCGGCGAGCGCGAGCGCGTCGTTGGCCGGTGTGATCGGCGCGCCGGCATCGAAACGGGCCGCCAGCGCGGCTACGTTGACGATCAGCGGGCCGCGGCCCGAACACAGCACCACCGAGCCCGCATCCGGACCGTCCGGATCGAGCATCACGGCGCCCGACATCAGCGCGCGGGACAGCAGCGTCACGAGGAGGACCCCCCACAGAAGCTGTCGCGCGACGCCTTGCCGGAGCAGGAAGCGGCGAAGTGCGTTCATGGCGCGCGATTGTACCTCCGTTTGCGGGGCGGGGCCGTCCGCCACGCTGATGCACGGCATCAGCCCGGCGGGGTGCCGGAAGCGGATGGCGTGCCCACGGGGGCTATTCGGAACCGAACGGGTTCCTGGAGATCATGCGGCGAGGTCATCGGGCATGCGCGTGCCGCGAATCGGGAAGGGCCGCCGTGGCCGTGCGTGACGCCCGCGGCAGCCGATGCAGTGCGCCGGCTCAGGCCGGATACGCATCGTCGACTTTCAGGTTCGCGAGCCGGAACAGCGTGCGCAGCGTCTGCGGATGAATGTCGCGGTGCGCGGCGAGCGACGTCAGCATGAAGTCGAGCACCTTCGCGTAGCGGAGCAGCACGAGACAACGCGCGAGATCGGGCGTGCGGCCGCGCATGTCCTCGGCGAGGTGAACCATTTCGGTGGACAACGAGCGTGCCATCTCGAGTTCCATCTGCTGTTTTTCGGTCCAGTCGGGCAACGGCTGTTCGAGCAGCTTCGCGAGAAAGAGCTGGAACGACGTGTCGGACGAATTGGGCAGCGCATCCATGAAGGGCCTCGTTACTTGCTCGGATCGTTCGGGCGTGTCCGCTGGATGCGCCCGACGGTGGGTTCGTGTCCGCGCGGTGATCGGCGCGGTGGTTACCCGAACGGGATGCAGGTTTCGTACCAGCGGCGCGAGACGATTGTTGAGTATTGTTGAGCCGCGACGCGACGAGGGCGGCGAGTCCCGCCGGTAGTGGGGGGCAGAGGGGGCCGAGGAGGTGGTCTACCGGCGCGGCGCGATGCATATCGCGTACGCGGAGCGGCTCGCCGACGCGAAATGCTTCACGGATGTAACGTAACGCCGGGATAAATTGCGTGGCGCGTTCCCCGGCAGTCTGACGAAATGGGCCGGCCCGCGCGTGCTGCCTGCGCCTGTCAAGCGTTCGGGCCGGCGGAAGCGGGGGGACAGGATGTCCGCCATGCGCGGCAAAAGCCACCAGCGAATGTGACGGGTGTTTCAAATCCGAGACGGATTGACCCGTGGCGATCCGGATGCGCGCCCCGTCCAACTGGCCCAGCGAATTGTCGGCCAATTGTCCATGGGCAGACGGCGCGCGTTTGCCAACAATGCGTCGATCATCCCTGCGAGGTTCGACATGAGCGTCCACGCCTTCTTCTCGGCCAACCTGCTGCTGGCCTACACGGCTTATTTCATCGGGACGGCCAGCCCCGGGCCAAGCAACCTCGCGATCATGTCGGTCGCCGCGAACCAGGGCCGCAAGGCGGCGCTCGCGTTCGCGCTCGGCGTCATTTCCGGGTCGATGTGCTGGGCGACGGTGGCGGCGCTCGGCGTGTCGGCCGCGCTGCTCGCGTGGTCGAAGCTGCTGGTCGCGATCAAGCTGTTCGGCGGGCTGTACCTGCTGTGGCTCGCGTTCAAGTCGGGGCGCACGGCGTGGTCGGGCAAGGCAGCGGTGTCGACGAACGCAGCGGGCGAGCAGCGGCTGTCGCGCTTCTATGTACGCGGCGCGATGCTGCACCTGACCAATCCGAAAGCGATCCTCGTGTGGGTGTCGATCGTCGCGCTGTCGTCGAACGGCGCGGGCGCGTCGCACGGCGCCGTCGTGCCGGGCTGCATCGTGATCGGGTGCCTGGTGTTCGGCGGCTATGCGCTCGTGTTCTCGATGGACGGCGCGCGCCGGCTGTACGTGCGCGGCCGGCGCGCGATGGAAGCGTGTCTCGCCGTCGTATTCGGCGTGGCGGGGATCAGGTTGCTGGTGTCGAACGTCTGACGCGGCAGGCCCGCGCGTCTAGCTCTGGCGGGTGGTGCGTCGCTTGGGCGAACGCACGGCGTCGCCCGGCTGCTCCGCCGGGCGTGTGAACAACGACACGATCGTCTGCCGGAGCCAGCGGTGCGCGGGATGGCTGTCCCAACGCTGATGCCAGATCACGCAGTAAGGCCGCGCGGGCATGCGCACCGGCGGTTGCCGCGACACCAGTTCCTTCTCGTGGATCGACAGATCGAGCAGCGTGGTCGGCAGTACGCCGATGAAATCCGATTCGCGGATGATCGCCAGCGCGGGCGAGTACGCATTCAGCGTGAGGACGAGATTGCGCTGCAGGCCGTGCGCGGAGAGCAGGCTGTCGTACACCGGCACCCGCATGCCGGAAAACCCGACGTCGAGATGCCGCGCCGCGAGAAAGCGCTTCAACGTGAGCGGCCCCTTCGCGAGCGGGTGATCCTTGCGCATCAGGCAACTCCAGTGGATCGGCCACATCTCGTGCGTGCGCACGCCGCTGCTCGGGCTCGAGTCGTTCAGGTAACCGCCGATCGCGAGGTCGACGCCGCCGCGGTCGAACATGCCCGGCAGGTCGGCGACGCTGAACGGCGTGAGCTCGAGTCGCATCGATGGCGCATGCGTGCCCATGTACTGCGCGAGGCGCGGCATGATGCGCTCGACCGAGTAGTCCGACATCGCGATCGTGAAGGTGCCCCGATGTTCTTGCGGGTCGAACTGGTCGGGCGAGATCGCCTGCTTCAATGCGTCGAAGTGCGGCTGGACCGCCGACCACAGCTCGCGCGCCCGCGCGGTCGGCCGCACACCGGAGACGGTTTTCTCGAACAGCACGTCGTCGAGCGACTCGCGCAGCCGGCGCAGCGCATTGCTGACCGCCGACTGTGAAAGCGCCAGCCGTTCGGCGGCGCGCGTGACGTTGCCTTCGGCCATCAATGCCGCGAACACGCGCAGCAGGTTGAGGTCGAGCTGGCGGAACACATCCTTCATCGCACATCTCCCATTCGGATGCCGGCATCCCGCGCGTGACGTCGCGAGCCGGAACGTCGTGGCGGCCAGTGTCCGGGCCGCGGGCCGTTCGCGCAAGGTCGCGTTTGCCCTCGCAGAGCGCCGGCTGGCGCCGCGACGAAATCGCGCGCCGCGCTCGCACCGTTATTCACGTTGGTGATGATCATATTCCGGAAATCCGTTGGACGCGGTAACGGTGCGCATCGAACATGAGTACGAAACCACTGCAGCCAGCAGCGGGAGGAGACAGACGATGAAAGAGGATGCAGTGAATCCGGCGGGCGCCCTCGCGCTCGATCGCCTTTCGGCCGCGGCGCAGCCGTCGGAGCGGGCAGGCACGCTGCGCGACGTCGCGGCGGCCGCGGCAGGCAACGCGCTCGAATGGTTCGACTTCGTGATCTACGGCTATTTCGCCAGCGTGATCGCGAAGCTGTTTTTCCCGGTGGCCGGGCCGGTCGGATCGCTGTTGCTCGCGACGGCGACCTTCGGCGTGGGGTTCGTCGTGCGGCCGCTCGGCAGTGTCGTGCTCGGGCTGTACGGCGACCGGTACGGCCGCAAGGCGGCGATGTCCGTCACGATCTGGCTGATGCTGGCCGGCACGGCCGCGATCGCGGTGGCGCCGCCGTATGCGCAGGCGGGCTGGCTCGGCGCGACGATCCTCGTGCTGGCGCGGCTCGTGCAGGGCTTCGCGGCATCGGGCGAATTCGGCAGCACCGTCGCGTTCCTCGCGGAAAAGGCGCCGCCGCATCGGCGCAACTTCTTCGTGAGCCTGCAGATGGCGAGCACGATGCTGGCCATCGTGCTGGGCGGCACGATCGGCACGATCCTGACGACGTCGCTCAGCCCGCATCAGCTCGAAAGCTGGGGCTGGCGCGTGCCGTTCGTGGTCGGCCTGCTGATCGGCCCGGTCGGCTTCTACATCCGTCGCAGCGTGTCGGAAACCGATGCGTTCGTGCACGGCGAAGCGCTGCCGGTCGCGCAGGTGCTCAAGCGCCTGTTCGGCGAGCACCTCGCGTCGTTCCTCGCGGCGATCGGCGTGACGATCGTCAGTACCGCCGCGTTCTACATGTACCTGATCTACATGCCGACGTTCGCGGTGAAGCAGCTCGGGTTGCCGATGTCCGCGCCGTTCATGAGCACGACGGTCGCCGGCATCGTGATGGTCGCGATCGCGCCGCTCGCGGGCCTGCTCGGCGACGTCTGGCGTCGGCCGGTCGCGATGGTCGCCGCCGCGATCGTCGTGCTGTCCGCGATCACGCTGCCGCTCTATATGTGGGTCATCGCCAGCCCGTCGCTGCACAACCTGTTGATCATGCAGGCCGCCGCCGCCGCGCCGATGGGCGTGCTCGTCGGGCTGGTGCCCGCGCTGGCCGCGCGCGCGTTCCCGGCCGCGGTGCGCAGCACCGGGCTCGCGGTGTCGTACAACATCCCGACGACGGTCTTCGGTGGGTTTTCCCCGCTGATCGTCACATGGCTGATCGCGACCACGCACAACAAGGCGTCGCCCGCGCTGTACATCGTCGCGATGTCGGTCGTGAGCCTGGTCGCGCTGCTCGGGTTTCGACGCTTGCCGAGCGAATAAGCGAACCGGATTCGGTTTCGATCCGTAGCGTTGAAATAGAGGATAACGAATGAAATGTCGCTCTATGGAGGCGTAGAAATGATCGGCCGCCCCGTCACCCTCAACAGGAGAAATCACGCATGAAATTCACCCCTACGTTTGCGCCGCCCAGCGAGGCGGAACTCAAAGGACGCCTCGAGCGCGTGCGCGCCCGCATGGCGGAAGCCGGCCTCGATCGCTATGTGGCGTTCTCGCCGGACAACATCTACTACCTGACGAACTTCGCGAACATCGTCCACGAGCGGCCGTTCGTGCTGGTCATTTCGCGCAGCGGCCCGCCGCAGTTCGTCGTGCCGCAGCTCGAGCAGCCGCATGTGCGGACGCGTTCGGTCGGCGAGCTCGAGCTGATTCCGTATTTCGAATTTCCGGCGCCGGCCGGGCGCGAATGGAGCGACCGGTTCAAGGCGCTGTTCGGGGCGGGCGAGCGTGTCGGCGTCGAGTCGGTGTGTCCGTTGCAGGTCTATGCGCAGACGCCGGGCGAGCGCGTTTGCATCGACATCATCGACGACGTGCGGATGATCAAGTCCGACTACGAGATCGGCCGCCACGTGTATGCGTGCGGGATCGCGACCGATGCGCACAACCTGCTGCTGAACGAAGCGCGCCCGGGCCTCGGGATGGCGGAGATGTCGTCGCGCATTCGCGGCTTCATCATGCAGCGGCTGCTGGCCGACGATCCGACGCTGAACCCGTTGGCGACGCGCATCGTCGCGGTGTTCCAGCCGGGCAGCGTGTCGCACGATCCGCACAACTTCAGCAACATCGACATGCGGATGGAGGAGGGCGGCCCGCACGTGTCGATCGTCAATGCGGTGATGAACGGCTATGGCGCGGAAGTCGAACGGACCTTCTTCCTTGGCCACGTGCCCGACGCGGCGCGACGCGCGTTCGATGTGATGTCGGAAGGGCGGCGGCTCGCGTTCGACGCGGCGATGCCGGGCGCGCTGCTGAGCGACGTCGATCGCAAGGTCAACGACTATTTCCGCCGCGCGGGAATGGGCGACCGGATGCTGCACCGGACCGGGCACGGAATGGGCGTCACCGCGCACGAGGCGCCGTTCTTCGCCGAAGGCTACGACCGGCCGATCGAGAAGGGGATGTGCCTGACGATCGAGCCGGGCATCTATATCGAGGGTGTCGGCGGCTTCCGTCATTCCGATACGGTGCTGATCGGCGATGAAGGCCCGGTTCAGCTGACCGGCGGGCCGCTGGAACTCGATGCGTTGACGTTCCCGGTTCGGGCTTAGGTAGTGACGCGCTGGCGTAAAAAAGCCGCTGCACGGGTGGGTGCAGCGGCTTTTTTGCGAGCGGCGCGCTTCAGAAAATAAAGCCCGTATTGATGAACTTCGAGTGGTGATCCGACACGATCGAATCGAGCAGCTGCTTGCTCCCTTCGGTCTGCTTCGCCGCGACCATCGAGCGGATCGAGAACGCGCGCAGCGCGTCGCTCACCGACAGCGTGCCTTCCGCCGAATCCTTGCGGCCCGCGAACGGGAACACGTCCGGCCCGCGCTGGCACTGGCAGTTGATGTTCACGCGGCACACCTGGTTCACGAGCGGATCGACCAGCGCGCCGATCTGCGCCGGATCGGACCCGAAGATGCTGACCTGCTGGCCGTGATCCGACGTCGTCACGTAGTCGAGCGCGGTGTCCACGTCGTCGAACGTCGCCACCGGAATGATCGGCCCGAACTGTTCCTCGCGGTACAGCTTCATTCCTTCCGACACCGGATACACGACGGCCGGATAGAACAGCGTCTTGCTGAACTCGCCGCCCGAATGGTTGACGACTTGCGCGCCCTTGGCCTTCGCGTCGTCGATCGCGTCCGTCATGTAGGCCGTGCGATGCATGCCCGGCAGCGGCGTGATGCTGACGCCTTTCTCCCACGGCATGCCGATCTTCAGCTGTTCGAGCGCGGCGGTGAAGCGCTTCACGAATTCGTCGACGATCGAGCGGTGCACGAGCAGCATCTTCAGCGCGGTGCAGCGCTGGCCGTTGAACGACAGCGCGCCGAGCAGGCATTCCTTCACGGTGAGGTCGAGATCGGCGTCGGGCAGCACGATCGCCGCGTTCTTCGCGTCGAGGCCGAGGATCGCGCGCAGCCGGTGCGACTTCGGGTGCTGCTTCTTCAGGTGGTCGGCCACCTTGCTCGACCCGATCAGCGCGAGCACGTTGATCTTGCCCGACGCGAGCATGTGCGGCACGACCACCGCGCCCGGCGCGTAGATCGTGTTGATCACGCCCTTCGGGAACGCGTCGCGGAACGCTTCGAGCAGCGGCTCGAACAGCAGCGTGCCGTACTGCGGCGGCTTGAACACCACGGTGTTGCCCATCAGCAGCGCGGGGATCAGCGTCGCGAACGTTTCGTTCAGCGGGTAGTTGTACGGACCCATGCACAGCACGACGCCGAGCGGCGTGCGGCGGATCTGGCCGATCGTGCCTTCGGCGATCACGAAGCGCGAATTCGCGTTGTCGAGCTCCTTCAGCGCGTCGATCGTCTGCGTCATGTACGTGACGGTGCGGTCGAACTCCTTCTGCGAATCGGCGAGGCTCTTGCCGATCTCCCACATGATCAGGTTCACCACCAGCTCGCGCTGCGCGACCATCCGCTTGATGAAGTCCTGCATGCACGCGATGCGCTGCTCGACCTTCATCGTCGGCCACTCGCCGCGGCCGGCGTCGTACGCGCGCACTGCGGCGTCGAGCGCCGCGTCGCTTTCCGTTTCGCCCATCACCGGGTAGCTGCCGATTTCGACCTGCTCGACGCTGCCGTCCGCCTGTCGCACGCACACGGGCGACAGCACGGTCTTGGTCGCGCCGTCCCACGGCCGCAACGCGCCGTCGACGAGCGACACGCGCTGGTGAATCGGCGAAGCGAGCCGGTACTCGGCGGGGATGTCCTGAAAGGCGGGAAACAGTTGCTGCAGGGAGGCGGAATCGGGCATGACGGTCTCGTTTGACGGGGTGTCCGGGAAGGACGGGCGATGCGAATCCTGAGCGGGGAGATCCTCGATCCTGAATCGGCATCATGACGCGCGGACGACGAGGCGTCACGCGTACCCTGGCCGATTCAACGACTGGAACCAGTTCCATTAAAAAGGAACGCCGGCGCGAATGCAAGAATTGCCGAATCGCGCCGCATGCATCGTAAGCATTCAGAAAGACTGTTGCCGAATGCTTGGTATAAGCCGCCAACAGTGCCCGCAAACGTTTCAAACGGGCCAGTTTCAGCGGATAATGGCCCGGCGCGGCGAAGAAAAAAATGAAGCGAGCCTGAGAGCATATGTAGTGAAGAACGGAAGAAGGTCCGCCGCGCTGCCGATGCGAGGTCGGCTGCCCGGAGCGCCGGGTCGGGGTTGCCCGGTCCGGCGCGCACCGGACTTCGAATGCGCGCCGTCCGCTGTGACGGATGCTTCGTGATCCTCTCCAGTCCTTTCGTCGTCGTCTCCCGAATCCCGCCTGTTGCCTGGCCCGTCATCGCCTGATGCGGCCGAAGTATTTCTTTCGTTTTTATTACGGTCGGGTCGCATAAACGCGCGGAATAGAAAGGCATTCGTCAGGAATGCAGAGCGCGATGCGCACGCACGTTGCGGGCAGGCGACACGTTAAAAATTAACTAAAAACACGAATCATTCTCGTTTAATATTTCGCTCCGTTACGGGCCGTGACGGAGCGTCACGGCCTCTTTCGTGCCGGCTCTGCCGGCCGGCTGCCACCCGCCGCCGGCCGTTCACCGGCCCGTCGGCGCGACGAGGCGATCCCTGCGCGCCGCTGCTTGTTCACGGAAAGGATGTCGCCAGCCCGATTCACAGCGTGGTTCGCGCGTTGGCCGGATGCGTTTCCGTTCGCCGTTTTCCCTCAGCCTCTACTTCAACGATGAAACTCAACAAGAGCGCTTGCCATGCGCTGCTGATCGCTACGTCGCTGGCCGGCGCACGCACCTCCTTCGCACAGGCGAGCGACGCCGAGGCGACCTTGCCCGCGATCTCGGTCAAGGCGACCGCCGAGCATGCGTCGTACGACGGCGGCCGCTCGCGTGCCGCAACCAAGACCGACATGTCGCTGATGGACGTACCGCAGACGGTGAACGTCGTGCCGCACGCGGTGATCGAGGACCAGAACGCGACGTCGATGCAGGATGCGCTGCGCAACGTGCCGGGCGTCGGCTTCTCGGTCGGCGACGGCCAGCGCGACCAGATCACGATCCGCGGTTTCAACAGCATCACGGACCAGTACGTCGACGGCATCCGCGACGATGCGCTCTACTATCGCGACCTGTCGAACGTCGATCACGTCGAAGTGCTGAAGGGGCCGGCGGCCGTGCTGTACGGGCGCGGCTCGGCGGGCGGCATCGTGAATCGCGTGTTGAAGCGGCCGGACGCGAACCCGGTGCGCGATGTGGGCGTGACGCTCGGCACGCGCGGCGAGCGGCGCGGCGAATTCGACCTCGGCTGGAATGCGAACGACGCGGCGCGTTTCCGGATCACCGGCGCGGCCGAGAACTCGAACAGCTTCCGCGACCAGTTCCAGCTCAACCGCCAGGCGATCGCGCCGTCCGCGCAGTTCAAGCTCGACCGCGACACGGTGCTGAACGTCGAATTCGACTACCTGCACGATCGCCGCACGTCCGACCAGGGGCTGCCCGCGTATCTCGGCCGGCCGGTCGACGTGCCGATCAACACGTTCTACGGCTCGGCCGACGCGGCGAACAGCTCGTACAACGATGTCTCCGCGAAGAGCGCGACGGTGTCGCTCGATCATCGCTTCAACGATTCGCTGTCGTTCCATGGCGCGATCCGCGCGTACGACTTCTCGCTCGAACGCAAGAACTACGTGACGTACGAGCCGATCAAGACGGCCGCGCATCCGGTCGTGACGCTCGACCAGTCGACGCGCCAGCGTACCGACCACGGCATCGACGGCCTGTTCGAGCTCACGCAGAAGACGTCGCTGTTCGGCATGCGTCACGAGCTGCTGTACGGGCTCGAACTGTCGCAGCAGCAGAAGTTCGACACGATCTACAGCGTGTCGAAGGTCGCGACCTACGATCTGTTCAATCCGCAGCAGGTGGTGCTGCCCGGCGTGCCGACCGGCACGCGGGCGAAGACGAACGCGTCGACCGTCGTCGGGCTCGCGGGGGTGTACGCACAGGATTTGATTTCGCTCACCGAGCACTGGAAGGTGCTCGCGGGGCTGCGCTTCGACTACCTGAACCAGATCCGCCACGACTACACGTCGTCGAACGTCAACCTCGATCGCACCGATCACGCGTGGAGCCCGCGCGTCGGCCTGATCTACGAACCGCTCGACTGGCTGACGCTGTACGGGTCGTTCAGCCAGTCGTTCTCGCCGCTGGCCGATACGCTGATCAGCTCGGGCGCATTCTCGAACGGCGCCGCGCTCGCGCCGCAGAAGACCACCGCGTATGAGGTCGGCTCGCGCTTCGACCTCGGCGGCAAGGCGACGGCCAGCGTCGCGCTGTTCGACATGCGCCAGACCAACCAGCAGATCGGCGACCCGGCGAATCCCGGCTATGCGCTGCCGATCGGCACGCAGCACGTACACGGGATGGAGCTGGGCTTTACCGGCGAGATCGCGCCGAAGTGGTCGGTGTATGCGGGCTACGCGTACCTGAACGGGACGGTCGACGGCTCGGCGCAATCGACGGCGGCCGGCGTCGCGGTGTCGAGCAATACACCGGGGCTGATGCCGCGCCACAGCGCGAACCTGTGGGTGAAGCGCGAGCTGCCGTACGGCTTCTATGCGGCGGCCGGCATGCAGTTCCAGTCGGCGCGCTACACGTCGGCGAGCGATCTCGTCACGCTGCCGTCGTTTACCGTGTTCAACCTGGGCGCCGGCTATCGCAGCAAGAAGGTCGACGTGACGCTCACGCTCGACAACCTGTTCAATCGCCGCTACTTCATCGCCGCGCACGGCAATGCGGACCTGTACAACATGCCCGGCGATCCGCGCACGCTGACCGCCACGGTGAAGTGGCACATGTAATGCACGTGATGCAGGCGCCGGGTGACAATGCGGGTCGTCGTCACGATGACCCGCACCTCATTGCCCATGATTCGCCAATCGATTGATGTGTCGAACCTGACCGGCCGCGCCCGCGTGCTGTGCGCCGTGTTGTGGCTGGCTTGCGGCGCGGCCGCGGCGCACGCGCAGACGATCCCGGCCGACGCCGAACCCGAATGCCATTCGGTGTACGTCGGCCGTGCGATTACGTTGTCGGGCCGTTTCATAGTGGATTACGGCGACGAAGAGAGCGGGGAAGACGTGTGGTTCGAGGAGGACGACGCATCGGCGCGGCGCCTGCCGGACCGTTCGCAACGCACGGGTGTGATCCGGTTCACGAACCAGCGCGATGCACGGCGCAGTCTGCGGCTGCCCGCCGCGCAACCCGAACGCGTGTGCCGCTTCGACGGGCACGCGACGCTCGTGATTCGCGATCTGGAAACCGTGTGCCCGGGGCTGGAAGAGCCCGATCACGCGCGGTTGGTGAAGGTGGTGAAGGCCAGCCTGCCGACGCAACATGCGTGTGAGGCCGCCGCGCCATGAGGCGGCCGCGACCGCGCCGTTACTCGACGTCCTCGTCGTCCACGATATCGCCGCCATCCGCGTCGACATCCGGCGCCGCATACGCGCTCGCCTGCTCGAGCAGCCAGCCGCGAAACAGCTCCAGCGGCTTGCTGTGGCTGAACTCCGTCGGATAGACGAGGTAGTACGCGGAATCGCCGACCGACGCCGCATCGCACGGCACCACCAGCCCGAGCTGCTGCAACTGTTCCTCGACGAAGAACTTCGGCACGAGCGCGATGCCGAGCCCGGCCGCGGCCGCGCTGATCAGCATCGTGTGCAGTTCGTAGCGCACGCCCTGCATCGTGCGGATGTCCTCGACGCCGTGCGTCTCGAACCACTGCGCCCACGCGCCGGGGCGCGTCGTCGAGTGCAGCAGCGGGTAGGCGAGCAGATCCTCGACGCTGTGCACGGGCCCGTCGAGCAGCGCCGGCGAGCAGATCGGCACGACTTCCTCGCCGAACAGGTAGTCGGACGACGTGCCGGGCCAGGTCGGCTTGCCGTAGTGGATCGCGGCCTCGAAGTGGGTGTCCTCGAACGAGAACAGGTCGGTGCGGCTGCCCATGTTCACGCGCACGTCGGGCGTGCGGTCGTAGAAGCTCTTGATGCGCGGGATCAGCCAGTGCGACGCAAAGGTCGGCAGCACCGCGAGCTCCAGGTAGCCGCCGCCGCTGCCGTGCGCGATGATCGACAGCGTGTCGCGGTCGAGCGCTTCCAGCGCGCGGCGCACCTGCGTGCCGTACAGCTTGCCGGCGCGCGTCAGCACGACGCGCTGCTTCACGCGGGCGAACAGCCGCACGCCGAGGCTCGCTTCGAGCGTCGCGATCTGGCGCGATACCGCGCTTTCGGTCAGGAACAGCTCCTTGGCCGCGTGCGTGAAGCTTTCGTGGCGCGCGGCGGCTTCGAAAGCCACGAGCGCGCCCATGTTGGGGATCTTGAATTTACGCATGATGTCAGGCTCTGTTTAGATATGGAACGCGCATGCGTTGCCACGAGAACGGCCGCTCGCGAGGCGCGCGACGCCGCGAATACTGACGTATCGCCAAGGAGCGCAACGCGGCGAGCGGCCGTTCTCGTGGCAACCCCAAATTAAAAAATCATGCCACGGGAATGCCCGAAATCGCCCGTATGGCGGCGTCGCTCGTCGCTTGTTTGGCTCGGCCAAACGGCGCTCCTCACTCCTTGCCCTACGAGCGATTTCGGGCATTCGCATGTGCGTTCCATATCTAAACAGGCCCTGAATTCGTCTGACGAACGCACCTGCCCGGTGCGGGCCGGCGGGCGAAGCCGGGAGCGGCTGATAATTCCAAAAACTCATCACATATCAATTTAATCTCGCTTTACGCCCCGCTGCAACCCTTTGAATAATGCTCTCCACGCAAGGTCAGGCGCCCGTGGGGCGGCCGGCCGACGAGTTGCCGGCACGTTTGCCGGCGGTCCCCCGAGACGAGAATCCTGATGCGCAATCCGAATATCGAGAGCTTGCTGACGAAGCTGCTGGGACAGGCGAAGACCGACGCCCTGTTCTCGACCCTGAACATGCCGGCCATCCTCGAAGAATGGGAAGACGGCGTCGTGACGCGCGCGGAAATCGCGCAGGCGATGAACATGGCGCTGTTCGAAGGGCTGCTCGAACGTTCGGCGAACGGCCGCGCGTACACGGCCGAAGCAGTCGAAAGCGGCGGCTCGGTCTATTTCGACCACGGCGCGCTGCGCACGGTGCGCTGGGCGCACACCGGCGCGCTGCCGCCGGGCGAGGCTGCGTTCACGCGCATCCTGCGTCCGCTCGGCTTCCGCCTGAACGGCCGTTACCCGCTCGACAAGCTCGGCATGACCGGCCGCGCGTATGCGCATGAAGACGCACCGGACGAAATCGCGCAGTTCTTCGTCAGCGAGCTGCATCCGGAACGTTTCTCGAAGGAATTCCAGCAGGCCGTGACGAACGTCGTGAGCACGTCGCGCGATCCGCTGTCGCCGGCGGCCGTCGCGCTGCTGTGGGAAGTGGAGCGCGAAGGCTGGCTGTCGCTAGAGGCCGCGCACGCGCTGCTGCCGGAGATCGTCGGCGCGTTCGCGCGCCAGCACGACCTGCCGAACGAACTCGACTACGAAACGCTGCTGCTCGAATCGGCGGAAATGGCGTGGATCGCGACCGAAGGCAACGCGTTCAACCACGCGACCGACCGCGTCGCCGACGTGTTCAAGCTGTCCGACGACGAGAAGGCGAAGGGCCGGCCGATGAAGCCGGAAGTCGAGCGCTCGCGCTCGGGCCGCGTGTTCCAGACCGCGTATCGCGCGGATACCGTCGAACGCGAATTCCGCACGCGCGACGGCGGCACGGTGAAGCGCAACGTGCCGGGCTCGTTCTACGAGTTCATCACGCGCAAGCGCACGTTCGACCAGGCGGCGCGCCGCTGGGTGACCGACCTGCGTTTCGATGCGGGCAACGCGCAGGGCATCTTCAAGATGACGGCGAACGCGGCGAAGTAACGAAAGGAAAGCGGGGGGCTGCGCCAGCCGCGACCGATTGGCCGGCGCACGCACGACCCGCGGCCTGAAGCGCCCTGCGAATGCAGGGCGTTTGCCATTTCGGGGATGGGCGGTCATGGATGCCACCGCCGGGCGCGCGGGATGACGCGACCCCGAAAATCTCATCGAGCCGTGTCATATCCGCCGGTTCGGGACGACAAACGTCTCGCCAGTCGCCCCCTCATTCATCAGCCGATTCGTCGTAGCACGTGTCAGGGAGACACCTTTCGATCATCGGGTCGATTGATTGGACGAGGTCTCGAGGTCCGCTGGCAGTTCATGACACACGCTCAGGAAACCCGTGCATGCGACACGGGCGCTTCCCGACGTCCTTTCTTGACAGGAGAACCCGGATGAACCCGATTCGCAAGCTCATGCTGTGTGGCGCCATTCCGTTCCTGCTCGTCGCGGGTGCGGCACAGGCAGACGGTGGCGGCATTGGTCGCAGCGGCACCTACATGTCGCATACCAGCGACTGGACCATGATGATGATGGACAAGCTCACGCCCGAGCAGCGTACCCAGGCCATCGGCATCCAGCAAAAGATGATGGCGATGGAAATGCAGCACAACGAAGCGATGGCGAAACTGCAGATGCAGCATGACAAGGACATGATGGCCTTGCATAGCCAGTTGCTCGATCTCTACAAGGGGCACTAAGTGTCGCGAGCCCGGTGTCGAACGCCGGGCTCGTCCCTCATGGCGTTGAACCTGTCATGCCGGCGTGTTCTGATGCGGCGCTTCGCCGGCGCGCTCGATGACCCGTCACGTTGCGCGACGGAACAGGCGAATCACGAGCAAGAGGATCACCGCACCGATGAGGGCGATGACGATCGAGCCGAGAATCCCGCTGAAGCCGATACCGAGCAATCCGGCGAGCCAGCCGCCGATCACCGCGCCCAGAATCCCGACAACGATGTCGATGAGCAGGCCGAAACCGCCGCCCTTGACGAGTACGCCCGCAAGCCAGCCGGCGATGGCGCCGATGACCAGCCATATGATCAAGCCATGCATGTCCATGAACGATTTTCCCCTTGGATTGGCGAAATTGTTGTAAATCGGGTGGTCATGTTCTTACCGGTGGCATCGCGCACGCGGCGCAACGCCGGCCGTTTCGAAGAACGTCGGGCGGCCCCGTCATGACGCGTTCATTGCGACGCGGCCGTTGCCGCGCTTGCCGCCTTGGCTTTCTTTGCCGCGTGGTGGTGGCCGATCGCGCAACCCGCGGCGGCGCCCACTGCCCCGTGGTGCCCCGCGACGTGGCCGGCGACCCCGCCCACGGCCGCGCCCTTCAGGCACCCTGCCGCAAATCCCGGGATCGAAGCGGTCATCAAGGCGATGCAGGCGACCGAGATCGAAAGCAATTTCATTGTTCATCTCCCTTGAAAACGAGTTGTTTTGATCGGCTCTGATCGAGCCGGCACGCTCAGAAGACGTGCGTGATCAGAAAGAACAGCACCAGCAGCCCGACCGGCACGCCGAGCAGCCAGGCGATCAGGTATTTGCCCATGTCGTTGTCCTGGTGGCCGCGACGCCGTTGGCGCCGCGGCGGTTGCATTGAAGCGCGATGGAAGCGCTATCGCGTTACAGTTCGCGGTCGAATTCCTTCAACTGCTTCTCGGCTTCATCGCGTGCGATGCCGTAGCGCTCCTGGATCTTGCCGGCCAGATACTCGCGATTGCCGTCGGCCACCTTCAGGTCGTCGTCGGTCAACTTGCCCCACTTGGCCTTCAGCTTGCCCGAGAGTTGCTTCCACTGACCCTTGATCTTGTCCTCGTTCATCATGTGCTCCTTGTCATGCAGGGATAAAAGGCGCGGCGGCATGCCGCGCCGGGAGGTCAGGCCTTCGCCTTCAGGCCGGATGCGTCGACGTGCTTCACGCCCTTGATCGCGCGCGTGACGGCGATAGCCTTCTTCACGGCGACCTTCGACGGCAGCACGCCGGTGAGCGTGACGACACCGTCGACCGTCTTCACGCTGATGTCAGTGCTCTTCACGCCGTCGGTGGTCGCGAGTTCCCCTTTCACCTTGGTGGTGATCCACGTGTCGGTGACGGGCTGGTTCGATTCGGCCGTCATGCCGCTGTCGGTGGACGAGGCTTGCGCCTGCGCACTCGTGAGCGGTGCGGCGCAAAGCAGGAAGGCCGCGCTGGCGGCGAGCAGCGTCGAAAGGTGCGAGGTCTTGTTCATTGATGTTCTCCTTCGATGGGCGTGGTGAATGGATTGACTGCCGAGCATGGCGCGTGCCCGGATCAACGGGCGATCGGCGTGTCGTAGCCGGGCTCGCGCGGCGGCATGTCCGGGCGCGGCACGTCGGGCGGCAGCGGAACCGGCGGATCGGTGCCGGGCGGTGGTTCGGGCGGATTGTCCGGGGCCGGTTCGGGCCGCGTCGGATCGGGTGTCTGATGCAGCTTCATCGTGCTTTCTCCTCTGCGGATCGGAAGGCAGCGCATGAGCGCCGATGCAGTACCAGCGTACCGATGCAAACGGGCGTGGACATCGCGCAAATTCACCTGATCGGCTAGTGCGTTTGCACGGGGCGTCGAGAAGGGGGCGGTGGTGCGCCTGTCGGCTGGGACGTGCGGAAAGCAGGCGCAGTGGATGCTTCGGGGATCGGCGGGACACCGCACGGTGGGGCAGGCCGTGCGCATGTACTATGACGAATAGTGCATCCGCGTCTGTCGTGCACCGGTGCGGCACGCGATCATCGCCACACGCGCCGGCCGGCGCGTGTCGACGAAGCGGCAACCGGGCCGGCAGTCATGCTGACGACAGGGACAACCATTCGATGAACGAACAGGTAAACGAACAGGCGCTGAAGTCGCATACCGATCGGCGCCAGCTGCACCAGATCATCGCGGGGCTCACCGAGGGCGTGATCCTGGTCGAGCCCGACCAGCGGATCGTCTGGGCGAACGAAGCTGCGCTCGCGATGCACGGCGTGACCGAGCTGAAGGCGCTCGGTGCGACCGTCACCGATTACCGCGAGCGTTTCCGGCTGCGCTACCGGAACAACCATCCGGTGCGCGACGGCCACTATCCGATGGATCGTGTGATCGCGGGCGAGGAGTTCAGCGACGTGACGGTCGAAGTCGAATCGGCCGCCGACGAAACCGTGAGCTGGGTCCACCGCATCCGCAGCCTCGTGCTGACGAATGCGGCCGGCGAGCCCGACTGTCTCGCGCTCGTGCTGCACGACGCGACCGAATGGGCGAGCGCCGAGGAACGCTTCGAGCGCACCTTCAACGCGAATCCGGCGCCGGCCGTGATCTGCCGGCTCGACGACCTGCGCTACGTGAAGGTCAACCAGGGCTTTCTGGACCTGACCGGCCACGCGCGTGACGACGTGCTCGGCCGCTCGGTGTACGAGATCGACGTGCTCGACCAGGCCGACCGGCGCGACCTCGCGATCGAGCGGCTCGGCGAAGGTGCGACGATCCCGCAGATGGAGGCCGTGCTGAAGCTCGCGGACGGCAGCACGAAGGCCGTGGTGGTCGCCGGGCAGCCGATCGACATGAACGACGAGGCGTGCATGCTGTTCACGTTCATGGATCTCGAGCCGCGCAAGCAGGCCGAGCGCGCGTTGCGGCAGAGCGAGGAACGCTTTGCGACGGCGTTCCGGATGGCGCCGGTCGCCACCGCGATCGTCACCGCCGACCGCTTCGAATTGCTCGACGTGAACGACGCGTTCGCCGCGCTGACGGGCCATGCGCAGGACGACCTGCTCGGCAAATCCGCGGACGAGATCGGGCTATGGGCCGAACGCGGCGCGTGGCAGCGCATCGAAGGCCGGCTCGCACGCGACGGCAACGCGCGCAACGCCGACGTGCAGATCCGCACGCGCGAGGGCGACGTGCGCGATTGCGTCGTGTCGGCCGACCCCGTCGCGATTCACGGGCGCGACTGCCTGCTCGTCGCGCTGCTCGACATCAGCGACCGCAAGCGCACGGAGATGGAGCTCGTCTACGCGATTGAAACGGCGATGCAGGATGCATCCTGGTTCAGCCGTACGCTGATCGAGAAGCTCGCGAACGTGCGGCGCGCGAATGCGCCGGATGCGGGCGCGCAGCTGTCGGACCTGACTGCACGCGAGCGCGACGTGTTCGACCTGCTGTGTCACGGTCTTGCCGACAAGGAGATCGCCGGCCGCCTCGGGCTTGCGCCGAACACCGTGCGCAATCACGTCGCGACGATCTACGCGAAACTCGACGTGCACAGCCGCGGCGAGGCGATCGTGTGGGCGCGCGAACGCGGGATCGTCGGCGCGGCCGATGCGAACGGCGTGCGTGGCGAGAAGGGCGGCGCGAAGGACAAGGACTGAGGGCGCCGGTACGAATGCACCAGGCGCGCTGGTGCATCCGCATCTGCCGCGCGCGGCCTCCGCTTGCGATCCTGTCCACTCGGCGGTGCGACGCGGGCCGTCACGCCGCCGGCTCTCCCCCCACCATCGCAGGAGACGACCATGGACAGGAATCGCATCGAAGGCAAGCTCAAACAAGTCAAGGGTTCGGTCAAGGAAGCGCTCGGCAAGGTCACGGGCGACCGCGAGACGGAAGCGGAAGGCGTCGCTGAACAAGAGGCCGGCAAGATGCAGGAGCAGGCCGGCGAGGCGGCCGATGCGGTGCGCAAGCAGACGGGCACCGATCGGCACTGACCGATGACGCGGCGCCGCGGGCGTCGCGATGGCCGGCCGGGCCGTCATCGCCACGATGATGCGCCGTCGGCATGACCACGGCCGGCCTTGATGGCCGGGCGCCGGCGCGGCATTCCACGGTAATGATTTACCCGCGGCCCACCGTGGCGTGGGCCGCGGGCCGCCCGCGTACGCGGCACTTGATGACAAATCCTCACAACATAGTTCCGATATTTCGTTTGCTGCACGGGTATTGGCTATCCACAATCCATTCACCTCTTTCGCGATGAAAGGCTCTTCGGAGACGGAGCCGCGGCGATCGACCGGCCGGTAGCGGCGTTGCAAGACGCCCCGCAGGCGGACGACATGACCGGCACGCGGGAGGTTGCCGACGCGCGGCAGTCGCGCGTTGCATCCCGGCCCCCCAGAACAAGGATTGTCATGACGTTCCGCATTCGTTCGCTTTCCGGCGTCGCATTGACCGCCGCGATCCTCGCGCTCCAGACCGGCGCGGTTCACGCGCAGGAGACGGTCGTCAAGGTCGGGGTGGCCGGCCCGCTGACGGGCGGCGGCGCCGCCTACGGCAAGGACATCGAGAACGGCGTGCGCATGGCCGTCGACGAAGCGAATGCCGCACGTACGATGGTGGGCGGCAAGCCCGTGAAGTTCGTCGTCGCGTCGCAGGACGACCAGAGCGATCCGCGCACCGGCGTGCAGGCCGCGCAGCAGCTCGCCGACGCGCAGGTGGCCGTCGTGATCGGCCACTTCAACTCGGGCACGACGCTGCCCGCGTCGAAGATCTACGCGAAGGCCGGCATTCCGATGATCACGCCGTCGGCGACCAATCCCGACATCACGCGCGCCGGGCTCGGCACCGTGTACCGCGTGATCGCGACCGACACGCAGAACGCCGGCAACGCAGGCGCGTATGCGGCGAGCGTGACCAAGGCGAAACGCATCGCGATCATCGACGACCGCACCGCGTTCGGCCAGGGCGAAGCCGACGAATTCGAGAAGTCGGTGAAGGCGAACGGCGGCACGATCGTCGCGCGCGAATTCACGAACGACAAGGCGGTTGATTTCAGCGCGCAGCTCACGAAGATCAAGAGCACCAACGCCGATCTCGTGTTCTTCGGCGGGCTCGACGCACAGGCCGCGATGCTCGTGAAGCGCATGCGCCAGCTCGGCATCCGCGCGCAGTTCCTCGCGGGCGGCGGCGTGATGAACGCGAACTTCATCAAGCTGGCCGGCAATGCGGCTGAAGGTGCGTCCGTGTGGGAATACGGGCAGCCGCTCGCGCGTCTCGCGAAGGGCAAGGAATTCGAAACGAAATTCAAGCAGAAGTACGGCATCGACATGCTTGCGTACGCACCGTTCGCGTACGACGCGACGTGGATCGCGATCAACGCGATGCAGAAGGCGAACTCGACGAAGCCGGCCGATTTCAACGGCGCGCTGAAGGGCACGCGCTACGACGGCATCACGGGCACGATCGCGTTCACGAACACGGGCGACCTGAAGAACCCGAGCTCGACGCTGTATGAGGTGAAGAACGCCGCGTGGCAGCCCGTCACGACGAAATCGGCGGATTGAACGCCACCCGCGCGCGGGCTTTCGCGGCGACGCCGGACGTGCTGAAATGCCATCAGCGATCGGTGGCGATCGCGGCGCACGCCGGCGTGGCAGCCGCACGAGTTTGCCCGCGCGACGCCGCGCGTGACGCGGCACGAACAACCCACGGGCGCGGCCGGCTGGCCGCACCCAACATGTGCAACTGGAGTCAGTCGTGAGTTCTCAAGTCGTCATCGTCGGCGGTGGTGTGATCGGCAGCTCGATCGCCTATTTCCTGCGCGCCACCGATCCCACGGTTTCCGTGACCGTGATCGAGCGCGACCCCACCTATGCGCGCTCGTCGTCGGCGTTGTCGGCCGCGTCGATTCGCCAGCAGTTCTCGACGCCGCTGTCGATCGAGATGTCGCTGTTCGGCATCGACTTCCTGCGCACGATCGGCGAGCGCCTCGAAGTGGATGGCCATCAGCCGTCGATCGACCTGCACGAAGGCGGCTACCTGTTCCTCGCGACGCCGGCCGGTGATGCGACGCTGCGCGAGAACCACGCGCTGCAGACGAGCCTCGGCGCGGACATCCGGCTGATGGATCGCGATGCGCTGCGCGCGAAGTTCCCGTGGCTGAACGTCGACGATCTCGTGTCGGGTGCGTATGGCGCGAGCGGCGAAGGCTGGTTCGACGGCTATGGGCTCGTGCAGGCGCTGCGCAAGAAGGCGCAGGCGCTCGGTGTGCGCTATGTGCCGTCCGACGTGAAGGACGTGGTGCGCGACGGCCGCAAGGTGACGCACGTGGTCACGGCCGACGGCGAACGCTATGCGTGCGACACGCTCGTGAACGCGGCAGGCGCATGGACGCGCACGCTGTCGTCGATGATGGGCATCGACATCCCCGTGTATGCGCGGCGCCGCAGCATCTTCAACGTGTCGTCGCCGGCGAAGCTCACGGATTGCCCGCTGCTGATCGACCCGACCGGCGTGTATTTCCGGCCGGAAGGGCGCACGTATATCTGCGGGACGTCGCCGAGCCCGGACCGCGACCCGGACGACCTGCCGCTCGACGAAGTCGACCACGACCTGTTCGACGAAGTGATCTGGCCGACGCTTGCGAACCGCGTGCCTGAGTTCGAAGCGCTGCGCGTGGAGAACTGCTGGTCGGGGTACTACGAGTACAACGTGTTCGACCACAACGCGATCATCGGGTATCACCCGGACCTCGACAACGTCGTGTTCGCGAACGGCTACAGCGGCCACGGGCTGCAGCAGGGGCCGGCGACGGGGCGCGGCGTCAGTGAACTCATTCTGGGCGGGCGTTACGACACGCTCGACCTGTCGACGCTCGGCTGGGCGCGCGTGCTGGAGAACCGGCCGATCGTCGAAAAGAACGTCGTGTAGCGCGGCGTGACCCGCCCGGTGTGGTGGGCGGGATTCTCCTTGTGTCTCACCTCATTGGCCCGACCGTGTCGGGCCTTTTTTGTTGCGCGCGCAATGACATGGCGCGGGTCTGCGCGTGTCAGCCGACGCCGTAGACCGCGTCGCGCAGATCGAGCGTGTACGGGCCGTTCATCCCTTCGTAAAGCGTGTTCGACAGCGACACGACGGTGAGCCCTCGTGCGCGGTCGACGAACCACGAATGACCGTAGACGCCGCCCCAGCGCCACGTGCCCGGTGACTCCGGCGACAGCGCCGCGCGCGGGTCGCGCAACACGGAGAACCCGATCCCGTAGCCCGCGCCGGGCAGGTCGGGCAACGCGAGGTTGCCGGTGTGGATGCGGCCCATCTCGTCGACCAGCTCGGCCGGCAGAATGGCGCCGCCACCGGCCCGCAGCGTGTCCAGTACGTCCAGCACGTCACCGGCGGTGCCGACCATCCCGGCGCCGCCCGATGCGAACGCCTCCTTGTCGAGCGCGCGCGACGGCGAGTACGTCACGCCGACGGAGCCTTCGTAGATGGGTACGGCTTCGTTCTCGGCGAGCCGGTGCGGCTGCGGCGTGTCGTTGACGTAAGGCGTCGCGAGCCGCGCGGCATCGCGTGCGACGAATCCCGTGTCGCGGGTGCCGAGCGGGCGGAGCACCAGCGCATCGACCGCGTCGGCGAGCGGCTGTCCGGTGACGGCCTCGATCACCGCGCCGACCACGTCGATGGAGAGCGAATAGTTCCAGCCGGTGCCGGGTGCGTACTGCAACGGCACGCTCGCGATCCTGCGCATGTTCTCGGCGAGCGTGATCGATGCGCCATCGAGCCCGTCGGAGACGCCCGCGCGTGCATACGGGCCGGCCGCGTCGGCTTCCGCGTAGCGATAGCCGAGGCCGGCCGAATGCGTGAGCAGGTGGCGCACCTTGATCACCGGCACGCTGCCGTCACGCAGCGCCGGGCGGAACTCGGGCAGCCACTTCGTGACGTCGTCGTCGAGCGACAGCTTGTGCCGGGCAACGAGCGCCATGGCCGCCGCCGAGACGATCGGCTTCGTCACCGACGCGAGCCTGAACAGCGTGTCCTCCTGCATCGGCGTGCGTGCTTCGCGGTCGGCGAACCCGGCCGCGCGGCGATAGACGAGTTCGCCGTCGCGTGCGACCAGGACGACCACGCCGACGAGGCGTTGCGTGTCGAGTTGGCGGGACAGTACCGCATCGACGCGCTCGGCGAGCGCGGGATCGGCCGACGGCTGCTGTGATGATGCTCGGTGGGGGATCATCGAAGACTCTGTCGTGAAGGGGGAGCCGACATGGTAGGCGGCATGCGGCGGACGGGCCATTTATCCGTACATGGAACAGGGCTTCGTGGGCGTCGTGCGCTGCAACGATCGGCGTGGACGGCCACGGGGCGGGCGATTCAGCCGGGGCCCGCCGCGGCTCCGTTGCAGCGCGGCGCGTCGGCCGGCGGCGGCGCGCCGTCACGCCTGCGCCGGACAGCCGACAAAATATGCCCCAAGCGGCGCGCGGCCTTCGTTAGAATCTGCTTTCGTCGAGAAAATAACGCAATTGCATGGGTGCAGCGCGGTATCGCATCACGGACACTGCTCGCCCAGATTCCATCGTTCATCTTTCACCGGAGGCGAGCATGCCAGGATTACTTCCCGATGTTGACCGCGAGGGTCTCCTCGAATATTCGGTGGTGTACACCGATCGCTCGGTCAACCATATGTCGCAGCGCTTTCAGGGTGTCATGCGCGACATCTCCGGCACGCTGAAGAAGGTCTACAACGCGAAGTCCGTCGTGATCGTCCCCGGCAGCGGGACGTTCGGCATGGAAGCCGTCGCGCGGCAGTTCGCCACCAACAAGAAGTGCCTCGTCATCCGCAACGGCTGGTTCAGCTTCCGCTGGTCGCAGATTTTCGACATGGGCAGCATTCCGTCCGAGACGACGGTGCTGAAGGCGCGCCCGGTCGAAGCGGGACGGCAGGCCGCCTATGCGCCGGCCCCGATCGACGAAGTGGTCGCCGCGATCAAGGAACACAAGCCGGATCTGGTGTTTGCGCCGCACGTCGAAACCGCGTCCGGGATGATGTTGCCCGATGGGTATCTGCGCGCGGTGTCGGATGCCGTGCATGCGGTCGGCGGCATGTTCGTGCTCGATTGCATCGCGTCCGGCACGGTGTGGGTCGACATGCAGGCGAGCGGCGTCGATATCCTGATCAGCGCGCCGCAGAAAGGCTGGAGCGCGTCGCCGTGCTGCGCGATGGTGATGCTCGGCGAACTGGCCCGCGAACGTATCGACGGCACGACCAGCACCAGCTTCGCATGCGATCTGCGCAAGTGGCTGCAGATCATGGAAGCGTATGAAGGTGGCGGGTTCGCGTACCACGCGACGATGCCGACGGATAGCCTCACGACGCTGCGCGACGTGATGAAGGAAACCGAGGCGTACGGCTTCGACAAGGTGAAAGAGGAGCAGTTGGAGCTGGGCAAGCGGATTCGTGCGTTGCTGGCCGAGAAGGGTTTCCGGAGCGTGGCGGCGGAAGGGTTCGAGGCGCCGGGTGTCGTGGTCAGTTATACGGACGACGACGGGATTCGAACCGGGAAGAAGTTTGCCGACGTCGGGTTGCAGATCGCGGCGGGTGTACCGCTGATGTGCGACGAGCCGGAGGATTTCAAAACCTTCCGGCTGGGGCTGTTCGGCCTCGACAAGCTGCATGATGTCGATGGGGCGGTTGGGCGGTTTGCGGAGGCGCTGAACCGGATTCTTTAAGGCGCTTTGCGGATTGGGCGAGGCAGTGGGCAGTGGGCGTGCGCGCCTGCGGCCCACTGCCTTGCTGGATTGATGGTCTTGTCTGACGTGCGCGTTCGGGTCGAGTCGCAGTTGGTTGGAAACAGATGGAGCGCGGTCAACGCTTCCGGTTCGGGAGCGTCCGATGTGACCGCAAAGATGGATCGATTTCGGTCCGGAAAATCTCGACACGTGGGGCATCGTGTTTCCTGTCGCGGTGCGCCCGCGCTAATTCGCGCATTCCGGCACCACAGGGTCGTTGCTGCCCGTGTAGACGAATCCGTCGGAGATCCATTGATTCGAGTCGATTCGATACCAAAGCCGTGTGGCGCCCCAGTTGCCATTCACGGAATCGCCGTACTGGTGGCAAGCGAGCTGCACGGTGCGCCCATTCTCGAGCGAACCGACGACCTGCGCCGACAATGAAGGCGCGCTGCGCAGATTCGCCGGACCCGGTGCCTGTACACGTGCGCTGACGGGCGTGGACGGATCGCTGGAATCCGCGCTCCCGTAGTTGACCAGCCATGCTTGCGGAGAGACGCGTCGCTGATTGCGAACCGCGTATCCGGAATACGGCGAAGTGCCCTCGAAGAATTGCCAGCCGCCGATCGTCATGCCATTGACGGACACGTCATTGCCATCCTTGCTCAATGAAAAGTGGACATGCGGCCCCGTCGTTTGTCCGCCGCAAGGCAGGCCGTTTCCGACGCTGCCGAGATATTCCCCCTGACGGACCCGCGTACCGCTGTTCAGCGACGTCAGCTGGACCATGTGGTAATAAGTCGTCGCATAGCCGTTGTCGTGAACCACCTTCACGATGGCGCTGCCGTCGCGCTCGCAGCTCTTGTAAAGATAGCCGTCTCGCGCCGCCAGCACGCGGCCGTTGCCACCCGAGAAATCGAGGGAGTTATACGGCCTGCTTTGTCCGGACCAGCCGTGTGCACCGCCCGTCCAATACCACCCGGCATTCGGTTCTCACGGCAACGCAAGGCCCGGTTGCGGCAAGGCAGCCGACCGTGGTGCAAGCGATGCGCGTCTCGACGCCAGATTTTTCCGCTCGTCGGTCGCGAGCAGCGTGGGGGGGGCCGCATCGAGCAATTCTCCGAACTGGCTGCTGCCCTCCACACCCGCGATCCATCGGCCATTCACGTTGCGCGCAATGAACAGCTTCGTGACGGGATCGCCGGATTCGTCTTCGCGCAGGATTTGCGTCGCAGTGCCAAATACCCATCCGGAAATTTCGTCGGCCTTGATTGCCTCGACCAGGCTGTCGTCCGACCGGGCCGGCAGCTTCAACGTCCCGCCCGATCGGGATTCAAGCGCCTGCCCGATCGAGCGCTGCAACGACGTCTCGATTGGCGCCGCATGCGCGATTTCGGCAAGGCTGGCTGCAATCAGCAGGATTCCAATGGAGTATTGAATCGAATTCGACGCAGAACGATCTAATAAATTGCGCATGGTTAAATGCACCGCGGAGAGGGTTTTCAAGAAGTTCATGACGGCGCCAGCAAGCCTACATCATTTGCTAGTCATTGCAAGTAAAATGAAATATATCGGGATGCGTTTTTAAATTGGCCGATTCAGATGAAATTGTGGATGCGATCGTTTCAAAGCGATTTGACCACTCCGGAAAGCCGAGTTGATTGATCTGGAATCACCGCGTGGGGGCGGCCTCCAATCCGAAGTGCAACACTTTCGCCATCCGTTGATGTTCGCGACCCGGACGATCCGGCCAGCATATGTCTCGCGAATCGATTTGCAACGCCATCCATGCCCGGCCTCGTGGCGAACTGCGTCCGGGTTACAGGGGATTTAACAGTCGTTGAATCGGATCGGATTGTTTAAAAAAGAGAAACGATCGTGATATGGCCTTTGTTAATATTGCATTCATCTTCCTGGCAAATATACGGCGCGGTCACTGGCCCGTGCACGTTCACCGGCGATCCGGACGAAACGTCGACCGATTGCGATTCCGACGAGTATCCGTTTGCCTCGACAGAGGAGGGCGCATCAAGGGATCCGGAAGTATCGGTCAAGCGTATCGATGCCAGCGATAATCGACGTGCGGGCGCTTTCCTCGGCAATTTCTATCTGAATCAGCGTGTGATCGACCAGGAGCCGTTCTACGTCGATGTCGGTTCTCCGCAGCCTGCGGCAAAACGTTAAGCCACGGGCGACGATAACCGTACCTGTGCCGTGGTCCGCAGGCCTCCTTCGAACCAGGGCATGACAACACCCATCACCATGAACGATCACGAGAACTTCCCCTTCTGGCTCGACCAGCCCTACAAGCTCTGCCGACGGGCCGTGCCGGGCGCGATGCAATCCGAGACGATTCCGGTCGAGGATGCGTTGACGCGCGTGACGGCGGCGGACGTTTTCGCCCCCGAGAATGTTCCGCCCGTTCCGCTTGCTGCGGTCGAAGGCTATGCGTTGCGCGCATCCGATACCGCGCATGCGACGCGTGGCGCACCGGCTGAGCTCGACTTCCAGTTCAGCCGGCGCGCGCTGGCCTCGCCGGCCGGCAGTCCGGCGGCTCGCGCAATCGGCGCGCAGTGTGCGGTCGATGTCCCACCCTATTTCCCGTTGCCGGAAAATGCCGACACCGTCGTGCCGAAAAGCGACCTCGAGGTTTCGTACCGTGGCGCTCGATCGCTTCTGCTGCTGCACGCGCCGCTATCCGCCGGCCGGCATGTGATCGCACCGGGCAGCGAATTTCGGCAAGGCAGCCTGCTCCTGCCCAGGGGCAGCCGGATAACGGCCGAACGGCAGATCGCGCTGACGGCCGCAGGCGTACGCGACATCGAGGTGACGAAGCGGCCGCGCATCGGCGTGGTGATTGTCGGGTATGAGCAGTGCGTACCCCGCACCGCGCGCGAGCGCTGGCAGCGGCCCGACACGAGCGGACCGTACATCCGGGCGGTCCTGCAGCGCTGGGGATACGAGGTGCGTTCGGTCGAGTACATCGAGCCGCCGGACATGGCATGGCCGCCGCTTGAGGTGCAGCAGAACGAATACGCGTTCAAGAAGAAACTGGCCGAGCTCGCGCAGCGTTACGACCTCATCGTCGGTGCCGGGCTGCCTGCCGTGCCGCCCTTTCGGAATCTGGGGCTGAATAGGCAGTTGGTGTACGCCTACGACGAAACGACTGTCGACATCAAGCAAACGCCGGTCAATTGCTTCAACTTCGGACGCAGTGACAATCGCTCGCCGCCGAAGAAAACCATTCTGCCGTTCACGCGCCCGGACGGTACGCAAAGCGGGATGACGGTCCTGACCAGCTACGATCAGGCCACGCTGATCAACCTGCCGGGCCACACGAGCGCAGTGGCGATGCTGATGCACGCGATCATGCCGCGCGTACTCGATTTGCTCGAGCATGCTGCAACGCCGGGGCCTCATTGGGAGTCCGGCATCGTCGACCACGGCGTCGAGCGCGATGCCCGACTGAACGCGATGCGATGGGGCAATCTGCATCGTGGCGTCGACGGAAACCTGGTCGTCCGCCTGTTGCCGTCCGAAGGCGACGGGCTGATCGGCGGCGTCGTTCGTGCCGATGTGCTCGTCGCGATCCCCGCCGCGGAAGGTCCCATGGCGGCAGGTTCGTCGGTGCTGTTCCTGCGTCTCGACCGCGACCTCGCCAGTGAACCGCCGTGCCCCGTGGCGGAAACATCCGTCGAGGCAGCCTCACCACCGTCACCAGTGGTCGACGCCCGCGCGACGCCCCGTAATATCGACGACGCACGCGGCATCGATCTTCGCGAAACATGGCAACGACTCGAAGCAGCCTTCGCCGCCGATGCATCACGTCTGCCGGGTGGCCTCAACGGGCCGGCGTCCGACGACGCGATCGCAGCCTTGCAGACTGCGCTGGGAACGCGGTTGCCTGACGCATTCGTCGACAGCCTGCGCATTCACGATGGCCAGGCCGATTCGGGGGATGAATTTTACGGAAGTGATGCGCTGCTGAGCGCGCACGAGATCCTCGCGCAATGGCGTATCTGGAAAGGTCTCGTCGACGGAGGCGATTTCGACGGTGTGGAATCGGAGCCGGATCCAGGCATCGGGGACGACTGGTACAACCTGAAGTGGATTCCATTCACGCATGACGGCAGTGGCAATCATCTGTGTATCGACCTCGATCCCGCGGAAGGCGGTTGCTCCGGACAAGTGATTCGGGTCTGGCATGATGATGCGCGGCGCGAGCGTGTAGCGGGGAGCTTTTCGGCGTGGCTTGCCCGCGTCGCCGACGAGGGGCAATCAAGCTGAGCACTCGCCGAGCGTGAGGGTGGCGGGGTGTGGGCCGCTACGTTGATGCGCATGCTCCAATGGCTGTGCCGGTGGACCCTTGGGGAAGCGCTTGTCTGCGCAGGACAGGCGGGCGTTTCGCGTGCTACCGGATCAAGCAGTACAAGACGTCAGGGCAGCCCTCCTCATTCCTGCTCCCATCGCTGTATTCAACCGCAATGAACCCATGCCGCTCGTAAAACGCAGCGGCATCGAGATTCATCTGGAACGTATGGAGCTGGAGCTTGCCAACCGTCTGCGACTTCACCGATTCCAGGAGGGAAGTGCCAATCCCTTGTCGTTTGCATTCGGGGCACACATACAACTGGTCAAGCCACGCCACGCCGTCAGCAACAACGTGCGCGGCCATGCCGACAATGCGGTTATCGTTCACGGCGACGGTAACGTTGCCCGACGGAACCAGCACGTTGGCAACCCAATCGCGGACGGCGGCTTCCGAGTGCGCGAGCGGCGCATAGGATGCCAGCGTGTCGCGCGACCGTAGATAGACTTCAGCCACCTCTGCGGCATCAGCGGCAATCGCTCGACGCAAGATCAAGGGCATGTATCTCCCGCTCCGAAATCGTCAAAAGGTGCACAACGATAGCAGCACGGAATCGACCTTCCAAGATCGCGGACGCATGCCGCTGAAACCGGCGAGACCGGAAGTTCAGTGCGACGTATCGAGCGTGCGGTACAGCGAACCGGCAGCGAGATCCCGTCACTGGCTCGCTGCTTCATTCCGGGATTCCCGGGCGCCGACATTCCCGTATCGTCTGTCCGATTTGTCGGGATCGCATGACCTGGCCATTCCGCACCCCTGAGAGCGCGAGCGATGAAGGTCGATTGACCCGGCCATTCTCTTGCCGACCCTGCCGGCGGGCAGGTCATCCGATGCGCATGTTTCGCAGTGGTCGTTTCTTTCGGAATCCTTCCAGACATGCCTGTCGCTCGACGATCAGTCACAGCTTCGTGCGCGATCGCCGGGTGTCGCCAGCATCACGATGACGTCGTGTCGCACGCCGTGACTGCTCGATGACGGGTGAGTATCCCGCTCGTTGATCCGACTGTGTCAGGCTCTTCTTGTTCGGTCGCGCAGGGGATGCTAGCGACGGCTGCGTGTGGCAACATCGCGGTGATTTCAACGTTCCATCCGGGTGCCGGTAGACCCATCTATCCGAGGGGGAGTCATGTTTGACCATGTCAAATTCGGCGTGACCGACTTTGCAGCGAGCAAGGCGTTTTTCCTGAGCGCACTCGAGCCGCTTGGCGTCGTGGTGCAGGGCGAGGGCGAGCCGTCGTACGGCATCGAGATCTCTCCGCCGGGCAAGCCGTCGTTGTGCCTGTTCCAGACGACGGAGAAACCGGCGCATCTACACATCGCGTTCGTGGCCGACAACCGGCAGCAAGTCGACGCGTTCTATCGCGCGGCGCTGGCGGCAGGCGGGAAGGACCATGGCGCGCCGGGGCTGCGGCCGCACTATCACGCGAATTACTACGCGGCGTTCGTCATCGGGCCGGATGGGCACAATATCGAGGTGGTGTGCCATCAGGCGCAGGGGTGAGCTTCCGGCGACTGATCGATGTCATTCAAACCATGAGCGAACGCATACGCCACGCACGCAACCGAGCATTCCGGGATGAGTAACATCACCATTGATTTTCCTTTTTATCTCGTTGTGCTTGGAACTGGCATGGAATACTGGCCCGTGACGCTTTGTGTCGGCGTGGCAGGATTGTATGTCGGGGCAACTCGCCTGCGCGGTGTCTGGCAAGTTGTCTGCCTCGTCATTGCGCTCCTGTTCGTCGTTGATGCTGGCACCGGCATTTACTTGTCCCTGGGTTAGCGTTCAGGAAAATCACGCTGGCGCATGGCGTGCAAAACGTTGCCGGCGTGCGAACGTTGTACGCGTCGGAGTGCGACCAGTCAGCAGCAGGCGCCGGGTCTCGGTACCCGGAGCGTCAACGCGTGGCGGAAAGAGCGCTGATTGAGCGTGAATATCCGGTCAAGGCTGGCCGAGACAGTCGATATGAAATTGCAGGTGATGCTTTGTGTAGCGGCACATCGAATGCTTCGGGCGGGTTTGCACCCGCATGCCGGACTTTTCCGGCAACGCAGCCGTGAACTGTGAATCGCGGTTGTTCCTTCACCGACTCGCTGCAACGGAGAAACGAGCAATGACCTCGAAAAGCATCCGCAGGGCAACGGCAGACGACGTACCGGTGCTGACGCGGATCCGGAATGACGCACACGCGAAGAAGCTCACGTACGACGACCATGTATGGGGCAAGGAAGGCGACGGATTTTCCGAGGCGTGGGTACGCAACAACGTGTCCCAAAAGGACGTGTATGTCGTCGAAGTGGGCGGCGCGTTGGCCGGAACGTTCTCGCTCGCCTTCGACGAGGACACGCACTGGGGGCCGCAGGAACCGATCGCTGGCTATGTGCACGGGCTGTGCGTGCGGGAAGGTTTCAACGGGCAAGGGCTCGGCAGCTTCATGCTCGACTGGTGCGGGCGCAAGGTGAGCAGCTTGAACCGGCGTTTCGTTCGACTCGATTGCGCCGTGGAGAACGTGACGCTCTGCGCTTACTACGAGTCGCTGGGCTTCATTCGCGTCGGGTCGAAATCAGACGGGATCGTCTGGTCACTGTACGAGAAGGCGGCTGAGTAGCGCTCCCTTGTACCTCACGCCACGTCAAGCACGTTCATTCGACAGAACCGGCCGGATCATCGACAATTCGCGCCTATCAAAACATGAGAGAAGAGGGCGGGTGCATGCGCGGGTTCCGTAAAACGCTTGGGGTGATCCTGGGCCTTTCCGTCGTTGGTGTCACAGGCGTTCAAGCCGCATCCGGCGAACTCGCCTTCCCGCGTTTCACCCAGGCGGAGGGCCGAACGGACACCGACGGCCTCCCGCTGTCCGGCGTGAAACTCTGCGTGCTTCCGGACCGTGCGCCGTGCTTCGAGATGCCGCCCGCGCCGCTGCCCAATTCGCCGAAGGAGCTTTACCAGTTCGGACTGACGCCAAGGTCCGAGCGGCTGCCGATTGCGTCGGGCGGCTCGTGGGTGTTCTTCTCGGGAATGTTTTCGGGCGGCGGCAGCGGGATGCTGGAGCGCGTGGCGATCCTGCGTTATGGCGCGAACGGCAAGATCGAGAACCTGATGCCGGAAGTCACCCAGACCGAACTGGCCGATCGCGCGATGTGGAAGGTGCCGGACGTGTCGTCCTATCCGGTGTTCGTTCGGGCCGATTATGTGTGGGGCAAGGGCGAAAGTCATTTCGAAGCGCACCTCTTCGACGTCGATGCGTGGGTGTTCGATCCCGCTACCAATCAGTACAAGAAGCGGTTGTCCTACCGGACGACCAAACGCTATGACCGCGGCGAGGGCTCGGACCATGTGCTGACTTCCGAGCGTGCAGAGATTCTGCGGCGCCTCGCGGCCAGCAAGTAGCCCGGGGCCGGTGGCGCACCGGGAAGCCGTCGAGATGCACGACGGGTTTCGGCGGATCCGGCGGGCCGTTCAACGCAGGCGTGGCACGTGAAACCTTACCGCTGCGCGTCCCCGTAAGTCTCCCTGCACACCTCGCGCAGCGCCTCGACGAGCAGATCCCGCGCCGGCGAGCGCGAATCGGCGGCGCGGGTAAACAGCGCGATGGGCGGAAGCGTCCACACCAGCGAGTACGGCACGATCGCCACGCCGGCGATCCGCACCAGTTCTTCCGCGATATCGGCCGGCACGATCGACACGGCCTCGTCGCTCGACGCGATCATCTCGCCGATCAGCTTGGATGAATAACTCTCGACGATCGGAACGGGCGGCGCGATGCCGGCCGACAGGAACAGGTCGGTGACCTGTTCCCGCATCGGCGTATGCGGCGCGCCGAGAATCCAGTCGAGCGCGTGCAGCTTGTGCCAGTCGAGCGCGGTGCGGGCCAGTTTCGCGGCAAGGCGCCGGCTCGCGATCATGCGCGGCTGCTGCTGGTACAAGACCTCGAAGGAGACCTGCCCCAGGTCGATCGCCGACGAGGCCCGCCCGATCACGATGTCGACGCCGTGGTCCCTGAGCTGCAGCAGCAGCTGATCGCTGGTGCCCTCATGAATCGTCACGGTCAGGCGCCGCTCCATGCGCGCTTGCAGCCGCTTGAGCGCGGCCGACAGCATCTGCCCGGAAATGAACGGAATCACGCCGATGTGCAGGTGGGCCGCATGCCCGGCGGCGACGGCCTCCATCTCGCGGGCGAGGTGGTCGAGATCCTTGATCATCGCCTTCGCCCGCTCGAGCACGACCGCGCCGAGCGCGGTGGGCCGCATGCCGCGCGACGAGCGCTCGAACAGCGGCGTGCCGAACATGCTCTCCAGCTCGGACAGCGCATTGGTCACGGCGGGCTGGCTGCTGGCCATGTGCTCCGCGACGCGCGTCAGCGACCCGTGCTGCTGGATTTGCAGCAACAGCACCAGGTGCCGCATCTTCAAGCGGGCGCCCAGCCGCCTGACCACGTCGTTTGCGTCAAAAGTCATTGACTGGTCATGTATCCATCATGAAAAAGTGATGGGCCAATATTAAAACAGAATCAACACGTTATGGCGGAGCCCTAGAATCCCCTTCATGGATCGCGCCGGGACTGGCCTGGCGCCCGTGCCCGGATCGAAAAACATGAAACAGACTGAGACACAGCAGCAGGCAGCGTTCGACTATCACGAATTTCCGACGCCGGGAAAGATCTCGGTCGTCGCCAGCAAGCCGCTCGTGACCCAGCGCGATCTCGCGCTGGCGTACACGCCGGGCGTGGCGGGCGTGTGCGAGGCCATCGCCGCCGATCCGCTGCAGGCGCACCGGTTCACGAGCCGCGGCAACCTGGTGGGCGTGATCACGAACGGCACGGCCGTGCTCGGCCTGGGCAACATCGGCCCGCTCGCGTCGAAGCCGGTCATGGAAGGCAAGGCGGTGCTGTTCAAGAAATTCGCGGGGATCGACGTCTTCGACATCGAGATCAACGAAACCGATCCGGACAAGCTGGTCGACATCATCGCCGGCCTCGAGCCGACCTTCGGCGGCATCAACCTCGAGGACATCAAGGCGCCCGAGTGCTTCACGGTCGAGCAGAAGCTGCGTGATCGCATGAAGATCCCCGTCTTCCACGACGACCAGCACGGCACCGCCATCACCGTCTCCGCCGCGTTCATCAACGGGTTGAAGGTCGTCGGGAAGTCGATTTCGGAAGTGAAGGTCGTGACGTCGGGGGCCGGCGCCGCGGCGCTGGCCTGTCTGGACCTGCTGGTCGACCTCGGGCTGCCGGTTGAAAACGTCTGGGTGACCGACATCGAGGGCGTCGTCTATCGCGGCCGCACCACGCTGATGGATCCGGCGAAGTCGCGCTTCGCGCAGGACACCGACGCGCGCAAGCTGGCCGACGTGATCGGCGGCGCGGACGTGTTCCTGGGCCTGTCGGTCGGCGGCATCCTGACCGCCGAGATGCTGAAGGCGATGGCGCCGCGCCCGCTGATTCTCGCGCTGGCCAATCCCACGCCGGAAATTTTCCCGGAACTGGCGCATGCGACGCGCGACGACGTCGTGATCGCGACGGGCCGCTCGGACTACCCGAACCAGGTCAACAACGTCCTCTGCTTCCCGTACATCTTCCGGGGCGCGCTGGACGTCGGCGCGACGACGATCACCCGCGAAATGGAGATCGCCGCCGTTCACGCGATCGCGGGGCTGGCCGAGGAAGAGCAGAACGAAGTGGTCGCGGCGGCCTACGGGGCGTACGACGTGGCGTTCGGCGCGCAATACCTGATTCCGAAGCCGTTCGACCCGCGCCTGATCGTCCGTATCGCGCCGGCCGTGGCCAAGGCGGCGATGGACGGCGGCGTGGCGAAGCGCCCGCTGACCGATCTCGACGCGTACGTCGAGCAACTGCAGCAATTCGTCTACCACTCCGGTGCATTCATGAAGCCGCTGTTCGCGACGGCGCGCCGGCTGGTGCGCGACGGCGGCAAGGCGCGGATCGTCTTTACCGAAGGCGAGGACGAGCGCGTGCTGCGCGCGGTGCAGGTGATCGTCGACGAGAAGCTGGCGCGGCCGATCCTGGTCGGGCGCCCGGAGGTACTGCTGGCGCGCATCGAGCGATTCGGCCTGCGGATCCGGCTCGGCCAGGATGTCGAGGTGACGAATCCCGAGTATGACGAGCGCTTCCCGCAGTACTGGACGAAGTACTGGGAGCTGCGCTGCCGGGATGGCATCTCGAAGGAGATGGCGCGGGTCGAGATGCGGCGCCGCCTGACGCTGATCGGCGCGATGATGGTGCGGCTTGGCGACGCGGACGGGATGATCTGCGGGACGGTGGGTGAGTATCACAACCACCTGCGGTTCGTGGACGAGGTGATCGGGAAGAAGCCGGGGGCGTCGACCTATGCGGCGATGAACATCCTGTTGCTCGACCAGCGGACGGTCGCGCTGGTGGATACGCACGTCAACGACAATCCCGACGCGGAGCAGATCGCGGAATTCACGATCGCCGCGGCGCGTCAGATGGAATGGCTGAACCTGACGCCGAAAGCGGCGCTGCTGTCGCGGTCGAACTTCGGGTCGGGGAGCGCGGCGTCGGGCGTGAAGATGCGCCGGGCGCTGGAGATCGTCCGGGAGCAGGCGCCGGATATCGAGGCGGACGGCGAGATGCATGGCGACTGCGCGCTCGACGAGGGCTTGCGGTCGAAGCTGCTGCCGATGTCGCCGCTGAAGGGCGCTGCCAACCTGCTGGTTTGCCCGAACGTGGATGCGGGGAATATCGCGTACAACCTGCTCAAGACCGAGGCGGGCAGCAACGTGGCGGTGGGGCCGTTCCTGCTGGGTGTCAACGCGCCGGTGAACATCCTGACGTCGAGCGCGACGGTGCGCCGGATCGTCAACATGGCGGCGCTGACGGTGATCGAGGCGAATCGCAACGCGTCTGCCTGAGCAGGCAACGAAGGCGCCGCGTAGCGGAATCCGGGTGGTAGCGGGTTCCGCTATCCGGTCGCCTGAATGAACTGGTGGGCGTGGGTGGTTCGTGTCGCTGAGCCGCGTGTGTCAGGGGCGATTGGCTGCGGCTAGCTTCGGGCGTCGGCAATCGTTTGCACGCAGCCACCCGCACCTCGGTTTTACCCTGAGACGCACCCGCCGCCGCCTCTCCCGGCACCAGCTTCTCGCGCCGATGCTGCAGTGCATTTAATAAGTATCACGTAACAACTTACCTGGCGCGGCATCCTGCCGCATCCACTTTTGATACCGATCCTAACGATCTTTTTAGGGCTCGCCACTTTCAATATCATCCGATAATTACCTTTTATTTTCGTCTAAAATCGCGCTTCTTCTTACTTTGGGACGGAAAGCGTTTTGAAAAGACTGACGAAAAATATCTCGCGCACGGCCATCGCCGCATGCGTCGCTTATGCCGGGCTCCTGCCTTTATCCCGGCCCGCTGAAGCCCAGGTCGAACCTCTGAAGAATCCCGTCTACGGCGTGACCCTCGACGACCTGACCAAGCTGGACGCGATCGTCGCGTCGCTGCAGAACCTGCCGTACAAGCCCACCGTGCGTGTCGTGTTCGATCCGGGTACGTCGGCCGCCGACTACTACGCACCGCTGCTGCGCCTGCACGCCGTCGCGTACGTGATGGGCGAAGTCTACGATTCTTACTATTTCCCGACGGATCTCGCCACGTACAAGGCCAGGACGCAGGAACTGGTGTCGCAGTTGAAGAACACGGTCGACGTCTGGGAGATCGCGAACGAAATCAACGGCGAATGGCTGCGTAACGACCCGAGCGGGACGAACAGCGTGGTCAACGCGCAAGAGCAGCAGATCGGCCAGATGGTCGCGGCGGCCAACCAGATCGTGAAATCGAACGGCGGCAAGACGGCCATCACGCTGTACTACAACGACGACAGCAAGGGCACCAACTGCTGGGAGAAGCCGCAGGATTACTGGAAGACGTGGCCGACCACCTTCCTGTCGTCGACGGTCCGCCAGCAAGCCGACTACGCGCTGTTCAGCTACTACCCGTACCAGGATTGCCCGGGGCTGAATCCGACGTGGAAGAACGATTTCGCGGCGCTGGAAAGCATCTTCCCGAACGCGAAGGTCGGCTTCGGCGAAATCGGCACCTCGAATACCTCCGCGCCGGCGTCGGTGCAGCAGAACCTGATCAAGACGTACTACCCGATGGTCAACAGCATGACCGATCCGCGTTTCATCGGCGGATTCTTCTGGTGGAACTACGCCGAGCAGATGGTTCCGTATTCGACGAGCTCGTACTTCCAGCTGTTGCGTCAAACGATCATCACGCTCAAGGCGCCCAACTAAGCGCAAAGCGCCATCCATGAGCAAGCGTCAGCGTCGCTGTTAGAACCACAATGTCGCGCGTACCACGAGACCACGTGCGCGTGCCGCTGACGTCAACCCGAACCGGTATTGCACCGTGACATCCAGATAGCTTGCCGGCGCGCTATATCGGCCTTCGCGAAACCAGTACCGAAACTGGATGCCGGGCCCGGCGCCGATCGCCGTCTTGTCCGGCTGCCGATTGTCGTGATCGCCGGCCACCGCGGCGTGCGGGTAGATGGTCAGCCGATCGCTGATCATCGGCAAACGCCAGGTGTGCCCGTAACGCAACTCCGAATAAATGATGTATCGCCCCGCGCTGATGAAGTAAGCGCCTTCAACGTAGGCCTGCCAGCTGCGCCAGCTCGGCTCGGTGACCCTCAGGTCGGTCCCGCCTTCCGACGAATAACCCAGGCGCATCAGCCAGTCCGTCATCGACTGGCTGCCGACGTGGAACAGCCGCTCGGCGGTCAGCACGACGTTCTGGTCGGGCAGCGGCTTGTAGCGCGCGCCCACCGAACCCTGCACGGTCGGCAGCCCGGTCGTGTTGCCCGATCCGTCGTAGGCCGTGCCGTATCCGCGCACGAAGAACTGGAAGATGCGGCCGTTCTGATAGCCGATCTTCGGCGGCTGCCAATACACTTCCACACCCGGCTGCAGCACGCTGATGGTGCCTTGTGGACCGAACGCGGCCGACTGGTACGGCGCGCTCAGGACGAACCCCCAGCTGCGCTGAAGCTGCTCGACCTCCCGCCGATAGCCGAACTTGTGTTGCGCATCGAAGGTGTGTTCGTTTTCGTCGGCGTCGAGGCTGTGCTCGAACAGGTCGATGGACTCCTGGTTCAGCCCGATCCGCTTGGCGGCGTAGCCCGCGTCCGCGTAGTTCATCGCATTGCCGGCACCGCCGGAAAATCCCGCCTGGAATGCGTCGAGCGCCTCGCGATCCTTGTGGTCGCGCAGGAGGTCATAGGCATCCTGCAACTTCTGCTGCGCGGTATTGTCGACCGGCGCCTCGGCGGCCTGATCGTCCAGCCGCGCCTGCGCCGCGATCGACGCGGCCATGTTGCGCTCGCCTTCGGTCGTCGCGTCGCTGGCCGCCAGGTCGGCCATGCGGATGGCGGTGTCGCGGTCGCCTGCCTGCAGGCTCATCTGCGCGATGCGCACCTGGATCACGGCCGATTTTTCATCGGCCAGCGGCGCCAGCGCGATGCCGGCTTCATGCGGAAGCTTCGCCGCGAGCGCGCTGTCCGACCAGGCGAGACGCAGGTTGCGCTGCTGTTCCTTGCTCCATTTCCCGGTCGCGACGGCGGCCGCGAAATCGCTGCACGCAACGTCGTAGCGCATCTGCCGCTGCGCCAGGTAGCCATGCTGCGCGCGTACCGCCGCACTCTTCGGAAAACGAACGATCAGCGATTCCACCATCGAATCCGCTTCGTCGACCTTTCCTTCCCGTCGGTATACGTCGACGAGCAGCAGCCCGAGCTGTTCGCTTCCGGGCTGAAGCTTGATGGCGCGCGACGCATACACTTCCGCGAGGGGCAGGTCGCCGGCATTGATTGCCTTGTAGGCGCTGTCGGCGAGCTTGTAGGCCTTGGGCGTCAGTTGCTGCGCGGCGGACGCCGGCGCCTGCCAGGCCAGCGACACGGCGATTGCCAGTGCGCTCAACCGTGCGCAGCGCTTGAGGCTGGCCGCGATCGGGCGTGTCGAATGCTTCATGCCTGTTCTCCCGACGGTTTCTGCGCGGGAGCACCTTGCTGCGCGGCCGGGTCGCCGTCGCGCAGGCGCGTGAGTTCGACGAAGCGCGAGTGCCGGGCGAGTTCGGCGGTAATCTCCGTGTCGCAGGCAATGAAATAGGCCACCTTCGCCCGGGCGCCGCGCCGCACGACATCCTGTTCGTCCGGCGTGAGCGGCCGCCCGACCGCGATGTTCAGCGTGCCGTCGTCCGCCGTTGAAAACGGGACGGCCCGATACGCGTACTGCAGCTCGAAGGCGAGCGAATCCGCGAAGTGGCCCACCGCGACGTTGCCCAGGCTCACCCGGGGCAGCTCGGCTTGCTCGGCGATCGCATCCGCGAGCGATTCGGTCGAGATCTCGCTGCCTTCGATCAGCAATTCGCCCAGCCGCTTGCCGCAGGTCAGTTGTTTCTCGAGGCTCGCCTGCAATTGCTCCAGCGTGACCACGCCCCAGCCGACGAGGATCTCGCCGATCTTGAGGCGCACCTTCCCGAGCTCCTGGTTCGACAGGTAGGTATGACTGGTCTTGTCCCACGCGATGGGCTTGCCGCTCACGAGATGGCCGAGATAGATGCGCCACGCACGGCAGACCGCGTAGAAGTTGATCAGGTTGTTGACGAACATCCGCGGGATCGAGAGCAGCCCCTGGAGCGGGCCGTTCAGCTTGCTGACGAAGTGATAGCGTTGCCCGGCGCGCGCGAACAGCATCGCGGTGTTCACCCACAGCAGCGGCGTGACCCACGAGTTCGCCATGACGGCAGAGGCGCCGGCGGGGATGGCAACGCCGGCGTGCTGGAGCGCCGCAAGCAGCAGGAAATTGAGCAGCACGGCATAGGCAATCACCGAAAACAGTGACGTCACGATGCCTTTGCGATCATGGAAGAACATGTAGCGGGTGAGCAGGTTGCCCTTCCAGCCGAGCTGCTCCCAGCCCTGGAAGGCGATGCCGAGAATCCAGCGCGCGCGCTGACGGTACGCGGTGCGAAATGTCTTGGGAAAGTACTCGCGCGTGGCCAGCAGGTTCCGATTGACGACGTTGCCGTTGGCACGCTGGCCGCCGGTGTCGCGTGCGATATCCGAAAGCGGGAAGCGGGCAAAGGTTTCCTTCATGCCGAGGTCGCGCAGCCGGAAGCTGAAGTCATAGTCCTCGGTCAGCGAACAGGTGTTGAACGGACAACCGTTGCGCTCCTTCATCGCCGCTTCGATCGAGCGCCGGCTGTAGCATGACGCGACGCCCGCGCCCGGGACGATGCCGGTCAGCCGGGCGCGCACCGGCACGTCCTTCTGGTGCGTTTCGCTGAAGTCGTCGAGGTAGCAGCCGGCGACGAACTCGTTCCATTTCCGCGGCAACGACAGCACGGGAAGCTGGACCAGGTCGCTGTCCGCCACCGCGTGGTTGAGGTACTTGAGTTCGACCGGATGAATGACGTCCTCGCAGTCGTGCATGACGACGCCCGCGAACTGGATGTGATGGACCGATTCGTAACGCAGGATGGCTTCGACGATCCAGTTCAGGCAGTCCGCCTTGCAGGTCGGCCCGTCGTTCATCACGGTCGCGCGCGTGACCCGGCCCGGATACCGGCGGACCATGCGTTCGACCTCGGCCGTGGTTTCCGCATCGTTGTGATAGGTGCCGACGAATATCACGTAGCGCTCGTACTCGAGCGTCGCCAACGTGTTTTCGATCATCTTGGCGATCACGTCATATTCTTTCCACGCCGGCACCATCAGCGCCAGATGCCGCTCTTCCAGCGCGCGCAGCATGCCGATATCGATCGTTTGCGATTTTTCGCGGCGCAGGATGCGCCCGATTTCAAAGGACCAATAGCAGGCATCCAGCGTGAGGTCATCCAGTGTGCTGACCAGGATGACGATTGCGGTCACAATGGTGACGATGTTAAGCGCATATAAATACGCACTCCAAACCATGTTGTCCATCATCTTTCCCGCGCCGTTATCTTTTATTTGATTATTTCCCCTCGTACCGACGCAAGACGAAACGTTCATTCGTCCTCGTCGCCCCGTCACGTCCACTGCGTGGTGTGCGCCACGCGAATGCCTGCCGCTCGAAAAAGCGCGCGCCGCGCGCGCTTCGTCGATGCAGCCACGTCACATCGCGAGCGATGCAACGTGTTCAGTGGATGACTTTTGGACAGCCCATTTCCGCCTGCCTGCCTCCGTCACTGCATCCTTCAACGTGCGCAGCCGCTCTCCGCCCGGCGCGCGCGCATGGCTCCCCGCGCATCGACTTCGCAACACAGTGCTCATGTAGCAAGTCGTGCGCCATCGCCGCGCGACCCTTGACGTTGCGGGCGCCGCGAACCGCCGCACAGGATCGGCCCGCCGAATCCGAGCCAAATGTTTCAGTGCTGAAACACGCCGTCGATCGACCGGATGACACATCGTTTTCGGACCCTCGCACGTGCGCGGCTGGCGCCCTCCGAAAATCGTCATGCGATTCCAGCGATGACCGGCCGGATGAATGGGCGTTGAACCGGAAATCGAGCGGGCCAGGCGTCGTTGCGCGTGCGGGCGTGCCATCCACGGCGATCGTCGCATCGCGATCCGCGAAGCGTGGGGCACGACAGGTTTCGCCCGGGGCGCATGAACGGGTTTCGCGTGTTTGTCCGATTAAATTCGTGACACCGCCGCGTTGCACGCCTGAAACGTTTTATCGACGCATTTTCGAGCGGCCTCGATGCGCCAATTTCGTCGCCTTGGCGCTATGCCCATTTGCGACGGATGGTACGGTTCTAGCTTGAAAGTAAAACCATCTCCTACCGGATTTATTTGTCTGGTTTCAATTGCGCATCAAAATATTCACGACATGGCGCCCCGATTCCGGATGGTGATTCGACGTGCTCGTTTCGCTAACGAGATGAACTTATTTCGCATATCAAAGGATGAAAATCATGCCTTCGCATCGCAATCAATCTTTTCGAAACGGGTTGAGCGCCGCCGGATCAATCGTCGCATTGATCACGACGCTCGTCTTCGCCGTCGGCGTTCAGGATGTGGGTGCGCAGCAGACGAGTAATTCCTCTGCCCAGAAGATCAAGCCGCCTCCGCTGCCGAACGGCTCGGCGCACGTCAACGTGAAAGCCGGCATGTCCGACGAGGATTGGGAAAAGGCGTACAAGGAAACGGGCCGCCCGAAGTTCAGCAAGAAGTCCGTCAGTAAATCCAACGGCAATGTGGAACGTGAATAGGGAGAAACGGCCATGAAAAAGATCTTGCTCGTCATCGCCCTGCTTGCGGGACTCGCGCAAATGACATTGCCGGGCACCGCGCACGCGCAGGCTACCACTGCCCATACGCTCATCCTGTACGACAATCCGGCCAACGATCCGTTTTCGAAGCTGGGCCTGATGTACAGCATCATGCTGAGGAACCTGCTGGGTCACTTCAATACGACCGTCGATCTGGTTCCGATCCAGAACTACACGGCCGGCATGGTCGGGAATCACGACGCGACGTTCTATATCGGCAACTACTACAACAACCCGATTCCGACCGCGTTCATGAGCGACGTGATGACCACCAAGAAGACGGTGGTCTGGTTCAAGTACAACCTGTGGCAGCTGGCATGGAACACGGCCTACACGTTCAACCAGACCTACGGGTTCAGCTTCCTGGGCCTCGCCGGGATGAACGCGACGCCATCGTCGAGCAATCCGAATCCCGGGTTTTACGACACGGTCACGTACAAGAACCTGCCGATGGTCAAGTACTACGCCTATGACGCGTCGTCCGGCACGATCAATGCGGATCCGGACGTCGGACTGACCCAGGTCGTCGATGCCACCAAGGCGCAGGCGCTCGTCACCATCAAGAACAGCCAGAGCGGCGCAACCGCGCCGTACGTCATGCGCTCGGGCAACTTCTGGTACTTCGCGGACATGCCGTTCTCCTATATCGGCCCGACGGATCGCTACCTGGTGATCTGCGACATCCTGCACGACATCCTGCAGTCCAATGCACCGGTGAATCATCGTGCGCTCGTCCGCCTGGAGGACCTCGACGCGTATACCACGACGAGTTCGATGCTGCTGCTGACGAACTACATGTACTCGAAGAAGATCCCGTTCACGATGGCCACCATTCCGTTGTATACCGACCCGAACGGCTACTACAACGGCGGCGTGCCGGAGACGATCCATCTGGCGCAGGCAACGGGCCTCAAGCGGGCGCTGAATTATGCGCTGTTGCGCGGCGGCTCGATCGTGATGCACGGCTATACGCACCAGTACGATTCGACACCGAACCTGCTGAATGCCGTCAGCGGCAGCGACTACGAGTTCTGGTACGCGGTGCAGAACCGGCCGGTTGATGAGGATTCCGTGCAATGGGCGGAAGGCAGAATGGCCGATGGCCTGCTCGAGTTCACGCTCAACGGCTACAAGATCGTCGGCTGGGCCGCACCGCAGTACCAGATGTCCCCGGCCGCGTCGTCGGCGACAGCCCTCACGTTCCCGACCACGTTCCAGCGGGCCGTGTATTACACCGCGACCAAACCGCAACTCGGCACGGGTGCCGCCAACCAGGACTTTTCGGCCGGGCAGTTTTTCCCGTACATCATCAACGCTGATTACTACGGGCAGCGGATCATTCCGGAGAACCTGGGCAGCGTGCAGTACAACATCTGCAATGTCGACCCGTTCTCGTGCATCACCTACACGTGGCAGCAAATCGTGACCAATGCGCAGTACGGCCTGGCGGTGCGGGACGGTTTCGCGTCCTTCTTCTTCCATCCGTACTGGCTCGAACCGGATCTCGGATTGCCGGCGTATCAGGACTTCCAGAGCATGATTACCGGCATTACGAATCTCGGCTACACGTGGGTGGACGGCACGACGGCCAAGTGACGCAGGCGTAGCGACAGCAACGTGCGACCCGCATTGGCAACGCGGGTCGCACGTTTGCATTTGATCGGCTACGATGACGCGCAGGCATGCTTCCGGAGAGCCAGCGATGACCATGTATGCGACGCCGGCCTGGCGCAGGATTCAACAACGCATGGGCCGGCTTCGACTCGCAGCGCAACCGGGCTCGCTCGCCGCCGCGCCGCGTTCGCCTCGCGCGGCGACGCTCGCGGCGATCGGCGCATCGCTCGTCGTGGCCGCCTGCAGCTGGACCGCGCACGACGTGCACGCCGACGGCATCGCCTGGCAGGTGGACAACACGACGACCAATCCGGCCGGCAACTGGCAGATGCTCGGCATCCACGATCTGCTGATTCAATGGACCGTCGTCGACGATACCGCGTTCATCGCCAACACCCGCATCCAGCCTGCCGCGCACCTTCCCGACTGGGAGCGTATCGGTCGTGAGCCCTGGGCGAGGAACGTGATCCTGGGCCTCGCCGGCTACCAGGACGAAAAACGGGCGCGCACCCATCTGTCGACGCTCGCCGATCAATCCCTCGAAGTAGCGCACGCAACGATCCCGCTGCATGTCACCGGTTATTACTTTCCGGTGGAGATCGATCCGACCTGGCAGGACGCGCCCAAGCTCGCCGCGATCCTGCAACGGCTGCCGCGTCCGCTTTGGGTGAGCGTGTACGACCAGACCAACATCGGCGGAAAGACGCTCGCGGACTGGCTCGCGGCGTGGCTGCCCGCGGACGTCGGCGTGTTCTTCCAGGACGGCTGCGGCGTCTATGCCCGCGAGCCGTATGTCGCACGCAGCTACCTCGACGAACTCGTTTCAAAACTGGGCAAGCAACGCGTGCGAGTGATCGCCGAGGCGTTCCGGCCCTCCGAGCGGGGCGGGTTTCGCGCCGCCAGCGCCGACGAGTTGAGCAAGCAACTGGTGGCCTATCGCGGCTACTCGGTCTATCTGTTCGACGGTCCGCACTACGTGTCGGACGACCTCACGCGCGCGCTGTCGACGTGGAAGCCCAAGCCGCCGCCGCCCGCGCCTGCGGGGCCGGCGCACTGATTCGGCCGGGTCCCGGCCACAAGCTGGGCGGGCAGGGTGAGCGCGCGGCGAAACGAAACAGTCGGGCGGATTGGCTTTCCGCCGGCAACACGTGCGTAAAGCCCTGGGTCGAAACGCTGGCGGACCGCGCGTTTTGCTGCGCCCACCCGCGCCCCATGTGATGACCAAACCGCAAGACCTAGTGCATAGATATCGTTTGCCGCGGCCTTAATGACTATCGACAATCGTGGCTCGATTTCACCGCCGTGGCCCCAGAAGCGCCGCGGTGGCCGGTATCGGGCGGCTATCCCGGCCGTCCGCGCCATCCAGCTCACGACGACATGTACGCGTTCACTCCCTCATTCCAGAATCCCGCCGGCTCGCCGATCCGCGAACTGTTCAAGTACCTGTCCGAACCGGGCATGATTTCCTTCGCGGGCGGTTATCCGGCCAGCGACCTGTTCGACGTCGACGGCCTGAACGCAGCCGCCGGGCGCGCGTACGCGCAGCCCGTGCGCTGCCTGCAATACGGCCCGACCGACGGCCTCGCCGAACTGAAGCAGCAATTGATCGCGCTGATGGGGCGGCGCGGCGTAACGTGCACGGCGGCCGAACTGCTCGTCACGACCGGTTCGCAGCAGGGTCTCGACCTGCTGCTGCGCGTGATGGTGTCGCCCGGCGACGTCGTGCTGACCGAGCAACCGGCTTACCCGGCGACGCTGCAGGCGATGCGTCTGCAGCAGGCGCGCATCGTGACGATTCCGGTCGACGGCGCGGGCCTCGACGTCGATCGTCTCGGCGAACAGCTCGCGTCCGGCGCGATCGCGCAGCCGAAGCTGCTGTACACGGTCCCGACCTTCGCGAACCCGACGGGCGCGACGCTCACGCGCGAGCGCCGGCTGAAGCTGCTGCGTCTCGCGGTGCAATACCGTTTCCTGATCGTCGAGGACGATCCATACGGCGACCTGCGTTTCGCGGGCGAAGCCGTGCCGTCGATGCTGGCGCTTGCCGATGAAGTGGACGGCGCGCGCGACTGGATCGTGCATTTCGCGAGCCTGTCGAAGATCGTCGCGCCCGGGCTGCGCGTGGGCTGGACGATCGCGCCGGCCGAGATCGCGCGGCGCTGCGTGATCGCGAAGCAGACGGTCGATCTGTGCAGCACGCCGTGGACCCAGGCGGCCGCCGCCGAGTATCTGGCCGACGGTGCGCTCGAACGCCATCTACCGCGCATCACGGCCGCGTACCAGCGCAAATGCGACGCGATGTGCGACGCGTTGCGCGACGGCCTCGGCGATGCGATCGAATTCCATCGTCCCGAAGGCGGGATGTTCGTGTGGGCGCGGATCGGCGCGGTGTCGTCGGACGTGCTGCTGCAACAGGCGATCGCGAACAAGGTCGTGTTCGTGCCGGGCAAGGCGTTCTTCGCGGACCACGTCGACGCGGCCTCGCTGCGCCTGTCGTTCGCCGCGCCGGACGTCGACGCGATCCGGGAAGGCGTGGCGCGCCTCGTGCGCGCGTATGGTGCGGCGCTGGCCGCGTGAGGAGACATCAACGTGAACATCACCGTCAACGACACCGTATCGATGAGCATCGCGCCGGGCACGGGCGATAACCGGCCGGTTGCGCACCGGTCGTCGCAGATCAGCGCCGGGCCGCAGTATGTGGCCGACGTGCTCGGCCGCTTCGGCGCGGAGCCGGCGGCCGACCTCGGCGACGCGGCACCGGTCGTACTCGGCTACAACTGAGCCGCCCGGCGACGGCCGGCGCGCCGCGCGCGTGCCGTCGCCGCAGCAAACGGTTAAGCTGGCGCGATCGCAACCTGCACGATCGCCGCTTCGTCATGCCTGACTCCCCTTCCGAATCACTCGCGCAAACCTACGAGCGCCTGTGGTCCTGCCTCGAATCCGGCGTGAGCGCGCAACGCTCGCCGTTCACGATGCTGCAGGCCGCGACGCTCGGCGTCGACGGCGCGCCGAAGGTCCGCACGATCGTGTTGCGTCAGGTGAACCGCGCCGATCGCGTGCTGTCGTTTCATACCGATGCGCGTTCGGAGAAGGTCGCGGAGCTGCGCCGCGATCCGCGTATCGCGCTCGTCGCCAACGATCTCGATGCGCTCGTGCAGATTCGCGTGGAAGGTGCGGCGTCGATCTGCGACGACGAAGCGCAACGGCGCGCGGTCTGGCAAGCGAGCCGTCCGCATACGCTGCTGCTGTATCGCGCACCGTTGCCGCCGGGTACGCCGGTCGCGTCGCCGGAAGCCGCGCAGGTCCCGGCGAGCCAGGGGGCAGCATCAACCGATGACGGCTACGGCAACTTCTGCCTGCTTCACGTGACCGTGACGCGTATCGACTGGCTCGAACTTGCGCGCACCGGCCATCGCCGCGCGGTGTTCGACCTGCACGAACGCGGCTACGAAGGCCGCTGGGTCGCGCCCTGACGCTGCCGACGCCCGCTCAAGGGCGCCTGTCCGACACCACCTGCGCGGCCATCCACTCGCGCATCACGACGATCGCATCGTCGTCGCGGCGCTCGGCCGGATACACGAGATAGAACCCCACCGACAGCGGAAACGCGAAATCGAACGGCTTGCACAGCCTGCCCGCGGCGATGTCGCGCTCGACCAGCGGATCGGTCGCAAGCGCGATGCCCTGGCCGGCGACGGCCGCATCGATCGCGAGCGACGTCTGGTTGAAGCGCAACCCCTTGTGCGGATCGATGTCGACGGGTTCCGGCATCGCGGCGAGGAACTCGGGCCACAGGTCGTGCGCGTCGTGCAGCAGCACGTGGCCCGCGAGCGCGCGCGGCGACGCGGGCGCGGCCAGCAGCGCGGGGCTGCACACGGCGCACACGTCGAGCGGAAACAGCGCATGCGTGGCGAGATGCTTGCCGAACGGCGGCTTGCCGTAGCGGATCGCGAGATCGACGCCGTCATGCCGGAACGTTGCGATCTGCGGGTCGGCGATCACGCGCACGTCGTAGTCGGGATGCGCATCGGTGAACTGCGCGAGCCGCGGGATCAGCCATTTCGACGCGAACGACGGCGTCGTGCTGATCGTCAGCGCGGCACGGCGCTTGACGAGCTTGTCGGTCGCGTCGGCGATCGCATGCAGCGCGCGCTGCACGTCGGAGAAATACGCGGCGCCGTCGTGCGTCAGCGCGAGGCCGCGCGGCAGGCGCTCGAACAGCTTCAGGCCGAGCACGTCCTCGAGATGGCGCACCTGCTGCGCGACGGCGCCCTGCGTGACGCCGATCTCGTCGGCGGCGGCGCGGAAATTGAGGTGCCGCGCGGACACTTCGAATGCACGAAGCGCATTCAGCGGCGGCAGGCGGGAGGGGCGAGGCGGCATCGTCAGGCTATAGAAAAACTATCGGCTGGAGGCAGAAATACTGGTTCGACAGTCGTGATGGATGCGCCTACATTACCACCATGGCGGGCCGAACGGCGGCTGCGCGGCGGCAGGATTCGAACGAGGAGCACATCGTGACTGTAGAAAAAGTAGCGTTGATCACGGCGGCGGGCAAGGGCATGGGCGCGGCGATCGCGCGTGAGCTGGCGGCGACGGGCTATCGCGTCGCGCTGATGTCGCCGTCGGGCAGCGCGGTGGCGCTCGGGGACGAACTGGGCGGGTTCGGCATCCAGGGCTCGGTGACGGAAGAAGCCGACATCAACCGGCTCGTGCAGGAAACGGTGGCGCGCTACGGTCGCATCGATGCGGTCGTGAACAACACCGGGCACCCGCCGAAGGGCGATCTGCTGGCGATCACCGACGACAACTGGCACGCGGGGCTCGACCTGATCCTGCTGAACGTGGTGCGCGTGATGCGCCGCGTGACGCCGATCTTCCAGCAGCAGGGCGGCGGCGCGGTGGTCAACATCTCGAGTTTCGCGGCGGATGCGCCCGAGCAGCCGATGCCCGTTTCGTCGGCGCTGCGCGCGGCGCTGAGCGCGTGGACGCGGCTTTACGCGGAACGCTACGCGGCCGAGAACATCCGGATGAACGCGGTGCTGCCGGGCTTCATCGACAGCTGGCCGGAAACGCCGGAGATCGTCGCGCGCATTCCGGCCGGCCGCTTCGGCAAGACCGGCGAGATCGCGAAGACGGTCGCGTTCCTGCTGTCGGACGGGGCGGGCTATATCACCGGCCAGAACATTCGCGTCGACGGCGCGATCGTCAAGGCGCTCTGAGCGGCGCGTGGGCGGGCGGCTGCAAAGGCCGGGCCGCTCGCCGCGCAGCCGCTACAAACGCGTACAAATCAGACAAATACCGGATACATCAGACCTTTCAAATGGGCGACGCCGCGTGACGCGGGCGCGCCGGATTGAAAGCGTGGGCGCGTTTCCCGCGCGCGGCATGTTCACTTTCCACTTCACGAAAGGAGATGCCGAACGATGTCTTCCACACCGTTTTCCCCGATGCGTCGCCACCTGCTGGCCACCTCCGTGGCCGCCGGGGTCTCGGCGATGCTGCCCACCGCGCTGCATGCGGCGACCGGCGCGACCGGCATACGCCCGTTCACCGCGCACATTCCCGATGACGCCGTGGCCGACCTGCGCCGCCGCATTGCCGCGACGCGCTGGCCGGGTCGCGAGACCGTCGCCGACGAATCGCAAGGCGTGCGGCTCGCGCGCATGCAGGCGCTGCTGCGTTACTGGGGCACCGACTACGACTGGCGCAAGGGCGAGGCGCGCCTGAACGGCTTCCCGATGTTCATCACGGAAATCGACGGGCTCGACATTCATTTCATTCACGTGCGCTCTCGGCACGAGAACGCGATGCCGATGATCATGACGCACGGCTGGCCGGGCTCGATCTTCGAGTTGCTGAAGGCGATCGGCCCGCTGACCGATCCGACCGCGCACGGCGCGAGCGCGGACGATGCGTTTCACGTCGTCGTGCCGTCGTTGCCGGGTTTCGGCTTCTCGGGCCGTCCGACACGGACCGGCTGGGGTTCCGACCACATCGCGCGCGCTTGGGGCGAGCTGATGGCGCGGCTCGGCTATACGCGCTTCGTGTCGCAGGGCGGCGATTGCGGCTCGGTGATCTCGCACCGGATGGCGATGCAGCGCGTGCAGGGCCTCGCCGGGATCCACGTGAACATGCCGGCGACGGTGCCGCCGGATATCGCGACGCTGCTCGCGACCGATGCGCCCGCGCCGGCTTCGCTGTCGCAGAAGGAGAAGGCCGCGTACGAGAAGCTCGCGACGTTCTATCGCGACAACTGCGGCTACTCGGCGATGATGGTCACGCGCCCGCAGACGGTCGGCTATGCGCTGGCTGATTCACCGTCAGGGCAGGCGGCGTGGATGTACGACAAGATTTCGCAATGGACATACAGCGGCGGCGTGCCCGAACGCTCGATTCCGCGCGACGAGATTCTCGACGACATTTCGTTGTACTGGCTGACGAACACCGCGACGTCCGCCGCGCAGATCTACTGGGAGGATCACTCGAACAACTTCAACGCGGTGGACATCTCGCTGCCGGCCGCGATCACGGTGTTTCCGGGCGAAATCTACCAGGCGCCGCGCAGCTGGGCCGAGCGCAGTTATCACAACCTGATCTACTTCAACGAAGTCGACAAGGGCGGGCATTTCGCGGCATGGGAGGAGCCGGAGCTGTTTGCGCGTGAAGTGCGTGCCGGGTTCCGGCCGTTGCGGCGCGTGTAAGCGGGGAAGGAATGGCGAACGCGGGCCGGCGCGGTCATGCGGCCTGCGTTCGTTTCTGCTTTGCGGTTCAGCACGGCCACGCGGATGGCAACCTCGGCTGCCTGCGATTCGGTGTGTCATGCGAACCGGCAGTGACGAACGATGGTGCGCCGAACAACTCAATCGGCACACCACCGAAGCCCGGGTCAGGTCACTTCTTGAACGAATCCTGCGGGACGGGAACCGGGCTCCAGATCTCCGCATCCGATGCGTTGGCCGTGAACGTCCAGATGTACGTGCCCTTCGCGACGTTTCTCCACTGGAGATCGAAGACAAGTTGCGAATTGCTCACGTTTTCGATGTAGCCCGATTGCGCGTCGTCCGATTGCGGGTCGAATTGCCATTGCTGAGAGGCCGACGCGTTGTTTTTCTTGTAGGTGTTCAGGTAAAGGTATTGCTCGGCGGATACCGTTCCGCAGTCGATGGCGAGCGTGGGGTCGCTGTGCAGCGTGATTCCGCCATCCGGTTGGAAGTCCCACTCGGTATACAGGTTGTCCGTACTGGTGGGAAGGAGCACCAACCTGTTGCCTTTGACGCGATCGGTGACGCCGATGAGCCAGCTGTTGTCGGCCGAGTAATAAATTTTTGCCATTTTTTCCTCTGAGCGGTAATTGGATGAGTCGATAAATGAACGCTTCTTTCCCGACAGCAGCCTCGCGTGTAAATCATTCTTGCCCTTGATGCATCTGCATATAGTCGACGAAAAATCGTCGGCGCTTGATTGGCAAGGTTTAATGATGGGCGTCTGCCTGGGACAAACATTAGGCCCGCCACATCGCTGGATCAATTACATGCGATTACACGAAGGGTCGCTACCGTGTCGGGAACGGGTCGACCTGCAACGCTGGCCTGATGAATTGCCCACGATTGAATGACATATCGATGAAATCGATCCTTCCGGATCGAAACATTCCATCGTAATTATCTGATTTGAAAGCGATTTTGATAAAAATCAAACATATATCGCGTGAATGATCTGGTAGTTTGAAACCCTCAATACAATGATTCGCGGCATTAAGGCAATTCGGCCCTTTCGCAGTTTCGCCCGATGAAAAAATACGTTCCGAGGTTTCGCGATGACGAATAACGACGTGCGCGAGTCGCGCGCGCCTGGCAATGGCGTGCGGCCGCTTGAAGGCAAAAGAGGCATCGTCGTCGGCCTGGCGAACGAGCAGAGCATCGCCTGGGGATGTGCGCGCGCCTTTCACGCAGCGGGGGCCGAACTGGCCGTGACCTGGCAATCCGATCGAGCGTTGCCGTACGTCGAGCCGCTGCTGGAGCAGCTGAAGCCGGCGATCGCGATGCCGCTCGACGTCAGCCGAACCGACCAGATGCGCGACGTGTTCGACACGATCGGCGAGCAGTGGGGCCGCCTCGATTTTCTGCTGCATGCCGTCGCCTATGCACCGAGGGCCGACCTGCACGGGCGGGTCGTCGACAGTTCGCCGGAAGGGTTCGCGCTCGCGATGGATACTTCCTGCCACTCGTTCATCAGGATGGCGAAACTTGCCGAGCCGTTGATGGATTCCGGTGGCAGCCTGATGGCAATGACCTATATCGGCGCCGACCAGGTCATCGCCGAGTACGGCGTGATGGGGCCGGTCAAGGCGGCGCTGGAGGCCACCGTTCGCTATCTGGCCGTCGAGCTGGGGCCGGCCGGCATCCGCGTGCATGCGGTGTCGCCCGGTGCATTGCCCACGCGCGCGGCCTCCGGGCTGCCGAACTTCGATCACCTGCTCGACGACACCGCACGGCGTGCGCCATTGCGCCGGCCGTTCGACATCGACGACGTCGGCGCGCTATGCACCTTTCTTGCCAGCGATGGCGCACGCGCGATGACCGGCGGCGTTCACTACATCGACGCGGGGATGCACGTGCTCGGCTGACGCGAGACGGCCGCTCCCGGAATGCGTCGGGATTCACCTTGCCCCTCTGGAGAACAGTGTTATGGATGCTGCCACGCAACTGGCGCGCAGTCACGAGATCGCCGCGGAGATTGTCCACGTCCTGCAAAAGCGCACGCAGCACGCGCTGGAACAGTACGGAAAGCGGTTGAGCGAAGCATTCGACGGCAGCGACAGCCCCGGCCACGACCCGGGCGCCGCGCCCTTCGCCACAGCGCTCTCGCCGTTGAGCGCATGGCATTACGCGGTCGACGCCGTCCAGCGCTCGCTGCTGTTCTGGGACACGTTGCGCGAGCGCGGCACGCAATACGTCGAGCGCGCGGCCCAGGGGCTCAAGCCGGTGCTGCATTTCGACTACGACGTCGTGCTCGACGGCCGGCAGTTCGAGCGCCCCGTCAATTACGCGCTCGTTCACATCCAGCCGCCGGAAGGGGTGATCGTCGACGCCGCCAAGCGGCCTTACCTGATCATCGATCCGCGCGCGGGGCACGGCCCCGGCATCGGCGGCTTCAAGGACGATTCGCAGGTCGGCGTGGCGTTGCGCGCGGGGCATCCGGTGTACTTCGTCGTGTTCTTCCAGGAACCCGAGCCCGGCCAGACGCTGCTCGACGTGTGTGCGGCGGAACAGGCGTTCGTCCGCAAAGTGCGGGCGCTGCATCCGGACAGCCTCAAGCCGGCCATCGTCGGCAACTGCCAGGGCGGCTGGGCCGCGATGATGCTCGCGAGCTCGTCGGCGGACGATACGGGCCCGATCGTCATCAATGGTGCGCCGATGTCGTACTGGAGCGGCGCGTGGAGCGACGGGCCCGGCGACAATCCGATGCGCTATGCCGGCGGCCTGCTCGGCGGCACCTGGCTCGCGTCGTTCTCGTCGGACCTCGGCAACGGCAAGTTCGACGGCGCGTATCTCGTGCAGAACTTCGAGAACCTGAACCCGGCGAACACGTTGTGGGACAAGTATTACCACGTGTACGACCACATCGACACCGAGCCGCCGCGCTTCCTCGAGTTCGAGCGCTGGTGGGGCGGCTACTACCTGATGAACCGCGAGGAGATCGAATGGATCACGCGCAACCTGTTCATCGGCAACAAGCTCTGGTCCGGCGAGGTGCGGGACGGGACGGGCAAGGCGTTCGACCTGCGCGAGATCCGCTCGCCGATCATCCTGTTCGCGTCGATGGGCGACAACATCACGCCGCCGCAGCAGGCGTTCAACTGGGTCGCGGACATCTACGGCAGCACCGAGGAGATCAAGTCGCGCGGGCAGGTGATCATCGGGTTGATGGAAGAGGATGTCGGGCATCTGGGCATCTTCGTGTCGGGCAAGGTCGCGAAGAAGGAGCACGCACAGATCGTCAGCGTGCTGGATGCCGTCGAAACGCTGCCGCCCGGCCTCTATGCGATGTCGATCGAGGAAGTGAAAGGCGCCGACGGGAAAGTCGCTTACGAGGTCACGTTCGCCGAGCACCGTCTCGAAGAGATCGCGCAACACTTCAACCGCTTCGGGCGCAAGGACGAACAGGCGTTCGAGGCGGTCGCCGAGCTGTCCGAATTCACGCAGCGCGCCTATGAACTGTTCATGCAGCCGTTCGTGCAGCAAGCCTCGAACGAAACCACGGCGCGCGCGTTGCGGGAATTTCATCCGCTGCGTTTTCAGCGCTGGGCGTTTTCCGATCTGAACCCGTGGCTTGGCTGGCTGAAGCCGGCTGCCGACACGGTCAACGCGCATCGCCAGCAGGCCGACGATATCGAACCGTGGCGCAAGCTCGAACGCCGTGGCTCGGACGTCGTCAGCGCGTCGCTCGATTTTTTCCGCGCGATGCGCGATGCGAGCACCGAGTCGCTGTTTTTCACGCTGTACACGCAGCCCTTCATGCTTCATTTCGCGGAGCAGAATCGCGATCGTCATGCCGCGTCGCCGGCGGCGACGGACCCTCGCGACCTGCCGTTCGTGAAGGACGCGCTTGCGTCGATCGATCGGGGCGGCTACACCGAGGCGGTTGCGCGCGCAGCCTTTCTGCTCGAACGCAGCGGCGAGCCGTTTCCGCTGGCGCAGCTGGCGACCGAGCGTGAACTCGCCGAAACCTACGCCGAGTATCTGCCGGATCTGCCGCCCGACCAGTGGCGGCGCATCTACGGCGAGCAGGAAATCATCGCGACCTACGCGCCGCAGCAGGCCGTCGCGACGCTGCCGGCGCTGCTGGTCCGGCCTGAGGATCGGCAGCGGCTGCTGACGTTGCTGGACAAGCTGCTGGGCGATCCGCGCGTGCAGAGCGCGTCGGTGAGCGAGCAACAGTGGGCGGCCCTGCAACGCATCCGCGCGGTGCTGGGCGCGCCGCCCGCGAAGCGGCCGGCCAAGGAGCCGGTAGCGGCCCTCGAGCGTGTGCAGTGACGGACAGCCAGGAACCACGATGGAAAACAGACACGAGAAATATCTCCGCCTCATCGAACACTGCCGGACGCTGGCGCCGATGCCGACGGCCGTCGCGCACCCGTGCGATCGAAGCTCGCTCGAAGGGGCGCTGGAGGCGGCGCGCAAGGGGCTGATCGAACCGATCCTGGTCGGCCCGCGGGCCCGGATCGAAGCGACCGCCGCGGCGTGCGGGCTGTCGATCAGCGACTATGAGATCGTCGATGCGCCGTACAGCGAGGCGTCGGCAGCCGCGGCGGTGCGACTCGTCCGCGACGGGCGGGCGGCCGCGCTGATGAAGGGCAGCCTGCACACCGACGAGCTCATGGCCGAAGTGGTGCGTCACGATGCCGGATTGCGCACCGGCCGGCGCATCAGCCATTGCTTCGTCATGGACGTGCCCGCGCATGCCGATCCGCTGATCGTGACCGACGCGGCGATCAATATCGCGCCGACGCTCGAGGAAAAGGTCGACATCCTGCAGAACGCGATCGATCTTGCGCATGCGCTGGCCTTTCCGCAGGTGCGCGTGGCGATCCTGTCGGCGATGGAGACGGTCAACCCGAAAGTGCCGTCGACGCTCGAAGCCGCCGCGCTGTGCAAGATGGTGGACCGGCGGCAGATTACCGGCGCGCTCGTCGACGGCCCGCTTGCGCTCGACAACGCGATCGATCCGGAGGCCGCGCGCATCAAGCAGATCGATTCGCCGGTGGCCGGGCACGCGAACGTGCTGATGGTGCCCGACCTCGAAGCAGGCAACATGCTCGCCAAGAGCCTGTCGTTCCTGGCCGGCGCGGACGCCGCAGGGATCGTGCTCGGCGCGCGCGTGCCGATCATCCTGACGAGTCGCGCCGATTCGTTGATCACCCGGCTGGCTTCATGCGCGGTCGCGATGCTCGTCGCGAATGGGCAGCGTGAAGCGGCCGCGCACGCGGGGTGACGGCATGGCGGACGTGATTCTGGTGTTGAATGCCGGCTCGTCGAGCATCAAGTTTTCCGCGTTCGACGTGCAGGGCGACACGCTCGGGCTGATCGTGCACGGTCAGGTCGATGGGCTTTACACGGCCGCCGCGCACTTCAGTGCCGTCGACCATCACGGGGAACATCACGAGCAGCAATGGGCCGGCGTCGAGACGTTCGGCCATCACGAAGGGCTCGAGCAGATCGCCGCGTTCCTGGAGGCTCACCAGGAAGGGCATCGTCTCGCGGCGGTGGGCCATCGCGTCGTGCATGGCGGCCAACGCTTCAGCGGCCCGGTGCGCGTCACGCCCGAGATCGTGGCCGAGCTGGACAAGCTCACGCCGCTCGCGCCGTTGCATCAACCGCACAACCTGACGCCGATTCGCATCCTCGAAACGGTGCAGCCCGGCATCGAGCAGGTGGCCTGCTTCGACACGGCATTCCACCGCACGCAGCCCGCAGTGACCCAGGCGTTCGCGCTGCCCGAGTCGATCACCAGCCGGGGCGTGCGCCGCTATGGATTCCACGGGCTCTCGTACGAGTACATCGCGAGCGTGCTGCCCGACGTCGCGCCACTGGCGGCGCGCGGGCGCACGGTCGTCGCCCACCTCGGCAACGGCGCGAGCATGTGCGCGCTCGTGGCGGGCAAGAGTGTCGCGAGCACGATGGGGTTCACCGCCGTCGACGGGCTGCCGATGGGCACGCGCTGCGGCAACCTGGACCCGGGCGTCGTGCTCTTCCTGATGGAAGAGCTCGGGATGGACGTGCGTGCCGTCGAGGATCTGATCTATCGGCGCTCCGGGTTGCTCGGCGTGTCCGGCATCTCGAGCGACATGCGCACGCTGCTCGCGAGCGACGATCCGCATGCGCGCTTCGCGATCGAGCTGTACGTCGATCGCATCGCGCGCGAACTCGGGTCGCTCGCCGCCGCCATGGAAGGCATCGACGCGATCGTCTTCACGGCGGGGATCGGCGAGCATGCGGCGGCGATTCGCGAAGGCGTGATGCGCCGTGCGGCCTGGCTCGGCGTCGAGATCGACGTCGACGCGAACCAGGCCGGCGGGCCGCTGCTCACGACGGCGTCGAGCCGCGTGTCGGCGTGGGTGATCCCGACCAACGAAGAACTGATGATCGCGCACCATACGCGCCGGCTGATCCGGTGACGGCGGTCGAATCGAGAAAGGAGCCGTCATGGCCGAACTGTTGCTGGTCAATGTCGAAGAACACGCACGCGACGACGAGGTCGGCGCGTTTCTGACCCGGTATGGATTCCCGCTGTTCGATTCGATCGAGCGGGTGCCGGCCGGGATCGGTAACCCGATCGCGCTGCTCAGGTTCAGTACGCTGTCGTCGGTGGCGCTCTACACGTTGCGCGCACGGATCGATCACCTGTCGTGGCGGGGACGGTCGATTCGTGCGCATATCCTGCCGGATCGGAAGGTGTGAGCGGATTCTCATGTCAGCGTGGTTGAAGGGGGACTGCGGGCTGATTCCCCTGTAGGCACGCCTCTCCAGCACGATTTTTGAATCGCCGTGTGTCGTGTTCACGCACAGATACGTTGGGATACAAAGCCTCTGGATGGATCGGATATAAATCCGGTGAAGCGATTCACACGGCAGCGCAGTGCCAGCGCCGCCGCCGCGAACGCGGATTCCCGAGCGCCCCTGCGCGCCGTGGTCCCCCTTCCTTAGCGATCGACACTGGAGAACGAGTCATGCCTGAAACCGTGAACACCCGCCGCCGCCTGATCCTCGGTACGACGCTGGCCAGCCTGAGCCTCGCCGACCTCGGCTTCAGCGCCCTCGCGCATGCGCAGTCGGCGCCCGATGCAGCGCCCGCAAAGCGCGCGGCCGGCGTCGCGTCGCTGGGCACGATTCACCAGATCGACGCGGGCGTGCTCAACGTCGGGTATGCGGACCTCGGGCCGAAGAACGGCCCGGTCGTGTTCCTGCTGCACGGCTGGCCGTACGACATCTACAGCTACGCGGAAGTCGCGCCGCTGCTCGTCGCGGCCGGCTATCGCGTGATCGTGCCGTACCTGCGCGGCTACGGGTCGACGACGTTCCGTTCGGCCGACACGGTGCGCAACGGCCAGCAGGCCGTGACGGCCGTCGACATCGTCGCGTTGATGGATGCGCTGAAGATCGACCGCGCGGTGTTCGGCGGCTACGACTGGGGCGCACGCACGGCCGACGTGATCGCGGCGCTGTGGCCGCAGCGCGTGAAGGCGCTGGTGTCGGTGAGCGGCTACCTGATCGGCAGCCAGGCGGCGAACGCCGCGCCGCTGCCGCCGCAGGCCGAGCTCCAGTGGTGGTATCAGTTCTATTTCACGACCGAGCGCGGCGAACTCGGCTACACGCAGAACCGCGATGCGTTCAACAAGCTGATCTGGCAGCTCGCGTCGCCGAAATGGCAGTTCTCCGACGAAACCTATGCGCGCACGGCCGCATCGTTCCAGAACCCCGATCACGTCGCCGTCGTGATTCACAACTATCGCTGGCGCCTCGGGCTCGCGAAGGGCGAAGCGCAGTACGACGACATCGAGCGCCGCCTCGCGGCCGGGCCGGCGATCACCGTGCCGACGATCACGATGGAAGGCGACGCGAACGGCGCGCCGCATCCGGCGCCGGCCGCCTACGCGAAGAAGTTCACCGGCAAGTACCAGCACCGCACGATCACCGGCGGCATCGGCCACAACCTGCCGCAGGAAGCGCCGCAGGCGTTCGCCGATGCGATCCTGCAAGTGGAGCATCTGTGATGCGGGCGCGCGTGGGTGTGATGCGCCGCATCATGCGACGCGCGGTCGTCGCGGGCGTGCTGCTGGCCGGCGCGTGGTCGGCCAGCGGTCCGGCCGCATTCGCGGAGCAGCCGAAGCCGGCTGCCGCCGCTTCGCCGATCTATGGCGTGACGATCCCGCCCGGCTACCGGAAGTGGGAAATGGTCGCGCCGGCCGAGGAAGCCGCGCCACTCGACGAACTCCGTGTGGTGCTCGGCAACCCCGTCGCGATCCGCGCACTCGAACAGGCGACGCTGCCGTTCCCGGACGGCACGATCCTCGTGAAGCTTGCTTACAAGCGCAAGCAGTCCGACGAGCTCCCGAGTGCCACGGTGCCGGGCCAGGCGACGACCGTGCAGGTGATGGTGAAGGACTCGCGCCGCTATGCATCGACGGGCGGTTGGGGCTTCGGGCGCTTCATCAACGGCGTGCCGGCCGATATCGGCCAGCATCAGACGTGCTTTGCGTGCCACCAGGCGCGTGTGAAGAACCACGACTACGTGTTCACGCGGCTTGCGCCGTGACGTGCGTGCTTTGATGGATTCGACCGAAGGCGTGCCGTGTATGGCACGCCTTTTTTCATGGTGAGTGGGCTTGGGGGGATCGCGTCAGCAGACGGGCCAGTGAACGATGCGGCAGCCCGGTTTGTATCGCACTGTATCTGCGGCCGTTCCTGAAAAACTGGCATGCAGAAAGCCCCGGTTTCGGAAACATCGCAGATACGTGCGCGGGTTCTACTGTCGACATGCAGGAAACGTTCGATACCAGACGATCTGGATCGGATGCCGAATGATCGACTGACCTACCTCTCTCAAGGAGAACCCTCATGAAAGCCGCTCGAATCCTCGCCGTTGCCGTCCTCGCTGCCATCCCCGCCTTGTCGTTCGCCGATACCGGCCACGGCCTCACGCGCGCCGACGTGCGCGCCGATCTCGTCCGCCTGGAGAAGGCCGGCTACCGCCCGGCCAGCAGCGAAGCGAACTACCCGAACGACATCGCGGCCGCGGAGAACGCCGTCGCCGCGCAGCAGGTCGCGCGTTCCGACCAGAACGGCCCGTCGAAGTCGCAAGGCGACAATGTGGCCGATGCGTCGACGCCGGCCGGCCATCACGACGCGTCCCAGTCGCGCTCCGCACGGAATGCCGCCGACGACCTGTACGCGCATTCGTGATTGGCTGCCGCGCTTGCCTCAGGCGGGCGCGGCCACCACTGCAGCACTACATGTGAAAAACACAACAGAGCAAGGAGCATGACGATGGCCGGTTTGATGAAACGCGTTCTGGTATCCGCCGCGGTGATCGGCGGACTGTTCGGTGCGGTGGCGGCACAGGCCGCGCCGAAAGAAGATCTGAAGGGCACGAACGTCGTGCTCGTGCACGGCGCGTTCGCCGACGGGTCGAGCTGGAATCGCGTGATTCCGCTGCTCGAGGCGCGTGGCCTGCACGTGGTGTCGGTGCAGAATCCGCTGAGCTCGCTCGCCGACGATGCGGCCGCGACGAAGCGTACCGTCGACGCGCAGAAGGGGCCGGTCGTACTGGTCGGCCATTCGTGGGCCGGCGTCGTGATCAGCGAGGCGGGCAACGACGACAAGGTGAAGTCGCTCGTGTACGTCGCCGCGTTCGCGCCTGACAACGGCCAGTCGATCGCCGACGTCACGCAGGGGCTGCCGGCGCCCGCGTGGGCCGGTGAGCTGCGCAAGGACGCGGGCGGTTTCGCGACGCTGTCGGACAAGGCGATCGCGCAGGATTTCGCCCCCGACCTGCCGCCCGCGCAGCAGCGCATCGTTGCGGCGACGCAGGGGCCGTGGTACGGCGGTTGTATCTCGGAGAAGGTCACGCAGGCCGCGTGGCATGCGAAGCCGTCGACGTTCGTCGTCGCGACGCAGGACAAGATGATCGACCCGACGCTGCAGGAAGCGATGGCGAAGCGGATCGGCGCGACGGTCACGCGCGTGAACGGCAGCCATGTGTCGATGCTGAGCCAGCCGAAGGCCGTGGCCGACGCGATCATCGCAGCGGCCGAGCGCGCGAAGCAGGATGCGCAGTGAGTGCACGCGGCGCCGCGCTTTCGCAGGAAAGTGCGGCGCCATGAGTGAGTGTGATGTCCTTCCACAAGGAGAAGTCATGACGGAACTCTGGCAACTGCCCGCAACCGAACTCGCGAAGCGCGTGCGGCATCGTGACGTGTCCGCGCGAGAAGTGGCGGATGCGGTGCTCGATCGTCTCGAGGCGGTGAATCCGGCGATCAACGCGGTGATCGAACACCGGCCCGACGATGTCCGGCGGCAAGCCGACGAAGTCGATCGCGCGATCGCGCGCGGCGACGATCCGGGGCCGCTCGCGGGCGTGCCCGTGACCGTGAAGATCAACGTCGACCAGGCGGAATTCGCGACGACCAACGGCACGCGCCTGCAGGAGAACCTGATCGCGCACGCCGACAGCCCGGTGGTCGGCAACATCAGAAAGGCCGGCGGGATCCTGCTCGGCCGCACCAATTCGCCGACGTTCGCGTTGCGCTGGTTCACGTCGAATCTCGTGCATGGCCGCACGCGCAATCCGCGCAACCCGTCGCTGACGCCGGGCGGATCGAGTGGCGGTGCGGCGGCAGCCGTGGCCGCCGGGATCGGTCCGCTTGCCGTCGGCACTGACATCGGCGGCTCGGTGCGTTACCCGGCCTACGCCTGTGGCGTGCATGGCATTCGTCCGTCGCTCGGTCGCGTGCCCGCGTTCAACGCATCGTCGCCCGAGCGTGCGATCGGCGCGCAGCTGATGTCGACGGCGGGGCCGATTGCACGCACGATCGACGATCTCTCGCTCGCGTTGCGTGCGTTCGCCGCACCGGACCCGCGCGATCCGTGGCACGTGGCGGTGCCGTTCGACGGGCGCGAGGTGCCGAAGCGCGCGGCACTGTGCGTGCGGCCGGGTGGCTTGCAGGTCGTGCCCGAGGTCGAGGCCGCATTGCGCGATGCCGCACGGCGGTTGATCGATGCCGGCTGGACCGTCGACGAGATCGACGACACACCGCCGATGCGCGAGGCGGCACTGTTGCAGGAGCAGCTCTGGCTCGGCGACGGATTCGACGCTTTGACGAACGCGGTCGTGAAAGACGGCGATCCGGGGGCGGCTGCCGTGGTCGAGGCCGTGCGCGGCAAGGTGCGCGACCTGCCGGCCGACGTGATGAGCCGCGCGCTCGTCCGGCGCACGACGTTGACGCGGCAGTGGCGGCTGTTTCTCGACGAGTATGCGGTGCTGCTGCTGCCGGTGTCGTCGGAACTGCCGTTCCCGGACGATCTCGACCGCCAGGGGCAGGACGGGTTCGATCGCGTGTGGGAGGCGCAGCTCACGTTGCGCGCGTTGCCGGCGATGGGGCTGCCGGGGTTGGTCGTGACCACGGCGCTCGTGAATGGCGTGCCGGTCGGCGTGCAGGTGGTTGCCGCGCATCATCGCGAGGATTTGTGCCTGCTCGCGGGGCGCGATATCGAAGCGCGCGGCGTGCCGGTCGCGCCGGTTGACCCCGTGGTGTGACGCGTTGAAGCGCGAGTGCATCGGCGATGCCGCGTCCGGCGTCGTGTCGATGCATTCCGCCAGCCAACAGGATGTCACCCGTTGTCCCTGCATGCGCGCCCGTGCATGCAGGCCATTTCGGATTCCGTTGCAACGCGCCGCACGCCGCGTTGATCGTCTGCCGCGAACCCTTTCAAAATCCTTCGATGCGTGACATCGAACGGTCACCATGCTTCCCGTCCTGCTCGCCGATGAACCCGCCCTGATAGCGCGCGTCTGCTATTGCATTCCTCGCGGCGCTGATTAGGAAATGAATTTTTATTGGTTCTGCTTGCTCTTCCTCGCTCGCATAGTGGCGCTGACGGCTATAGACAGCACGCAAGCTGCAACGGCCGCATTCCCGGTGTCTTTGATCATACGAATCAACGAAAACAAGGAAGTGTCATGACGGTTGCATTGGAAGAACGAACCGCTGCGCAACAGGCGCTCGAAGACGCGCGCGCGGCGGCTACGGCGGCCGGCACGCCCTATGCGGGCGGCGTCGCGCCGGAAGCGGCATGGGCGCTGTTCACCGCCGGCGATGCGCTGCTGGTGGACGTACGCACCGCCGAGGAACGGAAATTCGTCGGCCACGTGCCGGAATCGCTGCATGTGCCGTGGGCAACGGGCACGAGCCTGACGCGCAACCCGCGCTTCGTGCGCGAACTGGAAGCGAAGACCGGCAAGACGGCCGTCGTGTTGCTGTTGTGCCGCAGCGGCAACCGCTCGGCGCAGGCGGCCGAGGCCGCGACGAAGGGGGGCTTTACGCAGGTATTCAACGTGCTCGAAGGGTTCGAGGGCGACCTCGACGAGCGGCAGCATCGCGGCGGCAGCAATGGCTGGCGTTTTCGCGGCCTGCCGTGGGCGCAGGACTGATTCACGGCCGTTACGGGGAGAAAGCAGCATGGCCGCATTCGACATCGACGACATCGTTCAATCGCTGCAAAGCGTGCGCCGTGCATGGCGCGAGAAGCAGCGGCGCTCGCTGGAACCGGGCGGGCGCGACCTGCCGGCGCGCGAGGCGCTCGCGCAGATCATCGGCGCGCTGAAAGGCGTGCTGTTTCCGATGCGGCTCGGGCCGCCCGACCTGCGCCAGGAGAGCGAGAACTTCCACGTCGCCCATGCGCTCGACGCCTCGCTGAATGCGCTGCTCGCGCAGGTGAAGCTGGAATTGCGCTACGCGGCACGGCAGCGCAATGCCGACGAACCGGTCGATAACGTCGATGACGTGGCGTCGACCGCCGTGCAGGCATTCGCCGCGCGCTTGCCCGAGATTCGCCGGCTGCTCGACAGCGACGTGCTGGCCGCGTTCCATGGCGATCCGGCGGCCGGCAGCGTCGACGAGGTGCTGCTGTGCTACCCGGGCATCCTCGCGATGATCCATCACCGGCTCGCGCATGAGCTGTACGGGCTCGGCCTGCCGCTGCTCGCGCGGATCATCGCCGAGCAGGCGCATGCGGAAACGGGTATCGACATTCATCCGGGCGCGCGCATCGGCGCGGGCTTCTTCATCGACCACGGCACGGGTGTCGTGATCGGCGAGACGGCGATCATCGGCGAGCGCGTGCGCGTGTACCAGGCCGTCACGCTCGGCGCGAAGCGCTTTCCGCGCGATGCGGACGGCCATCTGGAGAAGGGGCACGCCCGCCATCCGATCGTCGAGGACGACGTGGTGATCTATGCGGGCGCAACGATCCTCGGCCGCGTGACGATCGGACGCGGTGCGGTGATCGGCGGCAACGTATGGCTCACGCAGGACGTGCCGGCCGGCGCGAACATCACGCAGGCCGTGCTGCGCAGCGAAGCGAACGCCGCGCCGCGCGCGGCGGCGCGCGTCGCCTAGGAGGCGCGATGAGTGACCTCATCCATCACTTCGGCGCCAACGTGCGCAAGCTGCGCGAAGCGCGCACGTGGTCGCAGGAGCAGCTGGCCGAGCATGCGGGGCTGAACCGCTCGTATGTCGGCGAGATCGAGCGCGGCGAGGCGATCGCGTCGATCGTCACGGCCGACAAGATCGCGCGCGCGTTCGACGTGTCGATCTCGACCCTGCTGCCGGGTGCGTACGTCACCTGAGGCTGCCTCGTTTCATTTCCCTTTCGGTTGCACGCGACCTGACGGCTATAGCATGTTGAGCCGGCAGGTGCGTGCTTCCGATAATCACCGAGCGTCATAAGCAATCCCGTTTTTCATCTAAAGAACCCGGAGCCACACATGTCGACCGTTGCAAGCGGCACGGCTGCGCTGAGCGATCACGCCGCCCGCCAACTAGCGAACGCTACCAAGACCGTCCCCCAGCTTTCCACGATCACGCCGCGCTGGCTGACCCATCTGCTGCAATGGGTGCCGGTCGAGGCCGGCATCTATCGGCTGAACCAGGTGAAGAACCCGGAAGCCGTGCGCGCCGCGTGCACGCAGCTCGAGGACGAAAGCGTGCTGCCGCAGACCTTCGTGCCGTACGAGGAACAGCCGCGCGAGTATTTCCTGAACGCGGTGAGCACGGTGCTCGACGTGCATACGCGGATCTCCGATCTTTACAGCAGTCCTCACGACCAGATCAAGGAACAGCTGCGCCTGACGATCGAGACGATCAAGGAGCTGCAGGAAAGCCAGCTGATCAACAACCCCGACTACGGGCTGCTGGCCAACGTGACCGACGAGCAGCGGATCTTCCCGCTGACGGGCGCGCCGACGCCGGACGATCTCGACGAGCTGCTGACCAAGGTGTGGAAGGAGCCCGCGTTCTTCCTCACGCACCCGCTCGCGATCGCCGCGTTCGGCCGCGAATGCACGCGGCGCGGTGTGCCGCCGCCGACGGTCAGCCTGTTCGGTTCGCAGTTCCTCACGTGGCGCGGCATCCCGCTGATCCCGTCGGACAAGGTGCCGGTCGCGGACGGCAAGACCAAGATCCTGCTGCTGCGCGTCGGCGACAAGCGCCAGGGGGTGGTCGGCCTCTATCAGCCGGGCGTCGCGGGCGAGCAGGGCCCGGGCCTGTCGGTGCGCTTCATGGGGATCAACAACCAGGCGATCGCGTCGTACCTGATCTCGCTGTATTGCTCGCTCGCGGTCCATTCGCCGGATGCGCTGGCTGTCCTCGATGACGTCGAAATCGCCAAGTTCCATGACTATCCCGACACCTACCGTTAATCCCGGCCTGGCCGGCGGCGACGCGCACGCGCTGCCGCACGCGCCGCTGCCGGCCGGCTTGCCCGACCCGGCGACGCTTGCGCGGCTCGCGTCCGAGTTCTTCGCGACGCCGCCCGGGCAGGCCACCGCGCCCGGGCTGTCGGCGGGCAGCGGTGCGGTGGGCGGCGTGCCGTCCGCGTTGCCGGCCGCCGCGCCGATCCTTGCGTCGGTGAGCAACCCGGTACCCGGCGGTTCGCCGCTCGCGGGCCCGGGCGGTGCGGGCACCGGCGTGCCCGGTCTCGCGCTCCCGCAAGGGAAAGTGCCCGGTGCGAACCTCGCGCCGTCCGCGCCGACGCACGTGCTGTCGCTCGGCAACCGCGCCCCCGCGCTCGCGCCGCATGCGGCCGCGCAGAACGGGCTGCCCGACAACGTCGTGTCGATCGCGCCCGCGCTCGAACCGCGCGTCGGCGGCGCGGCGCTCGGCGTGCCGCAAGTGAATGCGCCGGTATCGGAAGGCGCGGCGAAGGCCTCGCCGTACTACTTCACCGACGGCTCGCTGCAGGGCTGGCAGGCGACGCCGCAGGACATCGTCGTGCCGTCGAACGGCCTTGCTTCGCCGGAAGCGTTCGGGCTGCCGGGCGACGACGCGCTGCGCGAACTGCTCGCCGTGCATCGCGACGGGCCGGTGTCGCGTGCGTCGGGCGCCGACGTGCCGCGCTACTTCATCGACGACACGCACGCGGCGGAGCCGCAAGGCCAGCTGTATCGCGGCGCGCATCCCCCGTTCGACGTGAATGCGATCCGCCGCGATTTCCCGATCCTGCAGGAGCGCGTGAACGGCAAGCAGCTCGTGTGGTTCGACAATGCAGCGACGACCCACAAGCCGCAGGCCGTGATCGATCGTCTCGCGTACTTCTATGCGCACGAGAACTCGAACATCCACCGCGCGGCACATGCGTTGGCCGGCCGTGCGACGGACGCGTACGAGCATGCGCGGGAAACGGTGCAGCGCTTCATCGGCGCATCGTCGCCCGATGAAATCGTGTTCGTGCGCGGCACGACCGAGGCGATCAACCTGATCGCGAAGACGTGGGGCGTGCAGAACGTCGGCGAAGGCGACGAGATCATCGTGTCGCATCTCGAGCACCACGCGAACATCGTGCCGTGGCAGCAGCTCGCTGCGCTCAAGGGTGCGAAGCTGCGCGTGATTCCGGTCGACGATTCGGGGCAGGTGCTGCTCGACGAATACCGGAAGCTGCTCAACGACCGCACGAAGATCGTGTCCGTCACGCAGGTGTCGAACGCGCTCGGCACGGTCGTGCCGGTGAAGGAGATCGTCGAGCTCGCGCATCGTGCGGGCGCGAAGGCGCTCGTCGACGGCGCGCAGTCGATCTCGCACATGCGGGTGGACGTGCAGGCGCTCGATGCGGATTTCTTCGTGTTCTCCGGGCACAAGATCTACGGGCCGACCGGGATCGGCGTCGTGTACGGCAAGCGCGCGATCCTCGACGACATGCCGCCGTGGCAGGGTGGCGGCAACATGATCGCGGACGTGACGTTCGAGCGCACGGTGTTCCAGCCGCCGCCGAACCGGTTCGAGGCCGGCACGGGCAACATCGCGGATGCGGTGGGGCTGGGCGCTGCGCTCGACTACGTGAACCGGGTCGGCATCGAGAACATCGCGCGCTACGAGCACGACCTGCTTGCGTATGCAACGAGCGTGCTCGCGCCGGTGCCGGGCGTGCGGCTCGTCGGCACGGCCCGCGACAAGGCGAGCGTGCTGTCGTTCGTGCTGAAGGGCTATGAGACCGAGGAAGTCGGGCAGGCGCTGAACGAAGAGGGCATCGCGGTGCGCTCGGGGCATCACTGCGCGCAGCCGATCCTGCGGCGCTTCGGGCTCGAGGCGACGGTGCGGCCGTCGCTCGCGTTCTACAACACGTGCGACGAAGTCGATGCGCTGGTGAGCGTCGTGCGGCGGCTTGCGACGCGGCGCTGACGCCATTCGCTTGCGGCGGCCCGGGCGGGTCGCCGCAAGCGTTTTATCGCTACCAGAAAGTCAGAACCGCACGACCTGCTTCTGCTCGACGCTGAAGCCGTCGCGCAGCACGCTCGCCGAATCCGCGAAATAGCGGCGGGTTTCCGACAGCAGGTCGGTGTTGCCGCGACGGCAGAACACGACCCCCGATCCCTCTTCCGTCAGCAGTTCGTCGATCAGCGATTCGGGTTGCCCGATGTCGGCGAGATGGACGTTCTGCACGCCGTGCGCAAGCGCATCGAGCGCGTCCCGCACGCAAGGCGCCGCCGCGGCGGCCGGGTGCTCGGCGAGCCAGTGCTCGAGTTCCGTGATGCCGTACAGCCCCGCGAGTTCGCCAAGTTCGCGCAGCAGCGTGCCGTCGACCATCATCACCAGCGTGACGGCGCCCGTTCGCTGCGCGAAGAGGCTGCCGAGCCGCTCCGCGCGCAGCAGGTGATCGTGGCCTGCGTCGTCCGGGGCGACCGGCATCACGACGGGCACCAGCCCATTCTCGAGAAATGCGTTCAACGCGGTGCCGTCGAACCGTGCGACCGCGCTTGTGCCGACGCGGTCGGAATCCGCGCTCGCCACGAGCAGGCCGCCGTCGTGCCCGTCGATGCCGATCGACTTGGCGCCGTGACTGCCGATCAGGCGCACCAGTTCATGATTGACGCCCGCCATCGCCGCGTGGACGGCGTGGATCGATTGCGTGCCGGCCGCGGCCGGCACGCCTTGCACGACGATCGGGCGAACGCCGGTGAGCGCGAGCAGCGCGACATCCTGCGCGAAGGCCTGGCGGGCGCGCGCATCGCTCGCGGCGCCGCCATCGACGATGACGACGGTCTGCCCGTGCAGGGCCTGCATGAACGGCAGCGAACGCGCCAGGCCGGCTACGCGGCGGGACGTCGGGGTGGGACTTTCAGGGTCTGGGAACATGGGAGTCCGAATGGATGAAGGGAATGCCTGCCGCCGCAGGGTGCGGCATCAGGGCGTGCGTTGCATCAGCTGGTGAATCTCGTCCGGCGTTAGCGCATCGCGCGATGCCTGCCGGAACGGGCGTTCGCTGAAACACCGCGCCGCGTCGGCCAGCAGTTCGAGGTGCGCGCGGTTGTCTTCCTGCGGCAGGACCAGCACGATGAATTCGCGCACGGGCTTGCGGTCCGGTGCGTTGAAGCTGAACGGATACTGCGCGCGAGCGAACATCGCGACGGCCGAGCGGAGGCCGGCGACACGCGCATGCGGAATCGCGACGCCCTGGCCGAGGCCGGTCGAGCCGAGTTGCTCGCGCTTCGTCAGTTCGGTCCTGATCCGTTCCGCGGATACGCCGCTGCTGCGCTCGACATAGCGCGCGACGAGGTCGAACAACTGGATCGCGCTTTCGACCGGTACGTCGAGCAGGATGTGGTCCGGCGGGCAGGCGTCGGCCAGCCGGGTCGCGAACGGTGTGCCGCCGCGTCGGTAGGGAAGGTCGGGTTGGCCGCCGGCGGCGGCCTGCTGCGTTTGCATGCGGATCTCTCCGTGTCGGGATGACAGGGAAATCCTAGACAAAACCGCGTAAAGACGGTGTTAGATACGAGCGGGCCCGGCATTAAAATTGTGTATCGATTGCCGGTGGAACCGGGCCCGAAGCGTAGCGCTTCAGGTACCCGACAGCACGAACGGCAGCGTTGTCAGCAGAAACACCGAAATGCCGACCACCGGCGCGCCGAACGCGATCGCCGCGAACGCCACCGCGGCGCTGGTCAGCACGAGCGTTCTCGACACCCGTCGGTGCCGGTCGTGTGCAGCCGCCCTGTCATCGCGGATTGCATCGGTCCGCGTACCGATCACGTGTTTCCAGAACGTCAGGCCAAGCATGATGGCTCCTGTATGAAAGATGGCCGGAATGGGGCGCGCGACGCGCCCGGCATGCCTGTCAACAACGCTTGAGCTTGAGCACGCGCGAGATCTGCCCGGACGTGAAGCTGCTGTTGCGTACGTAAGGCGCGCAGTCGAGCGGTGCGGTGAGCGATTCGCTGACGACGTACTGGCCGACGAAGCGGTACGCATCGGTGGCCATGCGGATGAACACCGGAATCGCATCGCGTTGCGCGGCGAGCGTCCTGCCGGCCGCCCGCGCGGACGCGCTGCCGTCGCAGAGGATCACGTCGGGCGCGTGCGGGTTGAGGTCCGTGCGCAGGCAGGCGGCCACGACCTTGCCGTTCTTCGTCGGCAGGAATGCCTGTTTGCTGCCGCCGCAGGCGGTGTGGATGAATTCGCGGGTGTACTGCTTGTCGATCTCGAACATGATCGGGCTCCGGTATCGGAAACTTCCGTTGGTTAAATCAGGTATGCAAAGCAACGCGATCGGATCGACATTTCTGACGCAGGCATGCCAATCGATCGTTGCCGGGGCGGCGGATCGATGGCGCATCGTGAGGCGGGAATTTCCGCGCGAACACGCTCGCATCGCGCGATGCGCGGCTGGCGCATCGACGTCGTGTTCAAGCGTGCAAGGTAAGGACTACGGCGCGCACCGTCCGCCTGCCGGCAGGACGGTGGCTCGGGAACAGAGAGACGCAGGCGTCCTGCCGGTCAGGCAGAAAAGCAACTCGGAGGGCGAGGACTTCGGATGCGCATGGGCGTACTCGGTAATAGATGGATTGCGAACACATTCTAGTGAACGCATACGCGGGCGCAAGTAAAAAGGTCGTAAAGGTTGTGTAGTCCGTGCGGTCCGGCGCACCAAGCAAAAAACGCGTGACGACTATCGTCGCCACGCGTTTCCGGTTGCTTCAGGACGGCGCGCATGCCGGCGAACCGGCATACGCGTCGGGTCATCAGAAATCAAACCCCGGCCCACCCGCACCCGGGCCGCCCGGCGCCGCCGCCGGTGCCGCGTCCTTCGGCGCCTCGAACACGGTCGCATCGGTCGTCAGCAGCAGCCCCGCGACCGACGCCGCGTTCTGCAGCGCCGTGCGCGTGACCTTGGTCGGATCGAGCACGCCCGATTCGACGAGGTCGCCGTATTCACCGGTCTGTGCGTTGTACCCGAAGTTGCCCGAGCCTTCGGCCACCTTCGCGACGACGACGCTCGCTTCCTCGCCCGCGTTCGTGACGATCTGGCGCAGCGGTTCCTCGAGCGCGCGCAGCACGATCTTGATGCCCGCGTTCTGGTCGGCGTTCACGCCCTGCAGTTCGCGGATCGCCTGCCGCACGCGGATCAGCGCGACGCCGCCGCCCGGCACGATGCCTTCCTCGACGGCCGCGCGCGTCGCGTGCAGCGCGTCGTCGACGCGGTCCTTCTTCTCCTTCACTTCGATCTCGGTGGCCCCGCCGACCTTGATCACCGCCACGCCGCCCGCGAGCTTCGCGACACGTTCCTGCAGTTTTTCACGGTCGTAGTCCGACGTGGCTTCGTCGATCTGCACGCGGATCTGCTTCACGCGCGCCTCGATGTTCTTCGCATCGCCCGCGCCGTCGATCACGGTCGTGTTTTCCTTGCCGACCTCGATGCGCTTCGCCTGGCCGAGCTCGGCGAGCGTCGCCTTCTCGAGCGTGAGGCCCGTTTCCTCGGCGATCACCTGCCCGCCGGTGAGGATCGCGATGTCCTCGAGCAGCGCCTTGCGGCGGTCGCCGAAGCCCGGCGCCTTCACGGCGACCGTCTTCAGGATGCCGCGGATGTTGTTCACGACCAGCGTCGCGAGCGCTTCGCCTTCGACATCTTCCGCGATGATCAGCAGCGGCCGGCCCGACTTCGCGACCTGTTCGAGCACCGGCAGCAGGTCGCGGATGTTCGAGATCTTCTTGTCGTGCAGCAGGATGTACGGGCTTTCGATCTCGGCGATCTGCTTGTCCGGATTGTTGATGAAGTACGGCGACAGGTAGCCGCGATCGAACTGCAGCCCTTCGACCACGTCGAGCTCGTCCGCGAGCGACTTGCCGTCCTCGACGGTGATCACGCCTTCCTTGCCGACGCGGTCGATCGCTTCCGCGATGCGCTGGCCGATCGATTCCTCGCCGTTCGCGGAGATCGTCGCGACCTGCGCGATCTCCTTGCTCGTGGTGGTCGGGCGGCTGATCTTCTTCAGCTCGTCGACGGCCGCCGCGACGGCCTTGTCGATGCCGCGCTTCAGGTCGAGCGGGTTGAGCCCGGCCGCGACGTATTTCTGGCCTTCACGCACGATCGCCTGCGCGAGCACGGTGGCCGTGGTGGTGCCGTCGCCGGCGGCGTCGCTGGTGCGCGACGCGACTTCCTTCACGAGCTGCGCGCCGATGTTCTGCAGCTTGTCCGCGAGTTCGATTTCCTTCGCGACCGACACGCCGTCCTTCGTGACGACCGGCGCGCCGAAGCTGCGTTCGAGCACGACGTTGCGGCCCTTCGGCCCGAGCGTGACCTTTACCGCGTTCGCGAGAATGTTCACGCCTTCCGTCAGCTTCGCCCGTGCGACGTCGCTGAAAATGATTTCCTTCGCTGCCATGATTGCGCTCCGTTATTGATTGACGACCGCGACGATGTCTTCTTCGCGCAGCACGAGAAACTCGTTGCCGTCCACCTTGACGGCCTGGCCCGCGTACTTGCCGAACAGCACGCGCTCGCCGACCTGCAGGTCGGGCACGATGCGCTGGCCGTCCGTATCCTTGCGGCCGGGGCCGACGGCGATCACTTCACCCTGGTCGGGCTTTTCCGCCGCGCTGTCGGGGATCACGATGCCCGATGCGGTGGTGGTTTCCTGGTCGAGTCGCTTCACGATCACGCGGTCGTGCAAGGGGCGTAGGCTCATTGGTTCGTCCTGTGCTGATCTGTTGAATTGGGCTGGCACTCTTTAACAGAGAGTGCTGACGAGTATAAAAATGCGCGGCGGCGCAATCCAATAACGGATTCCGAAATGCATTCGCGCCGTCGTGCAAAAGCGCGTTGCCTCCGCTATTGCGAAACGGCTGGCTGGGCGGCGGGCGTGCAGACCGGGCGGATCGTCTCGCCGGCGAGCACGCGCTTCACGAACGGAATCGAATCCGCGAGCGACGCGTTGACGGTGCCGTTGTGTTCGCGGCCCGCATACAGGTGCGCCTCGACCGTCGTGCCGGCCGCGCACGCATCCTTTGCAAGCGCGAGTTCGAGCGGTGCGAGCCCGTCGTCCGCGCCCGCGCCGATGAAGACGGGCGTGGCGATCTTCAGCGTCGGGTACGTCAGGTATTCGTCCCACCAGGCCTTCAGCCGTGCATCGCCGCCGGGCTTCACGGTGTTCGCGTGCGTGAGGTGCGCGAGCGCCGCGTCGTCCTCGAGCGATGCAAGGCAACTGATGCGCGACTGTTCGAGGATCGGCAATGCCTGGTCGGTCAGCACCTCGTCCGCGCGCAGCGACGGGTCGATCTGCTGCGCGGAGAGCACCGAATAGAACTGGTACGCGAGCGTCGGATCGACGCGCTCGGGATCGCGCCGGTACGCGCTCTCGAACTTCGGTAGCGACGCGAGCGTGGCGGGCGACGCGTTGTAGATCGTGCCGGTGGCCACGGTCGCACGGATCGCGAGTTCGGGCGCATAGGCCGGTGCGTAGCCAGCCGCCGCGAACACGGCCGAGCCGCCTTGCGACTGGCCGACGAGCACGACCTCGTTCGCGAGGCCCGGCACGCCGCCGAGCACCGCGCGCACGCTGTCGAGCAGCGTGTAGCTGTTCGAGCGGTTGTTGAGCTGCGGATTCGGGCCGGGCGTGCCGAGCCCCTGGTAGTCGGTCGCGACGACCGCGAACCCTTGCTGAAGCCACGCGTTCAGGTAGCGCACGTCGCGATACGAGCGGCCGAACCACGACGGCGCGCAGATGTCGGCCATCCCGAACGTGCCGTGCGCCCACGCGACGATCGGCCAGCCGCCGGCCGGCGGCGTGCCGCGCGGCACGAACAGCGCGCCCGACACGGCGATCGGCGTGCGGCCGCCGACGCCGTCGGTCGATGCATACAGGATGCGCAACTGGCGGCCGGCGTTCGCGAGCCCGAGCGTCGCCGGCAGCGGCTCGGTGCGCAACAGCACGCCGGGCGTCGCCGGAATGTCGCGGTCCCACGTGTAGAACGCGGACACGCGGCCGTCGCCTTGCAACGGATCGGGCGCAGGCACGCGGCTGGGGGAAGCCGCGTGCGACAGGAGAGACGAGACGGCGAGCGCCGAAGCCAGCAGCGTGCGTGCGGCGTGGCCGCGCAGGGGGAGGAGCGTCATGGTCGGATGGGTGTCGGTGAAGTCGGATCGGGCGCGCCGGACAGCGCGCGGCGCGGGCCGACCACGACGCAAGTTTCGAACCAGCGCAGCCGTTCGGCGCGTGGCGCGAGACACGACGGGCCGCTGCGCCGTACGGCGAGCCGCGCACGCTCTCGGCGGCTGCGTGTCGCGCAGCAATCCGGGCCGGCAGGCTGTTGCTCCCGCAACAGAGGTGCATGCAGGGATCGCACGGTGCGCGTCGTGCAAAAGGCGCACACGCACCGCGCCACGGGCCTTCGACGCATGCCTGCCCGGCTGGCACGATTGCTGCTGATCCGGTGGCCGTGCGTCGCGGTGTCACGACATCGCGATGTGAGCCCATCCGTCCATCCGATCAAGGAAACCGTCCTCATGTCTGTCACCTCAACCATCGACAGCGGCGAACTCGTGGCATTCGTCGAGCGCGCCACGCGCGAATTCACGCAGGCCGAGCGCGTGCTGAAGGACACGCGCACGCTGTCCGCGACCAACACGTTCCAGGCGTTCCAGCGCGTGCCGGGCACGGAACTCATCGTCGCGCTATCGGCGCCGAGCCCGTGGGCCGCGTCGCAGGAGATCCAGCCCGTCGTCGTGACGTTCGACGGCAACGTGCTGCACGGCGACGCGCGCGCGGGCGGCAACGGGCCGCGCTATGCGGACGTGTTCCGCGAGGCGCCGGAAGTCGGCGTCGTGATCCACGTGCATGGCCCGTACCTCGGCGCCTGGGCGAGCGCGCATCGCCCGCTGCCGATCCGCTATGCGCCGGCCGCGCGCTACACACGCGCCCGCGAGATTCCGGTGTACGTCGATCGCCGTCCCGGCGAGCCTCGCTTCATCGTGGACACGATCCGCCGCGACCCCGAGGTGCCGGCGATCATCGAGGCGAACGGCGGTGCGACGTTCTGGGGCAAATCGATCCTCGACGTGTCGAAGTACATCCTGATCCTCGAGGAAGCCGCGTATTTCCAGGCGCTCGCGGAACCGCTCGGCGGCTCGCTCGAATTCGGGCCGGGCGCGCTCGAGCAGCAATGGAAGATGACCGGTCTCGCGTGACCTCGTGCCGCGGCCGGCGCAATCCGGCCGCCGTCATACCGATAGCTCGATGAATTGGTTCGTGGCCGGCGCGCGCCTTGCTATCGTCGAACCTTCCCCGTTCAACACGCCGGTCGTGCCATGGCCATCTTCAGCTTGCCGGACCCGACTTCGCATGCGATCACGATTCGTGCGAAGGCGCTGACGTTCGACGATCCCAAATCGCGGGTGCTGCTCGAGCGCATCCAGCTCGTCGCGCCCAGCGACGCGACCGTGCTCGTCACCGGCGAGAGCGGCACCGGCAAGGAGCTGATCGCGCGCCTCGTGCATTCGCTGAGCGAGCGCCGCGACGGCCCGTTCGTCGCGGTCAACTGCGGCGCGTTCTCCGAGACGCTGATCGAGAGCGAGCTGTTCGGCCACGAGCGCGGCGCGTTCACCGGCGCGATCAACAGCCAGCCCGGCTGGTTCGAATCCGCGAATCGCGGCACGCTGTTTCTCGACGAGGTGGGCGACCTGCCGCTGTCCGCGCAGGTGAAGCTGCTGCGCGTGCTGCAGGAGCGCGAAGTGACGCCGGTCGGCTCGCGCAAGACCGTGAAGATCGACGTGCGGCTCGTCGCGGCCACCAACGTGAATCTCGAAGCCGCGGTGCGCGCGGGCAATTTCCGTGAGGATCTGTACTACCGGCTCAACGTCGTGAAGCTGAGCCTGTTGCCGCTGCGCGAGCGGCCCGGCGACATCGCGCCGCTGATCGAACACTTCATCGACACCTACGCGAAGCGGCTGCGCGTGGCCGCGCCGACGCTCACGGACGCCGCGCGCGCCCGGCTGCATGCGCACGCATGGCCCGGCAACATCCGCGAACTCGAGAACGTGATCCACCACGCGGTGCTGATCTGCGCGGGCGGCGCGATCGACGTGAGCGACCTGCAGTTTTCCGCGCTGTCGCTGGCGCCCGATGCCGGTGATCCGCGCAGCACCGCGGCGGCACCGCCGCGCCGGGCGCGCGACGTGGCCGAGGCCACCGATGCGCTGCGCCACGCGGTGATCGAACTGCTGGATCTCGGCACGCCGGCGCTGTGGCAGCACATCGAGGACACCGTCTACCGCAGCGTGTTCGACTACAGCGACCACAACCAGCTGCGCATGTCGCGCCTGCTCGACCAGTCGCGCAACATCGTGCGCGCGCGGCTCGCGCAGCTCGGCATCCTGAAGCCGCGCGACGCGGGCGACGCCGACGCCGACGCGCGGCTGCGCCGTCAGGCGTGATCGCGCCAGCGCAGCGCACGCTGCGCGATTCGCTCGCATAGCGCACTCATGCCGACGGCAAGCGCCGTCACGCCCAGCACGCAGACCAGCAACACGTCGGCACGTGCGCCGGCCTGCGCGTTCTGCATCAGGCTGCCGACACCCGCACCCGCGTTGAACAGCAGCTCGCTGCTGGTCGCGGTGATCCATGCGAACGGCACGGCCTGCAACACGCCCGCGAACAGGTCGGGCAGCGCGCCCGGGATCAGCACGTCGCGCCACAGGCCGATGCGCGTCAGGCGATACGACTGCGCGAGTTCGACGTAGCGCGGATCGACGCGGCGCAGCCCGTCGAAGCTGGCGGTGGTCATCGGGTAGAACGCGGCGAGCGCGATGATGAACACCTTCGCGAATTCGCCGGTGCCGGCCCACAGGCTCAGCAGCGGAATCAGCCCGAGCAGCGGCACGTAGCGCAACGCCTGGAACGCCGGCTCGCCGAGCTTGCGCGCGAGCGTCGAGCGCGCCATCGCCGCGCCGAACAGGAGCCCGACCGCGACGCCGGCCGCGAGGCCGAGCGTCGTGCGGCGCAGGCTCGCGCCGAGATCGGTGGCGAGTTCGCCGCTGCGCGCGAGTTCGACGAGCGCGGCGCCCACCTGTTGCAACGGCACGAACGCGTATTGATGGGCCGCGTCGCCGGACGACGCGGATTGCCAGGCGGCGACCAGCAGGGCCGGCACGACGAGGCCGCGCGCACGACGGCGCAGCGCGGCGAACGAGAATGAGGGGATGGCGAGGGTCATTCGGATACCTGTTCGTTCAGCGCGCGGGCGTCTGCCAGCGCAATGCGTAGCGTTGCACGAGCGCGATCGACCGGTCGATCGCGAAGCCGATCAGCCCGATCACGGCGACGTCGATGAGTACGACGTCGAGCCGCAGCATCTGCCGCGCCAGTTCCATCATCTGGCCGATCCCGCTGTCGGCGCTGAGCAGCTCGACCGCGACGAGCGCGAGCCACGCGCGCGCGAGCGCGATCCGTACGCCGGTCAGCAGCGGTGGCAACGCGGCCGGCAGTAGCACGTCGCGCAGCAGCGCGAAGCGGCCGAGCCCGTAGTGCCGCGCCATCTCGACGAGGTCGCGCGGCGCGTCGTGCACGCCCGTGTACGCGGCCAGCGCGACCGGGAAGAACACGGCCTTGCCGACGACGACGAGCTTCAGCGGCTCGTCGACGCCGATCAGCAGGATCAGCAGCGGAATCAGCGTGAGCGTCGGCACTTGCCGCAGCAGGTCGAACGTCGGCCGCAGGTAATCGGCGAACAGCCGGCTGCGCGCGAGCAGGATGCCGAATGCGGCACCACCGGTCGCGCCGATCGCGAAGCCGAGCGCGAGGCGATGCAGTGTGATCAGCAGGTTGTCGCGCAGTTCGCCGGTGTCGAGCAGCGTGCGCAGCGTTGCCGCAAGCCGCTCGGGCGGTACGACGAGCTGCGGCGGAAACCAGCGCTGCGCGCTCGCGAGCCACCACAGCGCGACGAACGCGACGGGCGTGGCCCACCACAGCGCGATGCCGCCGAGCCGTGCGAGTCCGGGCAGGCGGAGCGCGCGTGCGCCGGTCGACGCGAGGGCATGCGTCGGCATCAACGGCTCGCGACGCGCGCCGCGTCGGTGCGCCAGTAGCCGTCGAGCCCGAGCTGCTTGAGCGCGGTCGATACGAACGTCGGCGCGAGCAGCGCGTTCACGTCGACCGGCGTGGACGTCAGGCCGGCCTGGCGGCTGTACGCGATGACGTCGCGGTAGTGGCCGGTCAGCGCGGGCGTGAAGAGCGGCGCCCATTGGTCCTTCCACGGCGTCGCCTCATCCGCGTATTCGCGGCGCACGATGCTTTCCGGCTGGCCGGACGCGCTCAGGATCTTCACGTACGCATCGCGGTTCTGCGGCTGCGAGATCCAGTGGGCGGCACGCACGTAGGCCGTCGCGACGAGCTGCGTGAGGTCGGGGTAGCGCCGCACGAAATCGTCGGACGCCCACAGTTCCGCGCGCATCTTCCAGTCGTCGGGCGCGGTCTTGGTCGACCAGATGATCTTGCCGACCTGCTTGTCGACGAGCGAATACGCGTCGGACAGCGTGAAGAAGCCGTCCACGCGGCCGGCCGCGACGGCCGCCGCGCCGGCCTGCGGGTCGAGGTTGTAGATCTTGAAATCGGACAGCTTCAGCCCGTTCTCGGCGAGCAGCTTGCTGAACGTGACTTCCCACGGCCGGCCGCGATTGAGCGCGATGCGCTTGCCTTTCAGGTCGACGATCGATTTCGCGGTCGAGCCGGCCGGCACGACGAGATACGTGTTGCTGCCGACACCGCCCGGTACGATCAGCCGCGTATGGGTGCCCGACGCGTTGACGACGACCGACGGCAGATCGCCGTAGCCGGCGAAATCGATGCTGCCGTTCGTGAACGCCTCGTTCACGAGCGTGCCGACCGCCGCGGTCGACACGGGTACCCATTGCAGTTTCACGTGCCGCGCGGCGAGCGCCTTCTCGAGCGACTTGTCGGCGTCGATCAGCGCCGATGCGCCCGCGTATTGCGTCTTGCCGCCGCTCGAATAGGCGACGACGGCGATCCGCACGACCTTGGGCGCGTCGTCCGCATGCGCGGCCGGTGCGGCGAGCGATGCCGCGACGAACGGCAGCGCGGCGATCAGCGCGTGCAGCGGGCGGCGCAGCGCGGCGAGGGAGAGCGTATGTTTCATGATGGTCGGGAACGGTAGGCGGAAAAGGGGCTCACGCGCGCTTCTGCAGCGATGGCCGCAGCACGTCGGCGAGCGGGCGCGGGTCGATCCAGTCGGCGACGTCGAAGTCGGCTTCGAGAAAACCGTGGTCGTGCAGGAACGTCTTGAAGTCGTCGAGCGCGGCGACCGATTCGTCGTCGAGGTTGACACCGACGTGCCGGTGCAGCTGGTTGCCGTACGCGGCGCGGACCCAGTCGATCGACGACGCGGTCTCGCCGGCCACGTAATGCGCGGTTTCGTCGGGATGCGTGCCGGCCCAGTCGCCGGCCGCGACCACGAGCTTCAGGAAGCCGGCGACGATGTCCGGATGATTCGCGAGCACGTCCGCGTTGACGGTCAACGGGCGCGGCGTGCCGTTGTTGTTGCGGATCGTGCGCTCCGGATGAAAGCCGATGTCGATCACGACGTGCGCGCCGATCAGCTGCGCGATCTCGAGGCCGGTCGAGCCCTTCACGTAGATCGCGTCGACCTCGCCGCGCAGCAGCGCGCCGGCTTCGGCCGCGTACAGCGCGCGGCTCGAAAAGCCGTGCGGCGACGCGAACAGGTCCGCCGCGCGCGCCGGCCCGACGGCCTGCAGCGTGCGGGCGCGCACGTCGACGAGCTCGACGTCGCGCGTGGTCAGCCCGTCGAGGCTCAACGCGTTGACGAAGCCGCGCAGCGCCGACGCGCGAAAGATGTCGATGCGGTCGTCGGGGCGGCTCGGGATCGCGATGCGGCGCCCGCGCAAGGCCTTCACCGAGCGGATGCCCGACTCGGGCCGCGCGAGGATCAACTGCGATTCGTCGACCCACGACAGCCCGATCACGCGCGTGTTCGCGCCGTTCGAGCGTGCCCACATCGCGGGGATGCTGCCGCCCTGGCGGAACGACTGCGCGAGCGTGTGATCGCTGATCGACGACACGTCGTGCCGCGTGGCGCCGCGCGGCGAGCGGATCGCGACGCCGTCGGCCGACGTCTCGCCGTTGAGCCAGCCGAGATGCACGGCGATGCCGAGCGGGGTCGGCACGGGCGACCGGGCGTACCAGAACGTCTGCTGCTTGTCCGATGACGAATCGGGCCTGTCTGTCATGGGTGAGATTCCCTCTCTGCGTAAGCATGGTTGAAGCCCGGTCGCGCACGGTGTCGCGGTGTCGCACGCGCGGGCCGGTCAACGTTGCAAGTTCCGGGCCAGTGAACGGAAACGGCGCGGCCGCACGCGGCGCGGGCATCGCGCGGGAGGAGCGGTGCGCGTACCGATGCAGGGCCTGTTGCGCCAGCAACAGTCGCGTCGGCTGCTGTTGCGCGCGCAGCAGCAGTGGGGGCGGTGCAGCAGCGCGATACGGGCGTGTCGCGGCGGTATGGACGACCGCGAACGCACGCGATTCGATTGCCGCTGACGCCCGGTATGCAAGGCAATGCGCGGGATCGCCGGCGACCACGTTCGCGCAGCGGCGAGCGCGTTGGCACACCGCGTGCTTTACAGCGCAGCACACGCGCGGCACGGCGATGCCGCACGCAATCCGAATGGCCCGACCAGGAGAACTCCGATGGCTGTTGAATTTCTGTGGCGCCTGCCGATGCATGGCGACGGCCGGCGCGCGCACGACCTGCATACGCGCGGCGAATGGAACCGCCAGCGCGCATCGCGCGTCGCGCCGAAAGTCGACGACGACGATTTCGGCTACATCGACTATCTGTCGCAGGTCGCGCGCGCGGCCGATATCGCCGGCTTCCACGGCGCGCTGATTCCGATCTTTCGTTTTACCGAGGAACCGTGGGTCGTGGCGGCCGCGCTGGCGCGCGAGACGCGCCGGCTGCGGCTCCTGATCGCGCTGCAGCCGCATTTCGTGCACCCGGTCTATGCGGCGCAGATGGCCGCGAGCCTGCAGCGGATCAGCCGTGGGCGCGTCGAGTGGAACGTCGTCACGGGCGGCGGCGGCCCCGACCAGCGTGCGTACGGCGACTTCATCGATCACGACAGCCGCTATGCGCGCACCGACGAATTCCTCGATGTCGTGAAGGGCGTCGCGGCCGGCGAACCGTTCACGTTCGACGGCCGCTTCTACCGCGTCGAAGCCGGCGGCCTGCTGCCGCCGCTGAGCGGCCAGAAGCCGCCGCGCATCTACCTGGCCGGCGCGAGCGACGCCGCGCTCGCGGTTGCCGCGAAGCACGGCGACGTGCACCTGAGCTGGGGCGAACCGCTCGCGAAACAGAAGGAAGTGATCGATGCGGCGCGCCGCGCGCTTGACCGCCAGCACGCCGAGCGCGACCTGCGCTTCGGCATGCGCATCGACATCCTGGCGCGCGAGACCGAGGAGCAGGCGTGGGCCGAGTTGCGGCAGATGTTCGCGACGGTGGGCGACGCGACGCGCGGCGGCTTCGACGGGCGCGGCGAATCGTCGGAGTCGGTCGGCGCGAAACGCCAGTTCGCGCTGCACCAGGGCAACACGCAGCACTTCGACGACCTGATCGTCGGCCCGAACCTGTGGGCCGGGATGTCGCAGATTCGCGGCGGCCCCGGCTGCGTGATCGTCGGCAGCCACGAGCAGGTGGCCGAGCGGCTCGCGGAGTACGTCGACATCGGCGTGTCGACGTTCATTCTCGCGAGCAACCCGCATCTCGAGGAGGCGTACCGCGTGGGCGAGGAAGTGCTGCCGCTCGTCGACGGCGCGCTGAACGCGCGCGGCACGCAGGCGGCGCTGCGCGTGGCCGGCGCATGAGCGCGACGGCATTGCCGCGCCATCCAACGACATCGACAAGGACATTCACCATGACGACACTCGCTGCGCAGGCCACGGCCTGCGACGCACTCTGGTACACGCGCTGCCCGGTGCCGACCGCGCTCGGCATCGCCGTGCATCGCGGCTGGTTCGACGAGGAGTTCGGGCCGGACGGCATCACGCTGAATTCGCTGCAGGAGACGGCCGATGCCGGCAAGCGCGAATCGCATTTCGATCACAGCCTGCCGCACTCGTTCCGGCAGGGCGGCAACATTCCCGCGCTGTGGGCGCGGGCGCGCGGCGCCGATACGCGCGTGATCGGCCTGTCGTGGACCAACGAATTCCAGGCGATCGTCACGTTGCCCGATCGCGGCATTCGCTCGGTGCGCGATCTGCGCGGCCGGCGGCTCGGGTTGCCGCGCCATCCGATCAGCATCGACTTCTGGCGGGCGGCCGCGCTGAAAGGCTTCCTTAGCGCGCTCGAACTGGAAGGGCTCGGGCACGGCGACGCCGAATGGGTCGACCTGCCCGACGAACGTGAACGTCGCACCGGGCCCGCATCGTTTGCGCGCGGCCCGCACGAGTACGGGCTCGAGATCGCGGCGCTCATGCGCGGCGAGGTCGACGCGGTGTTCGTGAAAGGCGTCGAAGGGCTCGAGACCGTGCATCTGATCGATGCACAGGTCGTCATCGATCTCGGCGCGCACCCCGATCCGCTCGTGCGGATCGGCAACGGCACGCCGCGCACGCTGACCGTCGACCGCGCGCTGATCGACGCGCGCCCCGATCTCGTGAGCCGCTTCCTGTCGGTGGTGGTGGGGGCGGGCGACTGGGCCGCGCGCCATCCGGCGGAGACGGTTGCGTATATCGGCCGCGAGACGCGCGCGTCCGACGAGTGGGTGCGCTATGCGTACGGCGCGGACGTGCACCGCCATCTGGAGACGGGGCTCGCGCAGACGTCGATCGACGGGCTGGTCGCGTTCAAGGATTTCCTCGTCGAATGGGGCTTTCTCGAACAGGATTTCGATGCGCGCGCGTGGATCGACCCGGCGCCGTTCACGCGCATCGACCGGCAACGCCATGCGTGGGTTGCGTAGCGCGCCGCGGCGCGTCATTGCAAGGAGTCGAGCATGACAGGTCTGACGATCGAATACGGCGTGCCGCCTGCGCGCCGGCATGCGGCGCGCGCTGCGCCGCGTACGGGTGCGAGCGGGGCGGCGGTGGTCGCGCGTCCGCCGTCCGCTTCGCCGTCGGCACGGCCGGATGCGCCGAAGGCGAAGCCGGGCGCGTGGCGCGTCACGGGTGCGATTGCGCTCGCCGTCACGGCGCTGCATGCAGGTGTCGCGTTGCTGGCCGCGCGCACACCTGCCGCGCCGCCCGTGCATCCGCCGCGGCCGCAGCCGTTGACGGTCGAACTGACGCGGCCGCCCGAACCGTTGCCGCAGGCCGCGCATCCGCCGCCGCCGGCAGTGCCGCCGAAGCCGTTGAAGCAGGCGCCGACCCCGCCGAAGCCGCGTGCGGCCGTCGCGCATCCAGCGCCGGCGCCCGCTGCCGCGCCGCAAGTCACCCGCGAGGCGGCCCCGGCGACGGCGGCACCGGCCGCCGCCGCGCCCGCCACGCCGGCTCCCGCGCCGGCCGCGCCTGCCGCGCCGGTACGCGAAACCGCACCGATCGGCGACGCGGCCTACCTGCGCAACCCCGCGCCCGACTATCCGGCGTTCGCGCAGGACCAGGGCTGGGAAGGGCGCGTCGTGCTGCGCGTGCACGTGCTCGCGAACGGCTCACCCGATTCCGTCGAGGTCCGCACGAGCAGCGGCCGCCGCATGCTCGACACGGCGGCGGTGGCCGCCGTGAAGCGCTGGACGTTCGTGCCCGCGAAGCGCGGCGACGAAGCGGTCGACGGCTGGGTCAACGTGCCGATCGATTTCAAGCTGGGCTGACCCGCCGGGCGGCCCGCCACATTTTCAAAGGAACTCACATCATGAACGGTATTCCGACCACCTTCATCGTCCAGGGCGCGCTCTGGCTGCTCGTCGTCTTCTCCGTCGTCACGTGGACGCTGATCGTCGTGAAGGCGATCCAGAGCCTGCGGGCGAGCGCGCGCAACCGGCGCTACGTCAGCGCGTTCTGGGCGGCGAACAGCTTCCACGAGGCCGCCGCGCTCGACGGCGCGAACAGCCCGGTGGGCGAACTCGCCGCGACGGGCTTCGACGCGCTGCGGCGCGCCGACGAGAGCAGCGCGCACGACCTCGAACACAGCTGGAGCCGCCACGACCTGCTCGAACGGCATCTCCGGCAGCAGATCCACAACGCGCGCCGGCGCGAGGAGGCGGGGCTGGCGGTGCTCGCGTCGATCGGCAGCACCGCGCCGTTCGTCGGCCTGTTCGGCACCGTATTCGGCATCATCCATGCGCTGACCGCGATCACGCACAGCGCGTCGGCGAGCATCGACGTCGTGGCCGGGCCGATCGGCGAGGCGCTCGTCGCGACCGGGATCGGCATCGCGGTCGCCGTGCCGGCCGTGCTCGCGTACAACTTCTTCGTGCGCCGCGTGAAGGCCGCGTCGGCCGACCTCGACGCGTTCGCCACCGATTTCGTCACGCTCGCGCAGAAGGCCGGCTTCCGCGTGCCGGCCGCCGCCGCTGCGCCCGCGCCGGCACGCCGTGCCGGCGACACCCGTCAGGAGGCCTTCGCATAATGGCCTTCTCCTCTTCCTCCGACAACGACGACGTGCTCAGCGAAATCAACATCACGCCGCTCGTCGACGTGATGCTCGTGCTGCTCGTCGCCTTCATCGTCACGGCCCCGCTGCTGAACAACGCGGTGCACGTGAATCTGCCGAACACCGTCGCCACGGCGCCGGCCGATCGCAAGCCGAACGTCACCGTGAGCGTCGACGACAAGGGCGTCGTGTATCTCGACAAGCGGGCGGTCGCGCTCGCCGCCGTGCCGGCCGAGCTGGCCGCGCTGAAGGCCGGCCGGCCCGACGTCGCGCTCGACCTGCAGGCCGACGAGCACGTGCCGTACGGCACGGTCGCGAAGCTGATGGCCGCGATCGAACATGCGGGCATCACGCGGCTGTCGGTGCTCACCGCGTCGCGCGGCTGACGCGCGGTTCACGACTCCCTCCAAGAACGCATCCATGAGCATCACGGCTTCCTCCAACGTCCAGTCGATCTGGTACACACGCTGTCCGGTGCCGACGCCGCTCGGCATCGCCGCGCATCTCGGCTGGCTCGACAGCGAATTCGCCGGCGACGGCATCACCGTGCGCGCGCTGCAGGAGAGCCAGCACGCGGCACTGCATCACGCGCACGTCGATCATTCGCTCGACAACGCATTCCGGCAGGGCGGCAGCATTCCCGCGCTGTGGGCGCGCGCGGCCGGCGCCGAGACGCGCGTGGTCGCGCTGACCTGGGTCGACGAGGCGCAGGCGATCGTCGCGCTGCCGGAAAGCGGCCTGAAGCGGCCGAAGGACCTGCGCGGGCGCCGCATCGGCCTGCCGCGCCGCGACGGCGAGCGCATCGACATCTTCCGCGCGGCGGCGCTGCGCGGCTTCGTCAGCGCGCTGTCGCTCGACGGGCTCGGCCCCGCCGACGTCGAATGGGTCGACGTGCCCGCGTCGAACCTGCGCGCACCGGTGTCGACACCGGCGACGCGCGACGCGGCCTTCAGCCATCCCGCGAGCCTGTCGAGCCGCCGGCTCTATGCGGCCGAAGCGGCCGCGCTCGTGCGCGGCGAGGTCGACGCGATCTACGTGAAGGGCTCGCTCGGGCTCGAAACCGCGCACCTGATCGGCGCGCAGGCGGTCGTCGACATCGGTTTTCATCCCGATCCGCAGATCCGCATCAACAACGGGTCGCCGCGGCCGCTGACCGTCAATGCGTCGACGCTCGACCGGCATCCCGACATCGTCAGCCGCTTCCTCGCGCGCGTGACCGATGTGGAAGGCTGGGCGCGCGAGCACGAGCAGGACGTGCTCGGCTATCTCGGCCGCGAGACGGGATCGGGCCATGACTGGCTGCGGCTCGCGTACGGTGCGGACGTGCACCGGCGGCTGCGCACGGATCTCGACGAAGCGTCGATCGCCGCGCTCGACGATTTCAAGCGCTTCCTCGTCGAATGGCGCTTCCTGCCGGCCGACTTCGACGTGCGCGCGTGGATCGACCGGCGCGCACTCGACGGCATCGCGACGCGGTCTCGCGACGCCGCGCGGTGAGCGCATCGGCACGCGTCGCCGACGCATGGCGGCGCGAGCGCTTCACCGGCGGCTTCATGCTGCTGGCGCTCGCGAGCGGCACGACGATCAGCATGGCGCAGCTCGCGACGACGCTGTACGCGCTCGCGCTCGGCGTCGACAGCGCACGGCTCGGCATCATCGCGGCGATGGAGCCGCTCGGCATCGCGCTGATGACGCTACCGGCCGGGCTGCTCGTCGCCCGCTACGGCGCGCGACGCGTGTACTTCGTCGCGAGCATGGGGCCGATGCTGCTCAATCTCGTCGTGCCGTTTACCGGCGCATGGTCGATGATCGCGCTCACGCAAGTGTTGATCGGGCTGTGCATCCCGTTCCGGATCGTGTCGATCAACGGCGTGTTCCTCGCGCGTCTCGCGCAGATCGGCCTCGCACGCGCCGGCTGGTACCGTGCGGCGATGTCGGTCGGCACCGGCATGGTCGGGCCGTGGCTCGCGAGCGGGCTGCTCGGCGCGCACGGCGCGGTCGCGACGTTCTGCGTGGCATCCGCGAGCTTCGCGGGCATGGCGCTGTTCAGCCGGACGCTGCTCGGCGATGCGGAACCCGCGGCGCGCGGTGCGCCGCCTGAACCTGGTGGCCTGCGCGCGTTGCTGGCGCTCGCGTGGAGTCACGACGTGCGCGAGCAGCTCGTGCTGGAAGCCGTGAACAGCGCGACCCGTTCGCTCGCCGGTGCGTATACGGTGGTGCTGGCGATCCAGTCGCTCGGGCTGTCGCAAACGAAAGCCGTCGCGCTGCTGACGCTGCAGGGCGTCGTCGCGGTGATCGCGCTGTTCGGGCTCGGGCATGTCGCGCAGCGGATGACCGCGCGCCGCTGCCACGCGCTCAGTCTCGCCGGCGCCGTGGCCGGATTGCTCGCGCTGGGTCTCGCCCATGACGCATGGGTCGTCGGCGCGGGGCTCGCCGCGCTGTGCGCCGGCTCGTCGCTGCTGCATCTCGTCAACATGCAGCGCCTCGGCCGTCACCCGGCCGACAAGAGCCAGGTGTCGAGCCTCTACAACCTCGCGTCGATGACGGGCGCGTTCTGCGGTCCGCTGGCCGGCAGCGCGCTCGTGCCGATCGTCGGGTTGCCGGGCGTGTTTCTGTGCTGGCTGCCCGTCGTCGTGCTGGTTACGTTCGCGTTGCGCGTTGCAACGAAGCGGCGCGACGCATCGCGGTCCGTGACTGCAAAGTTCTCCTGACCACCCTCATCGGGTGTTGCGTGACAAGCAGTTTGCTTCCCGTCACAGATGCGCATGCAGCAACACCCGCGCCACCCACATACCGGAAGCCCCGTGCGACGGGCTTCTCGATGCTGGCATCCGAATTGCAATAGATCACCCGTGCGTCGCGCACGCACGTGCGTTCAACCGATCAAACAGGATGACTCATCGATGTTCAGGAAAAAACTAATCGTCACCGCGCTGGGGGGGCTGCTGACGGGTGCAGCCGTATCGTTGCCCGCCTGGGCGGAAGAGGGCGCGGTGACGGCGGCGCCGGACGCGATGCCGGCGCAACAGGGCGCGGACGATGCAGCCGCGGCAGCGCCGAAGGCCGCCCGTGCGACCCGCGGCACGGTCGCACGCGAAACGAATCTCGGCACGGTGACGGTGACCGCGCGCCGGCGCAAGGAGAGCATCCAGGACGTGCCGGTCGCGGTGAGCGCGCTGAGCGGGGACACGATCAAGAACAACGAGCTGCGCGTGGTGAACGACGTCACGAAATATGTGCCGAACTTTACCGGCCAATCGACCGAAGGCCGCGAGCGGCCGCGCTGGTTCCTGCGCGGCGTCGGCAGCAACGATCCATCGGACTTGTCGCTGAGCCCGATCGGCGTGTACTTCGACGACGTCTACATCAACAGCGTGTTCGGGCAAGGCTTCCCGCTGTTCGACCTCGATCGCATCGAAGTGCTGCGCGGCCCGCAGGGCACGCTGTGGGGCAAGAATACCGTCGGCGGCGCGCTCAGCATCACGTCGCAGAAGCCGACCTTCGACGTGAGCGGCTACGGCAAGATCGGGCTCGGCCAGTACAACAGCCGGCTCGCGGAGGCCGCGATCGGCGGGCCGATCGGCAAGAACGACGTGCTGGCCGCGCGCGTGTCGGTGTATCACGAGAACGCCGACAGCTTCTACACGAACACGGTGCAGCAAGGGCGCTTCGGCGGCTTCCACGACAATGCGGTGCGCTTCCAGGTGCTGGCCGTGCCGACCTCGGATACCGATTTCCTGTTCAACATCCACGGCCGCAACTACACGGGCGGCGGCAACGCGTGGCACGCGCAGGGTGCAGGGCCGGGCGGCGCGAACCAGTTCGGCTTCGTCGGGTCGAGCGATCCGTACACGGTGTCGCTCAACGCGCCGTCGAGCGATCACATCTCGACCTGGGGCACGTCGCTCACCGCGCACTGGCGCATCAACCCGGCTGTGACGCTGACGTCGATCACCGCGTTCGAAGGGCTGCATCGCTGGTATCAGGACGACGAGGACTATTCCGCGTTCGACGTCGCACGCTCGCACGATCGCCTGTCGAGCCGCCAGTTCTCGCAGGAATTCCGGCTCGAATCGCCGCAGAACGACCGGTTCAGCTGGCTCGTCGGCACGCACCTGTTCACCGAGCAACTGGCCGAGCAGGGTGCCGGCGGCGGCCTGCCGGGCTCGCCGTCGCCCGCGTTCTACCACCTGACCGACCTCACGCAGCACACGCAGAGCGCGGCGATCTTCGGCAGCGTGAAGTATCGGTTCACCGACCGCTTCAACGTGACGGGCGGGCTGCGTTACACGATCGAGCGCAAGAACATCAACCTCACCGGGCTGCAGGGCACCGGCAACGTGACGTTCAGCAACCCGGGCAACTGGTGGGATCCGTCGTCGGTGTCGTCGCCGCTGGCGGTCAGCGCGCGGCAGAACCAGACGAACACGTGGCGCGCGCCGACCTGGGACCTCACGCCCGAATATGCGCTCAGCAGCAACGTGCGCGCGTATTTCCGCTATGCGCGCGGCTTCCGCTCGGGCGGCTACAACGGCAACGCGTATACGCAGAGCACGGTGTCGACCGTGTCGCCGGAGTACCTGACCGATTACGAGGTCGGCATCAAGAGCGAGTGGTTCGACAAGCGGCTGATCGTCAACGCGAGCGTGTTCCACTACGACTATCGCGACATCCAGGTGTTCGCGCTGGCGCCGAACCCGTTCGGCGGGCCGCCGGTGTCGACGCTGTCGAATGCGGGGCAGGGGCGCGCGGACGGCTTCGAGCTGGAGCTGAAGGCGCAGCCGGTCAACAGCCTCTACCTGTTCGCGAACCTCGGGATGCTGAACACGCGCTACACGGAGTTCCGCTACGTGCCGACCGCCGTCGGCAATTCGTTCGCGCGTTCGCCGCATACGACGATCAACGCGGGCTTCGACTATCGCGTGCCGGTGTCGTTCGGCACGCTGACGGCCGGCGGCGACGTGAATTACCGCAGCCGCGAGTACTTCAGCGCGACGCGGCAGACGATGCCGCAACTCTGGCAGGGCGGCTACACGGTGCTGAACGCGCACGTGTCCTACACGACGCCGAACCAGAAGTACATCGTGACGGGCTACGTGACGAACCTGACCAACAAGGTCTACAAGAAGCTCGAGCTGCTGCCGTCGTATGGCGCGTATCCGGCGCTGTACGGCGATCCGCGCACGGTCGGGATCACGCTGACGGCGAAGATCTGACGGGCAACATGCGGCGGCGCGGCGGCGAGCCGCGCCTGCCGCGCGTCAGATCAGCAGCGACAGCGTCCTGAACAGCGCGAGATCCGCCTTGCGTGCCGAGCGCGCATGCCGGCGGATCACGTGCAGCAGGCAGTCGATGAAGCAGCGCGCCGCGTCGCTGAGCGTGCTGCTGCGCCGCGTGACGATCCCGAGGTCGCGCGGCTCGAAGGTCTCCTTCAACTGCAACGCGCGCATCCGTTCGCCGAACGACGGCACGGCCGCGAGGATCGTCGGGCACCACGTGCACATGTCGGCCTGCTCGAGCATCGTCTGCAGCATCGCCACCGACTGCGCACGCACGATGCGCCGCTCGTCGATTTTGGCGCCGTGGCGCGTGAACAGGTAATCGACGAGCGCGGCCTGGCCGTCGGCCGCGAAATTCAGCACCCAGTCGTGGTCGAGCAGGTCGTGGATCGACCGCGCGTGCTCGAGCGGATGGCCGGCGCGCACCATCACCGCGGTCTCGTAGCGCAGCATCGGCTCGAACGCGAATTCCGGCGTGCCGCCCGGTTGCACGTGCCCGAGCGCGAAGTCCATGCTGCCGTCGCGCAACAGCGGCTGCGCGACGGCCATCAGCGCTTCGTAGAGCTCGAGGCGCACGTCCGGCATCTGCTCCCGAAAACGCAGCACCGCTTCCGCGAGGAAGGTCATCGTGAGCCACGGCGTGACGCCGATGCTCAGCCGGCCCTCGACGCGGCCGCGCATGCGCTCGAGATCGCTCTGCGCGTGTTCGAGCTGCTTCAGCACGAGCTTCGCGTGCGTGAGCAGCGTCTTCCCGTATTCGGTGAAGCCGATCCCCTCCGGCGCGCGGACCAGCAGCGGCAGGCGTTCGCTGGCCTCCAGCTCGCGCAGCGCGCGCGTGACGGCCGCCTGCGACAGCCCGAGCGTGCGCGCCGCGCCGCGGATGCTGCCGGCCTCCGCGCTCGCGACGAGCGCCTGCAACTGATGCAGCTTGATCGTGCTCATGGTGCGATACCCGACAACGAAAGGTTGTCATCATAACGAAACCGCGGCTGTTCGCCGGGATTTTCGCTGCCTACGATGCGGGCACGGTCGGTCATTCGGGCGATCGGCAACCGGAACGCATCGAGGAGAATCGGGGTTGGACCACACACCTATCCATCCGGAAATGGCGGCCATCGAGGCGGAAATGATTGCGCTGCGCCGCCGGCTGCACGCGCATCCGGAGCTTGGCTTCGAGGAACACGCGACGAGCGATCTGGTCGCCGGGTTGCTGACAACGTGGGGTTATCGGGTGACGCGGGGGCTCGGCGGCACGGGCGTGGTCGGCACGTTGACGCGCGGCCCCGGCAAGCGGCTCGGGCTGCGCGCGGACATGGACGCGCTGCCGATCCGCGAGGCGACCGGGCTGCCGCACGCGAGCCGGTGCGACGGCGTGATGCACGCGTGCGGCCACGACGGCCACACGGCGATGCTGCTCGCGGCGGCGCGCTGCCTGGCCGAGCGGGAACGCTTCACGGGCACGCTGAACCTGATTTTCCAGCCGGCCGAGGAAGGGCTCGGCGGCGCGAAGCGGATGATCGACGACGGGCTGTTCGACCAGTTTCCATGCGATGCGGTATTCGCGATGCACAACGTGCCGGGCCTGCCGGCCGGCGTGCTCGGCTTCTGCGACGGCCCGGCGATGGCCTCGCCCGATGAGGTGCAGGTGCGTGTGACCGGGCGCGGCGGGCATGGCGCGGCGCCGCATACGACGATCGATCCGGTGGTCGTGTGCGCGTCGATCGTGATGGCGCTGCAGACCGTCGTGTCGCGCAACGTGAACCCGCAGGAGATGGCGATCGTGACGGCCGGCTCGATCCATGCGGGCGCCGCATCGAACGTGATTCCGCCGCACGCGGATCTCGCGCTCAGCGTGCGTGCGCTGTCGCCGGACGTGCGGGCGCTGCTTGAACGGCGCATTCGCGAGATCGTGCACGGGCAGGCCGCCAGCTATGGCGCGACCGCCGAAATCGACTACCGGCACGCGTACCCGGTGCTCGTCAATCACGCGGAGCAAACCGCGTTTGCCCGCGACGTCGCCCGCGAATGGGGCGGCGACGGCGCGCTGATCCCGCACCTGCGGCCGATCGCGGCCAGCGAGGATTTCGCGTTCATGCTGAACGCGTGCCCCGGCAGCTACCTGTCGATCGGCAACGGCGACGGCGCCGGCGCCGCCGGATGCGGGCTGCACCACCCCGGCTACGACTTCAACGACGCGTGCCTCGCCACCGGCGCGAGCTACTGGATTGCACTGGCGGAGCGCTACCTCGCGTGATGGGCCCGCACGATTTTGACTGACGATTCACACAAGGAAGGAGACTGGCAATGAAGCAGTGGAAACGGATGGCGGCGCTCGCGGTGGCGCTGGCGGCAGGGGCGGCGCATGCGGGCGACTGGGCGGGCAAGGAGATTCGCCTCGCGGTCGATCCGACTTACCCGCCGCTCGAATACAAGCTGCCCGACGGCACGCTGACGGGTTTCGGGATCGACATCACGAACGCCTTGTGCGCGGAGCTGCATGCGCGCTGCGTGTGGGTCGAGTCGAGTTTCGACGGGATGATCCCGGGGCTGCTCGCGCGCAAGTTCGACGTGATCGCGTCGTCGATGACGATCACGCCGAAGCGGCAGCAGCAGATCGCCTTCACGAACCGGATCTCGAATGCGCCGGCGCGCCTCGTCGCGCGCAAGGGCTCGCCGCTGCTGCCGACGGCAGACGCGCTGAAGGGCAAGCGCGTGGGCGTCGAGCAGGGTTCCGCGCAGGCCGACTACGCGGTCGCGAACTGGCAGCCGGCCGGCGTGCAGGTCGTGTCGTACCAGAACCAGGATCAGGTCTATGCCGATCTCGTGACGGGCCGGCTCGACGCGGCGTTCCAGGCATCGATCGCGGCGAGCGACGGCTTCCTGAAGAAGCCCCAGGGCAAGGATTTCGCGTTCGTCGGCGCCGCGATCGACGACGTGAAGTACTTCGGGCAGGGCGACGGGCTCGGGCTGCGCAAGCAGGACAACGACCTGCGCGAGGCCTTCAACCACGCACTTGCGACGATCCTCGCGAACGGCACGTACCAGCGGATCAACAAGAAGTACTTCGACTTCGACATCTACGGCGCGAAGTAAGCGGCGACGCCCGGAACACGGGCAGTCACGACACGATAAATAAGGAAAACGAATGAACTGGAGATTGGCTTTCGTCGCGGTCCCGGCGCTGTGTGCAGCGCCCGCGCTCGCATTCGCGCAAGGCAGCGTCACGCTTTACGGGCTCGTCGATGCGGGCATCGACTACACGAACAACGTCGGCGGCCACAGCGCGTGGCAGATGGCAAGCGGCTTCGCGCAAGGCAGCCGCTGGGGGCTGAAAGGCACCGAGGACCTGGGCGGCGGCTACAGCGCGTTGTTCCAGCTCGAGAACGGCTTCAACGTGAACAACGGCACGCTCGCGCAGGGCGGCCGCATGTTCGGGCGGCAGGCGTACGTCGGGCTCAGCAGCGCGCGGTTCGGCACGCTGACGCTCGGCCGCCAATACGATGCGGTGGTCGACTATCTCGCGCCGACGACCGCGAACGGCAGCTGGGGCGTCTACCCGTTCTCGCATCCGCTCGACAACGACAACACCGGCAACACGTTCCGCGTGAACAACACGGTGAAGTATGCGAGCCCGGATTTCGCCGGCTTTTCGTTCGGCGGTACGTACAGCTTCAGCAACGACACGGGCTTCGCGAACAACCGGCAGTGGAGCGTCGGCGCGCAGTACGAGCAGGGCGGCTTGCTGGTCGGCGCGGCGTTCCTGAATGCGGACAACCCGGGCGCGACGTCGGGCGGCGCGATCGCGGGCTCGGGGTCGGTCGGCGCCGATGCGAACTTTGCGTCGGCGCGGCTGCGGATTTTCGGTGCGGGCATCAACTACACGGCGGGGCCCGCGACGGTCGGGTTCGCGTACACGAACAGCAACGTCACGCGGCCGACCGCGAACGTCGGCTACCTGTTCGGCGACGAAACGATCGAGCCGGTGACCGGCCCGCTCGCGGGGGGCATGGTGTCGTCGATCAAGTACCAGAACTTCGAGGTGAACGGCAAATACCAGTTCACGCCGGCGTTGTTCGTCGGGGCGCAGTACGTGTACACGACGGTGCGCTATAACGCGACGACGGGCAGCGCGAAGCCGAAGATCCATTCGCTCGGGCTGATGGCCGACTACAACCTGTCGAAGCGCACGGACGTGTACCTGATGGGCGCGTACCAGCGGATCGCGGGCGACGCGACGGGTTCGTCGCTCGACCAGGCCTATGTTCCCGGCGCGGCGGACCTGTCGTCGACTTCGAAGCAGCTGATGGTTCACGCGGGGATCCGTCACAAGTTCTGAGTGCGATGACGGAAGAGGCGGCGGGCCGAGCGACCCGCCGCCTCGACGCGCTTACTGCGCGACGCGGATCACGACCTTGCCGAAGTGCTGCCCCGACTGCAAGTGCGCATAAGCCTGCGGTGCTTCGTCGAAGCCGAACACGCGATCGACCACGGGCCTGATCTGCTTCGCGTCGACGAGGCGCACGACATCGTCGAGCATCGCGCGGCTGCCGACCATGATCCCGTGCAACTGCCGGATCCCGCCGATCAGCGACAGCAGCCCGAGTTCGGGGCCGGCGAAGCTGCTGAGGCCGCCGATCACCGACACGATGCCGCCCAGCTTCGTCGCGGCGACCGAGCGCGGCAGCGTGTCCTTGCCGCCGACTTCGACGACCAGATCCGCCCCCGCCCCGCCGGTGAGCCGCAGCACGTCGTGCTGCCATTCGGGCGTCGCGCGATAGTTGATGGTGGCTTCCGCACCGAGTGCGCGGGCGCGCTCGAGCTTCGCATCGCTCGACGACGTGACGATCGTGCGCAGCCCCGCCGCATGCGCGAGCTGCAGTGCGATGATCGACACGCCGCCGGTGCCGAGCAGCACGACGGTCGCGCCGGGCCGCAGGCCGCCGTCGACGAACAGCGCGTTCCACGCGGTAATCCCGGCGCACGACAGCGTCGCCGCCTCGTCGTAGTTCAGATGCGCGGGAATCGCGACCAGCGCGGCTTCGTCGGATACGAAATGTTCGGCCAGCACGCCGTCGAATTGCGCGCCGGGCGACCCCGAGACTTTCTGCGGCGTCGGTGGCCCGTCGATCCAGTGCGGGAAGTACGTGTTGATCACGCGATCGCCCGGCTTGAAGCGCGTGACGTCGCGGCCGGTTTCGATGATTTCGCCGGCGCCGTCGGCCACCGGGATCAGCGCGTCCGTGCCGATGCCGAGATAGTCGCCGCGCGCGAACATCAGGTCGCGGTAGTTCAGGCCGGCGGAGTGGATCTTCACGACGACGTCGGTCGGCCCGACCGCGCGGCGTGTCGCGTCGATGCGCCGAAGCCCGGCCGCGCCGTCGCCCGGTTTCACTTGCCATGCGTGCATGTCGACTCCTTTTCGAGATAGAGCGGACTATCATAGTGTTGCGCACGGGGACGCATTGGCGAGAATTCGGCCGATGACTGTCGCCTGTGTGGACACAACCCTGTGACCCAACTGGAGCGGAATCGCATGGACGAGCGGCTGAGAGGCGTGGCCGAATTTGTCGACGTGGTGGAGTCGGGCAGCTTCGCGGCGGCCGCGCTGCGGCTCGGCGTCACGCGCTCGGCTGTCGCGAAGGTCGTCGCGCGGCTCGAACGCCGTCTCGGCGCGCGGCTCCTGCAGCGCACGACCCGCCAGCTCGGCCTGACCGACGAGGGGCTCGTCTATTACGAGCAGTGCCGGCGGCTGCTGGCCGAACTCGGCGAGACGGAGGCCGCGCTCGACGCGGGGCAGCGCGAGCCGGCGGGGCGGCTGCGCGTCAGCGTGCCCGTGCTGTTCGGGCGGCAGTGCGTGGCGCCCGTCATGCGGCGCCTCGTCGAGCGCCATCCGCGGCTCGAGATCGACGTGTCGTTCAGCGACCGCGTGGCCGACCTGGTCAATGACGGCTTCGACATCGCGGTGCGCATCGGCGAGCTGGCCGATACGAGCGCGCTGGTCGGCCGCAAGCTCGGCGTGCAGCGCATGGGGATCTGCGCGTCGCCCGCGTATCTCGACCGTCATGGCCGGCCGGCGGGGCTCGACGCGCTCGCGTCGCACGTCGGCATCGCGTATTCGCGCGGCGGGCAACCGACGCCGTGGCGGGTCCTCGGCGCGGACGGCGCGGTGCACGACCATCGCCCGGCCGGCCGCCTGCGGCTCGACGACCTGCAGGCGATCGCCGATGCGGCCGCCGCCGGCGCGGGCCTCGCGTGGCTGCCGTGCTGGCTGATGGCGCCTTACCTGCGCGACGGCCGCCTCGCGCTCGTGATGGACAGCAACAGCGTGTCGGGCGCCGAAGTGTTCGCGGTGCGGCCGGCGTCGCGCCAGGTGCCGTCGAAGGTGCGCGTCGTCATCGATGCGCTCGTCGACGAGATACCGCGCATGCTGGCGTCGGACGATTGAGGCGGGCGCGGTGCGGCGATCGCGACGGGCGCACGCCGCACCGGCTCAATTCGTGGCCCGGTGCGGATTGCAGTCCACCGAATACTCCGCGTGCTCGCCATTGACGTGCAGGACCAGCGTCGCCTGGCAGATGTCGCCCGAATCGACGCTCAGCCGCAGCGTCGCCAGCGACTGATCCTCGCCGCCGGCGAGTCGCGATTCGCCGGAGCGCGTCAGCGAGGCCGAGCCGGCGCTGCCGGTTCTGGTGATGCGCAGGCTGTACGACACGTCGACTGGCGCGGCCGCCCGCACGTGCGGCACGATGTTCACGCCGCCGGCACTGGCGGCGATGTCGAAATAGGCGTTGAGATCGTGAATGCCGACCATGATCGTCCCCTGTCGAATGAAAAAAAGGCCGAACGGGCAACCGTCCGGCCTTTTCGTTACGCCGGCGGTGCTTAGTGCTGCTTGAGCGAAACGGTGTTGTTGAAGCCGTTCTGGTTGATGCTCGCGTAGTTCGCGTTGCCTTGCTGTACCAGCGTGGCGTTGTTGTTGTAGCCGATCTGCGTCACGTAGCCCTGGTTGCCCGTGCCCGACACCTGCGACGCGTTGATGATGTTGAAGCCACCGGCCTGCGACAGGCTCAGCACGTCATCCGCGCCCGTCTGCGACGCATTGGCGTAGTTGCCGATGTCGCCCGACTGGCTCACCGTCACCGACGAGCCCGATGCGGCCGACTGCGTCACCGCCGCCAGGTTGTCCGCCGACGCCTGCGTGATGGATGCCGTCGAACCGGCCGAGTTGCTCTGCGTGATCGACGCCGTGTTGAACGCGGCCGTTTGCGTGATGGACGCGCCGTTACCGTAGCCGTACTGCTGCGTGATCGTCGCGTTGTTCGACGCGGCCGACTGGTTGATCGTCGCGTTGTCGCCGAACTCGAACCACTGATTGACGGTTGCATTGTTGCCGTCGGCGGTCTGCGTGATCGACGTCGCGTTGCCGGCCGCCAAGAGCTGGTGCACCGTGGCGTTGTTGCCGCTCACGCCGCCCGATTGCGAAATCGTCGTCGTGTTGCCGCCGCCGAACGACGAGTTCACGGTGGCGGTTTCGGTGCCGCTCTGGGTCGTCGTGACCTGGTCGCCAGCCTCGGCAAACTGCGTCACGCTGGCGTTGGTCGTGCCGCCCGTTTGCGTGATCGACGTCGCGTTCCCGCCGCCCCAGGTCGTCTGGACGTTCGCGGTGCCGTTGTTGCCGGTCTGCGCGATGCCGACGGTGTTGCCGACCGTGTCCGTCTGCGCGACGGTCGCGTTGTTGCCAATCGCCGACTGGCTCGGCGTGCCCTGGTTGATCGTCACGTTGTTCCAGCCGCCGCCTTGCTGCGAAATCGACGCGCTGTCGATGTAGCTGTACTGGTTGATCGTGTTGGTGTCGTATTGCGGGCCGCCCGTGTAGGCCGACGTCGTCTGCGTGATGGTCGCCGAGAAGTCGCCGCCGCCGGACTGCGTCACGTAGTTCCGCTCGTTCGACGTGCCCGTCTGCGACACGTTCACGCTCGAATACGGCTGCGCCCACCAGGAGTTCTGCTGGATCACGGTCGTGTCGCCGTTGCCGCCCTGCGTCGTCACGTTGGCGACGAACCCGTAGCGGGGATCGTTGCCGGCTGCCGACTGGTTGATCGACACCGCATCACCGTTCGTCGCCGTCTGTTCGACGGTGGCCGAGTTGAAGTTGCCGGTTTGCCCGATGTTCACGGTGTTACCCGACGAATCGGCCTGTGCGGCAGCCGATGCGAGCATCAGCACTGCGATTGCGATTGCAGACTTGGTCACCTTCATTTGTTGCTCCTGATTCGAAAGAAAATTCGCCGGAAAAGCGGATCTTTTGCCGGCACCCCCGCCAATTGAGGACGCTCTCACGTCCCGCACCTCACACCACTTGAAGCAAAGCACCTGCAAACTGCATAACCGTTACCGCGTCAGCACCGTGGCGCGCGCACCGTTGCCGGTCTGGATCACCTGGATGCCGGTGTTCGATCCGCCCTGCACGAGGTTCACCGCGTTGTTGCTGCCGTTCTGCGTGACGCGCGCCGACAGCGATGTGCCGACCTGCGTCGAGTCGACCGAATTGCCGGCGCCGTTCTGTTGCACCTGCAACGTGTTGCCGTTGCCGCGCTGCGTCGCATGCAACCTGTTGCCGACGCCGGCCTGCGACGCCGCGATCCAGTTCTGTGCACCGGCCTGCCGCGCGACGATCGCGTTGCCGTCGCCGGCCTGCCAGATCAGCGCACCGTTGTGGCCGGCCTGGTCCAGCGACGCGGCATTGCCGACACCGCTCTGGCGGACCGCGACGATGTTGCCGCTGTAGTCGAATGCCGGTTCGGGCGGGCCGAGATCGTTGAGCGGCACGGGTGCCGCAAACGCCGCCTGCATGGCGGCCGCTGCCGACACGGTCGCGAGCGCCTGCCGCGCCACGCGGGCGCGCCCGTTCCGATCATGGTGTCGATTCATCCTGTTTTCTCCGCTGGCCGGCGTGGGCCGGTTAATGAGTGGACGCGCCCTGGCGATCGATCTTCTGCGGGTCGTACGCGGTGTTCGCGTCTTCCATGTCCTGCGCGTATTTCCGGTCTTCCTGCAGATACCGCTGCATCGTCGGGTCGTACCAGTCCTGGTCGTTCTTCAGCACCCAGGTCTGGTTCGCGACGCCCTGGACGATCAGGTGCGTGAGCGCCGATTCGATTGCTTCGTTCACGCAGATCTGCGCGGGTTCGTTACGTGTCAGCCCGGCTTCCGCCTGCAGCAGGTCCTTGAAGCCGACGAAGCGATAGATGCCCGTGTCGACCTGATACGAGTAGACGGTCTTGGTCGTCGACACGCTGTTGAGCACCTGGCCCGTGCGGATGTCGATCGCGCGCAGGTTGACCGTGACCTGGTCGATCCGGTACTGCGTCGACCCGCTGATCCCGAGGTAGGCGACACCGGCCCCGCCGGTCCGGACGTTCGTGTCGTAGCCGACGATGCCGCCTTCGAGCACGATGTTCGCGGGCATCAGCGGTGCCATCGCATCGTTCTGCGCCTTCTTCGCATCCGCGCCGTCGGTGGCGCGCATGATCTTGCGTTCGGTCAGCAGGTCCTGCAGGTTCTCGCGTTCCACCGGCGTGAACCAGCCGGAGTCGCGCATCGCCTTGACGAGGAACGACGCGCCGCCCTGCGTGACCTGCGACGAGAAGGAGCTGTCCGGCGATGCCTTGTACTGCCCCGTCAGATCGCGAAAGCCGTACACGGCCGCGACGATCTTGCCCTTCGGCGGCGGCAGGTGCGTGAGGTCGCGCGTGGTGCGCGTCGGCGGCGTCAGCGTCGCGTTGCTCAAGGCCGGCATCGGCCGCGTGACGCAGCCGACCAGCGACAGCAGCAACAGCGCGCCCATGGCGATCCGTGTCGTCCCCGTGTTCAAGCGTGTGCGTTCAGCATTTTTTTTCATGATTCGCTCAGTCTTTTTTCGATTTATTGGCCGTTGCTGACGATGAACGTCGAGGTCGCTCCCGTCGTCTTGTCGGTGGTCGTCACTTGCAGGTTGCCGTTGCCGGCCGCACTCACGACGATCGTGAAGTTGCCCGTGCTGATCGTCCCCGGCTTGAGCTCGCCGTTGGTGCCGACGATCGAGTTCGTCACCGAGCCGGCGACGCGCGACAGGATTGCCTGCTGCAGCTGCGCATTGAACTGGTCGAGCGATGACGTGGACGTCGGCGATGAAAAGGCCGACAGCGACGGATCCGTGTGCTTGTTTTGCGCGTTGGCCTCGTTGAGCAGATTGGGGCCGTTTGCCGGGTTGCCGCCGAAGTTCGGGTTGTTCGGCTGATAAACCAGCGTCGACGACCACGCATACGGCGACACCGCGGTCATCGCGACCAGCGCGATCACGCTCAATCTGATTCGATTCATTTTCCCTAACCCCTGTTTTTGATTAATCGACTAAATCTCGTCTTTGGCCAGATCCGAATCGGGAAACAGCAAATTCGACAGATCGTCCTGAATGACGGTTTGAAAGGAAATACTGGCGGCGCTTTCGGCCACGGCCTTGACGTTTGCGCGTGCGATCGGCAGGAAGGTCTGGAACACGCGCTTTTGCTGGAATTCGACCCAGATCAGGCTGCCGTAGCGCCCAGAAGGGCGTTCGTGAATGGCGACCATGTAGCGCTCGCTCAGCGGGATTTCCGACCACGTCTGCGAGAAGTAGGTATAGAAATCGCGGCCGGCGAGCGTCACGGCATCGGTCGTGACCGTGCCGCCGAGCTGGTCTTCCGGAAGGGCATGGCGGGCGGCGGCCCGGGCGCCGGCCAACGCGGCGCCGGTGGCCGGCTTCGCCGCGGCCGGGCCCGCGCCGGGCGCGGGCTTCGGTGCTTCAAGGACGCGTTCGGCGTTCAGCAGCGTCGAGGGCGGCGCAATCGGATGCCCGCCGTTCACCGCCGCGGAAGGCGGTGCGTCGACGGTGTCTTGTGCCTGCGCGCGCGCCGTCGCGAATAGCGACAGGCACGTCACGGCCCCCCAGGCCAATCGCCTGCTTGCGCTCGATACCATTTCCCCGACCCCGGAATCATTTGTACGAAATAAGGCCCCGCCCGATTTTCGGGTTATTCGTTCCTGGTCGAACGCGGCACATGGTGGGGGGAGTCAGCAAGAGGCATGCCCGCCGCTGTTTTAAACGGTATATTTTTTTAAGTCGTTATTCGTCTAATTTTTGAATCGCATATTCTCGACATGTAAAACGTTTGCGAGTTCGTTATTCATTAACAAGCTTTCTTTTATAAATGGAGCATTACAATTTAATCAGACGATATTTAATGAAAATCGTGATTTGAAAATTCCTCGCGATGCTGACGCGGAGAAAACGTAACGTGTTGCTACGGCTTCGGCCGTAACGACACGACGTAACGTCCCGTTACGCACATGGAATCGTCCGACGAAAGCGCAGGTTCCGGTGCTCGCGACGATTCCCGCGCGCCGGTGTCGGCGCGCATCGCGCTCGCGCACATGTGTGCGCGCGGATGGCGGGTATTCTGTTTGCGCGCATATTCCGCCACCCCGTTAGCATGTGACGAATCGGACTTTGGTTGCCGCGCACGCGACGCTAAGATCGCCGATCCCGTAGATCGAGCGTTCCAGAACAATGAAAAAGTCCGCGTCGCCGTTGCATGCTTTTCGTTTCCGTGTCGTCTGCGCCGCGATTGCCGGCGCGCTGTCGCTTGCATCGTGCGGCGGCGTCGACAGCGATACGCCGTCGTCCCAGACGAACACCCCGCCGCCGCTGGCCGCGAAACGCCCGAACATCCTGTACATCATGGCCGACGATCTCGGCTATTCCGACATCCATGCATTCGGCGGCGAGATCAACACGCCGAACCTCGACGCGCTCGTCGCGTCGGGCCGCATCCTGTCGAACCATCACACGGGCACCGTCTGCGCGATCACGCGCGCGATGCTGGTGTCCGGCACCGACCACCATCTCGTCGGCGAAGGCACGATGGGCGTGCCGACCGACGAACGGCGCGGGCTGCCCGGCTACGAGGGCTACCTGAACGACCGTGCCCTGTCGTTCGCACAACTATTGAAGGATGCCGGCTACCACACGTACATCGCGGGCAAGTGGCACATCGGCTCGGGGATCGTCGGCAGCGCGACGGGCAGCGGGCAGACGCCCGACCAGTGGGGCTTCGAGCGCAGCTACGTGCTGCTCGGCGGCGCGGCGACGAATCACTTCGCGCACGAGCCGGCCGGCTCGTCGCACTACACGGAAGACGGCCGTTACGTGCAGCCTGGCCAGCCCGGCCAGCCGGGCGGCACGGGCGGCAGCCCGGCCGTGTTCTATTCGACCGATTTCTATACGCAGAAGCTGATCTCGTACATCGATTCGAACCAGCGCGACGGCAAGCCGTTCTTCGCGTACGCGGCCTACACGTCGCCGCACTGGCCGCTGCAGGTGCCCGAGCCATGGCTGCACAAGTACGCGGGCGTCTATGACGCCGGCTACGACGCGATCCGCAACGCGCGGATCGCGCGGCAGAAGGCGCTCGGCCTGATCCCCGCCGATTTCAAGCCGTTCGACGGCCTGCCTGAAACCACGGCTGCGTCGCCCGCGACCGCGAACAACGGCACGGCCGCCGCGAAATACATCAGCGCGGTGCATTCGGCCGCGGACGGCTACAGCGACTACGGCCCCGGCAAGGTCGACAAGCTGTGGTCGAGCCTGTCGCCGGCCGAGCGCCGTGCACAGGCGCGCTACATGGAGATCTATGCGGGGATGGTCGAGAACCTCGACTACAACATCGGCCTGCTGATCCAGCACCTGAAGGACATCGGCGAATACGACAACACGTTCATCATGTTCCAGTCGGACAACGGTGCGGAAGGCTGGCCGATCGATTCGGGCGCCGACCCGACGGCGACCGATACCGCGAACGGGCAGGATCCGATCTATTCGACGCTCGGCACCGACAACGGCAAGCAGAACGCGCAGCGCCTGCAGTACGGGTTGCGCTGGGCCGAAGTGAGCGCGTCGCCGTTCCGGCTCACGAAGGGCTATTCGGCCGAAGGCGGCGTCTCGACGCCGACGATCGTGCGCCTGCCGGGCCAGACGCAGCAGTTGCCGACGCTGCGCGCGTTCACGCACGTGACCGACAACACGGCGACGTTCCTCGCGGTCGCGGGCGTCACGCCGCCGTCGCAGCCGGCGCCGCCGCTCGTCAATACGCTGACGGGCGTCGACCAGAACAAGGGCAAGGTGATCTACAACAACCGCTACGTGTACCCGGTCACCGGCCAGTCGCTGCTGCCGGTGCTGACGGGCACGGCGACGGGCGAGGTGCATACCGCGCCGTTCGGCGACGAAGCGTACGGCCGCGCGTACCTGCGCAGCGCCGACGGCCGCTGGAAGGCGTTGTGGACCGAGCCGCCGCTCGGGCCGCTCGACGGTCACTGGCAGCTGTACGACCTCGCGGCGGATCGCGGCGAGACGACCGACGTGTCCGCGCAGAACCCGTCGGTGATCAGCACGCTCGTCGACCAGTGGAAGACCTACATGAGCAACGTCGGCGGTGTCGAACCGCTGCGTCCGCGCGGCTACTACTGAAGCCGGGAGCGACACGATGCGGTTCCGGTTCTGGACGATCGGCGCGGCGCTGGCCGGCACGCTGTTCGCCGCCGCGTTCGCGGCCGGCTATGCGAATCCCGTCGTACCGGCGGGCGGCGCCTTCGACGACGCGAATCGCGGCCGCGCGCTCGCGCCGCTGGGCTCGGAGCGACAGTGCGCGCGCTATTCGGGGCTGCCGGCCAGATGGCGCGACGACCCGAAGGCCGGGATGGTGCACCTGCGCGGCGGCGCGTTCGTGTTCGGCAGCACGCGCGGCTATGCGGACGAGCGCCCGGCGGGCGACGGCCGCACGCGTGTCGGCGGGTTCTGGATCGACCAGACCGACGTGACGATCGCGCAGTTCGCCGCGTTCGTGCAGGCGACCGGCTACGTGACCGAGGCCGAGCAGCAGGACGGGGCGGCCGTGTTCCATGTGCCGACGCGCGACGAGATGAACACGCGCGATCTTGCCTGGTGGTCGTGGGTGAAGGGCGCGTCGTGGCGTCACCCGCACGGGCCGGGCAGCGGCATCGACGGGCTCGGCAACCTGCCCGTCACGCTCGTCACGCAGCGCGATGCGCTCGCGTATGCGCGCTGGCTCGGCCGCGACCTGCCGACCGAAGCCGAATGGGAATACGCGGGCAAGGCCGGCCGCGACGACGCAGCGCTCGACGCGGCGCCGCGCGATGCGCAGGGCAAGCCGGCCGCGAACTACTGGCAGGGCGTGTTCCCGGTGCTCGATACGGCCGAGGACGGCCATGCGGGGCTCGCGCCCGTCGGCTGCTACGCGGCGAACGGGTTCCGGCTCTACGACATGATCGGCAATGCCTGGGAATGGACCAAGGACACGTACACGGGCCCGCACCAGTCGCATACGAACGGCGACACGGCGGCCGTCGCGCCGCCGACGCGCCGGCACGACACGCCGATGGTCATCAAGGGCGGCTCGTTCCTGTGCTCGCGCGACTACTGCGTGCGCTATCGCGCGTCGTCGCGCGAACAGCAGGAAGCCGATCTCGGCGCGTCGCATATCGGGTTTCGCACGATTCTGAGGGATGCGTCATGAAGCGCGTCGTGGTTTGCATGTGCGCGTGGCTGATGGTTGCGTGTGCAATCGTTCATTCGGGTTTGACCGTGGCCGCCGAATCGGCCGCACCGGCGGTACGCGTCGGCGTGACGCGCGGCGTACATGCGCAGATCCTGGACGAAGTGAAGCGGGTCGCCGCGTCGCGAGGATTCGGCATCGACGTCGTCGAATTCGACGATGCATCGCGCATCGACGCGGCACTGGCCGACGGCCGGATCGACGCAGCCAGCTTCGAGGATGCACAACAGCTTGCCGCGACGCGCGCGCAGAAGCGCTACGCGCTGACCGAAGTCGCGCCGACCGTCACGCTGCCGATGGCACTCTATTCGCGCAAGCTGAAGAACCTGAACGAACTGCAGCCCGGCGCGACGGTCGCGATTCCTGCCGATCCGCGCGGGATGGCGCGCTCGCTCGTGCTGCTGCAGAACGACACGCTGGTGACGCTGCGCGAGCGGGCCGGCCTGCGTGCGACGCTGCGCGACGTGACCGGCAACCGGCTCGGGCTGAAGCTCGTCGCGCTGCGCCGCGATCGCCTTTATGCTGCGCTCGACACGGCCGCGTTCGTCGCGATCGACAGCGACGATGCCGCGCGTGCCGGGCTGCAGCCCGCACGCGACAGCATCAGCATCGAGGATGCGCGCTCGCCGTATGCGAACGTGCTGACGGTGCGCGAGGCCGATCGCGCGAAGCCGTGGGTCACGCAGCTCGTCGCCGCGTATCACTCGGACGACGTCGCGCGCTTCATCCTCACGCGTTACCAGGATTCGGTGCGACGGCCGTGGTAGACACGTACCTGCTCGCGTGCAACGCATGCGGACGCTGCTGCAACAGCGCGCCGACGCTGTCGTTGCGCGAACTGTTTCGGCACGGGCATCGCTTCGTCGGTGCGCTGACGATCCGTCGCGTGCCGACGCGTCGAACCGGCGAGCGCTGGCGTGCGGGCGGCCGCGAGCACGCGCTCGATGCGGAAGACGTCGCGGCGTCCGATGCGCTGTCGGCGCGGCTGTTTCATCGCACCGGCGGCGCGGGGAGCGAATGGATCGCGCTGACGCTGCAGGGCTACGACTATCCGTCGCTCGGCCGCTGCGCGGCGCTGGCCGACGACGGACGCTGCAGCGTGCATGCGGACAAGCCGTCGATCTGCCGCGCGGTGCCGCTCGATCCGATGCTGCCCGACCGCTTGCAGTCCCGTGTGCTGGCCGCGCGGCGCGACGATGCGCGATGGCTCGGTGCGAACTGCATCGTCGAAACGTCGAGCGCGCAATCTGCTGTTGAATCGTCATTCCCGATTCCACTGGTGACGGCCGGGCAGGTCGCGGACCGTGCGGCGCTCGACGCGTATCGCGATGCGCTGGTGTTCGAGCGCGCGGTGTGGCGGGATGCCGTGTTCGCATCGTTGACCGATGGCGGGCAGGATGTGCGGCATGCGCTGTCGCGGCTTGCGCCCGGCGGCTACCTGACCGTGTCGATCGTGCCGGTGCTGCTGGCCGTCGCACTGGTTTCCGAGTATTGCCGCACACGCTGCCTCGCGTTCATCGACGCGCAACTCGCATTGATCGGCATGAACATCGAAGCAGCGCTCGCGCGCCGTCACGCCGACGACCGGCCCGCGACGCGCGAGTTGCGCGGCTTCGCGCAGGCGCTTGAACGGGCACGGCACGCCCTGGCTGCGATGCCGGCGCCCGCGGCCGGCATGCGCGAGGACGCCCCACGCATCGACGCGTGGCTCGCCGACCGGCCCGACCTCGATACGCTCGCCGCATAACGACGGCGGCCAGCCGCACGTGCCTTACAATCGGCGCTCTTTCAATCGCTTTCGATGGAGCGGGCATGTACGCGTCGACCTTCATTTTCCGTGCCGGGCAATACGACGACGAATTCCACCGGCTCGACCGGCAGATTGCCGACATGGCGCGCGCGACGCCCGGCTATCTCGGCGAGGAGACGTGGGAGAACGCCGAATCGGGGCTGATCCAGAACGTCTACTACTGGGAGTCGGAGGCGGCGCTGCGGCAGCTGATGCAGCACCCGGCGCATCTCGAGGCAAAGACGAAACAGGCGCGCTGGCTGGACGGCTATCGCGTCGTGATTTCGAAAGTGTTGCGCGAGTATGGCGACGGCAAGCTCACGCAACCGCATGCGGGCCAATCCGCCTGATTGGCTGTCTGATTCATTTCTTTCGCATTACGGATCAATAACAACGCGCCGCACTCGGCAGCCCGTGTTTTCACGCGGGTTTCCGCGGGATCGCGTGCAATCAATTCTTCATCAAGCATGGCTAAGGTGGCGGGGCTTCACGTCGTCAGTCTGTCCACCCACAACGTCCTCACTCGATGTCGTACGGAGCCTTGTCCATGCCGAATCTCGCCTTGTCCGCGAAGCGCCGCCGCGCGCTGCGCGATCGTGCCGTTCCCGTCTTCGCACTGACGCTGATTGCCGCGAGCATCGGCGCACACGCTGCTCCGCATGACAACGACGGCGACAGCCGTTTCGCGCCGGGTTTCGTGCCGGGCTTCCTGGTCGTCAGCCGCAGCGTGTACGACAACGTGTCGGCCAACGTCCAGCCCGGCGCGATCCTGCCGCCGAACTGCGCGAAGACCACCGGTGGTTGCGGCGCGGCATCCGGCGCGCCGAACGACGGCACCTATCCGACCGTGTGGAACAACGACCGCTACGACGGCAGCTTCGGCATCACGTCGCGCATCTTCCTCGACCAGATCACGCCGGCAGGCGGTGTCGTCAGCACGCTCGAAGTGCCGAACAGCCTGCAGAAAGGCTTCGCGCACGACCAGCTGGTGACGAGCTTCAGCTCGAAGTCGGAGCTCGGCCTGCACCTGTCGCTCGACGGCCGCTATCTGACGTTCATGGGCTACGTCGCGCCGGTCAATACGGTCGACGTGTCGAACTCGAACACGCTGCTCGCGGTCGATACGACCAACCCGGACGGGCAGAACTTTTATCGCGCGATCGCGCGCGTCGATCGCCACGGGCATTTCCGCTTCACCGAGACGAACGCGTACAGCGGCAACAACGGCCGCGCGGCGATCCTGAACAATCGCGACGGCCGCGAGATCTACTACACGTCGGGCAACGCCGGCAACGGCGCGAACCCGCAGCCGGACAACGTGATCCTCGGCGCGGGCGCGCAGCTCATCGACGGCGCGAAGCATCACGAAGCGCAGCAGGATCCGGGCGTGCCGACGCCGCTCGCGAGCTTCTCGGTCACGGAACTCGGCGTGAAGGCCGACAAGATCGGCAAGGACGACAACTTCCGCGGCATCGCGGTGCACGACAACGTCGTGTACTACACGAAGGGCAGCGGCGGCAACGGCGTGAACACGGTGTACTTCGTCGATACGACCGGCACCGCGTGCCCGTCGGGCGTCGGCGTGCCGTCACCGAAGGCCGTGCTGCCGACCGCGCCGCTCGCGTACAACGCCGCCACGCTGCAGACGGCTGGCCTGCCGAACACCATGTGCGTGCTGGCCGGTTTCCCGAGCACGCCGAACAAGACCGCGACGACGCTCGCCTATCCGTTCGGGATCTGGTTCGCCGACGCGAACACGCTGTATGTCGCGGACGAGGGCGACGGCTACACGGGCGGCGCGGACCTGTACACGCACGCCGCTGCGCAGAAGACGGCGGGCCTGCAGAAGTGGGTTTACGACGCGGGTACGAAGCAGTGGAAGCTCGCGTACACGCTGCAGAACGGGTTGAACCTCGGTCAGCCGTATGCCGTCGCCGGCTATCCGGCGGGCAACAATTCGGCCACGGGCCTGCCGTGGGCACCGGCGACGGCCGGCCTGCGCAACCTGACGGGCCGCGTCGAACGCGACGGCACGGTGACGATCTGGGCGATTACGTCGACCGTCAGCGGCAATGGCGACGTTGGTGCGGATCCGAACCGGCTGGTTGCAGTGCGTGACGTGTTGAAGAACACGAGCGCGGCGACGGCTGCGCATGAGCAATTCGCGGTGCTGCGGACTGCGAAGTTCGCGGAAGTGCTGCGGGGGATCGAGTTCGCGCCGGGGACGGATACGGGGCGGTCGCACTGAAGTAGGAGAGCCTCGGCTGATTGATGCCGGGTGACTCGGGCACGGCCGCGCGTTGGTGTGGCCGTGCCCTTCGACTTTGTCGTGGTACGGATTCAGCTGGCGCGTTGCGTTTCGCTGTCTTTCGGCTCAGCCCGAGCCGCACGCTGCCAGATCGGAAACATCGCATTCGTGTCTGATGCCTGTGCGTCGATGACGTTGCGGTGATCGACGCCCGGCATGCACGACGCATGGGGCGCACGCGTCGCAGGCGAGTGTGGGTGATTCGCGCGAAGTCGAATGCGTGCCGGATACCCGGCCCCGCCATTCACCGGCTTGCACCGCATCAAAGCGCCTCAACCAGCAACCGCTTGCTTTTCTCGCAATACTCATGACAAGCCGCCCGCGCGGCAATCGACGCGCCATGCACGAACCGCGGCGCATCGGCCCGCCGCGACATCGACACGACGATCGACGGCGGCGACGGCTGCAGCGGCAACTCGACGACTTCGCCGCTTTCGATCAACGCATCGACGAACAGCACCGGAATCGCCGCCACGCCAAACCCGTCGCGCACGAGCTGCACGATCACCGAGATCGACGGCGAGCCGGTGATGCGCGTGTCCGACAGCGGCACGCCGTGCGCATGCGCGAGCGTGCGGACGATGTCCTCCAGCGCGCGATGCGGCGCCGTACCGCGCCCGTAGGTGAGAATCGGCTGCCGCAGCACCTGCCTGGCGAGCCCCGTGCGCGTGTTCGGCAGCAGCCCCGCGCGCGCGATCCAGCGCACCGGGTAGTTCGCGAGCGCATCGCACACGACCGACGCCTCGTCGCTGCCTTCCACGCGGATGATCAGGTCGAGCTCGCCGGCCATCAGCCGGCGCTGCAGCACGACGCTGACGTCGACGGTCAGGTCGATCTCGAGCTGCGGATAGTCGGCCGCCAGCCGCCGCATGTAGTGCGGCAGCCAGCTGTGCACGACGGTCTCGATCACGCCGAGCCGCAGCTTGCCGCGCAGCGCGCGCTCGCCGGAGGCCGCGGCCTGCAGCTCCTGCGTCGCCTCGACCACGGCCTTCGCATAGCCGAGCAGGTATTCGCCGTTCGGCGTGAGCCGGAATTCGCGGCTGTCGCGGTCGACGAGTACCGTCTGCAGTTCGTCCTCGAGCGCTTTCAGGCGCTGCGAGATCGCGGCCGGCGTCGCGTGCAGCGCGGCGGCCGTCGTGCGGAAGTTGCGCAACTTCGCGAGCGTGACGAAGGTTTCGAGAAAACGCGTGTTCATGGCGGTCGGACGGAGGGGTGAGCGCGCACTTTGCCGGTGAGGAAAAGTGAACGGAGCCGGGGAAAACCCCAAGATCCGTTAAGAAATTCTATACACGAAGCGCAAAAAAACTCGTTGGCGACAAAATTTTTTCTTTTCTACTCTTCGCTGTATCCGATGACACGGCACCGTCATCCCGACGCCACACCGATCCGCGACAGAACCTCATGACCCCTTCCGAATTCCGCCAGTCCGTGCGCCACGGCGCGTTCCGCGGCCCGACCGCCGGCCACTGCGGCCCGTACGCGCAAGCGAACCTCGCGATCCTGCCCGACGCGTTCGCGCACGATTTCCTGCGCTTTTGCCAGGCGAACCCGAAAGCCTGCCCGCTGCTGGGCGTCGGCGAACCGGGCGCGTTCCGGGTCGACGTGCTCGGCGAGGATCTCGACATCCGCACCGACGTGCCGAGCTACAACGTCTACCGCGACGGCCGCCTGACCGAACGCGTCGAATCGCTGGAGGCACTGTGGCGCGACGATTTCGTCGTGTTCGCGATCGGCTGCTCGTTCTCGTTCGAGGACATGCTGGCGCGCGAAGGCATCGGCCTGCGCCATGTGGAGGAGGGGCGCAACGTGCCGATGTACCGCACGTCGATCCCGAATCGCCGCGCGGGGATCTTCGGCGGCCAGCTCGTCGTGTCGATGCGGCCGATGCGCGGCGCCGACGCGATTCGGGCGGTGCAGATCACCAGCCGGTTTCCGGGCGTGCACGGCGCGCCGATCCATCTCGGCGATCCGCGCGAGTTGGGCATCAGCGACCTGAACGCCCCCGAATTCGGCGACGCGGTGACGATCCGCGACGGCGAGCTGCCGGTGTTCTGGGCGTGCGGCGTGACGCCGCAAACCGCGCTGATGGACGCGAAGCTGCCGATCGCGATCGCGCATACGCCCGGCCACATGCTGATGACCGACATCACGAACGCGTCGCTGGCCGTGTTCTGAGCCAGGACGACGACAACCCGACCCGCACGGCACGCCGCACGCGCGACAATCATTCGACGGCGCATAACGACAGGAGCACCACCATGGAAAGCAAGACCCTCGCGGCGCACGCCGCGGAGCCCGCGAGCCCCGAGCGTAACGGCCTGTTCTCGTGGTACGGGGACGCGCAGCCGCGCGAGCGCCGCGCGTTCTGGAGCTGCAAGGTCGGCTACATGCTCGATGGGATGGACACGCAGATGCTGTCGTTCGTGATCCCGACGCTCGTCGCGACCTGGGGCATCTCGCTCGCCGACGCGGGCTTCATCGGCACGATCACGCTGCTCGCGTCGGCGGCCGGCGGCTGGATCGCCGGCATCCTGTCCGACCGGATCGGCCGCGTGCGCACGCTGCAGCTCACCGTGCTGTGGTTCGCCGTGTTCACCGCGCTGTGCGGGCTCGCGCAGAACTACCACCAGCTGCTCGCGGCGCGCGCGCTGATGGGCTTCGGCTTCGGCGGCGAATGGACGGCCGGCGCGGTGCTGATCGGCGAAGTGATCCGTGCGCGCGACCGCGGCAGGGCGGTCGGCCTCGTCCAGTCGGGCTGGGCGATCGGCTGGGGGCTGTGCGCGCTGCTGTATGCGCTGCTGTTCTCGGTGCTGCCGGCCGAGCAGGCGTGGCGCGCGCTGTTCCTCGTCGGCCTCGCGCCCGCGCTGCTGGTCGTCGCGATCCGTCGCTACGTGAAGGAGCCGGACGTCTACGAGAAGGAGAAGGCCGCGCAGGCGAAAGTGGCCGATGCGCCGCGCCTCACCGAGATCTTCGCGCCGAAGCTGATCACGACGACGCTGCGCGCGGCGCTGCTGACCACCGGCGCGCAGGGCGGCTACTACGCGATCACGACGTGGCTGCCGACCTTCCTGAAGACCGAGCGTCACCTCACGGTGATGGGCACCGGCGGCTATCTCGCGATGATCATCTTCGGCTCGTGGGTCGGCTACCTGACGAGCGCGTACCTGACCGACCGCCTGGGCCGCAAGCCGAACTTCATCCTGTTCGCGGTCGGCTCGATGGTGATCGCGTTCGCGTACACGTCGCTGAACCTGACCAACGCGTCGATGCTGTGGCTCGGCTTTCCGCTCGGCTTCTTCGCATCGGGCATCTTCTCGGGGATGGGCGCGTTCCTCACCGAACTGTTCCCGACCCGCGTGCGCGGTTCCGGCCAGGGCTTCTGCTACAACGTGGGCCGCGCGATCGGTGCGCTGTTCCCGTTCCTGATCGGCGCGCTGTCCAAGCAATACGGGCTCGGCACGAGCATCGGCATCTTCGCGGTCGCAGCGTACGGCGTGGTGATCGTCGCCGCGCTGACGCTGCCCGAGACTCGCGGCCGCGAACTCGACGCCGCGTAAGCGGCGGGGCAGCCCGCCCTTCATTTTTCTTCCCCTTTGACCGACCCCGTGACACGGCGCGCGACGCGCGCCGTGCGGCGGCGCTCATCCCTCGATTCCACGACGCATCGACCCGACATCATGACAGACCGACACCTTTCCTCCGTTCCGTCCGACGCCGCACGCTGGCAATTCTGGATCGACCGCGGCGGCACTTTCACCGACATCGTCGCGCGCCGGCCCGACGGCACGCTCGTCACGCACAAGCTGCTGTCGGAGAACCCCGAGCAGTACCGCGACGCGGCCGTGGCCGGCATTCGCCACCTGCTCGGCCTCGCGGCCGGCGAGCCGATCACGCCCGAGCGCGTCGACATGGTGAAGATGGGCACGACGGTCGCGACCAACGCGCTGCTCGAACGCAAGGGCGAACGCACGGCGCTCGCGACGACGCGCGGCTTTCGCGACGTGCTGCGCATCGCGTACCAGAACCGGCCGCGCCTGTTCGATCTCGACATCGTGCTGCCCGACGCGCTGTACGAGGCCGTCGTCGAGATCGACGAGCGCATCGGCGCGCACGGCGACATCGTCGTGCCGTTCGATGCGCAGGGCGCCGAAGCGTCACTGCGCCGCGTGTTCGACGCGGGCGTGCGCGCGCTCGCGATCGTGCTGATCCACGGCTATCGCTACACCGCGCACGAACGCGCGCTGGCGGACCTGGCGCGCCGCATCGGCTTCACGCAGGTGTCGGTGTCGCATGAGGTGTCGCCGCTGATGAAGATGGTGTCGCGCGGCGATACGACGGTAGTCGACGCGTACCTGTCGCCGATCCTGCGCCGCTATGTCGAGCAGGTCGCGCACGAGATGCCGGGCGTGAACCTGCAGTTCATGCAGAGCAGCGGCGGGCTGACGCGCGCCGATGCGTTCCAGGGCAAGGACGCGATCCTGTCGGGCCCGGCCGGCGGCATCGTCGGGATGGTGCGCGCCGCGCAGGCGGCCGGCTTCGAGCGCGTGATCGGCTTCGACATGGGCGGCACGTCGACCGACGTGTCGCACTATCACGGCGAGTTCGAGCGCGTGTTCGAGACGCAGGTGGCCGGCGTGCGGATGCGCGCGCCGATGATGAGTATCCATACGGTGGCCGCGGGCGGCGGCTCGGTGCTCGGCTTCGACGGCGCGCGGCTGCGCGTCGGGCCAGAGTCGGCCGGCGCGAACCCGGGGCCGGCCGCCTATCGGCGGGGCGGCCCGCTGACGGTGACCGACTGCAACGTGATGCTCGGCAAGATCCAGCCCGATCATTTCCCGCGCGTGTTCGGCCCGCACGCGGACGAACCGCTCGACCGCGACGGCGTGGTCGCGAAGTTCGCGGCGCTCGCCGACGAGATCCACGCGGCGACGGGGCGGCGCGAGACGCCCGAGGCGCTCGCCGAAGGCTTCCTGGAAATCGCGATCGGCAGCATGGCGAACGCAATCAAGAAGATTTCCGTGCAGCGCGGCCACGACGTGTCGCGCTACGTGCTGACGACGTTCGGCGGCGCGGGCGGCCAGCACGCGTGCGGCGTCGCCGACGCGCTCGGCATGACGCAGGTGTTCGCGCATCCGCTGGCGGGCGTGCTGTCCGCATACGGGATGGGCCTCGCCGACCAGACCGCGATGCGCGAGCGCGCGGTCGAGGCCGTGTTGTCCGACGATTCGCTGCCGGCGCTGAATGCCGCGCTCGACCGGCTGGCCGACGAGGCCGTCGGCGCGCTGCTCGAACAGGGCGTGCCGCCGGAGCGGATCGCGACCGAGCGGCGCGTGCACCTGCGCTACCAGGGCACCGATTCGGCGCTCGACGTGCCGGCCGGCAGCGTCGCCGAGATGCAGCACGCGTTCGAGGCCGCCTACCGGCAGCGCTACGCGTTCCTGATGCCCGGCACGCCGCTCGTCGCCGAGCTCGCGTCGGTCGAGGCGATCGGCCGCTCCGACGCGCCGGTGGAGATCGCACCGCTCGCGCCGCGCCACGCGGGCAACGGCGACGCTGCCGCGCCGCGCGCCCATTCCGCGGTGCGCTTCCATTCCGGCGGCCAATGGCACGACGCGGCGCTCTACGTGCGCGACACGCTGCTGGCCGGCGACGCGATCGACGGCCCGGCGATCGTCGCGGAGCAGAACGGCACGACCGTCGTCGAGCCCGGCTGGCGCGCGCAGATGACCGCGCAGGGCAACCTCGTGCTGACGCGCACGACGCCGCTGCCGACGCGCCGCTCGCTCGGCACCGATGTCGACCCGGTGCGGCTCGAGATCTTCAACAACCTGTTCATGTCGATCGCCGAGCAGATGGGGCTGCGGCTGCAGAACACCGCGTACTCGGTGAACATCAAGGAGCGGCTCGACTTCTCGTGCGCGATCTTCGACGGCGACGGCAACCTGATCGCGAACGCGCCGCACATGCCCGTGCACCTCGGCTCGATGGGCGAGAGCATCCGCACGGTGATCGAGCGCAACCGCGGCCGCATGCGCGACGGCGACGTGTTCATGCTGAACGACCCGTATCACGGCGGCACGCACCTGCCGGACGTGACGGTCATCACGCCGGTGTTCGCGGACGGCTCGGACGCGCCGCTGTTCTACGTCGGCTCGCGCGGCCACCACGCGGACATCGGCGGCACGACGCCGGGCTCGATGCCGCCCGATTCGACCCACATCGACGAGGAGGGCGTGCTGATCGACAACTGGCAGCTCGTGTCGGCCGGCACGCTGCGCGATGCGCAAACCCGCGCGCTGCTCGCATCGGGCCGCTACCCGGCGCGCAACGTCGAGCAGAACATGGCCGACCTGCGCGCGCAGGTCGCCGCGAACCAGAAGGGCGTCGACGAGTTGCGCCGGATGGTCGCGCAGTTCGGCCGCGACGTCGTGCTCGCGTTCATGGGGCACGTGCAGGACAACGCGGAAGAAGCCGTGCGGCGCGTGATCGGCGCGCTGCAGGACGGCGCGTACCGCTACCCGCTCGACAACGGCGCGGAGATTCGCGTCGCGATCCGCGTCGACCGGGCGGCGCGGCGCGCGGAAATCGATTTCACGGGCACGTCCGCGCAGCTCGACAACAACTTCAACGCGCCGAAGGCCGTGTGCATGGCCGCCGTGCTGTACGTGTTCCGCACGCTGGTCGGCGACGACATCCCGCTGAACGCCGGCTGCCTGAAGCCGCTCACGGTGATCGTGCCCGCCCGCTCGATGCTGAACCCCGAGTATCCGGCGGCGGTCGTGTCGGGCAACGTCGAGACGTCGTCGGCCATCACCAACGCGCTGTACGGCGCGCTCGGCTGCGTCGCGTCGAGCCAGGGAACGATGAACAACTTCACATTCGGCAACGATCGCTACCAGTACTACGAGACGATTGCGGGCGGCAGTGGCGCCGGCGACGGGTTCGCGGGCGTCGGCGCGGTGCAGACGCACATGACGAACTCGCGGCTCACCGATCCGGAGGTGCTCGAATGGCGCTACCCGGTGCGGCTCGACTCGCACCGGATCCGCGCCGGGTCGGGCGGCGGCGGGCGCTGGCGCGGCGGCGACGGCGCGGTGCGGCGGATTCGCTTCCTCGAGCCGATGACCGCGTCGATCCTGTCGAACAACCGGATCCACGCACCGTTCGGCGCGGCGGGCGGCGAGGCCGGCGCGCTCGGCCGCAACACGATCGAGCGCGCGGACGGCACGGTCGAGGCGCTCGACCATATCGGCCGCGCGCAGATGGCGCCGGGTGATGTATTCGTCGTCGAAACGCCGGGCGGCGGTGGATACGGCGCGGCGGGCTGAGCCGGGCAGCCGGTGCCGGCGTGCAGCGCCGGTGCTCGAACGGCATTGCAACGGACTGTGGAATAAAGCTGCGCATTGACGCACCAAAGGAATCAAATTCGACGGAAAGTCGGGTCGCCGGAGGGCGATCCGACCCTGTCGCCACGCGCGGGCCAAAGCATTGCCGCCGAATCCTGAAATCAGCCGAAAACGCCCGCCTGGCGGGGCGCTCGGCCCGACTCGCCGAACCCGTTGCGCACCGCCGCAACCGCGATTGAGCCGCCTGCCCATCATGAAAAATCCGGCTTGCCAATCGAGTCCCAATTCCTTGACACTCTGCTCTAAATGTGAGTGCCAATCCTGATCGTCATTTGATAAGATGGCTCTCATCATTCGTTAGGCAGCACCTGCGCGCATGACGCGCGAACGCCGGGTCGCATTAGCGGGAAACAAGTACGGGACGAGGCCCATCATCACGGCACTCACGGCCGCCTTGCCGGACGCGCATCACGCGCGCCCCGGCACGGCGGCCGGCCGGCTCGCCTCCGTCTACACTGTGCGTTTTTTCTGGATCGGGGCGTCTCCATGGATGACGAAAACGATAGCGCGGTGCTCGAGGCGCACGTCGGTACGCGCAGCCCCTGCTGGCGTCTCGGCAGTGACAGCAACGCACTCGAACTGGCGGCCGTCCGCGGCCTGACCAACGTCGCCGTCGCGCTGACGGTCGAACAGGCCGCGTGCATCCGCGCGCTGACCGGTGTCACGTCGCACCTGGTGCTCGACATCGCGCTGTTCGGCGAACCGGTCAAGCTCCATCTCGTCGGCCGGAAGGTCGACACGACCAACTGGGCCGGCACGGCGTCCGCCTATTCGGATGCCGAGTCCGTCGCGGGCGATCTCGCGCACGGGCTCGCGTTCGCCGAGCAGGTCGTGTCCGAAGTGAATTCGCTCGTGGTGATCCTCGACCGCAACGGGATGGTGCAGCGCTTCAACCGTCTGTGCGAGGAAGTGACGGGCAAGCGCGAGGTCGACGTGATCGGCCGCAGCGCGTTCGAGCTGTTCATGACCCCCGAGCAGGGCGCGCAGTCGCGCAGCAACATCACGGGATTTTTCGCGAGCAACCATTCGTTCGCGGTCGAGCGCTACATCAACACGGTCAACGGGCCGCGCCTGTTCCAGTTCCGCAACAAGTTCGTGCAGAGCGGCAGCGGCGTCGACGAGCAGTTCCTGATCTGCTCGGGCATCGACATCACCGAGGAGCGCAGCGCGCAGCAGCGGCTCATCGAGCTCGCGAACACCGACGTGCTGACCGGCCTGCCGAATCGCCATGCGATCAGCGAGCGCATCCACGCGGCGATCGCCGCCGAGACCGCCGCGACGCGCGGGCAGGTCGGCATCCTGTTCCTCGATCTCGACAACTTCAAGCGCGTCAACGATCACTACGGGCACATCACCGGCGACCGGCTGCTGCAGGACGTGTCGGCGATCATCAGCGGCTGCCTGCCGTCCGGCGCGACGCTCGCGCGGCTCGGCGGCGACGAATTCCTCGTGCTGTTCGAGCACGGCACGCGGCCGCTGCTCGAAGCGACCGCGCAGATCATTCTCGAACGGCTGCGCACGCCGATTCATCTCGGGCTGATGGAGGTCTACACGAGTTGCTCGATCGGCATCGCGATGCATCCGCAGCACGGCGATTCGCTCGAGACGCTGATCCGCAGCGCGGATACCGCGATGTACGTCGCGAAGGAAGAGGGCAAGCATACGTATCGCGTGTTCTCGCTGGAGATGAACCAGAAGGTCGCGAAGTACATGTGGCTCGACACGAACCTGCGCAAGGCGCTCGAAGAGGAGCAGTTCGTGCTGCATTACCAGCCGGTCGTCGATATCGCGACCGGCGACGTGCACGGCGTCGAGGCGCTGATCCGCTGGCAGTCGCCCGATCGCGGGCTCGTCGCGCCGGTCGAGTTCATCCGCTTCGCGGAGGAGTCGGGCCTGATCGCGCCGCTCGGGCGCTGGGTGATGCGTACCGCGGCCGCGCAGGCCGCCGCATGGAAGGCGAAGGGGCTCGGCATCCGGATCGCGGTGAACGTGTCCGCGCGGCAGCTGCAGGACATGAACATCGTGCACCAGCTGGCGTCGATCCTCGACGCCGCGGGGCTCAAGCCCGGCCTGCTCGACATCGAGCTGACCGAGAGCTGCTTCATCGAGGACGAGGATGCGGCCAACGGGCTGATGCGACAGTTCCGCCAGCTCGGCGCGGAGATCCATCTCGACGATTTCGGCACCGGCTATTCGTCGCTGTCGCAGCTGTCGCGCCTGCCGCTCGACGCGATCAAGCTCGACCGCAGCTTCATCACGGGCATCGACCGCAATCCGCGCTCGCAGGCGCTGGTGCGCTCGGTCGTGTCGCTCGCGAAGGCGCTGAATTTCGCGGTGGTCGCCGAGGGCGTTGAAACGCATGCGGAAGCCGAATTCCTCAAGCAGCTCGACGTCGATCATGCGCAAGGCTACTACTACGCCCGCCCGATGCCGGCCCAGGCGTTCGAGGCGTGGCTCGCGGAGACGAGGAAGCTCAGGCTGATCGCCTGAGCTTCGTTCACGAACGGGCGCCGCCGGCCAGCGGCGGCGCCCGCCGCATTACACCGTGCGCAGCTTCGACACGCGCCGGTTCTGCAGCATCACGAGGCGTTCCATGTACGCGAGGTCCTTCGGCTCGATCGTGAACGCCGCATGCACCCACGCTTCCGTGATGTCCATCAGCTCGGAGCGCGTCAGCTGGAACACCCGCTCGCGCGCGCGCAGCATCGCGCGCACCCCGTTCAGCTTCGGCTTGGTCACGTCGATGAAGGTGCGCGTCGCGAGATACGCGTCGCCCGCGTCGAACGTCTGGTCGACCAGCCCGCGATCCTCGTACCACTCGGAGGCGTGCGCTTCACCGGTCGAGATCAGTTCCTCCGCAATGCCCCGATCGGCCTTGCGCGCGACGAGCGAATAGCCGCCCATGCCCGGGAACAGGTTGAACGCGATCTCGGGAAACCCGAGCTTCACGCCCTTCTGCGCGAGCACGTAGTGATGCGCGAGCGCGGCCTCGAAGCCGCCGCCGAGCGCGCTGCCCTCGACCATCGCGATCGAGATCGCCCCGGTGCCGAAGCCCGTGTAGATCTCGTACACGCCGTCGATGCACGAGCGCGCATAGGCCATCAGCAGGTCGCGCTTGCCGCTGCGGATCGCGTCGACGAAAAAGCTCAGGTCGCCGCCGACGTTGAACAGCTCGGGGACGAGCGAGCCCGTCACCCAGAAGTCGAACGGCAGGCCCGAATCGCGTGCGACGCGCGCGAGATGGATGATGTCGGTAACGAGTTGCTGGTTGAAGCACGGCCGCGGCTCCGATCGCAGCATCATCCACATGACATTACGTCCCTCTTCATAAAAGGCAGTCAGTTGCGTGAGTTCGCCGGCTTCATAAAACGGGCGGCACGCGGGATGGGATTGGAGTTGCATGGTATGTCCTCGTGAGATGTGGTTTTTGAAGACCGTCGCGCCCGGTGCCGAGCGGGAGGCGAGTGTCCTGCAGGGCGCCGGGCGCGAGGCATCGCCATTGTTGCGCGCGCACAAAAGTCGAATTGCGAGGAACCACGCACGACCGGGACGCGGGTGCCGGTCGCATCGGCGCGGGTGGGGAAGGGGGCGGCGCGCACGGCCGGCCGGTATCGGGCCAAGGTGGGCGGCGCGTCGGGCGGAGCCGGCAGGCGTGTGAAGGCGGCCTGAACGCTAGCCGGGCAGGTTCGCCGTGTCGCGCGGATGCGTGGAAACGGCCGATCCGGCGCGCGGCCGCCGGCGTTGTCCGCTTACATGCTGAAAGCGGTGCCGGGCCGCCGTGCGGCCCCTATGGAAGATGCGGACTGGCGCCGCGCCCGTGCGTCGATTAGCTTTAAAGGATCACGCCGCGCGTGTCACCGGGCGTGCGGGAGGGGACCATGACCACGTTCCAGAAAGTGTGGCAGTTGCTCGTCGGAAAGCCGCTCGACCCGCTCGATCCGCGCACGCGGCATGCGATCGCCGTGACGCCGCTGCTGGCCTGGGTCGGGCTCGGCGCCGACGGCCTGTCGTCGTCGTGCTACGGCCCGGAAGAAGCGTTCCTCGCGCTGGCGCACCACACGCCGCTCGCGCTGTTCCTCGCGCTCGCGACGGCGGCGACCGTGTTCATCATCGCGCTCGGCTACAACCAGGTGATCGAGCTGTTCCCGACGGGCGGCGGCGGCTACCGCGTCGCGACGTCGCTGCTCGGCTCGAAGCCGGGGCTCGTGTCGGGCGCCGCGTTGCTGGTCGACTACGTGCTGACCGTCGCGACGTCGCTCGCGAGCGGGGTCGACGCGTTCTTCAGCCTGCTGCCGGTCAGCGCGCAGGCGTTCAAGCTCACGACCGAGATCGTGCTGATCGTGCTGATGACGGGGCTCAACTTCCGCGGGATGCGCGAATCGATCATGGTGCTGCTGCCGATCTTCATCGGCTTCGTGATCCTGCACTTCGCGCTGATCGTCTATGGGGTCGCCGTGCACGGCAGCAGCCTCGCGATGGTGGTGCCCGACGCCGTGCACGAAGCGCACGGCATGTCGCAATCGCTCGGCGTGTTCGTGATGCTCGCGCTGCTGATGCGCGCGTTCTCGCTCGGCGGCGGTACTTATACGGGCCTCGAGGCCGTGTCGAACAACGTGAATATGCTCGCCGATCCGCGCGTGCCGAACGGCAAGGTGACGATGTGGTACATGTCGACGTCGCTCGCGTTCACGGCCGGCGGCATCATCCTGCTGTACATGCTGTGGCACGCACGGCCCGTCGACGGCCAGACGCTCAACGCGGTCGTGTTCGGCAGCGTGATCGACCATCTCGGGCTCGGCTCGGCGTTCGCGCGCCACGCGTTGCTCGCGGCCGTGCTCGCGTTCGAGGCCGGGCTGCTGCTGGTCGGCGCGCAGACGGGCTTCCTCGACGGGCCGGCCGTGCTGTCGAACATGGCATCGGATTCGTGGGTGCCGCGCCATTTCCGCGACCTGTCGGGGCGCCTCGTGCGGCAGAACGGCATCATCGTCGTCGGGCTGTCGAGCCTGCTGATCCTGTTGTGGACGCACGGCAACGTCGACGTGCTCGTCGTGCTGTACAGCATCAATGTGTTCCTCACGTTCAGCCTGTCGCTGCTCGGGCTGTGCACGTACTGGTGGCGCCATCGCCGCGAGCAGGGCTGGTTCAAGCACTTCTTCCTGTCGGCACTCGGGCTGAGCGTGACGGCAACCGTGCTCGTCATCACGCTGATCGAGAAGTTCACGGCGGGCGGCTGGCTCACGGTGCTCGTGACGAGCGCGGTGATCGCGCTGTGCTTCATGATCAACCGCCACTACGCCTATACGCGTGCACAGCTCGCGAAGGAAGACGCGCTGTTCTCGGGGAAGACGCCCGAAGTCGACGAGGCCACCGCGCCGGGCAAGCCCGACCCGTCACAGCCGACGGCCGTGCTGCTGGTCGGCAAGCATCGCGGTGCGAGCATGCACGCGCTGCTGTGGGTCAACCGGCTGTTTCCCGGGCACTTCCGCAACGTGATCTTCCTCGCGGTCGGCGAAGTCGACGCGAAGGCGTACGACGGTCATGAACACCTCGAGCGGCTGCGGCACACGATCACCGAAGCGCTCGACTACTATGTCGCGCACTGCCGCCGCAACGGCATCGCGGCCGACTACCGGATCGCGTTCGGCACGAATCCCGTCGTCGAGTTCATGAACCTGGCTTCGTCGACGCTCGACGAATACCCGAACGCCGTGTGCTTCGCGAGCAAGCTGATCTTCCGGCGCGTGAATTTCCTCACGGCCTGGCTGCACAACCAGACGCCCGTCGAGCTGCAGGCGCGCCTGCACGTCGAGGGCAAGCAGATGGTGCTGTTGCCGATGAACGTCGGGTAGCGGCGGGCGGCAGGACCGCACGCGGTTTTTTGTCGTGCCCGCTGCGGGTCGAACCTCCGCCGGCGGTCTTGCGTCGTACGCTCGAACGACGCGCGCATGACGGGCGGCCTTCCGTGCGGCGCACTGCGTCGGCGCGTTACGGATGACGATGCGTATGCGAACGCGGCCGCCGTGCGCGCTTGCGCTGCAACTGGCCGCGAATCCGATTACGGCTGCGCCCTTCCGCGAAGAACAGCGCGGCAAGCATGACGACCGCAAGCAGGACGAGGGTCGAGACGAGGTCGTGTTCCACCATGTCGCCTCCGATCGGGAGGAGGTTGCGCTCCAGGTGAGCGCCGTGATTGGGGTCAGCCTGCGGGGATGAAGCCGCCGGCGCGCGGGCGTTCGTGTCCGACCTCACGGATCGGATGAGCGGGCTTGCGCGGCATTTGATCGGATGAATGAAGGCCGCGCCGCGCATCCCGCCGTGCGCGGCGGATCGCCGTCACGTCAGCATCGGCACGGCTTCGACCAGCAGGATACCGATGAGCGCGCCGATCGCGGCGCCGATCAGTTTCGGATGCCACCGCCCGAGATGCAGCTTCGTCAGCAGCGCGCCGAACAGGATCACGCCCAGCAGCGTGAATAGCACCACGAGGAAGCCGGTTTCGAAATCGCTGTTGATCACGGCCATGATGCCTCCTTGCCCATGTTGGGCACGCCGCGTTCGTCGAGACGGCGCTTGTCCTGGCGAGATCGCGCACGCAATGTGACCTGATTTGATTATAGGTTGCGCCAGCCGTCAATTGCGCGTGTGTGCGGCGCCTCGCGGCGCGACCGTGCCGCATCGCCGCGCGTCGCTTGACGCTCGCCGATGCGTCACCCACACTGGGCTGCAAGGCGGCGTGCGACAGGCGCGCGTGAGCGCGGCGCGGATCGTCCGTGCCGGTGTGTTGCCGCCATGTTCCGAAACGAGCGCGACGTGGTGCGTTTTCTTTCCCGACCGACCGGTTTTGCGTTTGCGTGCGTCGTCGCATTCGGCGTCGTCGCGGCCGTGCGGCCGGCTGCGGCCGATACGGTCGATGCTGGCGACACAGCGCCCGTCACGATCGTCAGCGACGTCCACGAATTCGTGATCCAGCACGACGGCTCGCTCGACGAGCACGACGATTCGACGCTGCGCGCGAACGACGCGAACGGCATCGATGCCATCGCCCAGCGCTACGTGTGGTTCGACAAGAATCTCGAGAAGGTGGACCTGCTCGCGGCCGAGACGATCGACCGCGACGGCGTCGCGCATCCGGTCGGCGCGGATAGCATCCGCGACGTGCAGGAACCGCGCTCGGCCGGCGCGCCGACGTTCCAGGACGGGCTGCTGCGCACCGTCGTGTTTCCCGGCGTCGAAGCCGGGTCGAGCACGCGCGTGGCGTTCCGCAAGACCCGCACGAAGCCGGTCAACCGCGGCTACTTCGGCTATACCGTGGAGCCGTCGCGCGAGCCGGTCGACCGCCAGCGGCTGATCTTCGACGTGCCGGCCGACATGCCGCTGTACGCGGATGCGCACGGCTACGTCGCGCTGCCGCCGGTCACCGCGAACGGCCGCACGCGCTACGAATTCGACTACCGGCACGGCCCGTACGACCGCATCGAAAGCGGCGCGGTCGGCTACGCGACCTACGGCGACCGGCTCGTCGTGTCGACGCTGCCCGACTACGCGGCGTTCGCCGCGCGCTATCGCAACGCGGCCGTCGATCCGGGCGCGGACGATCCGGCCGTCGCGCAGCTGGCGCGCACGCTCACAGCGGGTGTCGCCGATCCGCACGACCAGGCGCGCATCCTGTACGACTGGGTGCAGGCGAACATCCGCTACGTCGGGCTGTTTCTCGGCGAAACGGCCGCCGCCCCGCATCGCGTCACCGACATCCTGCGCAACCGCTACGGCGACTGCAAGGATCATGTCGCGCTGTTCGGCGCGCTGCTCGCGGCGGTCGGCATCCGCAGCGAGCCGGTGCTGCTCAATCTCGGGTCCGTCTACACGCTGCCGTCGGTGCCCGGTTACGGCGGCGGGGCGATCAATCACGCGATCACGTGGCTGCCCGATCTCGCGCGCTATGCGGACACGACGACGGCCGGCATCGCATTCGGCTATCTGCCGCCGATCGTGATGGACCGTCCCACGCTGCTCGTCGACACGGGCGTGCTGTCGCGTACGCCGGCCACGCAGCCGCGCGGCCGCATCGCGCGGGTCGAGATCGACGCCGCGGGGCCGGGCGCCGCGCGTTTTCACGCGCACACCGAGGACGACGGCTGGACGGCCGAACTCGAACGCAACCTGTTTCGCCGCGCGACGCCCGATGGCGTCGCGCAGCTGGCGAACAACCGTCTGCGGCAAAGCGGGCTGCGCGGCCGCGCGCAGCTGTCGACCAGCGACCGGCGCGTGACCGACGGGCCATTCGACGTGACGATGTCGGGCACGCTCGATCATTTCGTGTGGCCCGACGGCACGACCGCGTTGCCCGCGCTGTCGAGCCTGACGGGCGGCATCGCGACGCAGGTCGAGAACTGGCTCGCCGAGCCCGTGCGCACGCAGCCGTGGGGCTGCATCGGCGGGACGTTCGACGAGACCGGCCAGATCGCGCTGCCGGCCGACGTCGCGGTGACCGACCTGCCGGCCGATACGGCCGTGCACGACCGCTTCGTCGACTTCACGTCGCATTACGTCTTCGACGCGGCCGCGCGCGTCGTGCAGGTCACGCGGCGCATGACGGCGGACTTTGGCCGTCAGGTGTGTACGGCGGACGAATTCACGGCGCTGCGCGCGTCGCTCGAGCGCATCGAACGCGACACGCAGGCGCAGATCGTCGTGCGGGCGAAAGGGCGTTGAACGGGCAGGGAAGGTGAACGCATCGATGCGCTCGGTCGATGCGCAGGAGGAACATCATGACGGAACGGGATCACGAGATCGCCGATCTCTCGAAGGAATTGCTGGGCCGGATCGTGCAAGGCACCGTGGCGAGCGGCGCGGTCGTGGACGTGGAGCAGTGCGCGGCGCTTGCCGTGCAGTGCGCGACGGCGCTGATCGACAAGCTGGAAGCGCGCAGCGACTGAACGCTGCCATTACGCGTGACGTCGATGGCGACGACGCCTGGTGGCGCGGCCGGCATCATGCGCGCCGCGTCACACACTACGCTTCGACGCGCACCTCGCCGTCCGCGCGCACGGCGCCGGGCGGCTTGCCCACCACGCGCTTGAACGCGCGGCTGAACGCGGCGAGCGAGCCGTAGCCGAGCCGGTACGCGACGGCCTCGATCGTCTCGTGGTCGCGCGTGATCCATTGCGCGGCGAGCCGCATCCGCAGCTCGGTCAGGTAGCGCACCGGCGTCATCCCGGTGGCCGCGAGAAAGCGTTCGGCGAACACCGAACGCGACACGCCCGCTTCGGTCGCGAGTTCCGCCACGCTCCAGTTGCGGCCCGGGTCGCGATGCAGCGCGACGATCGCGCGGCCGAGCTTCGGTTCGCGCAGCGCCTGCACCCAGCCCGTCGCATCACCGCATCCGCATTCGACCCAGCCGCGCACGATGAACGCCGCGACCACATCCGCGAGCCGCGCGAGGATGCCCGCGAAACCCGCGCGCGCCGAGCACGCTTCGCGCTCCATGGCGTCGAGCATCGGGCGGATTTCCGGGTAGCGCGCGAGCAGCGTGCCGACGTGCATGAACTCGGGCATCGTGCCGACCAGCGGCTGCATGCCGCCGAGATCGAGCTCCATGCACGCGCTGAAGATCAGCGCATCGCCGGCGCCCGGCTCGGTCGTCGCGCAACGGGCGGGCGACACGCCGGCCGATGCCACCGACGCGACCGTATCGCAGATTTTCGCGACCTCGAAGCCGTTGATCTCGCGGCACGGTGCATCGGGGTCGGACACCAGCGCGTGCATGCCGCCGTGCGGCAGCAGGATCGCGTCGCCGGCTTCGAGCCGCATTGTGGCGCCCGACGCGTCGCGCAGCAGCACGGGCCCGCGCCCGACGAAATGGAACTGCGCGCGGCCCGTCACGTGGCCGAAATTCAGCCCGAACGGCCGTGCGACCTGGATGCGGCGGTACTGGACGCCGCTCAGGCGCATCCCCAGCAGCAGCTCGCTGACGAGGTCGTGCACGTCGGGAATCGGGGGCAGAAGGGGCTCGGACATTTCGAGATTCGGACGAACGATCAACAAGAACGGATTGTATGTCATAGACCGTCCTGACGTGGTTCCTTACGATACGCCCTCATCAGTACTTTCCCTAACCGACACGGAACCACGCATGAATCCCGGAACCTCCACGGCCGCCTCGACGGCGGCCCCCCGCGAACCGGCCTGGGGCGCGGTATTCGCGATGACGCTCGGCGTGTTCGGGCTCGTCACGGCCGAATTCCTGCCGGCGAGCCTGCTGACGCCGATGGCCGACAGCCTCGGCGTGACCGAAGGCGTGGCCGGGCAGGCCGTCACGGCCACCGCGACGGTCGCGCTCGTCACGAGCCTGCTGATCTCGGCGCTGACGCGCACGATCGACCGGCGGCGCGTGCTGCTCGTGTTCTCGGTGCTGCTCGTCGCGTCGAACCTGGCGGTCGCGTTCGCGCCCAACCTGGCAATGCTGCTGGTCGGCCGCGTCGTGCTCGGCATCGCGCTCGGCGGCTTCTGGACGATGGCCACCGCCACCGCGATGCGGCTCGTGCCGACGGCGATGGTGCCGCGTGCGCTGTCGATCATCTTCAGCGGCGTGGCGGTCGCGACGATCGCGTCCGCGCCGATGGGCAGCTACTTCGGTCACCTGATCGGCTGGCGCAACGTGTTCCTGATCGCGGCTGCGCTTGGCGGCATTGCGTTCGTGTCGCAGATCCTCACGCTGCCGTCGATGCCGCCGAGCGGCACGACGCGGCTGCGCACGCTGATCGACGTGCTGCGCCGGCCGACCGTCGGCCTCGGCATGTTCGCGACGATCCTCGTGTTCACCGGGCACTTCGCGTTCTTCACGTACCTGCGGCCGTTCCTCGAACAGGTCGCGGGCGTCGGCGTGAACGGGTTGTCGGCGATCCTGCTCGGCTACGGCATCGCGAACTTCGTCGGCACGTCGCTTGCCGGCCGCGTGCTCGAACACCGGTTGCGGCCGATGCTGATCGGCATGCCCGCGCTGATGGTCGTGCTCGGCGTCGCGCTCGTCGCACTCGGCCGCGCGCCGATGATCGACGCGGTGCTCGTCGCGTTGTGGGGGATGGCGTTCGGCGGCGTGCCCGTCGCGTGGTCGACGTGGGTCACGCGCACCGTGCCCGATGAAGCCGAGAGTGCGGGCGGGCTGATCGTCGCGGCGATCCAGCTCGCGATCGCGACGGGCGCGGCGGCCGGCGGCGTCGTGTTCGACGCGAACGGGGCGGCCGGCGTGTTCGTTGCCGCGGCCGTCGTGCTGGCCGTCGCGGTCGCGACGATCGTGACCGGCGTGCCCAAGCGTGTCGGCGTGGTGTCCGCGCTGGCGGAATGAGTTGCACCGGCGGGCCGCCCGGCCCGCCGCTCAGCGCACCGGGGCGTGCGTGTCGAGCAACTGCCGGTGGCGTGCTTCGGTCGCGTCGTCGGCGGGGAACATGCACTCCATGCGCAACTCCTGCGCGGCGGCGCTTTGCGGCGTCCCTACCGTCGTGACCAAGGAGAAGTAACGCAGCACGACGCCTTCATGCACGAAGCCGATCGGGATGACCGGCAGTGATGGTGCGGCAGCCGGCGCCGGCGGCGTTTTCCAGTCGCGCGGCGCATCGGGGCTCGCGAGCAGGTCGTCGAGCAGCTGCCGCGTCTCGTCGTCGATCACGCGGCCGACCGCTTCGCGCTGCACGCGTTGCAGCAGGCTGCGCGACACCGTCTCCCAGTCGGCCAGGAACGGCCGCATCCCCTGCGGATCGAACATCAGGCGCAGCAGGTTGCGTGGGCCGTCGCGCGCGGCCATGTCGATGAAGCAGCCAAAGAAGCGCGGCGCCGCGTCGTTGGTCATCAGCACGTTCCAGTGGCGATCCATCACGATCGCCGGAAACGGATCGTGCTGGCGCACGACGCGTTCGAGCGCGCCGATCACGCCCTGCATCTCCTGCGCATCCCACGGCGCTTCCGAATACACCGGTGCATACCCGGCCGCGAGCAGCAGCGCGTTGCGCTCGCGCAGCGGCACGTCCAGCGTTTGCGCGAGCGTCAGCAGCGTGTCGCGGCCCGGCACGCTGCGTCCGCTTTCGATGAAGCTGATCTGGCGCTGCGAGATGCCCGCGTCGAGCGACAGGTCGAGCTGGCTCACGCCGCGCACGTCGCGCCAGTAGCGCAGCAACTGGCCGAGTTCGTGCGGCGGCGCGTGCGGTTCGCGGCGGCTGGCGTTCATCGTGCCTCCCTGGGCGTTCCGTGAGCGACGCGATCGACTATATCGGACTCACGCGGCGTTCGCCTGCCATGCGAATGCGTCGAACGGCGCTTCGAGCGCGGGCTGCGTCACGCTGCCGACGTAGTTCGTGATCGTCGACGCAGCGACCACCGCGATCACTTCCAGCAACTGTTCGGCGCTGAAGCCGGCGTCGAGGAACGCCTGCCGGTCGGCCTCGGGCAGGCGGCCGCGGGTGTCGATCAGCTTGCGTGCGGTGGCCGACAGCGCGGCCAGGGTCGCGTCGCCGGGCAGGGCGCCGCGGCGGATCGCGTCGACGTCGGCGTGGGTCACCCCCTGTTTCAGCGCCAGCGCGGTATGGAACGCGACCGGCCATTCGCTCGCGTTCGTGACCGCGTTGGTGAGCAGGAGCGTCTGGATCTGCGGCTCGGTGAGGCTGCTCGCGTGCACGCGCTCGAACAGGCCGATGAAGCCGTTGATCAGCACCGGCGACGCGGCCATGGCCGCGGCGATGTTCGGGACGACGCCGAAGGTGTGCTGGAGCTGCAGGAGGACGGGCTTTGAGGCGGCCGGTGCCGAGTCGATGGTGTGAAGCGGGTAGGCGGACATGATGTCTCCGGGGGAGGAGCGCCGCCGGAATGGCGGCGCGACACCCGAAGCGTAGGAGCGGCCGTGTCGTGCGCCAATTACATGGGATGTAATCGTTCGGTGCGCGTGTGACGCCGACCGCTCCGCGAAGCTGTCAGCCGCCGTGCCTGACCATCTCCGCCAGCGTCTTCATCGCCTGCAGGTACGGATACGGCCCGTGGCTGATGCGGGCCACGCCGTATTCCGCGAATTCGGCGAGCGTCGGCGTCTCCGTGACGCGCATCACGTTCACCGGCAGAGGCGACGCGGCCGTCAGCGCGCGAATGAGCGCAGGCGAGCCCAGCCCCGGCACGAACAGCCCATCGGCACCGGCCGCGGCATACGCGCGAGCGCGGGCCAGCGTGGCGTCGAGCAGGCGTTCGTCGTGCGTGTCGGCCGGCGCCGTGAAGAACACGTCGGTGCGCGCGTTGATGAAATAGTCGGTGCCCGCGCGATCCGCGGCCTGCCGGGCTGCCGCGAGACGAGCCGCCGCTGCGTCGACGTCACGCAATTCGCCTGTCGCCGGGAAGCTGTCCTCGAGGTTGCAGCCGATCGCGCCGGCCTTGATGCTGAGCGCGATCGTTTCGGCGACATCTTCCGGCCGCTCGCCGTACCCGCTTTGGAGATCGACGGTGACGGGCAGGTTGGTCGCGCGCGTGATCCGCTCGAGCACGTCCATCATCAGCGCGCGCGGCATCTGCTCGCCGTCGCCGAAACCGTTGGCCGCCGCGACCGACCAGCTGCCGGTCGCCAGTGCGACGGCGCCCGCATCGGCCGCCGTGCGCGCGCTGCCGGCGTCCCACACGTTGAACAGCGCCAGCGGCTGGCCCGCACGGTGAAGCGAACGGAAATATGCGCCTTTCTCATTGCTGCTCATGCTTGCGTCTCCTGGTTGAAAACCGGATCGGTTGTCGTGCCGAACGATACTGCCACCGAATCGAGCGCCGCGAGGAAATCGCGTGCGTCGCACAGCTCGCCGAGACTGCGCACGCCGCCCGACACCCCGGTGTCGCCCGCGATCAGGCGCACGGCCGCCTCGACGATGATCGGTGCGCTGACGGCGTAGATGTCCTGCCCGGATGCCGTCGCGCGGTGCGTCGTGCCGCCCTGCACGACGATCGCGTCCATCGCGAACTGCTGCGCCGAGCGGCCCAGCGCGTCGGTCGGCTCGGGCGGCGGCGTGGCGGCATCGCGCACGTCGCGCAGCGCGACGGTGGCGAGCCACGATTCGATCGTATCGATGCGCAGGTGACGCGACAGTGTCATCACTTCCGAAAACGGCAGCAGCGTCACGTCGACGCGGCCGATCGGCGGCGGGAACGGCCATGCGCGTTCGCGTGCGGTCGACGGCACCGGCGTCGGCTTGCCGGCCTTCTGCACGAGCCGCACCGCGCGATTGCGTTCGCCGGTCACGCGCGTGCCGCGCGTCGGGTGCCAGCGGTCGAGCCCGGTCGCGATGTCGACGCGCTCGATCGGCTGGTTCTGGTCGACGACGGCGGTGACGAGCAGGTCGGCCAGGCCGCCGTAGAACGCCGCGGCCGGCACGATGGTCACGCCCGCCGCGCGCGCCCGCACATCGCAGTGTTCGGCCAGTGCCAGCACCGACGGCTGCTCGGCGGTCAGGTCGAGATAGGGGATGCTGGCCCGCAGCGCGGCATCGGCCAGCGGCAGCGCGGTATCGAGGTACGGGCCCGCGCAGTTGATCACCGCGGCCGCGCCGCGCAATGCGGCGTCGAGCGCGGCCGGATCGTCGATCGCGGCGACGCGCGTGAGCGCGAGCGCCGTATCGCCGCCGTCCTCCGCGAGCCGCGCGGCGTCGCGCCCGATGCGGATCGCGCGCAGGCCGCGCCGGGCCAGTTCGGCGACGACGAACCGCCCGGTATGACCCGTGGCGCCATAGACTGCAACCGTCATTCGATCATCCATGATCAACTCCGATACAGAACGGTATGTTTTATAGTACAGACCTGTAGCGTCGTCAAGCGTGCGGTGCTATGATCGGCTCACTGTTGAGGGAGTGGGCGGCCAGCCAGGCCGGGTCGGGATGAAAAAGGAAACAGGCACACCAGGGAGCGCGCCCGATACGCGCGAACGCATTCTGCAGACGGCGAGCGAGCTGTTCTACCGGGAGGGCACACGCGCGGTCGGCGTGGACCTGATCGTCGCGCAGGCAGGCGTGGCGAAGACGAGCCTCTATCGTTACTTCGCGACGAAGGACGACCTGATCGAGGCGTTTCTGCTGCGCGAGGACGCCGATTTCTGGGCGCATTGGGATGCGGTGGCCACGCAGTACCGGCGCGCGCCGCGCGAGGAACTGGACGCGCAACTGCAATGGATCGGCGAGCGCATTGCGCGGCCCGGCTATCGCGGCTGCCCGCAGATCAACATCGCCGCCGAATACGCGGACGGCAACCATCCGGCCCGCAAGGTGGCCGTCGCGCACAAGCAGGAATTGCGGCGCCGGCTGACCGAGCTGGCGGATGCGATGGGCGTCGACGAGCCGGAGACCTTCGCGCTGCGGCTTGCGACCGTGATCGACGGCGCGCTGAGCAGCGGGCAGGCGTTGCATGCGCATGGGCCCGTGGCTTTCCTGCAGGAATTCGCGCAACTGCTGTTGCCGAAGAAGGGCCGCAAGTAAGCCGCCCGGCCGCGGCGATCCGCGCGCCGGTCCGGTTCAGTCGCGCGCGGCCGGATCGACCGACAGCGCGCGTAACTGGCCGCGCAACTGATCGACTTCCCCCGGCGCGAACGGCCGTTCGATCTCGGCATGCGTCTGCTGCCACAGCGGAAACGCCGCGGCCAGCAGGTCCTGGCCGGCCGGCGTCAGTTCGAGCAGGCGGCTGCGCCGGTCGTCCGGATCCTGGATGATCGTGACCAGGCCGCGCCGCTCGAGCGGCTTGAGCGCGGCCGTGAGCGTGGTGCGGTCCATCGCGAGCAGCGACGCGACCGATTTCATCGGCGCCGGCTGGGGCCGGTTCAGCGACATCAGCAGCGAAAACTGGCCGTTGGTGAGATCCAGCGGGCGCAGCACATCGTCGAAGATCCGCGCAAGATTGCGCGCCGCGCGCTGCATGTGCAGGCACAGGCAGCAATCGCGCACCATCAGCGTCGTTTCGAAGGGGAGCTTTTCTTTTCGTGCCATGTTGCAATTGTGTTGATATCAACCTATCTTGTCAAGGTCGAGGCGCGGCAGCCCGTCGCGTCCGTCACCGGAGGGGACAGCATGAGTGCTCAACAGCAGTTGTATCTCGCGGTATTTCTCGGGACGAAGGAGAGCCCGGCGATGAAGGCGTGGATGGCGCTGCCGGACGAGGAGCGGCGCACGCGCGAGCGCGACGGCATCGCCGCATGGCATGCGTGGGTCGACCGGCATCGCGACGCGATCGTCGAGATGGGCGGCCCGCTCGGCAAGACGAAGACCATCGATGCCGCCGGTGTCAAGGACACGGCGAACGCGATGAGCGGCTTCACCGTCGTGCGGGCGGCCTCGCACGAAGCCGCGGCCGCGCTGTTCGAAGGCCATCCGCATTTCACGCTGTTCCCGGGCGTGGCGATCGACGTGATGCCGGTGCTGGCGATTCCCGGCGCGTGAACGACGCGCGAGGCCCGGCGCCGTGTATCGGCGATGCGCCGTGGCCGGCAGGTGGGCGTTTTCCCGACATTCTGGATGGAGACTGGCGATGAAGCTTTACGGATTTGCCGGCACCCGCTCGCAACGCGCGCTGTGGGGGCTGAAGGAACTGGATGCCGATTTCGAGTTCATCTCGGTGAACCTGCTCCAGGGCGAACACAAGCGGCCCGAATTCCTGCGCCTCAATCCGGCTGGCAAGGTGCCCGTGCTGGTGGACGGCGACCTCGTGATTCCCGAATCGGCCGCGATCGTACTGTATCTCGCGGACAAGTACCCGGAGAAGGCACTGCTGCCGGTCGATCCGGCGCTGCGGGCCGAAGCTTACCGGTGGGTCATGTTCGCGGTGACGGAGCTCGAGCAGCCGCTGTGGCGGATCACCCGGCACTCGTTCATCTATCCGCCGGAGAAGCGCTCGCCGGCCGACATCGAACTGGCGCGCGAGGATTTCAGGACGATGGCCGCGATCCTCGACAAGCATCTCGAAGGCCGCGAGTTCATCGTCGGCGACACGCTGACGGTGGCCGATTGCGTGACGGCTTACCTGATCGACTGGGCCGGCGAGTGCAACCTGATCGAACCGTTTCCGCAGTTGCGTGCGTATCTCGAACGGCTGTATGCGCGGCCGAAGGCGCCGCAGCGGATCGCGGATGCGCGCAAGGCGGCGTGAACGGGCGGCGGCCGGTCATGCGTTGCATCGGCACGGCCGACCGTTACGTTGGTGCGGTCGGCGAGCGGCAGTCTTGCCGCGTTTCATGATGATGAAGCGTGCGTCGCGAACGCGGCGCACGCAGGTGCTCACGCCACGTCGTCAGGCCCGCCGAGCATGCGGCACAGCATCGACAGGTCGCTGAGCGTGACGTGCGGCGTCGCGGCCTGCTGCTGCACACGCTCCGCTTCCGGATGCGTATCGCGCACTACCCACGCCGCCTGAAGCCCCGCGTTCAATGCGCCGACGATATCGAGGTGGTAATCGTCGCCGACATGCAGCAGTTCCGCCGGCCGCACATCGAGCGTTTCTGCCGCCGCATGAAATATCCCGGGCTCCGGCTTCGCGACGCCGAACGCTTGCGCGCTGAGCGTCGCACGAAAGAATTCGCCGCCGCCGGTCAGCCGCAGATCCGCGTTGCCGTTGGTCACCGCGATCAACGGAAACCGCGCACTCAACCACGTGAGCGCCGGCAACGCATCTTCGTAGAATTCAACCCGGTTGCGTGCGGCATAGAACGCTGCGTACGCACGGTCGGTGAGCGCGACATCTTCGTTCGCGCGCTCCAGTGCAAGCCGGATCGAGCCGATTCTCATCGCGCGGAAGTCGCCGGCAAGATCGGGACACAATCGTTCGTATTCCTCACGCAAGTCGCTGAGCGCCTGCTGCGTGGACAGCACCCGCTCGGTACCGGGCGCGTGCTCGATCAGCCACGTGCGAAGCTCCCCTTCGGCCCGTACGACGGATGGCCCGAACGGCCACAGGGTGTCGTCCAGGTCGAACGAGAGCGCGGAAACTTGGGTGAGACGCATGGAGGTTGACGGAGGGTTTCGTTTACCAGGGCCACGGAATGGAGATTCCGGTGCCGTTTTCGAGGGCCTGCCGATACAGGAAGCGTGCGACGGTCAGGTCCTGCAGCGCGAGCCCGGTCATGTCGAAGACGGTGATCTCGTGCGGCGCGCGGTCGACCGTCGCGGTTCCCGCGAGGATGTCACCGATTTCCGTGCGTGGCAAATCGGGCGCCCACTGGCACTCGCCGATGCTGCGCGCCTGGTCGTGATCGTCCACGAAAATCCGCGCGCGGTCCAGCACGCCTGCCGGCAGTTCGCGCTTGCCGGCGGTATCGGCGCCCACGCAGGTCAGGTGGGTGCCCGGCTGCACCGCATCCGCGTCGAACAGCGCGCCGCCACCGGGCGTTGCCGTGATCACCACGTCGCTATTGGCCACCGCGTCGTTCCGGTCGCGCGCCACGCCGATCGTGCATCGTTCCCGGAAGGCCGATTCGAACACCGGGTCGGGCTCGCCGCTGACGTTCACGTACTGCACGGTGCACCGTTGCGGCAGCAGCCCGAGTGCGTAGTCGAGCTGGACGCGCGCCTGCACGCCGGTGCCGAACACGCAGATTCGCGCGCTGTCGCGACGCGCGAGCAGTTGCAGACCGAGGCCGCCGGCGGCGCCGGTTCGCGCGGTGGTGATCGCATTGCCGTCCATGATGCACAGCGGGCGGCCCGTGGCCGGGTCGAACAGCGCGACGGTGGCCTGATGCGGTTCGCCGCCGAGCCCGCGGTTGCCGGGCCAGAATCCGGCCGCCTTGAAACCGAGCAGATCCTGATTCGCGACATCGCCCGACTTGATGCCGAACACGCCGCCGGTGTGCAGCTTCTCGCGCACCACCGGGAACACGCGTCCGGCCCGCTGACTATGCAGCACGAAGGCTTCGCGAACGGCCGCTGTCACTTGCGCGGCCTGGAGGGCGGGCGCGACGGTATCGCGGTCGAGAAGCAGGAGTCGGTCGTCGGTCGGCATGTTCGGGCAAGCGCTTTCGGCGCCAGGCAAATCAGGGTGGTTTAAATTTTGTCCAGATTTGGACAAATAGTCAATGAATCGACGGGACGGCGCGGGTGCGCGGTTTTGCTCACCACCCGTAGAAGCGCGGCCACGTCTGCGCGCCGCCGTCTTCGCCGATCGCCTGATATTCGGGATGTTGCGCCCCGGTGGCGCACGCGTGATTCGGCAGGATGCGCAGGCGGGTGCCGATCGGAAACCGTTGCGCGATGCCGGCGTCGGGCGTGCCTGCCCGCGACACGATCCCGTGCTCCTGGTTGGCGGCGCTCATCACGTAGTCGCCGAGCACGTCGCCTTGTTCGGTGCAAACCTGCCCGTAGCCGAAGTCGTGCGCCTGGCGCTGCGTGCCGCGGTCGCGGCTCATCGCCATCCAGCCGGCGTCGACGATCGCCCAGCCTTTCTCTTCCTGGTGCCCGATGACGGTGGTCAGCACCGACAGCGCGATGTCGGACAGGTCGCACACGCCGATGTTGTGCATCACGAGGTCGAACATCACGTACACGCCGGCGCGCACTTCGGTCACGCCTTCGAGGTGTTCCGCCGCGAGGGCGGTGGGGGTCGAGCCGATGCTCACGACCGGGCAGGGCAGCCCGGCGGCCCGGAGGCGCTCCGCCGCCCGCACGGTGCGGCTGCGTTCCTGCTCGGCGATCGCCGCCAGCGCGTCGGGCGTGTTGTATTCGTAGCTGGAGCCCGCGTGCGCGAGCACCCCGCCGAGCACCATCCCGCCGTCGACCAGCGCGCGGCCCACGTCGATCAGCAGGTCGGCGTCGGGCGGAATCCCGGAGCGGTGACCATCGACGTCGACCTCGATCCACACGTCGAAGCGCTCGTCGTGCGCGCGCCCGAATTCGGCGATCGCGTGCGCGGCCGGCAGGCTGTCGGCGACCAGCTTCAGGTCGCAGCCCTGCCGGCGCAGCGCGAGCGCCTGGCCCAGCTTCGCGGGCACCATGCCGACCGCGTAGACGATGTCCCGGATACCGTGCGCGAAAAACTGTTCGGCTTCCTTGAGCGTCGACACCGTGATGCCCTGCGCGCCGGCCGCGATCTGGGCATCGACGACGTGCGTGCATTTGGTGGTCTTGACGTGCGGCCGGAACCTGACGCCGAGTGCGTCCAGATGCGCCTGCATGCGGCCGATGTTGTGTTGCATGCGGCCGACGTCGATCAGGGCGGTCGGGGTGTTGAGGGTTTGAAGGTCCACGATGCGTTGCCTCGGAGGGTTGCCGATGTGGACACTGTAGGGCCGTCGATGAGTCTCGGGTTTAACGCATCGCTAATCCGGCATTAAAGGCTGTTTAATCGAATCGAAAGAATCGCATGGACCGTGGCGCGGCTCACGCGTCGCCGCGCCACGGCGGCGGGCTGAGAAACCGCGTCGCGGCTTCGAGAAACACCCGTTGCCGTGCGGAGCGGCCGGTGCGCGACGGCAGCAGCGCCGTCACGGGGGCGGGCGGCAGGTGCCAGTCGGGCAGTAACCGGACGAGCTTGCCGTTCGCCAGCAGCGGCGCGACGTCCCACTCGGAGCGCTCGACGATCCCGAGCCCGGCCAGCGCCCAATCCGTGATGACGGTGCCGTCGTTCGACGACAGCGCGCCGGTCACGCGGATCACGGCGGACCGGCGCGGTTCGCCCTTGACGTCGCCGCCTTGCGAGAAGCGCCAGCGCGGGATGTCCTCGTCGTTCTCGCGCAGGCACAGGCAGTCGTAGCGGGCCAGGTCGGACGGATGGTTCAGTTCCTTGATGCGGCGCGCATAGGCGGGGCTCGCGCACAGAAAGCGGTCATTGGGCGCGAGCGGATACCCGATCCACGACGACGACTTGAGGCTGCCGACGTGAACGACCACGTCGGCGCCCGGCGCGCTGGTCAACGGGCTCTCCGACAGGTGGAGCGCGATGTCGAGCTTCGGATGCGCGCGCTGCACGTCGCGCACGATCCGCGCGACGTACTTGCGGCCGAAGCCGAGCGGGGCGACGACGCGCAGCGTGCCGCGCACGTCGCCGTGGTCGCCCGAGATGCTGACCGGCAGCGCCTCCACGCGCTCGAGGATGTCGACGGCTTCCTGGTACAGCCGTTGCCCTTCGTCGGTCAGCGCGATCCCTTTCGGCTGCCGCACGGCGAGCCGTGCGTTCAGTCGCGCTTCCATCCGCTGCAGCCGAATCGTGATCGCGGGCGGCGTGAGATCGAGCAGCCGCGCGGCCGCGGCCAGCGAGCGCGACGTGCCGATCGCGCGGACGAGTCGAAGGTCGTCGAGGTCGAGCATTTCGTTTCTCTTAATGCTGGGTGTGCCGAGCATTAAACCGCACATCGCGACGCGAATCCATCGATGCTGCTGTGGATCGCGTCGGTCGCGCATCGAATCGGATTGCCTGGCTGCTTCGAATGACACGGCCCGCGGCGCCACGCACCGTTACCGGCCGAGCCCGACAATCAGCGACCGGTGCGCGGCGACCCCGGCCATCACCCCCGACGCCGATGCGAACGTTGCGTTGGTCATCGGCGTCGACGCGTCGCCGGCCGCGAACACGCCGGCGACGCTCGTCTGCTTCATTGCATCGACGCGCACGACCGGGCCGAGCGGCCCGTCGTCGAATGCACAGCCGAGCTGCTGCGCGAGATCGCTCGCCATCGCCGTGTGCGCGCCGACGAACAGCGCATCGATCGGCACGACCTGCCCGTCGGCGAGCCGCAACGCATCGATCCGCGGCGCATCGCCGAGGATTTCCACGACCGGCGACCGCTCGATGCGCACGCCGCGCGCATCGAGCAACGCGGCTTCTTCTTCGTTCGCTTCGACCACGTCCTGCGTGAACCACGTCGTCGGGCCCCAGTCCGGAATCAGGATCGCCTGATGCACCGACAGCGGATGCGTGGCGAGCACGCCGAGCCGCTGGCCGCTCACCTCGTATCCGTGGCAGTACGGACAATGCAGCACGCTGACACCCCAGCGTTCCGCAAGCCCCGGCAGTGCAGGCAATTCGTCGCGGATACCGGTCGCGAGGATCAACCGGTCGGCACTCGCCCGGCTGCCGTCGGCGAGCGTCACGTGGAAGCGGCCGTCCGCATCGCGCTCGGCCGTGCGCACGTCGCCTGCGATCCGCTGCACGGTGGGGTACGCGGCGAGCTGCGCGGCGGCTTCGTCGACGATCTGCGCGGGCGGCTTGCCGTCCTGCCCGAAAAAACCGTGCGCGTGCGCGGCAAAGCGGTTGCGCGGCCGGCCGGCATCGATCACGAGCACGCGGCGGCGCGCCCGCGCAAGCTGCATCGCGGCCGACAGCCCTGCAAAGCTGCCGCCGATCACGATCACTTCATGATGGCCATGCATGCACCGACTCCTTTCCTGAACCTGCGTGAATGACGGACGTGCTCCGATGGTGGTCGTCTCAACTCAACCCAACTCAAGAAACACGAGAAGTTGCATGATAGGGCGATGGTATCATTCACGCAACTTCAAAAGTTTCGAGAGAGGGGAGCACCGCTCGTGAGAACCGATAGCCGCTTGTCGCGGATGCTGCATGCGCTGATCCACCTGGATCAGGCCGACGGCCCGATGACGTCCGACGCGATCGCGACGATGTTGTGCACGAACCCGGTCGTCGTGCGGCGCCTGCTCGGCGGCTTGCGCGACTGCGGCTACGTGCAGTCGGAGAAGGGGCATGGCGGCGGCTGGGTGCTGAGCGTCGCGCTCGACGACATCACGCTGCTCGACGTCTATCGCGCGGTGGGCGAGCCGCCGCTGTTCTCCGATCTGGTGACCGACGACGAGGCCGAATGCCTGGTCGAGCAGGCCGTCAATGCGCACCTGTCGGCCACGCTGAAGGAGGCCGAGACGACGCTGCTCGCCCGCTTCGGCGAAGTCACGCTCGGCATGCTGTCGCGCGATTTCGACGCGAAGCACGCGAAGCGGCGCAAGCCGCGCTGACGCACCGCAGCATCGCCGTCGGGCGTCGCCAACGCGCGCGCCGACGCGGCCGAAAACACCGCGCCGCGATGTTCTGTCCCCCAACTTCTGCCCGGTTCGCCCGCCACAGGGCAAAATACGGGTTTTCCGCACCCGCGAGGGCGCGACCGAATCACGCGCCGGGCGGCGCCAGTGCGCCATCCGCACGCTGCCGCCGGGCGCCCAGGCAAGAAACGCTCGCCCAGTCGCGAGCCCACAGGAGTCCAGACCCCATGCCCGAATCCAACCTGTCCTTCTTCGGCCGGCTGTCGCTGGCCGTCGGCACGTTCTTCTCCGTGCTCGGCAACCGCGAGTTCGCGGCCGGCGTGCTGCGCGTGCGCGATGGCGCCCCGGCCCCGGTCGCGCCGGCCCCCGCCGCGGCCCCGGCCCCGGCGCCTGCCGCCGCGCCCGTGAAGGCGCCGGCGCCCGAGCTGAGCGAGGCGAGCCCGCAGGCTGCATTGCAACTGCTCGGCCTGCTGCAGCGCGATGCGCGCTTCATCGACTTCGTCGAGGAAGACATCGCCGGCTACGCGGACGCCGACATCGGCGCGGCCGCACGCCTCGTGCACGACGGCTGCCGTGCCGCGCTGCGCGAACATTTCACGATCGTGCCGGTGCGCGACGAAGCCGAAGGCAGCCGCGTGACGCTGCCGGCCGGTTTCGACGCGACGGCCGTGCGCGTGACCGGCAACGTGGTCGGCGCCGCGCCGTTCACGGGCACGGTCAGCCATCGCGGCTGGCGGGTCGCCGACGTGCGCCTGCCGAAGCTGACGGGCAGCCACGACGCGTCGGTCGTCGCACCGGCGGAGGTGGAACTGTGAGCGATCCGCGCTATTCGATCGGTATCGATCTCGGGACGACCCACTGCGCGCTGTCGTATGTCGACAGCGCCGCGAGCGACGGCGAAACCATCACGCAGCAGGTGCTGCCGATCGCGCAGCTCACCGCGCCCGGCGCGCTGGAGTCGCGCGACCTGCTGCCGTCGTTCCTTTACCTGCCGCATGAAAGCGAACTCACGCAAGGCGACCTGACGCTGCCGTGGACGGCCTCGCGCGCTTTCGCAGTCGGCGAAATGGCGCGCACGCGCGGCGCCGGCACGCCGATCCGCCTCGTGTCGAGCGCGAAGAGCTGGCTGTGCCACCCGGGCGTCGACCGCCGCGCGGCGATCCTGCCGAGCGATGCGCCGCCGGAAGTGGCGCGCGTGTCGCCGCTGGAAAGCTCGATCCGCTACCTGACGCACCTGCGCGAAGCGTGGGACCACGCGCATCCCGACGCGCCGTTCGCCGACCAGGACGTGACGGTCACGATCCCCGCGTCGTTCGACCCGGCCGCGCGCGAACTGACGGCCGAGGCCGCCCGCGCCGCCGGCTACTCGCGGATGACGCTGCTCGAAGAGCCGCAGGCCGCGCTGTACAGCTGGATCCAGAAGAGCCAGGGCGGCTGGCGTAAGCAGGTGCAGGTCGGCGACCTGATCCTGTGCGTCGACGTCGGCGGCGGCACGACCGACCTGTCGCTGATCGCGGTGGTCGAGCGCGACGGCAATCTCGAACTGCATCGCGTGGCGGTCGGCGAGCACATCCTGCTCGGCGGCGACAACATGGACCTCGCGCTCGCGCACGTCGTCGCGCGCAAGCTCGCGCAGCAGGGCACGCAGGCCGATCCGTGGCAACTGCGCGCGCTCACGTACGCATGCCGTTCCGCGAAGGAAACGCTGCTGTCCGACCCGACGACCGACGCGGTGCCGCTCGTCGTGCCGAGCCGCGGCTCGAAGCTGATCGGCGGGTCGATCCGCACGGAGCTGACGCGCGCCGAACTCACGCAGACGATCCTCGAAGGCTTCTTCCCGCAAGTCGACGCGGCCGCGCGCCCGGTGAGCCGCGCCCGTGTCGGCCTGACGCAGCTCGGCCTGCCGTATGCGCAGGACGCGGGCATCACGCGCCATCTCGCGGCGTTCCTCGGCCGTCAGGTCGCGGCGCTCGACTCGCTCGAAGGCGTGCAGCGCACGCTGCCGCAGGGCGCGACGTTCCTGCATCCGACCGCCGTGCTGTTCAACGGCGGCGTGTTCAAGTCGACGCTGCTCACGCAGCGCGTGCTCGATACGCTCAACAGCTGGCTCGCCGCTGAAGGCGCGCCGCCCGCGCGCCTGCTCGAAGGCGCGGATCTCGATCTCGCGGTCGCGCGCGGCGCCGCGTACTACGGCTACGTGAAGCGCGGCCGGGGCGTGCGCATTCGCGGCGGCACGGCGCGTGCGTACTACGTCGCGATCGAATCTGCGATGCCGGCCGTGCCGGGGCTCGAACCGCCGGTGCAGGCGCTGTGCGTCGCGCCGTTCGGCATGGAGGAAGGCTCGGACGCGGCGCTGCCGCCGCAGGAGTTCGGCCTCGTCGTCGGCGAACCGGTGCAGTTCCGCTTCTTCGGTTCGTCGGTGCGCCGCCAGGACCAGGTCGGCACGCTGCTCGACTACTGGTCGCCGGAAGAGCTGCAGGAGCTGGAGGAAATCCAGGCGACGCTGCCCGCCGAAGGGCGCACCGTCGGCGAGGTCGTGCCCGTGAAGCTGCATGCGCGCGTGACCGAAGCCGGCACGCTCGAACTCGAGGCGATCCCGAGCGGCACGGACGAGCGCTGGAAGGTCGAGTTCGACGTGCGCGGCGCCGCCTGAGCGCGATGAAGCGCTATACGGTCGGGATCGACCTCGGCACGAGCAATACGGTCGTCGCATACGTCGAGGCCGGTTCCGACGCGATCCGCGTGTTCGACGTCGAGCAGCTGGTCGGCCCCGGCGCGGTGGCCGCGCAGCCGCTGCTGCCGTCGGTGCGCTATCACCCGGCGGCGGGCGAGCTGCCGCCGGACACGCTGCGGCTGCCGTGGGTGGCCCACGCGAAAGCGAGCGCGGCCGGTGCGACGCCGGCCGTGATCGGCCGCTACGCGCGCACGCTCGGCGCGCAGGTGCCGGGCCGGCTCGTGACGAGCGCGAAGAGCTGGCTGTCGCACGCGTCGGTCGACCGGCTCGCGGCGATCCTGCCGTGGGGCGCGGCCGACGGCGTCGACAAGGTGTCGCCGGTCGACGCGAGCGCGAGCTATCTCGCGCACGTGCGTGACGCATGGGATGCCCGTTTTCCCGACGCACCGCTCGCGAAGCAGGACGTGATCCTGACGGTGCCCGCGTCGTTCGACGACGGCGCGCGCGCGCTGACGGTCGAGGCCGCGCGGCGTGCGAAGCTGCCCGCGCTGCGGCTGCTGGAAGAGCCGCAGGCCGCGTTCTACGACTGGCTGTACGGGCAGCGTGACACGCTGCGCGAGACGTTTGCCGCTGCGCGCCGCGTGCTGATCTGCGACGTCGGCGGCGGCACGACCGATCTCACGCTCGTCGATGTCGCGCCGGGCGACGACGGCGAGCCGACCTTCACGCGCGTCGGCGTCGGCAACCACCTGATGCTCGGTGGCGACAACATGGACCTCGCGCTCGCGCGCCTGGTCGAGTCGCGGCTGACCGAGCCCGGCACGCGGCTGTCGGCCGCGAGCCTGTCGCAGCTCGTCGAGCGTTGCCGTGCCGCGAAGGAGCGGCTGCTCGGCGACGATGCGCCCGAATCCGTCAACGTCACGCTGCTCGGCGCGGGCAGCAAGCTCGTCGGCGGCGCGCGCTCGGCCGAGCTGACGCGGCAGGAAGTCGAGCAGATCGTCGTCGACGGGTTCTTTCCGCAGGTCGAAGCCGGCGAGTTGCCGCGCCGTGCGCGCGCCGCGATCGTCGAATTCGGGCTGCCGTATGCGAGCGACGCGGCCGTCACGCGGCACGTCGCCGCGTTCCTGAATCGTCATGCGGAAGGCCCGCTGCCGGACACGCTGCTGCTCAACGGCGGCGTGTTCCGCGCGGGCGCGCTCGCCGACCGTCTCGCGCAGACGCTCGGCGCGTGGCGCGGCGCGCCGCTCGACGTGCTGCACAACGCGCATCCGGACGTCGCGGTCGCGCGCGGCGCGGTGGCCTACGGGCTCGCGCGCGCCGGTCATGCGCCGCGCATCGGCGGCGGTTCCGCGCGCAGCTATTTCCTCGTGCTCGACGATGGTGCCGAAGGCGCGGCCGTGCGCGGCGTCTGCCTGCTGCCGCGCGGCGCGGAAGAGGGCCACGAGATCCGGCTCGACGATCGCACGTTCGCGCTGCAACTCGGGCAGCCGGTGCGTTTCCACCTCGTGTCGACGGTGGCCGACACCGCATACCGGCCCGGCGATCTCGTCGATTTCGACGGCGGCGATTTCGTGCGGCTGCCGCCGATCGCGACGGTCGTCGACGCAAAAGTGGGCGGCGATGCGAGCGAAACACCGGTGAAGCTCACCGCGTCGCTGACGGAAGTCGGCACGCTCGAAATGCACTGCATCGCGACCGACGATGCATCGCGCCGCTGGCGGCTCGAATTCCAGCTGCGCGGCGATGCGCCCGTGCAGGGCGACGACGCTGCGCTCGCGCGGCATCCGCGGCTCGACCAGGCGCTCGAACTGATCGAGCGCTCGTTCGGCAGCAAGGCCGCCGGCGTCACGCCGAAAGACACGCGACGGCTGCGCGCGCAGCTTGAGCAGGTGCTTGGTGCGCGGGAAGAGTGGGACGTTGCGCTCGCGCGTGAATTGTTCGATGCGTTGCTCGCGCGCGCACGGCGCCGCCGGCGCTCGGCCGATCACGAACGTGCGTGGCTGAACCTCGCCGGCTATTGCCTGCGCCCGGGCTTCGGGCATCCGCTCGATGCATGGCGCATCGAGCAGCTGTGGCCGTTGTTCGACGACGGGATTCAGTATGTGACCGACGCTCAGGTGTGGTCCGAGTGGTGGACGCTGTGGCGGCGCGTGGCCGGCGGCCTCGACGACGATGCGCAGACGCAGGTGCGCGACGCGATCGCCTTCCTCGAACCGACCGACGACAAGCGGCGCAAGCTGCCGTTCGACCCGGGCAAGGTCGGGCCGGCCGATATGACGCGGTTGTCCGCGTCGCTCGAACGGCTGCCCGTCGAACGCAAGGTCGAGCTGGCCGAGCGGTTGATCGCGCAATTGCAGAAGCCGGCGGAGCGCACGCTGTGCGCGTGGGCGCTCGGACGCATCGGTGCGCGCCGGCCGTTCTACGGCAGCGCGCACAGTGTCGTGCCGGCGGAAGTCGCCACCGGCTGGCTCGATGCGCTGTTCGCGCTCGACTGGAAGCAGGTTGAACCGGCTGCGTTCGCGGCTGCACAGATTGCGCGGATGACCGGAGACCGTTCGCGCGACCTGCCGGACGATACCCGCGAGGCCGTGATCAAGCGCCTGTCGGCCGCGAATGCGTCGGCGGCATGGATCGACATGGTGCGCGAGGCCATCGCGTTCGACGAAGCCGACACGGTGCGTGTGTTCGGCGAAACGCTGCCGGCGGGGTTGAAGCTGCTGGCGGGGTGAGCAGCGCGGTGTGCTCCGGCATCATTCGGACGCCGGAGCATTGCGCGGCGTTGCCGATGCGGGCTGACGCTCACCGATTCAACGTCCTTCGAATACGCAAACGGCTGCCGTTGCATTGCATCGGCAGCCGTTTGTGCGTTGTGAGCGCGCCGATCACATCTGTGGCGTCGTCTCGCATGACGATGCGGCCGATTCCACGGCCATCACGTTCGGCGCCACCGCCCGCCGCGCCAGATGAATCCCCGCCAGCATGCAGCGCACCGAGCCGCCGGCCAGTTCGATCGTCGGCACGTCGAGCGGCAGCAGCCGTGCCGAACGCTCGATCGTCGCGCGCTGCACCGGCGTGAGGCAGTCGTACGCACGCCGCGACAGCGCGAGCACACGCCCTTCCTTGCCCGACAATTCCAGCGTATTGCCCGCGAAATTCGCGATCTGCGAGGCATCGAGCGCGATCACCGTGCGGCCCGTTTCGGCGAGACGCTGTGCGATCTCGTCACGACGACGGCGGTCGGCAATGAGTTCGAGGCCGACCATCGCGAACTCGGTCGCGACGCTCATCATCACGTTCGTGTGATAGATCGGCCGCCCGTCGGCATCGGCCGTATCGAAGCAGATCGGCTCGAAATTGAAGTGCGTGCAGAAGCGTTCGAGCGCGACCGGATCGGCGCGGCGCGAACGCGCGGTGTACGCGATCCGAGCGACGTGGTCGAGCACCAGCGCGCCGGTGCCTTCGAGGAACACGTCGTCGTATTCGAGGCCCGAGTAGTCGATCACGTCCTGCACGCGGTACTCGGCCTTCAGCATCTCGATCACGTCCGCGCGCCGCTCACGGCGCCGGTTCGGGCTGAACATCGGAAAGAGCGCGACGTGGCCGCCCGGATGCGTCGAGAACCAGTTGTTCGGGAACACGGAGTCGGGCGTGTCGCGCTCGCCGTGGTCGTCGAACACGTGCACGCGCACGCCCGCATCGGCGAGCGTCCGCGCGGCGGCCGTGACTTCGTCGCGCGCGGCGGCCGACACGGATGCCGCGCCGTGCGCGCCGTCGCCGCCGGCCGTGCGCTGGAACGCGTTGTCGGCCGCGGTCTGCGGGTTCGGCAGGAAGCGGTGCGGCCGGATCATCACGACGGCGGCCGGCGCCTGGATCGATACGAGATTCATGGAAGGCAGGAGCGAAAGGCAAGGGGCCGGGCGGCGCACGGGCCGCCCGGGGATGACCGTCAGCGCGCGAACGCGGCGACGGCTTCGGTCACGTATGCCGCGTGGCCCTGCGCGATCGCGGCCGGGTCGTCGATCAGCGCGAACAGGTTCTTCGGGTCGACGGCCGGCGGAATCAGCGCGATCTCGACGCCCGCGTTGTGCTGCTGCGCGAGCGCATACAGGTAGCGCAACGCCGAGTAATCCTCGAGCGCGAAGCCGACCGAGTCGAACACCGTGACTTCGTCCGCGCGTTCGCGGCCGGTCGTCTCGCCCTGCAGCACGCGCCACAGCTCGGTGACGGGGAAGTCGGCCGGCATCTGCTGGATCTCGCCCTCGATGCGCGACTGCGGCTCGAATTCGACGAACACGCGGCCCGCATGCAGCACGCCGGCCTCGAGTTCGGTCTTGCCCGGGCAATCGCCGCCCACCGCGTTCAGGTGCATGCCGGGCTCGATCATGTCGGCCGTGACGATCGTCGCGTATGCCTTGTCGGCGGTGACGGTCGTCACGATGTCGGCGCCGCACACGGCGTCGGCGGTCGACGCGGCGCGCACCACGCGCAACGCGGGGTAGGCGGCGAGGTTCTGCACGAGCTTGTCGGTCGCATGAGGATCGACGTCGAACACGCGGATTTCGTCGATGCCGAGCAGCGTGTGGAACGCGATCGCCTGGAATTCGCTCTGCGCGCCGTTGCCGATCAGCGCCATCGTGCGCGAATCAGGGCGGGCGAGGGCTTGCGCGGCGAGCACCGACGTGGCGGCCGTGCGCAGCGCGGTGGTCAGCGTGAGTTCGGCGAGCAGCAGCGGGTAGCCGGTATCGACTTCGGCGAGCGCGCCGAACGCCATCACCGTGTGCATCCCGCGCGCGGCATTGACGGGGTGGCCGTTCACGTACTTGAACGCGAACAGCGACGCGTTCGCGACGGGCATCAGTTCGATCACGCCGTCGCGCGAGTGGCACGCGACGCGCGGCGACTTGTCGAAGTCGGCCCAGTGCAGGTAATCGGCGCGCAGCGTGTCGACGAGCTCGCGGAGGAACGTCGTGACGCCGGTTTGGGCGATCAGTCGGGCGGTGGCGGGAACGTCGAGGAAGCGGGTCATACGTCTGTCTCCATATTCGTGGCCGGTACGGGTGCCCGGCGTTCTGATCGACCGGGCGGGGCTTCGGCGCGCATCCGGGCTTCCTGGAACAGCAGCGGCGCGGCGGGTCGGCCGGTCGATAGAGCCATTATTTCCGCGAGTCGAGCCAACAAAAAGACGGCAAAAGTGGCAGATTTATCGATAGACTTGGCAAATTGCTGGCCAGATATGGCAATTTGATTAAATTGCCTGGTCGGAATGCAAAGGCTCCGGCACGCTGGCGGCCGGTTCACGTTCAACAGGAAGGCCCGTTCATGATCACGCTCGACGACGTCGACCGGCAGCTCATCGCGCTGCTGCGCGACAACGCGCGACTGCCCGTCGTCGCGCTGGCGAAGGAATTGCGCGTCGCGCGCGCGACCGTGCAGAACCGGCTGACGCGGCTGGAGAAGAACGGCGTGATCGTCGGCTATACGGTGCGGCTCAAGCCGGCGGCCGAACGGCACCGGATCCGCGCGCTGATGTCGATCGCCGTGCAAGGCAATCGCGGCGCGGAAGTGGTGAAGGTGCTGCGCGGGCATCCGAACGTCGCGTCGATCCACAGCACCAACGGGCGCTGGGATCTCGTCGCCGAGCTGCATGCCGATTCGCTCGAGCACTTCGATCGCGTGCTCGGCGCGATCCGGCTGATCGACGGGATCGCGAATACCGAGACGAGTATTTTGCTGTCGACGCACAAGGCGTGACGCGGGCAGGCGGCGCCTGCGTCAGCGCTCAGGTTTGCTCAGGCGTCAGGCGCTGGTCGCCGATTCCGGAAATACCGGCTCACCTAGCGTCAGCATCAACCGGTTCGCCCACGCGAAGATCGCGACCGCGTGCGACAGGTCGAGAATCTCCTCATGTGTCAGCCCTTCGGCTTCCAGCGCGGCGATATCGCCCGCGTCGACCGTATCGGGCCGCTCCGTCAGCGCGATCGCATAGCGAATGATCGCGCGTTCGCGCGCCGTCGTGCCGGCCGTCGCCGGAGCGTCGAACACCTGCTCGATCGCGTCGGTGCGCTTCGCGAGCTGGGTAAAGCGCTGCGCATGCACGGACGCGCAGTACACGCAGCCGTTCACGCGCGACACGGCCGTGCTCGCCAGTTCGCGCTCCGCGCGCGACAGTCCGCCGGGGCCGTACATGATCGCGTTGAATACGCCCGAGCGTTGCCGCAGGATCTCGGGAAGATGGACGAGCAGCAGGTAATAGTCGGACGTCTTCGCTTGCGGGTGACTCGCTTCGAGCACGGCCAGCTGGTCGGGTGTCGCGGCATCGAGCGAGACGGTGTCGAGCCAGGCACGCCAGCCGAGCGTGTCGGACGTGAAGCCGTGCGTGGTCGTCGTCATGCGGCCTCCGCTGCGGCACGTGCCTGAAGCGCCTGCGCGGCCACCGCGACGCGCAACTGATACGCGACGAACGCGACGAGCTGCGACAGCGCGACGATCGCGGGCGTCGTGAGTCCGGCCGACTTCAGCGCGTCGAGATCGGACGGACGTGCATCGACCGGCGCGCGCGTCAGCAGGCGTGCATGCGCGACGATCGCGCCGATGCGGCGGGGCAAGGTGTCGAATGCATCAGCGTCCGCACGTGCGATATCGTCGAGCGTGCCGCCTGCGTCGATCAGTCGTGCGCGATAGGTGTCGGCCAGCACGCGAGCGTTCGATTTTTCTGCGACATACCGCGCCGCGTGCAGTCGTTCGATCAACGAAAGATCGGGCAACGCGGGATCGAACAGCGCCGCTTCGCTCAGCCGCGTATGGAGCAGCACCTTGTCGCGTGCGCGACGCAGCGCGGCGACGGCGTCGCCATCGCGCAGGCCGGCCACCGCATCGATCGTGTCCGGCGCATCGGCCGGCGTGATGGATTCAGTCATCGTTTCGGGTTCCCTTCGTCGTCAATGTGATCGATGAATGCGCGCTCATGCGTCGGCGTCGCGCCATTCGTCGCCTTGCAGTTCGGCGTTTGCATACGCGACGAGCGCGTCGTAGTGGCGATCGCGGTCCGCGTCGAACAGCCGGCTCGCGATCCCGCGCGCGAGCCGCCTGGCGCCCGCGCTGATGGCCGGGATATCGCCGGACAGCTTGCCGTGGCTCAGGCTCGCTGCATGGTTGAAGCAGTGAATTCGCGTGATGGCCGCACATGCGCCGGGCTCGCGCTCCTGGAACGCGAACGCGGGGCCGAGGTCGGGCGATTCGGCGAGCTCGTCGATCCACGTGCCCGGCTCCGGTCGATAGCGATCCTTCCAGCGCCGCACCTGCGCGCCGAACGACGCGAATTCCGCGCGCGTCGTCCAGTCCGAATGAAAACCGGTCGCGAAGATCAGGAAGTCGACCGTGTAGCGTCCGCGCGGCGTCGTCACGTCGAGGCCGTCCGCATGTTCCGCGAGCGTCTCGATCGGGCTGCCCGCATGAAAGTGCGCCTGTTCGTGACGCGACACGCGCAGCACGCTGTCGCGCGGCGGCGGCGTCTGCGACGTCAGCGCGTAGTGCATGAAGCGCCATTTCGTCGCGTCGTCGAGATCGGCGTAGCCATGCACGAGCCCCGGGCTGCCGATGCCCGTCAGCTTGTTGATGCGCGGAATGTCCGTGCGGCGGAAGAACAGGTCGACGCGCGCGGCGCCGGCTTCGAGCGCGGTGCCCGCATTGTCGAACGCGGACGCGCCCGCGCCGACCACGCCGATGCGCTTGCCCGCGAGCGCCGCGAAATCGATCGGCTCGGACGAATGGGCCCAGCGCGTGCGCGGCGCGCGTTGCGCGACGGGCGGTACGTACGGGCCGCCGAGCCCGTCGCGGCCGGTGGCGAGCACCACGTGCCGCGCGAGCAGCGTCTGCGCTTCACCGTTGCTGCGCACGTCGAGCGCGAGCAGGCCGTCGTCGCGCGGGCGCAGCGCGACGAGCGTGGTGTCGTTGCGCACCTGCAGGTCGAGCACGCGCCGGTACCAGCGCAGGTAGTCCATCCATTGCGTGCGCGGAATCTTGTAGAGCGCGTCCCACGCGTCGCGGCCGTATTGCGCTTCGAACCACGCGCGGAACGTCAGCGCGGGCAGGCCGAGCGCGGGGCCCGCGAGCTGCTTCGGCGAGCGCAGCGTGTCCATCCGCGCGAACGTGACCCACGGGCCTTCGTAGCCGGCCGGCGCGCGGTCGATCACGCACTGGTTGTCGATGCCGAGCAGGCGCAGTTCGGCGGACGCCGCGAGCCCGGCCATGCCGCCGCCGACGATCGCGGCGTCGAGCACGCGTGTGCCGTCGGCCTCGCGCGGCGGCACCCACGACGGTGCGGGCAGGTCGAGCCAGCGCAGGTCTTGCGCGAGCCGGGCTTCGAGTGCCTGCAATGGATCGGTCGTTGTCATGCGGCCTCCGGGCGGGTCCGGCGTGCACGCGTCGTGCGGGTTGCCCCACGCGGCGCGCGCTCGGCGCGCAGCCGGTCGCCGCGCAGCAGCGCGTCGTGCGCGGCGGCATCGTGGAAGATCACGTCGTCGAGCAGCGCGCGCGTCGTACGGTGCAACGCGTCGAGCAGCGCATCGACCGCTGACGTGCGTGCCTTGCCGGCGGGCGTCGCGACGCCGAACGCGAACGGGATGTCGACGTCGAGCGGGCGCGCGACGACGCCCTCCACCGGCAGTGCCACGCCCGTGGCCGGATCGACGATGCCGATCCCGATGCCCGCGCGCGCGGCCATCACCGCATTCAGCGACGCGTTGGTTTCGATGAACACGCGTGCATCGACCCGCGCGGCCGCGAATGCCGCATCGATCCGCTGGCGCAACCGGTGGCGGTTCGCGACCGTCACGATGCGGCGGCGCGCGAGGTCGCGCAGCGCGATGCGCGGCTGCGCCGCGAGCGGGTCGCCGGCCGGCAGCACGGCCACGCACGGCGTCTGCGCGATCCAGTGCACGTCGAGCCCCGCGTGCGCCATCGGCAGCGTGACGACGCCGACATCGGCCGTGCCGGCCAGCACCTCGTGCACGACATGCTCGGCCGATTCGCTGCGCAACTGGTAGTGGGGCGCCTGCGCGCCGTCGGGCAGCACGGCGAGCGCGGCCGGCACGAGCGTGGCCGCGAGCGAAGGTGTGGCCGCGATGCGCACGGGCTCGGCGCTTTCATCGCCGAGTGCCCGGGCGCGCGCCTCGATCGCGCGCAGGCCGACCAGCGAGCGTTCGACTTCCTCGTAGAGCAGGAATGCGCGCCGCGTCGGCGTGACGCGCGGGCCGTGCCGGTCGAACAGCGCGTAGCCGAGATCGGCTTCGAGCTCCTGGATCTGCCGCGTGACGGCCGGCTGCGAACGGCCGAGCAGTTCGCCCGCGCCGGTCACGCTGCCGGCCGACATGACTGCGGAAAAGGCTTCGAGTTGATGCAGCTCCATGACACCTTCCGATGATGCGATTTGCGCATTGTAGAAGTGTGAGCATGCGAGATTCATATAATGATTTTTGCTATCGACAGCGCGAAAACTGCGAAGGGCACGATCGTTGCGACGGCCGGTGGTGCGTGCCCGAGCGTGGGTTGCGATCGGCGCCGTGAACGAAACGCCAATCGAATCAACGCGATGCGTTGCATGCCGATACATCGCGCGAGGCGGGGAGTGCGGATGGCCGCTCGCCGGCATCACTCCTTCGCGCCGCGCACGATATCGATATGCGCAAAACTTCGTTGGATCGTCCTGAACCGGGTGGTTACATGCCCTCACTCTTTTCGACTGACTGAAGCTGGGGGACGCATGAACGTTTCGGGGAACGACGCACGCGGCGCATGGCGGCGCGTGCTGGGCACGGTGGCGGCGCTCGCTGCCGCATGGGGCTTGTCGACGGGCGGCGCGCTCGCGGCGGGCGTGTCGGGCGAGCCGGTGGTGATCGGCGTGAGCGGCCCGCTCACGGGCCAGGACGCGCAGTACGGCGAACAATGGAAGCGCGGCTTCGACCTCGCGCTCGACGAGATCAACGGCAGCGGCGGCATTCACGGCCGTCCGCTCGCAGTCGACTTCCAGGACAGCCGCAGCGACCCGCGCCAGGCGGTGGCGATCGCGCAGAAGTTCGTCGCCGATCCGCGCATCGCGATCGAGCTGGGCGACTTCTCCAGCGCGACGTCGATGGCCGCATCGCCGATCTACCAGCGCGGGCAGCTGATCCAGTTCGGCTTCACGAACTCGCATCCGGACTTCACGAAGGGCGGCGACTATCTGTGGAGCACCGCGCTGAGCCAGGCCGAGGAGCAGCCGCTGCTCGCGCGCTACGCGGTGAAGGAGCTCGGCTTCAAGCGGATCGCGGTGCTGTACCTGAACACTGACTGGGGCCGCACCAGCAAGGACATCTTCGCGAAGGCGGTGGCCGGGCTCGGCGCGCAGGTCGTCGCGGCCGAAGGCTATCAGCCGACGGAGAAGGATTTCCGCTCGACGCTCGTGCGCATCGGCGAATCGAAGCCCGATTCGATCGTGCTGATCTCTTACTACGCGGACGGTGCGCAGATCGTGCGCCAGGCGCGCACATCGGGGCTCACGCTGCCGATCGCGGCGGTTGGTTCGGTGTACTCGCCGAAGTTCCTCGAACTGGGCGGCACGGCCGTCGACGGCGTCTATACCGAATCGAACTTCTTCCCGGCCGAACCGCGCCCCGAGGTGCAGGCGTTCGTGCAGCGCTATCGCGCGAAATTCCACGCCGATCCCGATTCGTTCGTCGCGCGTGCATACGATGCGCTGATCCTGTCGGCGGAAGTGCTGCGCCGCTACGGCACGACGCGCCAGGCCGCGCACGACGGCTTCGCGAAAATCAGCGACGTGCCGAGCGTGATCTTCGGCAAGGTGCGCTTCGATCCGCAGACGCGCCGCGTCGCGGGCGCACGGACCGTGTATCTGGTCGTGAAGCAGGGGCAGTGGGCGCTGTGGGACGGCGCGAAACCGCAGCTCGCCGCGCGTTGAACCCGGCGCTGAACAGCATGCATGTAACGGACGCATCGTGATGGCTTCCTGGCTCGACTACACGCTCAACGGCCTCATCGTCGGCAACATCTACGCGCTGCTCGCGGTCGGGCTCGCGCTGATTTTCGGCGTGTCGCACCTGATCAACTTCGCGCACGGCTCGGTCTACATGGTCGGCGCGTTCATCGGCTGGCTGTGCCTGACGCGCTTCGGGCTGCCGCTGCCGGTCGCACTGGCGGCGGTCGTCGTCGGCTGCGGCACGCTCGGCATCGCGATCGAGCGGATCGGGCTGCGGCCGCTGCGTCACGCGGCACGCATCGCACCGCTGCTCGCGACGATCGGCATCAGCTTCATCCTCGACCAGCTCGCGCAGCTCGCGTTCGGCGCCGACCCGCGCGCGGTGCCGACGCCGCTGCCCGACTGGCACGTGCGGATCGCCGGCGCGACGCTGGGCTCGCTCGACCTGCTGATCGCGGGCATCGGTATCGCGGCGGCCGCGCTGTTGTACGGCTTCCTGCGCTTCACACGGCTCGGCTGGGCCGTGCGCGCGACCGCGCAGGATCGCGACGCGGCGCTGCAGATGGGTGTCGACGTCGACCGCGTGAACCAGACCGTGTTCGCGATCGCGTGCGCGCTCGGCGGCGTGAGCGGGCTGCTGGTCGGCATGTACTACAACAGCATCGATCCGGCGATGGGCTTCCAGGCCACGCTGAAGGGCGTGGTCGCGCTACTGATCGGCGGGCTCGGCAACGTGCCGGGCGCGATCGCGGGCAGCCTGCTGCTCGGTCTCGTCGAAAGCTACGGCGTCGCGCTGTTCGGCACCAGCTATCGCGACCTGTTCGCGTTCGGGCTGCTGATCGTGTTCCTCGTGTGGCGGCCGAACGGGCTGTTCAGCGCGAACCGCGCGCTGCCGCCCGAGCCGATGACGGGCACCTTCCTCGCGGCCGCGAAGGCCGTGCGCGTGCCGCGTCCGGTACTCGTCGCGCTGATCGTGGCGGCGGCCGTGCTGCCGTGGCTCGGCGCGTCGCCGTACGTGCTGCAGACGCTGACCAACGCGTGGCTGTACGGGCTGCTCGCGTTGAGTCTCACGCTGGTGGCGGGCACGGTCGGGCAGATCTCGCTTGGCCACGCGGCGCTGCTCGTGATCGGCGCGTATGCGTCGGCGCTGCTGTCGTCGGATCTCGGCTGGTCGCCGGCCGTGACGATTCCGTGCGCGGGCGTGATCACCGCCGTGCTCGGCACGCTGCTCGTGTATCCGGCGTTCCGGCTGCGCGGGCACTACGTGTCGATCGCGACGCTCGGCATCGGCGAAGTGGTGAGCCTCGTGATCCTGAACTGGGACGGCCTCACGCGCGGCCCGCTCGGCATCACCGGCATCGCGCCGCTGCCGTGGGCGACGACCGCGCGTGCCGCGTACTGGTTCACGTTCGCGGTGCTCGTCGTGTTCGCGCTCGTGCAGGTGCGGCTGCTGCGCTCGCATCTCGGCCGCACGCTGCGCGCGGTGCGCGAGGACGACGTCGCCGCGCGTGCGCACGGCATCGCACCGAACCGCTACAAGGCAATCGCGTTCGCGGTCGGCGGCGTTGCGGCCGGCGTGAGCGGCGGGATCGCCGCGCACCTGTACAGCTACATCAATCACCAGACCTTCGATTCGCAGGTGTCGATCCTCGCGCTGACGATGGTGATCCTCGGCGGGCTCGGCAACGTGCTCGGCGGCATCGCCGGTGCGATCGCGCTGATCGGGCTGCCCGAGCTGTTCCGCTGGGCGGCCGACTACCGGATGCTGATCTACGGCCTCGTGCTGTTGCTGCTCGTCCGGTTCCGGCCGCAGGGCCTGCTCGGCACGGTGTGAGGAGGAACGCGATGACCAACCATCAACCCCTGCTCGACGTGCAGGGTCTGACGCGCCGCTTCGACGGCGTGACCGCGCTCGACGGCGCGAGCCTGTCACTCGCCGAAGGCGAACTGCTGAGCGTGATCGGGCCGAACGGCGCGGGCAAGTCGACGCTGTTCAACCTGATCGCGGGCGCCGACCGGCCCGATGCCGGCCGCGTGACGTTCGACGGCCGCGACATCACGGGCACCGCGCCCGAACGCCTCGCGACGCTCGGCATCGCGCGCACGTTCCAGCACGGCCGCGTGTTCGGCAACCTGAGCGTGCTCGACAACGTGCTGATCGGTGCGCATGCGCGGCTGCGCGCGGCCCGGCCGGGCTGGCCCGCGCTGGGTGCCGCGGCCGAGGTGCTGCGCGCGCTCGTGCGGCCCGCATCGGTGCGGCGCGAGGAAGCCGCGCTGCGCGACGAGGCACGCGCGATCGTCGCCGGGTTCGGCGAGCGGTTGACGCCGCGCATCGATCATCCGGCGCACAGCCTGTCGTATGCGAACCGACGGCGCGTGGAGATCGGCCGCGCGCTCGCGCTGCATCCGCGCCTGCTGCTGCTTGACGAGCCGACGGCCGGGATGAACGAGACGGAGACGGCCGAGATGCTGCAACTGATCCAGTCGCTGAAGGCGCGCGGCCTGACGATCCTGCTGATCGAGCACAAGCTCGAACTCGTGATGCGCGTATCCGACCGCGTGATGGTGCTCGACAACGGCGTGAAGATCGCCGAAGGCGCGCCGCGCGACGTGCGGCACGATCCACGCGTGATCGAGGCGTACCTCGGCCGCCGGCATGCGGGCGGCGCGCCGGCCGACCGCACGGCACAGGCGGCCGCATGACGGCCCTTTCTTCCGGACCCGACACGACCATGACCGACGCGCTGCTGAAACTCAAACACCTGGACACGTTCTACGGGCCGGTGCAGGTGCATTTCGACGTGAACTTCGAAGTGGGCCGCGGGCAGATCGTCAGCCTGCTCGGCGGCAACGCGAGCGGCAAGTCGACGACGATGAAGCTGATCCTCGGGCTGATGCGGCCGCGCCGCGGCGTCGTGCGCTTCGACGGCGACGACGTGACGGCGCTCGCCACGCCGCAGCGCGTGCGGCGCGGGATCGCGGCCGTGCCCGAGGCGCGGCGGCTGTTCGGCGACATGAGCGTGCGCGAGAACCTGCTGATGGGCGCGTACACGCGTGGCGACCGTGCGGCGGTGGCGGAGGACTACGAGCGCGTGCTCGACCTGTTTCCGCGTGTGCGCGAGCGGCTGACGCAGCGCGCGGGCACGCTGTCGGGCGGCGAGCAGCAGATGCTCGCGATGGCGCGCGCGCTGATGGCGCGGCCGAAGCTGATCTGCATGGACGAGCCGACGATGGGGCTGTCGCCGCTCTACGTCGACAAAGTGCTCGAACTGATCGACGCGATCAACCGGCAGGGCGTGACCGTGTTCATGGTCGAGCAGAACGCGAGCCTCGCGCTGGAGATCGCGCACTACGGGTATGTGCTGCAGACGGGGCGCGTCGTGCTCGAAGGGGCCGCGAAGGCGCTGCTCGACGACGAGCGTGTGCGCGATGCGTATCTCGGCGGGGAGGCGGTGGCGGCGTAGCGGGCGGGGTGGCGGGGCAAAAAACGGCGATGCGCGCCGGATTGTCAGGTAGATTGGCGCTCAGTCGCCATCACCGCCACCGGGAGCGCCGCACCATGTTGACCTATTCCGTTCAGAAAGTCGGCTACGCATTCGAGCAACTGGATCCGCAGGGCGCGACGGATTATCCGTCGTTCACGCAGGCGTTCGACGCGTTCCCGTGGGCGGCGCAGCATGCCGAATGGGACGACACGCAGGAGGGCCCGTTGCCGGCCCTCGTGCTGCAGCATGCCGACGATCAGCGGGAGTTGTGGGTGACCGCGCTGCGCGATGCGCATGCGGACGGCTTCCAGCTGAATGCCGTCTCGATGCGGATGAAAAAGGGGCTGTTCGGGATCGGCAAGGGCAAGCTGGAGCAGCATGTCGATACGATCGACGTCGACACGCGCGCGGATGTCGATACGTTGTGCCGGCTGTTCTGCGATCGTCAGTACGACGAGCTGGACCGGCTGGTCGCGCGGCATGCGGAGCGCAACCGCTTCGATGACGACAGCGACGATTGAGTACATGTCGCGCGCGTGCATGAACCGGCCCGGGTCCGTCGGTTCATGCCTTCTTTTCGCCGCTTCCCGCCGCGCGCGGAAACGTCAGCACCACCGCAAACCCGCCCGCCTCGGGAAATGCAAACCCGACACGCCCGCCGTGCGCCTTCATCACTTCCTGCACGATCGCGAGCCCGAGGCCCGACCCCGTGCGCCGCTCGCTGCCGTCCGGTGCGATCCGCACGAACGGTTGCAGCGCGGCATCCCAGTGCTCGCGCGGAATCCCGCGGCCGTTGTCGGTGACGGTCAGCGTCACCGCATCGTCCGCGTTGCCCTGCGTCGCGACCGAGACGACGATGTCGTCCGCATGACCGTGCAGCAGCGCGTTGTGCAGCACGTTCGACAGCGCTTCCTGCAGGCTGATCGCGTCGCCGTCGATCCACGCGAGCGGCGCGTCGCTCGCGAACGCGACGGCGACATCGCGCTCGCCCGCGAGCGGAATCGCGCGGCCGAGCACGTCCTTCGCGAGCGCGACAAGTTCGACCGGTTGCAGCGGCACGGCCTCGGTGCGATGAATCACCATCGCATGATTGAGCAGCTGGCCGGTGAGCCGGCCGACGTCCGACGAGGTCGCACGCAGCGCATCGAGCCGCGCTGCGTGACGCGCGGGATCGGCTTCGCCGTCGAGCAGCTCGATCTGCGCGTCGAGTCGCGCGAGCGGCGTGCGCATCTGATGCGCGGCATCGGCGATGAAGCGCTGCATCGCGTTGATCCGCTCGGCGAGACGGTGGATCAGCCCGTTGATCGACCCGATGATCGCGTCGATCTCGCTCGGCGTGTCGACGGCCACTGGCCGCAGGTCGGCCGGGTCGCGCGAGGCGATGATCGTGCCGATCTGCGCGAGCGGACGCAGGCCTCGCCGGATCGCGAGGCCGCTCGCGCCGATCGCGAGCACGCTCATCAGCAGGATCAGCGTCCACACCTTGATGCTCATGTCGTTCGTGAGCTGCTGGCGCGCGTTGGTGGTTTGCGCGACCGTCACGAGCGCCCAGCCCGGCGTGCTTTCCTCGGGCATGTAGCGCGCGATGGTCGCGGTGCGGATCCGGTGCCCCTGGTACAGGCCGTTCGCGAACGCGGGGCCCTGTTTCGCGGCGGCGAGCGTCGCGGGGCTCGCGAGATCGTTGTAGCCGGCCACGACGATGCCGCGCGAATCGACCACCTTGTAGTAGACGAGGTCGTAGCGCGACAGCGTCGACAGCGCGGCCACCGGCGGATTCAGCGCGAGCACGCCGCCCTGCACGTAGAGGTTTTCCGCGACCTGGATCGATGCGCCCGCAAGCAACTGGTCGTACGCGCGTTCGGCCGCGACGCCCGCGTAGTAGCGGGCGATCGCCGCGAGCGCGAGCGCGCCGGTCGCGACGACGAGCGCGATGAAGAGCAGCGTGCGCCCGAACAGCGTCTTCGGGAACCAGTCAGTGCGCCGCAATCTGATACCCCATCCCGCGCGCGGTGCGGATCTCGACCGAGCTGCCCTGCAGCTTCTTGCGCACGCGGGTCACGTATTGCTCGACCGCGTTCGTGGTCGGCTCGTTGCCGAAGCTGAACAGCTGGTTCAGCAGTTCGTCCTTCGAGAAGATCCGCTGCGGGCGGCTGGCAAGGATCTCGAGCAGCGCGAATTCCTGGCGCGACAGCGACAGCGGCTGGCCGTCGAGTTCCGCGAGACGGCTGCTGCGGTCGATCACGAGGCCGCCGAGCGTCAGCACGTCGTTCGCGTGGCCGCTGTTGCGGCGCAGGAGCGCCTGCACGCGCGCATCGAGCTCGCGGTAGTCGAACGGCTTCACCAGGTAGTCGTCGGCGCCGAGGCCGAGGCCGCTTACGCGGTCGTCGATCGCCGAGCGCGCGGTGACGAGCAGCACGGGCGTCGTGCTGCCCGATGCGCGCAGGTGGCGCAGCACCGTGAAGCCGTCCATGCCGGGCAGGTTCGCGTCGAGCACGACGAGGTCGAAGCGCTCGACGCGCAGCAGCCCGTGCGCGGTCGCGCCGTCGGTTTCGAGATCGACGGCGTGGCCAAGCCGCGCCAGGCGGCTGCGGATCGCCGCGCCGATTTCGGCATCGTCCTCCACGACGAGAATGCGCATGGTGCCGTTTCGCAGGTGGGTGGGTTAGGGGTTTTCCCGGGGCCGGGATGTCAGCATTTTCTCAGACTCGGTCGATAACCTGTGTCGAGCCGGACGTTGCAAGGACGGCCATTAATACCAGAACCACAGGAGACGGCAACATGCAGCAGCAAACGGGTGCGACGAACGCGCGGTGCAGCGCGTCGCCGGCCGGTGCTCGCCGGTGCGGCGACGCGGGCCCCAGCCGCCTGGCGTTTGCCGCTCGTGCCGCTCGTGCCGCTCGTGCAGGGAAGGCCGGCGCATGACGACGTCGCCGCGCCGCCGCGCGTTGATCGCCGCCGGCCTCGGCGTGCTCGCCGCGCCTGCGCTCGTGCGCGCGAAGCCGCGCACAGTGCGGATTTCCAAAGGCTATGGCGTGCTGTACCTGCCGCTGCTCGTGATGGAGAAGCAGCGGCTGTTCGAGCGGCACGCGGCGCGCCACGGTGTGCGCGACGTCGCGGTCGACTGGGTGCTGCTCGACGGCGGCAATTCCGTCAACGACGCGATGATGGCCGGCACGCTCGATTTCGCCGGCGCCGGCGCACCGGGTTTCATCGAGCTGTGGGCGCGGGCGCGCGGCATTCCGAACGTCGAGGTGATCGGCATCAGCGGGCTGTCGACCACGTCGCTGTCGCTGAACGCGAACCGGCCGGGGCTCGTGTCGCTGCGCGACTTCACGCCGGCCGACCGGATCGCGGTGCCGGGCATCCGCACGTCGTTGTCGGCGGTGGTGCTGCAGATGGTCGCGAGCCGGCAGCTCGGCCCGACGCATTTCGCGCAGCTCGATTCGATCACCGTGAACCTGCCGCATCCGCAGGCGATGCAGGCGCTGATCCGCCGCGAGAACGGCGTCACCGCGCACTTCACGTCGCCGCCGTTCTCGACGCTCGAGCTGCGGCAGCCGGGTATCCACCGCGTCGTGAATTCGGTCGACGTGCTCGGCCCGCTGACGCTCGACGTCGTGTTCGCACCGAAGCGGCTCGCCGATACGGAGCCGGCGCTGGCCAGCGCGTTTCTCGGCGCGCTCGACGAAGCGAACCGCCTGATCGCGCAGGACCCGCGCGCGGCGGCCGCGCTCTATGCGGCGTCGTCGGGTGTCGGCGTGTCGCACGACGACGTGATCCGGATGCTCGCCGCGCCGGACACGCGCTTCTCGGTGCTGCCGAACCAGCTGATGGACTACGTCGAATTCCTGTACCTCGCCGGCACGATCAAGGCGAAGCCGCGGGCGTGGCACGAGATGTTCGCGCCGATGCTCGACGACTATCGATCGGGTTGATGCCGCCGCGCCCTTTCATCGAAATGCCCCGCGCCCGCGCGCTTGTCGCGCGCAGCGCCGATTCAACCACTATGCAACCGCTTCACGCAAGGAGCCTCAAGTGAACGCCACCGAAACCCTGGACCCCGCGTCCGCCGAAGAGCAGCGCATCATGTCGAAGATGGCGCGGCGCCTGCTGCCCATCCTCGTCGTGATGTTCCTGATCGCGTTCATCGACCGGCAGAACGTCGGCTTCGCGAAGCTGCAGATGGTGCACAGCCTCGGGATGACGGAGGCCGCGTTCGGGCTCGCGTCGTCGCTGTTCTTCATCGGCTACCTGCTGTTCGAGGTGCCGAGCACGCTCGCGCTGCATCGCTACGGCGCACGCGTGTGGCTCGCGCGGATCATGCTGACGTGGGGGCTCATCACCGTGCTGATGGGCTTCACGACGTCGATGCCCGCATTCTGCGGGCTGCGCTTCGTGCTCGGTATCGCCGAGGCCGGCTTCTATCCGGGCGTGATCTACTACCTGACGCTGTGGTTCCCGCAGAGCTACCGCGCGAAGGTGCTCGGCATCTTCACGCTCGGCAGCGCGCTCGCGAACATGCTCGGCTCGCTGGTCGGCGGCGTGCTGCTGAGCCTGAACGGCGTGTGGGGGCTGGCGGGCTGGCAGTGGGTGTTCGTGGCGACGGGCATCCCGGCGGTGATCGTCGCGGTCGTCGTGTTCCGCGTGCTGCCCGCGTCGGTGCGCGACGCACGTTTCCTCGACGACCGCGAGAAGCAGATCGTCGAGGCCGCGCTCGAACGCGAGAAGCCGGCGAAGGCCGAGCATGGGCAGCCGTGGAAGGCGCTGCTCGATCCGCGCGTGATGCTGTTCGCGGCGACCTACATGCTGATGTCGACGTCGCTGTACGGCGCCACGTACTGGCTGCCGACGCTCGTGAAATCGTTCGGCGTGTCGAGCAGCATGAACGGCTTCCTGAGCATGCTGCCGTGGGCGCTCGCGGTGCTGCTGCTGTTGTGGCTGCCGGCGAAGCTGCGCCGCGCGAAGAGCATCCTGCGCACGATCGCGATCGTCGCGGCGCTCGGTGCGCTCGGCTTCCTGCTGAGCCTCGTGCTGCCGTCGACGCCGCTGCGCTTCATCGCGCTGGTGCTCGGTGGCGCATGCATCCCGCTGCTGTATCCGTGCTTCTGGTCGATGCCGCCGCGTTACTTCACCGGCGCGCGGGCGGCGGCGAGCGTCGCGGCGATCAACTCGATCGGCAACCTCGGCGGCTTCTTCAGCCAGAACCTGATGCCGTTTGCCGGCAAGGTGACGGGCACCGCGTTCGGCCCGATGATCGTGCCGATCGTGTGTCTCGCACTGCTCGGGATCGGCGCGCTGGTCGCGTGGACGCGCTCGGAGCGGGGGATGGTGGCGGCGCGCGCGTGAGGGTACGCGGCGTTATCGCATCATCAACGGGTTCCCGACGAACGCACCACCGCCGTCGCCGGGAACCTACCCCCGCGGCGCCCCAACCCCACCATGCGCGACCGTCACCTGCGCAGGCGCCAGCGGAATCTCCACCTCGACCGTCGTCCCTTCGCCGAGCGTCGTCGCGATCCGCAGCGTGCCGCCGACGAGATACGCGCGCTCGCGTAACCCGACCAGCCCGAACGATCCCGACTTGCGCGGCACGCCGGGATCGAACCCCGCGCCGTCGTCGCGAATCGTCAGCTCGATCGCGTTGCTCGCATGCACGAGTTCGACTGTCGCATGCGACGCGGCCGCGTGCCGCGCGACGTTCGCGAGCGCTTCCTGCGCGATGCGAAACACCGCCGTCGCGTAAGGCTCGTCGAGCTGCAGCTCGGGAGGCTCGACGTGCAGCGTGCACTCGATACCGTGACGGTGCCGGAAATCCTCCACGAGCCACTGCATCGCCGCGGCGAAGCCGAGATCGTCGAGCATCAGCGGGCGCAGGTCCGACGCGATGCGGCGCGTCGCGGCCACCGCGCCGCGCGCCAGCGCGTGCATCGCCGCGATCTTGCGCGCCAGCTGCGCATCGTCCTGCGGCACGCGGTCGATCAGCCATTCGAGATCGTTCTTCAGCGTCGCGAGCGTCTGCGCGAGTTCGTCGTGCAGCTCGCGTGCGATGCGGCGCTGCTCGGCTTCGCGTGCGCTCGCGCTGATCGCGGCGATCTCGCGCAGCTCCTCGCGCGACGCCTGCAGCGCCCGCTCGGCACGCACGCGGTCCTCGACTTCGCGTCGCAGGTCGCGGTTGGACGCGCTCAGTTGCGCGGTGCGCGCGGCGACGCGTTGTTCGAGCCGTTCGTTCGCGTCGTTCAGCTGCGCGCTCTTCTGCGCGACGAGCAGATGCTGGTAGCGCGCGCCGGCCAGCGCGCGCACCGTCTGCGCATGCAGCCGGCCGTTCTCGAACAGCATCGCGAACAGCACGACGCCGGACGCGACGAGGCCGTACGCGCGCCCCGCGTAGAAGCCGAGGTCGTAGCGCCCGTGATTCAGCATCGACGACAGCGCGATGTCGAACAGCCACGCGACGAGCACCGTCATCACCCACAGGTCGAGCACGGAATGGCGCCGCCGCCGCCGCCACATCAGCATCAGCGCGACCAGGTTCAGCCCCCAGACGATCGTGATCGCGTTCGTCATCGTCGCGGCCATCCGGTTGCCGTTCATGATGCGCGGCAGCAGGTCGTGGCCGGCCGTCGCGAGCAGCGCGAGCGCGACCGTCGCGCCGACCGCGGCCGCGATGCACAGCACGACGGGAATCGCCGCGCGGCGCTGCGGGGCCGGAATCGGGCCCGGCGCACGCGACTTCGCGCGCAGCAGCGCGTAAGTGGCGACCGCCAGCGGAAAGCCGCCGTGCCAGAACAGGTATAGCCAGGCGGTGGTCTGGTCGCCGCCGCCGAGCAGGCCGGTCGGTGCGAACAGTCCGGGAAAGGTCAGCATGTGGGTGCCGGCCATGAAACCCGTGAACAGGTAGCCGCCCGCGAGCACGAGCAGCGGCCGCTGGCGCAGGATCGCGTACTGGCCGAGCAGCAGGCCGGCGGTCACCATGTCGTTGACGACGATCGCCGACTGGTACACGGGAATGAACGCCCAGCCCGGCGCAAGCGGCCTGCCCGCGAACGGTGCAAGCGCGGCGAAGATCACGGCGGAGATGAGGACGGTCGCGAGCGCGAGCCGCCGCTCGCGCCGGCCCGGCGGCAGCGACGACATGAACAGGCGCGACGCGTCCGGGTCGTCGTCGTCCGCGGGCGAGGGCCGGGATGAGGGCGGGAAGCGGAAGGCGGCGGTCATGCGTCGCCGCCGGGGTCGAGTTCGTGGCGCACCGCGTAGCGGACCAGCGCGGCTTCGTGCGGCAGCTCCATCTTCTCGAGGATCCGGGTCTTGTAGGTGCTGACCGTCTTTGCGCTGAGCGCGAGTTCGGTCGCGATCTGCGTGACGGTCTGGCCGGCGACGATGCGGCGCATCACGTCGAGCTCGCGCGCGGACAGCCGTTCGTGCGGCAGCGCGGCGGCCGGCGTGCGCAGCGTGAGCGCGAGGCTCTCGGCCGCCGACGGGCTCACGTAGACGCCGCCCGCGGCCACCTTGCCGACCGCCTCGACGAGCTCGGCGGTCGCGCTGTCCTTCGTCAGGTAGCCGGTCGCGCCGGCCTTGAACGCGCGCGCCGCGTACTGCGCCTCCGCATGCATCGTCAGCACCAGCGTGCGCAGCGACGGCGCGTGGCGTTTCACCAGCCGGATCAGCTCGATGCCGGTCGGCGCGGGCATCGACAGGTCGAGCAGCAGCACGTCGGCGGCACCGCGCTCGACCAGCGCAAGCGTGGCCGAGCCGTCGCTCGCCTCGCCGACGATTTCGAAACCGCCGGCCGTTTCCAGGATGTAACGCAGTCCGTCCCGCATGACTGCGTGATCGTCAGCCAGAATTACCCTGATCATCTAGCGATCCTCTTCGGGATGACGCCGCGCCCTGCTGTCCGGGTGTCGCCGCGGCTGTTCTTCTGATCAATATATTCCGCCGAATCCGAAAACGGTACACATCCGGGAAATTTTCGAGATAGCCGAACGTGGAATGTGTACTGAAACGAAACAATCCCAGGGAAAAGGCAGGCGGCGGAGCCGGCGGAAATAAGGGTATTCCCTGATTATTATTGAGACGGTGAAGAGGCGGCGCGTCGTGTCGCGCGCTACCCCGCGAACCGTTCCGATTCGGGACTAAACTGGTGCCCGATGCCACTACAACCCCCCGAGGAGCCCCGCGATGATCGATCTTGCCGATATCCTGCCGTCCGCACTGCCCGCTGCCGTTGCATGGGCGGAAGCCGAGGCGGCGCGCGGGATCGCGCAGGGGGCGCCGCTGACGTCCGAGCAAGCCGACGACGCGCGCACGGTGGGCGTCGCGCAGCCCGAGCGGATCCGCGTGGTGATCGTCGACCGCATGCCGTTCCCCGAGGTGCCGTCGCTGGCCGCGATCGCCCGCGACTCGGGGCTCCTGGCGCCGGGGACGATCGGGCTCACGCTTGGCCATGCGGTGTACGTGCTGCGCGGGCAGGACACGCGCCGCCTGCTGACCCACGAATTCCGCCACGTGCATCAGTACGAGGCTGCCGGCTCGATCGGCGCGTTTCTCGTGCGCTATCTGCAGGAGATCGCGACGGTCGGCTACCACGACGCGCCGCTCGAGGCCGACGCGCGGCAGCACGAGTTCGATTGACCCGCCCCGCCGGCGCGACCGCGCGCACCGCCCGATGAATATTCCCCATGCCATCACCGGCCCGGTGTCCGCACACCGGGTCGCTCCGCCGAGGCGCGTGCGATGAGCGATACGATCCACGCGTGGATCGGCGCGATCGGCGCACATCCGCTGCTCGTGCTCGCGATCGTGTTCATGGCGGCCTGCGCCGAGGCGATCGCGCTGATCGGCACGGTCGTGCCGGCCGGCGCCGTGATGTTCGCGGCCGGTGCGCTGATCGGCGCGGGTGCGCTCGACGCCTGGACGACCATCGGTGTCGCGGCGGTCGGCGCCGTGATCGGCGACGGGATCAGCTATGAACTCGGGCGGCACTACCGCGGCGTGATCCGCAACGCATGGGCGCGCTTCGGCTATGCGGCCGCCTTCGCGCGCGGCGAGGAGTTCGTGCTGCGCCATGGCATGAAGAGCATCGTGCTTGCGCGTTTTCTTGCGCCGGTGCGCGCGGTCGTGCCGGTCGTGGTCGGCTGCGCGACGCTGCCGCGCCGGTCGTTCTATCCGGTCAACGTCGTCTCGGCGCTCATCTGGGCGCCCGTGCACGTCGCGCCGGGCATCCTGTTCGGCGCGTCGGCCGCGCTGGCCGCGGCGATCAGCGTGCGGGTCGCCGTGATCCTGCTGGTCGTCGCGGCGCTCGTCGCCCTCGTGTGGATCGGCGTGCGCGTCTCGTTGCGGCGCGGCTGGCCGCTGTTGCGCCGTGCGCTCGTCGACGGCTTGCACGCCTGCGCGCGGCGCTGGCCGCGCTTCGGTGCACGGCTGCACGACGCGATTGCATATGTGCGCGGCCTGCCCGGCGCGGTGCCCGTGCTCGCGCTGCTGTTCATCGGCTGCGTGTGGCTGTTCGCGGGCCTCGTGCAGGATGTCGTCGCGAACGATCCGCTGATGCACGCGGACATCGCGCTGTATGCGTTCCTGCAGAACCTGCGCACACCGCCGGTGGACGCCACGATGCGCGCGCTTGCCGTGCTGCACGGGCACGACACGGGGCTGATCGTCGCGGCCGCGTTTCTCGTCTGGCTGATGATCCATCGCTGCTGGCTGACGGCCGCGTGGTGGCTCGTGACGGTCGGCGTCGCCGTCGTGCTCGGGCCGGTGTTCGGCGCGGGCATACCCGGCGCGACGCCCGCGAGCTTGCCGCCCGGTGCGCCGCACGTGCCGCTGCCCGATGCCGAAGCGGCGTTCGCGATTCTCGCGAGCAGCGGCCTCGGCTGGGTGCTCGCGCGCGACCGGCCCGCGCGGTGGCGGATTCCGGTCGTGACGGCGGTGGTGTTGTGGATCGTGCTCGGCGGCTTCGCGCGGCTGTATGTGGGCGACACGTGGCTGTCGGGCCTGCTGGGCGGCTGGAGTCTCGGGCTCGCCTGGTTCGCGTTGCTGGCCGGCGCCTATGCATACTGGCGCATACGCGAGCACGTGCAGCCGAGGGGCGGGCTCGTCGCGGTGACGGTGGTGCTCGCGACGGCCGGCGTATGGACGGTTCCCGCGCAATGGCAGCTCGACCGCGCGGCGCGCCCGCATGTCGGCGACGTGGTCGCGATGACCGTCGACCAGTGGCTGCGCGGCGGGTGGCAGCGCGTGCCGGTGCGGCGCACCGAGATCGGCGGCGACCGCGAGGAATATCTGCCGCTGCAATGGAGTGCGACGTCGGACACGCTCGACCGGCATCTCGCGCAGGCCGGCTGGCAGCGCGCGGCGCCGTGGTCGCCGGCCACCGCGCTGCGCTGGCTGCTGCCGCAGGCGCCGGCCGAGGCGCTGCCGGTGCTGCCGCGCTACACGCACGGCGAAAGCACGCGCCGCGTGTTCGTGCGCGTCGATCCGGGGCAGCCGGAAAGCCGCCTCGTGCTGCGGCTGTGGCGTTATCCGTACGTGCTGCAGGACGCGCTCGGCATGCGGCCGCTGTGGTACGGCGCGCTGTATCGCGAGACGCTGCACCGGCCGGCGCGACTGATGACGATCGTGCGCACGACGACGATCGACGATGCGGCGACGATGGCGAAGGCGCTGTCGGTCGAGCCGGCGATCGAGCATCCGCCGGCGGGGATGGCTAACGCGCCGGCGGAGATGCTGCTGGTGTGGATGGTGCGGCCGTGAGCGGGCGGTGTGCCGCTTATGCGTGCACCGGCTGTGCAGGGACGACGGACAGGCGCAGGCCGACGGTCTTGAGCACCGCGAGCAGGGTTTTCAGTGTCGGGTTGCCGTTTGGGGACAGCGTGCGATACAGCGATTCGCGGCTGATGCCGGCTTCGGCCGCGACGGCGCCGAGCCCGCCGTACGCTTCCGCGACCGTACGCAGCGCGAGCAGGCCGGCCGCGCGGTTGTCGGGATCGTCGAGCGACTCCATCGCGACGCGCAGATAGGCCACCGCGAGTTCGCGGTCGGCGCCGAGTTCGGCGACTTCCGCGTCATGGTGCGATACCGCACCTTTGAGCTTGGTCATGTTTGCCTCCGTTTCCAGTTCGACCAGTGTTCCTTTGCGCGCCTGATGTCGTCGGGTTGACTGCTTTTGTCGCCACCTGAAAGCAACAGCACCAGTGCGCCGCCGTACCGCCCGAAATACACGCGATAGCCGGCGCCGACGTGGACGCGCAGTTCGATCACGCCTTCGCCGACGGGCTCGCAATCGCCGAAGTTGCCTGTCTGCACGCGGCGCAGGCGTTCGCGAATCCGTGCCTGCGCAAGCTTGTCGCGCACGGCGTTCAACCATTCGGTGAAGGGCTCGCGGCCATCGTCGCGCTGGTAGCGAAGAAGTTCGAACTTGGAGAGCATTGTAACTTATAAGCTACAAAAAGGGAGTAGGGTAAATGGCGGGGTCGTGCGAGCTGCCGGGTGGTGCGCGCGGGGCGTGCGCGCATTGCCGAGTCGGGGCGACACACGACACCGCATGCGCGTTGCTGCGCATACGATGCCTTCGAAGTGCGGGATGTCAGGCCGCGAAGCCGGCTTCCCGGACGAAGATCATTCTTTCATCCGGTGCGCAGGGTGACGATTCGGCCGGATGGCCAAAGTCAACGGCCCGGTGACGGGCACGCGAGGTGGGTGGGGTGTCGGGGGGAACAACGTGAACAGCACACCTGTCGGTGCCGGCGCGTCGCGCCTGGCGAGCCGACAGGCCTCCTGACATTACGGCTTCGCCGGCGCGGCAGTCGCGATCTTGTCGAGCGCCGCCGGGATGTACGTGTCGAGCTGCGTGGTGACCGATTCGTAGAAATCGATCGGCTTGCCCCACGCATCGGGCACGTCGACGTGCTTCCCGGACGCATACTCGGCCAGCGTGAACACCTTGCCGGCGGCCGACGGATAGAGCGCGAGCACCTTCTCCTTGTGTTTGTCGGTCATCGTCAGGATTACATCGGAATGCTTGATGTCGTTGGCGTTCAACTGCACCGAACGGTGCGCGGACGTGTCGATGCCGCGGCGCTTCATCAGGATCACGCCGTTTTCTTCGGGCTTTTCGTCATACGGATCTTCGTCGACCGCACGTGAAATCACCGCGATGTGCGCGTGGCGTTGCGCGATCAACTGGCCGGCGATCGCTTCGGCCATCACGCTGCGCCCGGTGTTGCCGGTGTCGACGAACGCGACCTTCTTCGGCTCGTCGGCGAACGCCGACGTCGCGCACTGGATGCCGACGCAACAGAGCAGGGCCAGCGTGTTGAGGGTGTGCCTTCTTTTCATGATGTCTCCGCGAGGGTGGGGAACCCCGGCGGCGCGCCGGGGCCTGCGGGAGATCATGACGGCCGCATGCGACGGAAAAAAATAAACGGCCGGTTTTTGCAAGACGACGTCGCTTCGCGGCAAGCGGGTTCGGTGACGGCGCATGCACCGCGCACCCGACCGGGGAAGCCGCGAACCACGGCCCCGATCGCGGCGCGTGACTGTTTCATCGTCACGTCGTCGTCGCCACCCGTTGCGCCGCAAACCCCGCCAGCGTCCGCAACGCATCCCGCGCCGACCGCAGGTAAAACGCCTGCAGATGAAACACATGCCAGCGCGCCGCATGAACCTCCAGCCGGCACGGCACGCCGCAGGCCTGCGCATGACGGGCCAGCCGCTGCGCATCCGAGAGCAGCACCTCCTGGTCGCCGGCCTGGACGAGCATCGGCGGCAGGCCGCGCAGGTCGGTGTCGAGCGGGCCGCGGGCGGCCACCGAACCGGCGCCGTGATACCAGCGCAGCCCCTGTTCGAGCCAGCCGCGACGGATCATCGGGTCGTCATGCCGGCGCGACGCCAGCGTCGCGCCGCCGAGCGCGGGATCGGTCACGGGCGAAATCAGCAGCAGCGCGGCGGCAGCCGGCTCGCCGCGCTCGCGCAGCGCGATGGCCAGCGCGATGGCCAGCGCACCGCCGGCCGAATCGCCGGCGATCACGATCCGGTGCGGCGCATGGCCCTGCGCACGCATCGCGTCGTAGACGGCCAGCGCATCGTCGAGCGCGGCCGGGCTCGGATGCTCGGGCGCCAGCCGGTAGTCGGGCACCCACACCGGCAGGCCCGCATCATTCGCGAGCCGCGTCGTCACGCCGCGATGCGTATGCGGCCCGCCGAGACAGAATGCACCGCCGTGCAGATAGAGGATCGCGCCGCCCGTGTCGCCGCGTTTCGGCGCCACGACTTCGACCGGCACGCGATGCGCGGACGTGCGGTAGCGCAGCGTGCCGCTTGTGCCCGGCATCAGCGGCGACAGCAGCGCGACGACGCGGCGTTGCATGCGCGCGCCGAACGGCGGCCCGATCAGCGGCCGGAACGCGACGCGCAGGAAGCCGCGCAGCGATGCGGCGGTCAGTGCCTCCAGCCGGCCGGCGGGCGGCGCGACCACCACGTCGCGCGCCGGTGCGGCCGACTCCGGCAACGGATGCGTGAAGCGGTAAGCGCCCATCCCGGTGAAGCGCGTGATCCACCGGTAGGTCAGCGTGAAGCCCGGCCAGTTCGTGCTGTTGTGTCCCGACGCATCGACGTACCAGCTCTTGCAGCTGTTCCACACCGAGCCTTCGAGCCGCTGCTGCACATGCACGTTGAAGCGCCGGTAGCGGCGCGCATCGACGTCGATCTCGCGCGCACCGTCACGCCGCATCGCGCGCAGGCAGCGCATCACGTGCGCGATCTGGCTTTCGAGCATATAGACGATCGAGTTGTGGCCGAGGTTGGTGTTCGGGCCGTACAGCATGAAGAAGTTCGGAAAACCGGGCACCGTGAGCCCGAGATACGCCTGCGCGCCGCGCCGCCATGCGTCGTTCAGGTCGAGCCCGTCGCGGCCCGTGATACGCATCGGCGACAGGAACTCGGTCGCCGCGAACCCCGTGCCGTAGATGATCGCATCGACCGGATGATGCACGCCGTCGACGGTCTCGATGCCGTCCTCCGTCACGCGCCGGATCCGCTGCGTGACGAGTTCGACGTTGTCGCGGCTCATCGCGGCAAGATAGTCGCTCGACAGCAGGATGCGCTTGCAGCCGATCGGGTAGTCGGGCGTGAGCCGCGCACGCAGCGCGGGGTCCGGCACGTCGCGTGCAAGCAGTTGGTGGAACGGCCGGCCGACCGCGACCTTCATCAGCTTGTGCAGACGCGTGAACGCGATCGCGCGCGATTCGTAGCGCAGGTAGATCGATGCGCGATGCAGCTTCATCGCCCACGGCAACCGGCGGAACAGCGCTTTCTCCCACGGGCGGTACGCGCGGTCGGGGCGCGGCATCACATAGGCAGGCGAACGCTGGAATACGACCAGCTGCTTCACGTCGCCCGCGATCGCCGGGACGAACTGGATCGCCGACGCGCCGGTGCCCACGACCGCCACGCGCTTGCCAGCGAGCGAATAGTCGTGATCCCAGTGCGCGGAGTGGAACGCGCGGCCGCGAAACGTGTCGATGCCGGGCAGGTCGGGCATCGCCGGGCGGCTCAGCTGCCCAGTGCCGCTGACGAGCACGGTGGCGCTGAGCGTCGTGCCGTCGGCGAGCGTGACGCGCCACAGCGCGGCGGCTTCGTCGTAGCGGGCGTGCGCGACCTCGGCGCCGAAGCGCAGGTAGCGCGCGAGGCCGTACTTGCGCGCGCAATGCTGCAGGTACGCATGGATTTCGGGCTGCGGCGCGAACACGCGCGACCACGCCGGGTTGGGCTCGAACGAGAACGAGTACAGGTGCGAGGGCACGTCGCAGGCGGCGCCCGGGTAGCGGTTGTCGCGCCACACGCCGCCGACGTCGTGCGAGCGTTCGACGATCGCGAAATCGTGGATGCCGGCGCGTTGCAGTGCGATCGCCATGCCGATGCCGGCGAAGCCGGCGCCGATGATGATTGCCGCAAGCGGGGCGGCGGAGTCGGCGGCGCGAGCGGTATCAGGCGACAACATGGCGGGTTTCCTCGGAGTGGATGGCATCGTGCGCGGCACACGCGGCGGGAACCGTGTCGAGATCCGTCGCTGTCCTGACGGTTTCGCGTTGCGGTTGTGCGGACGTGCGGCACACGCCCCGGATCAGGTCGACGGCCTTTTCGGCGACCATGATCGTCGGTGCGTTGGTATTGCCGCCGATGAGGGTCGGCATCACCGACGCATCGACGATGCGCAGCCCCTGCAGGCCGCGCACGCGCAGTTGCGGGTCGACGACGGCGAGCGCGTCGTGCCCCATCCGGCACGTGCCGACCGGGTGATACACGGTGTCGGTGCGCCGCCGCAGCACGTCGCGGATTTCATCGTCGGTGTTGACGTTCGCGGTGAACAGGTCGCGCGTGGTCCAGCCGGCGAGTGACGGCGCTTCCATCAGCCGTCGTGTGAGGCGGAAGCCCGCAACCATGTCGTCGAGATCGCGCGGATCGTCGAAGAACGCGGGATCGATGCGCGGCGCCGCGAGCGGATCGGCGCTGTTCAGCGTGACCGAGCCGCGGCTGCGCGGCCGCAGCAGGCACACGTGGCACGACAGCCCGTGGCCGGCGTGCAGCTTGCGCGCATGATCGTCGACGAGCGCGACGACGAAGTGCAGCTGGATGTCCGGCGCGTCGAGCTCGGCGCGCGTCTTCAGGAAGCCGCCGCCTTCCGCGAAATTCGACGTCAGCATCCCGCGCCGTTCGCGGCGAAAACGCGCCAGCTCGCGCAGCATGCGCAGGCCGCCGCCCACGGACACGCCCATCGTGTCGACGCTGCGCGTGCGGTAGCCGAAGATGAAATCCGGATGATCCTGCAGGTTGCGGCCGACGCCGGGCAGGTCGGCGTGCACGGCGATGCCCTGTTGCTGGAGTTCGCGGCCCGGGCCGACGCCCGACAGCATCAGCAACTGCGGCGTTTGCAGCGCGCCGGCCGCGAGCACGACTTCACGCCGCGCGCGCAGCGTGCGGACCTCGCCATGCTGCCGCACCTCGACGCCGGTCGCACGCGTGCCGTCGAACAGGATGCGCAGCACCTGCGCATGCGTCTCGACCGTCAGGTTGTCGCGGCGGCCGACGTGCGGCAGCAGGTACGCGCGCGCGGCGCTCCACCGTTCGCCGTGCTTCTGCGTGACCTGGTAGAGGCCGATGCCTTCCTGCTGCGCGCCGTTGAAATCGTCGGTGAGCGGCAGGCCGGCCTGCCGCGCGGCTTCCAGGTAGCGCGCATGGAACGGGTTGCCGGTGCGCAGGTCGCTCACCCACAGCGGGCCGTCGCGGCCGTGCCACGCATCGTCGAAGCGCTCGTTGTGCTCGCTCAGGCGGAAGTACGGCAGCACGTCGTCGTAGCTCCAGCCTTCGTTGCCGAGCGCGGCCCAGCCGTCGTAGTCGACGCGATGGCCGCGGATATAGACCATCGCGTTGATCGCCGACGAACCGCCCAGCACCTTGCCGCGCGGCTGGTAGCCGATGCGCCCGCCGAGGCCCGGCTGCGGCACCGTGTCGAAGGCCCAGTTGTTGATGCGGGTCGGCATCATCGCGACCGCGCCGGTCGGCACGTTGACGAGCGTGCCGTCGCCGCGGCCGCCGGCCTCGAGCACGCAGACGGTCACGGCCGGGTCGTCGGTCAGCCGCCCGGCGACGACGCTGCCGCCCGAACCGCCGCCCACGACGATGTAGTCGAAAGTCTTGCTCATGGATTGGTCCTCTGAGGGTCGATGGATCAAGCGGGGCGCGGCAGCGTGCACGGGCGGCCGGTGTGCGGCAGGCGAGGCGCGAGCGGCGGGGCGGGATCGCTGGCGCATGCGGCAAATTCGTCGTGCCGGCATGCGAAGCGGGCTGCGGGATCGGTCGGGCGACTCGGTCGCATGGTGTCTCCTCCGGAGGGCGATGGCGTCGTTCGGATGACGACTGGATGACGCCGATGGTGCTGGCCGCATGGGAAAACACCAATGCTGCTTCGGGACAATTGTTTTAGTATTTGGGCCAAATCGGCGCTTCGAGGGTTTCTCCGCATGAGCTTCTGGGATTTCACCCGGAGTCCGGCCAGCGCCCGGCTGCTGGTCGATTTCGGCGACGAACGCGGCGTGCCGCACACGACGCTGCTGGCCGGCACGGGCCTCGCGGACGCGCAGCTCGACGATCCAAAGGTCGAGGTGACGGCCGCGCAGGAACTGCGGCTGACCGGCAACCTGCTGCGCGCGCTCGGGCGCGCGCCGGGCCTCGGGTTCGAGGTCGGCCAGCGCTATCACTTCTCCGCGTACGGGGTGTGGGGCTACGGGCTGATCGCCAGCGCGAGCGCACGCGACGCGCTCGCGCTGGCGCTGCGCTTCCTGCCGCTCACCTATGCGTTCACGGTGATCACGTACCGCGAGGAAGGCGGCTCGTGCGTGCTCAATTTCGGCGCGCCGGAACTCGATGGCACGCTGAGCCGGTTCCTGGTCGAGCGCGACATGGCGGCCGCGGCCGTGCTGCTGCAGGAAATCGGCGACGACACATTCGCATTGTCGCGCTTCACGGTGCAGGCGGCGCGCACGCCGACCACGCCGGTGCCACGCATCGCCGGCATCGAGCCCGCGTTCTCGGCGCGCGCGAACAGCCTCGCTTTCGACCGCGCGTTTCTCGACCGGCTGCTGCCGCACGCGAATCCGCTGACGGTGTCGATGTGCGAGCAGATGTGCGGCCAGCTGCTCGAAGCGCGGCGTGCGCGCGTGGGCACGTCGGAGATGGTGCGCCAGTACCTGAGCGCGACGCCCGGCCCCGCGCCGTTCTCGCTCGAGGACATGGCGCGGCTGATGAACACGAGCCCGCGCACGCTCAAGCGCCGGCTGCAGGAGGAGGGCACGACGTTCCGCGCACTGCTCGCGCAGGCGCGCGGCGCGATGGCCGAGACGCTGCTCGGCGACGCGCGCCTGTCGCTCGCGGAAGTGGCGGAGCGGCTCGGCTTCAGCGACCTGTCGAGTTTCTCGCAGGCGTTCAAGCGCTGGTACGGCGTGCCGCCGGGCGCGTATCGCAGCGCGGCGCAACGGGACGGCAGCCGTTCCTGAATCACGGTACGATCGCTGGCATGCCTGCCGACATTCCCATCACGAGAGACTTCGCATGATCACGATTCGCCCGATGACCGACGACGATTTCCCGCGCTTCTGGCCGACCTATCGCGCGATCGTCGCCGCTCAGGAAACCTATGCATTCGATGCGGCGCCGACACAGGAAGCGGCGCGCGCACTGTGGCTCGATGCGCCGCTGTGCACGTGGATCGCCGAAGAGGGCGGCGTGGTCCTGGGCTCGTACTACCTGAAGGCGAACGCCGGTGGCCCCGGCAATCACGTGAGCAACTGCGGCTACATGGTGAGCGAGGCCGCGCGTGGCCGCGGCGTCGCGCGCCTGATGTGCGAGCACTCGCAGCAGGTCGCACGCGAGCGCGGTTTCCTCGCGATGCAGTTCAACTCGGTGGTGTCGACCAACGAAGTGGCGGTCGCACTGTGGCAGAAGCTGGGATTTGAAATCGTCGGCCGCCTGCCGCGGGCGTACCGTCACGCGCGGCTCGGCTTCGTCGACAGCCTCGTGATGTACAAGTGGCTCGGCGACACGGCGGCCGCCGAAGCCTGAGCACGCAGCCGCTTCGTCAGACGGCGAACGCGCCGTCGAACACGATCCGGTCGTCGAGCGCGAGCGTGCCGCGCGCGAAGATCAGGTCGAGATGGTGGCTGCCGTTTTCGCCGCCGCCGAGCCCGAGGTGCAGGCCCGGATGGCGTTCCTCGAATCCCGCGTTGCGGCCGTACAGCCCGCGAATCCCGAGGTTCGTGCCGATGCCGAATTCCTCGATCCGCCGGTGATTCGGATGCCGGTCGAGATAGGTCGAGAAATCGCGCCGGAAACCTTCGTTGTCGGTGTCGAACCCGACGATCGTGCTGTTCTCGACCTGCAGCGTGGCCAGTTGCTCGGCCACCTTGTACTTGATCGCGAACGGCACGGTGCCGAGAAACGTGCCGCTGAAGACGACCGAGCCGTTGAGGTCGGTGACGTGCGTTGCGATCTCGCCGGGCACGACGTCGAGGTTGCCCATGCCGTCCACGCTCGTCCATTTCTGGTCCGGCGCGAGCGAGCCTGTCAGCGTGTTGCCGGCTTCGTCGATGAAGCGGATCCGCGATGCGTGTGCGGCCGCGTCGATCAGCCGGCCGTTGCGTGCCGCGATGTCGTCGAGCGATTCGGCGAATGCCTCGTCGAGATGCGGGCCGTAATCCTTGAACAGGACCGACTTGCTCCAGTGCTCAACGATCGCGGGGCGGATCGCGGCGAGGAACGGCGGCCCGCTTGGCGACGGCGTCGGCAGGCACGACGAGTCGTACAGCAGCACGAACAGATCGGCGCGATCGAGCGCGGCGGCGATATCGGCGGGTGGGGTGCTTTCGAGGCAGAGGGTGGTCGCGTCGAGCGAATCGGGCAGGGCGGAAAACGCACGCAATGCGATGTCGCGGTTGCGGGTGTCATGGCCGACCAGCAGTTTTCCCGACTCGCCGCGCGCGAGCTTGTCGCGCAGCGCGGGGTGGAAGCCCAGCGCGCGATGCAGGTTCAGCATGCGTGTCTCCGGAAGCGGCGGAAGGGCCGCAGCCCTTCCGCGAGAACGGGTGGCCCGCTCAGACCGGCCAGAGCGCGGTGCCGAACGGCACCACGGCGTCCTCGACCATCATGTCGACGGCCTCGGGGTGCGTGTCTTCCTGCATCCAGTCAAGCAATTCGATCTGCTGGGTGTCCTGCATGTCAATTCTCCTGTGGTGAACATGAGTGATTCAACATGAAAGCGCGGCTAAAAAGTTGCCACTCCTCATCACACATTTCGTGAATGCGCGACGAGTGGCGTTGATATTAGTCTGACGAATTTGCGAATGCAATGCGTTGCAAGGATTTTAGCCGGGGCGTGCTAAACACGGGGGATTTACGGGGCGCGTGCGATAAAACAAAAATAAAGTGAATGACGGATTCAACGTCATTTTTTCAATGACCGGAATCTCATGCGCTGCATTGCATTCGGCGATTTTTCATCGGAAATTCGATCGCTGAGACCGATGGTGTTCTCGGCGACCATGCCTGCGCGCGAACGCGTCGCCGCTCATCGGCGGCGCGTCAGCGGCCCGCTGCCCGTGTCAACCGAGCAGCGCCTTGCCGAGCGGCTTGGCCGGCTCGGATCGCAGCACGAGTGACGTCGTGACCGCGCCGAAGCGGGCGATCGCATCGATGATGGTTTCCAGTTGTCCCGGCGTCGGCACCAGGACCTTCAGCAGGAAGCAATCCTCGCCGGTCATCCGGTGGACCTCGATGACGTGCGGCATCTCCGCGAACGCACGCAGCGCGGGCTTGATGTGTTCGTGCGTCGTCTTCAACCGGATGATGGCCATCATCCCCAGCCCCAGCGCGGCCGGGTCGATCCGTGCAACGTAGCCCGCGATGATGCCGCGCTCTTCCAGCCGCTTGACGCGCTCCGACGTAGCCGGCTGCGACAGGCCGATGCGGCGGCCCACTTCTGACAGCGGCATCCGTGCATTGTCCTGCAGCGCCTCGAGGATCGACAGATCCAGGCGATCGAGCTCTCCGTTCGACATGTCCGCTTTCCCGCTCCGTTAATTCATCGGCATATTGTCTCAATATCCGATGATTTGCCATTCCCGGCCGGTTTCCGGCAAGCCAGACTGCGAGCTCGCTCATTCATGGAGATGGAGATGGACCAGACGATCGTGATCGTGCCGGGGATCGGCAACTCGGGACCGGATCATTGGCAGAGCCACTGGGAGGCCGCGCTGCCGGGCGCCGTGCGCATGGCGCCGGCGTCATGGGATGCGCCCGACCTGCGCGACTGGATGGCGGCGCTCGATGAAGCCGTTGCGCAAGCCGCGACGCCGCCGGTGGTGATCTGTCATTCGCTGGGGTGCCTGCTGTTCGCGCACTGGCGGGCGGCGTCGACGCGCGTCGTGCGCGCTGCGTGGCTCGTGGCGGTGCCCGATCCGGGCGGCCCGCGTTTTCCGGTTGCGGCCCGTGCGTTCGCGGATGTGCCGGAGGGCGATTTCGCCAGCTTTCCGGTGCTGGCGATCGCCAGCTCGGATGACGGGTACGACCCGGCCGGGCGCGGCATTGCATGGGCGCAAGCGCGCGGCGCGACGCCGTTGCTGCTCGGCCCGCGCGGCCATCTGAATACGGAAGCGGGATTGGCGGAATGGCCCGAGGGACGCGCGTTGTTCACGGCTTTCATGGCGGGATTGCGGGGGTAGCGCGGGCAGGCAGCCGACGTACTTTCGCGATGGCTTGCGGCGGGCGATGCATGGACGATCCGGCTGCCGCGGCGGGGCTCCTGTCGACAACGCATGCCGGCCCGCGACGGCTCAAGTATGATCTGCATGCGCGTCAAACCTCGTCCTTCAGGGCGGGGAAGGATAGCGCGGACGTCGTAGGCGTCCTTTCGGGCGGCTAGCGGGGCGTTTTCTGTTGGTCGATGTCTTTGCGAACGATTTCGACAGGCGCTCCGCCACAACTTCCGGCAAAGTAAGACAGAGACCCCAGCGCGCCGTCCCACGCCTTTTTCCGAATGCTCGAGTAGCACTTGAAAGACGTAATAGCGACCGCGTCGAAAGGCTTGACTCGCTCTTGTGGGCCAGACATACAATCGTCCGATGCGACGACTCCAGGCCTTCAAGTTCGAACTGATGCCGAACGGCGAGCAGCAGCGCGATATGCGCCGCTTCGCCGGATCGTGCCGGTTCGTTTACAACAAGGCACTGGCGTTGCAGAAGGAGAACTACGAGGCGGGCGGCAAGTTCATTGGCTACGTAGCAATGGCCAAGCATCTGACGGAGTGGCGTAACGGAGGCGAAACGCCATGGCTCAAGGACGCCCCCGTTCACCCGTTGCAACACGCCCTCAAGGATATGGAGCGGGCCTACAAGAACTTCTTCGCCAAGCGAGCGGCGTTTCCGAAGTTCAAGAAGCGCGGCCAGCGCGACAGTTTTCGCTACCCGGACCCCAAGCAATTCAAGCTCGACCAGCCCAATGGGCGCATTTTCCTGCCCAAGCTGGGCTGGATGCGGCTGAGGCTGTCGCGTCCCGTGCTTGGCGAACTGCGCAACGCAACGGTCAGCTTCAACGCGGGCAAGTGGTGGGTCTCGATCCAGACCGAGCGGGAGGTCGAGCAGCCGGTGCCCCATGCCACCAGCGTGATCGGCATCGATGTGGGCATTGCCCGCTTCGCCACGATGAGCGACGGCACGTTTCTCACACCGCTCAACAGTTTCAAGAAACATGAGGCTCGTCTGCGTCGATGCCAACGTGCGATGAGCCGCAAGGTCAAGTTCAGCAATAACTGGATAAAAGCTAGGGCCAGAGTCCAGCGCATCCATGCGCGCATCGCCAATGCTCGCCGCGACTACCTGCACAAGGCCACGACCACGATCAGCAAAAACCACGCGATGGTGTGTATCGAGGACTTGCAGGTTCGGAATATGTCCAGGTCGGCGGCGGGCAGCACCGATGCGCCTGGCAAGAACGTTCGGGCCAAGTCCGGTCTGAATAAGGCCATCCTCGACCAAGGGTGGTTCGAGTTCAGGCGGCAGTTGGAATACAAGCTGGCCTGGAACGGCGGCTGGCTCGTGGCGGTTCCGCCCGCGAATACAAGCCGGACGTGTCCAGCTTGTGGATACGTGAGTGCGGATAACCGGACCACGCAGGAAAAATTCGCCTGTGTCGAATGCAGTTACGAGGAGAACGCCGATGTCGTCGGCGCTCTGAACATTCTGGCGCGGGGACACCGCGTCGCAGCCTGTGGAGAGACGGTGCAGTCGGGCCGCTCAATGAAGCAGGAACCCGCCGAGGCGATCTGAGATAAGTATTGTCGTTTCAGACGCGGTAGGAATCGCCCGTCATCAGACGGGGGAGGATGTCAACGTCCGACAGAATCGGAAGCCTCGACAGTCGGGATTGCCGCGTGCGGAACACCGGTTCCGCCGTCACGACTGGCCGCGGCTTCGAACGACCAAGGAGACATGCGATGCGCGCAGCGCCGCAACCGGAGCAGCCCGGCCCGTCGCGGCCGGACACCGGCGCGACCAGCCCCTTCCCGGAACGTGACCCCGAACGCATCGCCGCGTGGCGGCTCGCGATCTGCCTGTCGCTCGGCAGCGCGATCGCGCTCGGCCTCGCGCGCTTTTCGTATGCGCTGCTGCTGCCGCCGATGAAGGCCGATCTCGGCTGGACGTTCGCGCAGGCCGGCGCGCTGAACACGGCGAACGCGGCCGGCTACCTGGTCGGCGCACTCGCGTTTCCGTGGCTGTCGCGGCGCTGGCGAGCAGGCTCGCTGCTGGCGGCCGGATGCGTGTTGACCGCGTTGCTGATGGCCGCGTGCGGGCTCACGTCCGGCATGCATGCGCTGCTCGTGCAGCGGCTCGCGACCGGTGTCGGCAGCGCGCTGATCTTCATCAGCGGCGGCGTGCTGGCCGCGCGGCTCGCGTCGGCGTCGCCGCGTGATGCGGGCTTGCTGCTCGGGCTCTACTACGGCGGCACGGGATGGGGCATCGTCGCATCGTCATTGCTCGTGCCGGCGACGCTCTCACACGGCGTACACGGCTGGCAACCCGCGTGGTTCGCGCTCGCCTTCGCGTGCGTGCTGTTCTCGGCGGTGGCCGTGTCGGCCGCGCGCCGCATCGAGCGCATGCACGCGGCACCGACTGCGCCGCGCGGCGAAGCGACGGCGGCCGCGACCGCGAGCCCCGCGCGCTTCGCGCTCGCGCTGGCCGGCTACGGCCTGTTCGGCGTCGGTTACATCGGCTACATGACGTTCATCGTCGCGCTGCTGCGCGGCGCGGGGATGAGCGGCACGGTGGTCGCCGCGTTCTACGTGATGCTCGGTGTCGCGACCGTCGTGTCGGCGCGGCTGTGGTCGGGGCTGCTCGACCGGATGCGCGGCGGCCAGGCGCTCGCCGTGCTCAACGCGCTGCTCGGCATCGCGACGCTGATGCCGGCGATGTTCGTGCATCCGGTGGCCGCGTTCGCGTCGGGCGTGCTGTTCGGCGCGACGTTCCTGTCGGCCGTCGCATCGACGACGGCCTTCGTGCGCCACAACCTGCCGCCGGACGGCTGGGCGAAGGGGATCAGCGCGTTCACGACGGTCTTCGCGTTCGGGCAGATCGCCGGGCCGGTCGCGATCGGCTGGGTGTCGGACAGTGCCGGGCTCGCGCGCGGGCTCGTGTATTCGGCGCTGACGCTGTTCGCGGGCGCCGCGCTCGCGGCCGGGCAGCGCGCATTGCGAGCCGCCGCGTAATCACGCGCGACACGCGCCATTCACCGCACGCACGCCGTGCGTGACACGCGATGGAATGCACGGCTGAAGTAGATCAGGCTGTCGCCGTCATCGCGCACGCGGATCGACGTCGCCTGGATGAACATCACCGAATGCGAGCCGACTTCCTTCATGTCGGCGATCGTGCCCTGCAGGCTCGCGAGCGCGTCGCGCAGCACGGGTACGTCCTGCTCGCCGCGATCCCACACCGGCAGATCGAAGCGCCGTTCCATCGACAGGTCGGTGAGCCCCGCGAAATGCCGCGCGAGTTGCTCGTGTTCGGCCGGCAGCACGTTGATGCAGACGTGGCGGTTGCGTTCGAACGTCGCACGCATCGCGCTCGACCGGTTGAGGCACACGAGCAGCGTCGGCGGCGTGTCGGTGACGGAGCACACGGCGCTCGCGGTGATGCCGCAGCGGCCGTGCGGCCCGGCTGTGGTGATCACGTTGACGGCCGCGCCGAGGTGGGCCATCGCTTGCCTGAAGGCCTTCTGCGCGTCGGTCGGCTCGACGCGTGCCGGTCGCTGGATATCGGTCGTGGAAGACATGGGCGCTCCTGATTGGACGAACGCGGCGATCGCGTGGCACTGCCGGTGCAGCGCCGGATCGCCGACGATGACCCAAGCGTACGACGCGAAAATGCCGGCGACCATTCGCACGATTGACGATGGAGATGGCGTTCTCGCCAACGCATCTAAAGGTTCTACCTAGATGTGCGCCGCACCGCGTGAAAAAAAGCGGGATTGCATGTTCATGCGGCACGTGAAGGGGTTTTCAGCGGGTTTTCGGCTCGTTATGATGTGCCGCACACCCCCAGCGAACGACGCGCGCGACGAGCCGGAACCGGCCCCGTATGCGGCGCGTGCGATACCGATACCGATATTCAGTGAGACACCCGCGATGACGTCACCCGCACCGATCGTATACATCGTCGACGACGACAACGGCATGCGGACGTCGCTCGCGTGGCTGCTCGAATCGGTCGGCATCGCGTCCGAAGGGTTCGCGAACGCCACCGATTTTCTCGCGCGCTTCGACGTGAACCTCCCTGCGTGCCTGGTGCTCGACGTGCGGATGCCCGAGAAGAGCGGCTTCGACGTGCAGGCCGAGCTCAACGCGCGCGGCGCGACGCTGCCGGTGATCTTCGTCAGCGGGCACGGCGATATCCCGATGTCCGTGCGTGCGCTGCAGAACGGCGCGATCGATTTCGTCGAGAAGCCGTACAACTCGCAGCAGATGCTCGAGCGCGTGCAACGCGCGCTGCGGCTCGCGCAGCAGCGGCATGCGGTGAGCCAGCGTCACCGCGAGCTGCGCCAGCGGCTCGATGCGCTGACCGCGCGCGAGAAGGAAGTGCTGCGCGGCGTGGTGGACGGCAAGGGCAGCAAGCAGATCGCGTCGGATCTGTCGATCAGCGTGAAGACCGTCGACGTGCATCGCGCGAGCATCAAGGAGAAGCTCGGCGCGACGTCGATCGCCGCGCTCGTGCGCGATGTGATGGTCGTGTGGGGCGACGACGGGGAGTCGTCGCGATAGGGCCATGCCGGGGTTCGGCGAGGCGCCGCGTGCAGTGCTCGGTACTTGGCGCTCAGCGCATGTACAACCCGCCGTTGATGTCCCAGCACGCGCCGTTCGCGAAATGCGCGTCGCCCGACGCGAGCAGCACGGCCGTATCCGCCACGAAACCGGCCGAGCCGAGCTTGCCGCCCGGCAGGCTCGCGAGCACCTGGCGCAGCTTCTCCGGTGCGACGCTTTCATACACGATCGGCAAGTCGAGCGGGCCCGGCGAGATCGCGTTGACGGTCACGCCCTGCGCGGCGAGATCGCGCGCGAACACCTTGGTCAGCGTCAGCGTGCCGCCTTTCGCGGCCGCGTAGTGCGCGCCCGTCGCCGAGCCGCCGTTCTGCCCGGCGAGCGACGCGATGTTGACGATACGGCCCGCGCCGCGTTCCGCGAAGTACTGGCCGAACACCTGGCAGCCGAACAGCACGCTGCGCAGGTTCACGTCGATCACCTGGTCGAACTGCTCGGCCGTGATCTCCATCGCGGGCACGACCTTCGATGCGCCCGCATTGTTCACGAGCACGTCGATCCTGCCCCAGCGCGCGACGAGCGCATCGCGCGCGGCTTCGAAATCGCGTTTCGACGTGACGTCGAGCGGCAGCGCGATCGCGCGTTCGCCGCTCGGGTCGAGTTCGCGTGCATGCGCCTGAATGGCGTCGGCGGCGATATCGGCCAGCGCGACGCGGTAGCCGGCCGCATGAAAACGTTCGGCGATGACGGCGCCGAGCCCGCGCGCGGCGCCGGTGACGAGGACGACTCGGTCTGACATGGTGTGTGATTCCGTGGTTCGCGAGCGCGCATCCATCGATGTCGCGCCCGCATCGTGGTTCATGCGGCGATTGCCGTTTCGAAGTGTGCAGCAATCGCACAGACGTGTTCGTCCGCGCCCTTGCGCCCGACGATCTGCAGGCCGGCCTTCAGCGGCGAACCGGCGAGCGGCAGCGGCAGGCTGAGCGCCGGATGGCCGCTCAGGTTGAACGGCCGGATCAGCGACGACATCGCGATCACCGATACGCCATCGCGCGCCTGCTGCAGCGTGATCGGCAGCGCGGGCAGCGTCGGCAGCACGAGCACGTCCGCGTGTTCGAGCGCGGCGTCGACCTGTGCGGTGAAGCGTGCGCGTACGGCTTCGGCTTCTTTCAATGCCGCGGGCGTAGTCGTTGCGGCTGCACGCAATCGCGCATCGAGGTCGGCGCCGAGCTTGCCGGTTTCGACGAGATGGCCGAACGCGCGCGACGTTTCCGCGTTGATCACGGTGAGCCCGGCGGCGAACGACGCCCGCATGTCGTCGAGCACGACGGCGTGCGAGCGCAGGCCCGATGCGCGTACGGCCGCGTCGAGCGCGGCGGCGATGGCCGGGTCGGCGTCGACCGTGACGTGCGCGACCGTGCAGCCTGCCACGGAGGCCGCGGCTTGCGCACGATCGAAGCCTGGCGCGATCGCGGCCATCACCGCAACCAGCGTGCGGATATCGCGTGCGAACGGCCCGACGCAATCGAGCGTGGTGTCGGCGGGCGCGACCCCGCGCCGCGACACGCGGCCGAACGTCGGCTTCAGCCCGGCCACGCCGCAGCAGGCCGCCGGCCCGCGAATCGAGCCGCCCGTGTCGGTGCCGAGCGCCGCATCGACCGTGCCGAGCCCGACGAGCGAAGCGGAACCGCTCGACGAGCCGCCCGGAATGCGCGTCGCGTCCTGCGGATTGACGGGCGTGCCCGTGTAGTCGTTGATGCCGGTCATGCCGAATGCGAGCTCGTGCATGTTCGCCTTGCCGGCGATCTGCCAGCCCGCGTCGAGCAGCAGGCGGACGACGTCCGCGTGTTGCGTGGCCGGCGGTGCGTCGGCGAGCGCACGGCTCGCCGCGCGGGTCGGATGGCCCGCGATGTCGATCGTGTCCTTGATCGCGATCGTGTGGCCGGGGCCGCCGAGCGTGAAGGTGTCGATGAAGCCTGTCATGGTCGGTATCGTGAGCAAGCGGTGAAAAGGAGCAGGAATCAGGGCCGTGGCGCGGCGAGCGGCCAGGGGCCGTCGAGCACGCGCTCGGTGCGGAAATGGCGGATCAGCCACGCAGAGCCGTTGCCGGCCGGCGCGAAATCGACGGTCAGCCGCGCGGCGATCAACTCGGCCGAGCCGTCCGCGTAGCGCGACGCCTGCAGCATGATCCAGCGGCCGCGCGCGCTCGTGTTGCCGGCGCCGATCTCGATCGACTCCGACGTCAGGAAGTGCAGGTTCGCCGAGAAGTGCGGATCGGGCGGCAGGTAGCGGCCCAGCATCGCGACGATTGCGGCCGTGCCTTCGAGGCGACCGAACTTTTGCGCATACTGCGGGCCGATGCCTTCCCACACGGCATCGGGCGTGAACAGCCCGGCGAGCGACGGGCCGTCGCCGGCATCCTCGGGCACGTCGCACAGCGCCATGTAGCGCGTGATCGTCGCGCGCACCGCGCGCTCGGCGTCGAGCGCCGCCACGCGCTGCGCGAGCGCATCGATCAGGCCGGGGGACAGGTCGGTCATCGCGTGCCTCACGCCGCGGGCTTCGCGGCCGGCGGCACCGTCAGCGCACGGCCGACGCGCGCCTCGATCTTGCCGTAGCGCCACAGGTTGTATTCGCCGACCGGCGTCGTGCGATACAGGTTGCACACGGCGACCGTCGTGTCGAAGTCGGCGACGTCGGCCATGATGTAGAAGGTCCACGGCGCGCCGTCGGCCTGGCCGACCACGAGGCGGTCGTCGTCCATCACGCCGAGCACGCGCACGCCGGGCATCGCTTCGACGGCGGCGAGCATCGCGCCGTACGCCTGCCACACTTCGCCGATCTTCTCGCGCGGCAGGTCGAAGAAGTTTTGCGACACGCCGCAGCAGAACAGGACGCGCAACGGCAGCGGATTCGAATCGGACATATCAGGTTCTCCAGAGGAATCGGTGGGGCGCATGAACCGGCCGGCGACGGCGCTTCGGCTTCATGCGCGTTCAAAACAATTCGGTCGATGCCGGTTACAGATAGCCGGGGAACGGCGCGACACCGGTGAACACCGCGCCGGCGCCGTCGAAGTTGCCTTCGCCGAGAAACGCGTGCTGCGTGACGACCATGGCATCGCGCAGCAGCCGCTGCAGCGGGTGCGTGCGATAGATCGCCGCCGTGCCGCCGAGCCGGTATGCGCGTTCGACGACGCTCGCGCCTTCGCGCGCGATCTGCGTGGCCGCGAGCCGCAGCAGGCTGACCTGGTCGGGCGTCACCGGGTTGCCGGCGAGGATCGATTGCCATACGCCGTCGGTCGCGTCGTAGAAGAACGCGCGCGCCGAGCGCAGTTGCGCTTCGGCCTTCGCGAGTTCGATGCGGTAGTACGCGCGATCGGCGAGGCGCGGTGCGCCGGTCGTTGTCTGCCGGCCACCCGACATCCGGTTCACGACGTCGAGCGCCGCGCGCGCGAGGCCGAGGTTCACGACGGCCAGCACCTGCGCCGCATACGCGACGGTCGGATAGCGGTACAGCGGCTCGTCGACGGTCGGCTCGCCGCCGCGCACGAAGGTCCACACTTCAGGCACGAAGCGGTCGTCCACGCGCAGGTCGTGGCTGCCGGTGCCCTGCATGCCGACGACGCTCCAGTTCTCGACGATCTCGACGTCGGCCGCGCGGAACACGGCCGTGCGCGGCTTGTTCGGCGCGGCGTCCTGCGCGCCCGGCACGGCGATGCCGACGCCGAGCCAGTCGGCCCCCTTGCAGCCGCTCGCGAACTTCCACGTGCCGTTCACGCGCCAGCCGCCCGGCGCGGGCTGGGCCGGCTGCACCGGGAACAAACCGCCCGCGAACACCTGATCGGGGCCGCTCGCATACAGCTCGGCCTGGGTGTCGAGCGGCAGCGCAGCGAGATACACGTTCGCGGAGCCGAAGCTCGCGACCCATGCGGCCGAGCCGTCGGCGGTCGCGATCCGCTCGATCATGTCGAGGAACGCGGTCGGCGCGAGCGCATCGCCGCCGAACCGGCGCGGCGTGCCCGCGCGATAGATGCCGGCCTGCTTGAACAGCGCGATCACGTCGCGCGGCACGTGTGACAGGCGCTCGAATTCCTCGCGGCGCGCGGCGACCGTCTCGATCACGGCGTCGAGCGGCGACAGCCGGGCGGCCGGTTCGCTGGCCGCGTGGGGAGCGCTCGGTGCGGTGTCGAGGGCGAGGGCGGCGTGGGGCATGGCTGTCTCCTGGGGCGGATGGGGGTTCGAATGCGGGGTGGTCACGACGATGCAACCAGTCTAGAAACGCCGAAAACACGCAGCAATTGGGACGACAAGCCGTGCGACTGGTGACGTTCCGTGCCGCACTAAAGAAATCTTCAGATGCGGGCGGCGCGTGCCGGTGCTATGTTGGGTTTCCGGCCGCGCGACGCCGCGCGACCTCATCCGAAGCCGATCATGAGTTTCCCCGACGAAGACGATTTCCACCGGCTGCTCGACGCGCTGACGACCTGCGTGCTGCTGCACGATGCGCACACCAAGGCGATCGTGTGGGCGAACCGCGCCGCGTGCATCGCGCTCGGTTTTTCCGTCGAGGAACTGCTGCCGCTGAAGGCGCCGGACATGACGCGTCCCGAACCGAAATACCAGCGCGAGATCGCGGTGAGCGCGTGGGATCGCGCGCTCGTCGACGGGCCGCAGGTGTACGAGTGGTGCTACCGGTCGCGCACGGGCGTCGACATGTTGTCCGAGGCGACCGCCACCTACGTGCCGCTGCGCGGGCGCGACGTCGTGATGGTGCAGTTCCGCGACATCAGCGCGGAAGAGGCGGTGCGCCAGCAGTTGCGCCGCTACGAGGCGCGGCTGCGCGAATTCATGCAGGACCTCGACGAAGGCATCGCGGTCGTCACGCCGCACGGCGGCGTGCAGTTCATCAGCGAGTCGGGCCGCCGCGTGCTCGGCCTCGCACCCGACGAAGCGCTCGGCGAGGTGCTCGACTACTGCTCCGAGGCCGACCGCGACCGGCTCGTCGCGCAGTTGCGCGATGCGCCGTCCGCGTATCCGTCCGCGCCGCAGCGCTACCGGATCGTGCGGCGCGACGGCTCGTCGTGCTGGCTGCGCATCCTGTGCCGGCAAGTCGAGATCGAGGACGATCTCGTCGGGCTGCTCGTGCAGTTCCGCGACGTGAGCGACGAAGTCGCGATCGAGGACGCGCGCCGCGCGGAAGCACGCATGCTCGAACACGCGGGCCGTTACAACGCGATGGGCGAGATGGCGAGCGTGATCGCGCACGAGTTGAGCCAGCCGCTCGCGGCCGTGCGCAATTTCATCGAAGGCGCGGTGCAGCGGCTGAACGCGCGCGGCGCGATCGACGACGCGATCTGGGGGCTGCGCAGCGCGGACCGGCAGGCCGAGCATGCGGCGCTGATCATCAAGAGCGTGCGCGAGTTCATCGTGAAGCGCGAACCGGTCGTCGCGCTCGCCGACTTGCGCGACATCCTCGCGGACGTCGCGTATTTCATCGAGCTGCGCGCGAAGGAAGCCGGCGTGACGGTCACGATCGTTCAGGCCGACGCGCCGCTGCCTATCCGCTGCGAGCGCGTGCTGATCGGGCAGGTGATCCTGAATCTCGCGTTCAACGCGATCGAGGCGTTCGCCGGTTGCGAGCGGGTGTCGCGCACGCTGACGCTCGGCACTGCGAACGTCGACGGGCATGCCGAGCTGCGCGCGATCGACAACGGCCCGGGTATCGCGGCCGATGCGCACGATCGGCTGTTCGACGGCTTCTCGTCGTCGAAGGCCGGTGGGAACGGAATCGGGCTGTCGCTGTGCAAGAGCATCGTGACGCGCCACGGCGGCCGGATCGCTGCCAGCCCGGCCGATGGCGGCGGGCTCGACTGCCGCGTGACGCTGCCGCTCGCCGGGACGAAGGCTCGGGCGGGCACATCGTCGCCGGGGAATGCTTGATGCCGCGGCCGCCCGGCGGCCGTCGTGCATGAGCGGGCAGGCACGCGCGCAGCGCATGATCAGCGCCCGAGCGCCCGTGCGGTTTGCCCGCCGATGCCGAAATCGGTGTTCGGGATGTCCTTGATCATCACGCGGGTGGCTTGCAGCGGCGCATCGAGCACGCTGGCGCTTGTCTCCGACAGCGCGGCGATCAGCGCACGCTTCTGTTCGTCGGTGCGGCCGGCGATCAGGATCGCGACGATCACGGGCAGCGACGGCGGCGCACCGTCCGCGGCGCTGCGGCCGCCGAGGCCGATGTGCGTCGCGGGCAATTCGGTCAGCAGCACGCGCACCGATTCGATCGGTGCGCCGATCGAATCGACGGTCGCACCGGTCAGCCGTGCGATCAGTTCGGCCTTGCGGGCGCCGTCATGGCCGGCCGGCAGGAAAACTTCGAGTGTGGGCATGGTCGTCCGGAAAGGTGAAGGTGACCGGCTCACCGTTGCGTTGGCGACGGGCGAACCGGTGGTCACTTAAAGGTGAAGGTGGCCGGCTCACCGTTGCGTTGGCGACGGGCGAACCGGCGGCCGCTTACTGGTGAAGGTGACCGGCTCACCGTTGCGCCGGCGACGGCGAACCGGTGGCCGCTCACAGCAGGAAGCCGATCGCGCTGAGCGCTTCGGTCGAATCGATCAGGCGCACGACCTTCTCGGCGATCCGCATCTCGCCTTCCACATCGACGTGCAGCTTGTGGGTGACGTCAGCCGCGAACAGCGTCGCGACGCCGCGCTTGTACGCGACGACGACCTGCGCCGATTTCAGTTCCACGGTGTCGGCGCTGCCGCTTTCCAGCGTGAAGCGCGACACGGTGCGCACCGTGCGCGCCGCGTCGGTCGCCGACGCCGAATAGCCGGACACCATCCGCTGCACGCGCTTCTCGCGCATGTCCTGGTCGTCGAACACGTAGTTCAGCGTCGCGGCGAAGTCGGTCGTGTCGGGATCGATCGGCACCACGTAGTGGCCGGCCGGGTCCCACAGGTCGAGCCACGCGCGATAGTCGCGGCGGTCGAGCATCTCGGCTTCGCGCCACACGAATTCGACCGCGCGGGCGAAGGTCTGCTCGGAAAAGAGGGCGTTGCGGTCGTCCATCATTGTTGCTCCATCATCTTGCGCCATTGCTGGTAGGCCTCGCGCATGCCGGTCTCGTCGGTTGCATGCGCGGTCTTTTCGCCGTTCGCGGCAGTCGTCTCACGGTTCAGCCCGCGATTCACGAGGATCGGCACGTCGGGGCCCGCATGCGCGCCGCGTTGCACGCGCTCCCACGCTTCCGCGTCGTCGGGGCTGCCGAAACCGAACGGGCCCTGGAAGTGCTCGTGAATGCGCAGCCGCTCGCGGTTCGCTTCGTCGGGGCCGCCGTCCATCGCGAGCGCGACGTGGCGGATCTCGGTTTCGTTCGCGGAGATCGGCCGCAGCACGCGGAAGAACGCCATCGACAGCGCGAGGTTCGGGAACAGGTTCAGGTTGAAGCCGACACCCATCAGCGAGCGCACGATGCGGCGCACTTCCTCCGGCGTGTGACGTTCGGCGAGCTTCGCCGCGAGCGGCGCGAAGCGCTCGGGCAGCGGCGCGCCGTCGTCTTCGTCGAGGTCGATCAGCTCGGGCATCAGCACCGCGAGGCTGTGGCCGTTGCCGAGCCCGCGGCAGAATGCGTCCTCGCTCGTCATGAAGCTCGTGATCGCGGCGGCCGTTTCATCGTCGATCGACTTCATCCACGACTTGTGCACGACCGGGAAGTGATAGAGGTCGGTCGTGTTCTCGAGCTGGATCTTCCAGTTGCCCTTGAACCTGAACTTGTGCTCGCCGTTCGCCTTGATCGGGTAGCCGGCGCCCTGTTTCATGAACAGGTCGATCCACGGCTTCGCGCCGCCGAGGAAATCCTCGAGCGGTTCGATCGCATCGTTGAAGCTCGCGAAGATCAGCCCCTGGTACACGCCGACGCGCAGCTTCACGAGCGGCAGGTCGCCTTTCTCGCACACGCCTTCGTAGCCGTCGCCGTACGGCAGCGCGCGCAGCGTGCCGTCGAGCGCGTACGACCAGCTGTGATACGGGCACGTGAAGCCCTTCGCGTTGCCCTTGTGTGATTCGCACACGGTCGCGCCGCGATGGCGGCAGCGGTTCTGCAGCACGTTGATCTCGCCGGTCTTGTCGCGCACGACGATCACCGGCTGGCGGCCGATCGTCGTCGTGATGAAGTCGCCCGGGTTCGGCAGCTCGCTTTCGTGCGCGACCCAGATCCAGGTGCGGTAGAAGATGCGGTCGAGCTCGGCTTCGAACAGCGCGGGATCGTGATACATCGCGGGCGCGATGCGGTCGGGTTGCGCGAGGCCATGCAACGCGCTGGTGTCGATCGTCTGGTAGGAAATGTCGCTCATCGTTGTCGTGGGGAAAGAGTCGCGAAATCGGGCCGCGTCACGCGCGGTGTCGAGTACCCAGTCTCGTCTTCCACTACATATCCGTCAAATTGATCTAAAATTGGCCGATCAATAAATACGGCAAATGATGGAGGCGATGATGACATCGGTCGATCATCTCGATCTGAACCTGTTGCGTGTGTTCCAGGCGATCGTCGAGGAACGCAGCCTGACGAAGGCCGGCGAGCGGCTCGCGCTGTCGCAGCCGGCCGTCAGCTATTCGCTCGGCCGGCTGCGTACGCTGTTCGACGATCCGCTGTTCGTGCGCACGCGCGCGGGCATGCAGCCGACGCCGGTCGCGCTCGAACTCGCGGGCATCGTCGGCAAGGCGCTCGATATGGTTCGCGTGGCGCTGCGCTATGCGGAGCGCTTCGATCCGGCCACCAGCACGCGCACGTTCCGGCTGTCGCTGTCGGACGCGGGCGAGATGGCGTACCTGCCGGCGATCTGCCAGGCGCTGCGCGAGCGCGCGCCGCGCGTGACGCTGAGCGTGCAGCCGCTGCCGGTGGAGGAGATCGAGGAAGCGCTGCGCGCGAGCCGGCTGGATTTCGCGATCGGCAACCTGCCGGAGCTGATGCCGCGCACGCGTCATCAGACGCTGTTCGAGGAAACCTACGTGTGCATGACGGGCCGCCGGCGCGGGGTGCCGAGCGGTGCCGCGCTGAGCCTCGAGCAATTCGTGCGCGCCGCGCACATCAACGTGAAATCGGTCGAGCACAGCCACCACGCGCTCGACGATGCGTTGCGCGCGCAGGGCGTGGGACGCAACATCGCGCTCGAAGTGCCGCACTTCGTCGCGCTGCCGAGCGTGCTGTCGGTCACGGATCTGTATGCGACGCTGCCGAAGCGGCTCGCGCAGATCCTGAACCGCGACAATGCGTTCCGGCTGTACGAGCTGCCCGTCACGCTGCCGCCCGCGTCGGTGACGATGCACTGGCACGAGCATTTTCATGAAGACGAGGGCAACGCGTGGATGCGCGCGTTGCTGGCCGAGCTTGTCGAGCGGTTCGATGACATGTGAGTGATGAGGGCGCGAGCAACGCACGGTTGCACGCGTTGCTTGCCGAGCGGGTCGGATCGCGCGACGACGCGTGACGCATGAGGACGAGGGCAGCGCGTGGATGCGCACGCCGCTGGTCGAGCGCGTCGAGCGTGTCGGGCGTGTCGGCGACGTGTGATCCACGAATGCGCGGGCAGCGCGTTGGAGGCGCGCGTGGCTGGCCGAATGCGTCGAGCAGTTCGAGAGCGCGCGACGTCCTTAAAGGCCGTCGCCCGAACCGCGCGCATCAGAGATCGAGCACGAGCACCGCGGAGCGCGCACGCGACACGCAGCAGCAGATCACCGTGTTGCTCGCGCGCTCGGCCTTGCTGAGGCAATGGTCGCGATGGTCGGGCTCGCCGTCGATCACGGGCACCATGCAGGTGCCGCACACGCCTTCGCCGCATGACGTGTCGACTTCGATGCCGATGCGTGCGAGCGCGTCGACGATCGACGTGTCGGGCGTGACGCGTACCGATTGCCCGCTGCGCTGCAGGCGCACTTCGAAACCGTCGGCGGCCGGGCCGGCGCCGGCATCGGTGTTGCCCGCACCGGCGGCGGCGGGTTCCGCCGCGAAGCGTTCGAGATGGATCGAATCTTCCGGCAAGCGTGTCGCGGCCGCCGCGACGACCGCATCCATGAACGGCCCCGGGCCGCATGTATAGACGTGTGCATGCGCGTCGACCGATTCGACGCAGCGGTTCAGCTCGGCCGCGAGCGCGGCGGGCTCGACGCCGTAGTGGAACGTCACGTGCGACGCGAACGGCTCGGCCGACAGTTCGTCGACGAAGGCCGCATGCTCGCGGCTGCGCGCGAAGTAGTGCAACCGGTAGCGCGCGCCGCGCCGGTGCAGCGCATACGCCATCGACAGCAGCGGCGTGATGCCGATGCCGGCCGCGATCAGCACGTGCTCGCTCGCGTCATCCGTCAGACGAAACAGGTTGCGCGGCGTGCCGATCGACAGCTCGGCGCCGACTTGCACATCGTCGTGCAGCGAACGCGAGCCGCCGCGCGACTGCGCTTCCTTCTTCACCGCGAACAGGTAGCTGCCGCGCTCGTCGGGGTTGCCGCACAGCGAGTATTGCCGGGTGATGCCTGACGGCGCGGTCACATCGATGTGGGCGCCTGGTTCGTACGCGTCGAACGGCTGGCCGTCGACGCGCGACACCCGGAAACAGCGGATGTCCTGCGCCGCGTCGATCAGCGCGTCGATCCGGACTTGGTGGCGGTTCGCTTGCATGGGTCAATCCATGGGGTAGGGGGAACGCGGCGCGACAGACACCGCGCCGTCATGCGATCGAGAATAGGGATGGGCATCGCATAAATCAAATCGATTAAAAAGCGATACCAGAATCAGTGGAATGGATGATGGTGGGGTGGCGCGATTGCGCCGGTGTTCAGCGCGCGGCGATCGCGTTGCCCGCTTCGGCCGCGTGCGGCGCGGCGGTGGACGCAAGGCCGCGTTCGCGATCGAGGCTGCGACGATAGTGCCGGCACCCGGCGGCGAGCAGCAGCGCGGCGAGCGTCGCCGCCGCGACGTTGACGATCGACATCGAATGACCGACCGCCGCCGGCGCGCCGAACACGCGATCGGTGAACAGCGCGACGACGGTCGTCCCGATCCCGAGCGCGATCAGGTTCGACACGAGCAGGAACAGCGCGGAGATCTGCGCGCGCATCTGGTTCGGCGCGAGCGTCTGCATCGCGGCGGTGGACGTCGGCATCGGGAACGACGCGAAGAACATCGCGACCACGAGCATCGCGAGCGACGCGGGCAGCGAGTCGAGCTGCGTGAACAGCGTCGCGGGGATCACCATGCACGCGGCGCCGATCGCACCGGCGCGCATCGGCGCATCCTCGCGGCCGCGCCGCAGCAGCCAGTCGTTGAGCCAGCCGCCGCAGAACACGCCGGCCGTGTTCGCGACCAGCAGCACGATGCCGAGCGTGTAGCCGGCTTCGACGGCCGTCATCCCGAAGTGGCGGATATAGAACGCGGGCGTCCAGCTCAGCAGGCAGTACAGCGTCATCGCGTAGAACGAGAAGCCGAGGTAGTGGCACGAGAAAGTCGCGCGATGCGTACCGACGAAGCGCAGCGAATCGCGCATCGACACGCGCCGCACGGCGCCCGAGCGATCCTGCGCGAGCCCCTTGCGCTGCGGGTCGCGCACGGTCACGGCGAACAGCAGTGCGACGAGGATCCCCGGCAGCCCGACGATCAGGAACGTGACCTGCCACGCATGCACCTGCCCGACCACCGGCAGCGTGAACGCGCTCGCATGCTTGAGCAGCGCGATCACGTAGCCGCCGATCAGGAACGCGACGCCGCCGCCGATGAACGAGCCGAGCGAGTACACGGCGATCGCGCGCCCGAGCTTCTCCTTCGGGAAGTAGTCGGCGAGCATCGAGTACGCGCCGGGCGACAGCGCGGCTTCGCCCACACCGACGCCCATCCGCGCGATGAACATCTGCACGAAATGCTGGCTGAGCCCGCACGCGGCGGTCGCGACGCTCCACAGCGCGATGCCGAGCGAGATGATCCGCGGCCGCGCGTAACGATCGGCGAGATAGGCGACGGGCAGCCCCATCACCGCATAGAACAGCGAGAACGCGAAGCCGTTCAACAGGCTGAACTGCGTGTCGGACAGGTGCAGGTCGCGCTTGATCGGCTCGATCATCAGCACGAGGACCTGGCGGTCGACGAACGAGAAGACGTACGCGAGCATGCAGATGACGACGACATACCATTCGTACGTATAGCGCTTGCCGGCAGCGCGGGCCGTGGATGCGGACATGCGGATTCTCCAGGAGCGGGCGGTGGAAACGCGCGGCAGCGGCCTGGCGGGCCGGGCGCCGTCGCGGCGCGAAAGCGTGCGGGGGCACGTATCGGAAACGCAGCGTAGTCGGCCAAATTCAGCGGCCATAGCCGGAGTGACAGCTGCACCACACGGGCATTTACCGACCCGGATAAAGAAAACACCAGGGTCCCGCGCACCGGCCGCCGCGCAGCGCGCGTGCGGCGGGGCGCAGGTGCCTCATGCGGCGCATCTATAAGCGTTATAGAGCGCATTGCGTCGACGTCCGAAATTGTCGTTCCTAGACTCGGCCCGTTTTTGATCGGCAGCGTTGGCCCTTCGCGGCGAACGCGCTTCATATCACGCGGCGCGACGCCGAACTGCGCCGCAAACTCTACGGGACGACGACGATGAACCAACCGAACGGGCGGGCCGACCGGCTTGCCGTACCGCTTGCCGCGCTGCTTGCCTGCGCGGCGTTGCCCGCCTTCGCGCAATCGAGCGTGACGCTCTACGGCCGCGTCGACACCGCGATCGAATACGCGAACGCCGGGCCGAACCACGTGACGCGCATGGGCAGCGGCAACCTGTTCGCGTCGCAGTGGGGGCTGAAGGGCGTCGAGGATCTCGGCGGCGGCTACGCGACGATCTTCAAGCTGGAAGATGGCTTCAACGCGGCGAGCGGCGCACTGTCGAACAGCAGCGCACTGTTCGGCCGCGAGGCGTGGGTCGGCATCACGGGGCCGTTCGGCGGCGTGCAGTTCGGTGAGCTTTACACGATCCTGCACACGACGCTCGTCACGTACAGCCTGCCGGGCCTCGGCGCGGGGCTCGCGTGGGGCAATGCGACGAACAACTTCGTCGGGCCCGCGTTCCTGCGCGTGCGCAACTCGATGCGCTACACGTCGCCGCGCCATGCGGGCTTCATGCTGCGCGCGATGGCCGCGCGCGGCACCAACGGCGCGGCCGGGCAGCCGTCGACGCTCGGCGATACGTACGGCGTGGGACTCAACTACGTGCGCGGCGGCCTGTCGGTGGACGTCGACACCATGCAGCAGAAGTTCAGCCCGGTGGCTGCGTCCGCGCTCGGCGGCACGAGCCCGGCCGCGAACGGCAACTACACGCTCGGCGCGATTTCGTACGATTTCAGCGTCGTGAAGGTGGCCGCGCTGTACATGCGTCATCGCGGCGGCCCCGACGTCGCGACCGCGATCGACAGCCAGAGCGCGTATCCGCACAGCGACATCATGGAGCTGAGCGCGACGGTGCCGATCGGGCGTGCGTCGCTGTTGTTGAGCGTGGGCCACTACCGCAAGGTCGCGGACAGCGACGGCAACGCCGATTCGTACGGCATCCGTTTCGACTATCCGCTGTCGAAGCGCACGGTGCTGTACACGGGCGCCGCGATGGTGCGCAACGGCGCGCATGCACGCTTCGTCGTGAACGGCGCGGCGGGGGGCGGTGTCGCGGTCGCCAAGCCGGGCGCGACCGCGAGTTCGATCGTCGCGGGCATCCTCACGTCGTTCTGAGCGTTTCGGTCGCTCCGGAACCGCGTGCCCTCCCGCTTGCACCGCTATGCGCAGGCGGGCGGCTGCGGCGCGAGCCATGCGTCGAACGGCGCCAGCTCGCCGATGTTGAACAGTTCGAGCAGCAGCGCACGCAGCCAGCGATGGCCGGGGTCGGCGTCGAAGCGCCGGTGCCAGTACGCATTGACGGCCCATTCGCCCGCACCGGCGATCTCGTACAGCACGCACGGCTGCCGCGCGGCAAACGTGATCGCGATCGTCTCCGGCAGGATCAGCGCATAGTCGCCGTCCTGCAGCAGCGCGGGCACCACCATGAAATCGGGGAGCGCCGCGCGCACGCGCGGCATCAGCCCGTGCCGTTCCAGCAACTGCATCGATTGCGGATGCGACGTGACCGCGACGAAGCGCAGCGTGTCGGGCGCGTCGCCATCGAGCACGTAATCGTCGGGTAGCGCGACGCGCTGCGCGGTGCGACGCGGCATCAGCAGCACGCAGCGCTCGTGCAGCAGCGCGGTGCGCTGGAAGTGGCTCGACGCATCGGCGAAATGCCCGAGCGCGAAGTCGATGCGCCCCGATTCGAGTGCGACATTGAGCTGGCATTCGTCGACGTGCAGCGTCTCGATCACCGCGCCCGGCGCGCGGCGGTCGAAGGCCGCGAGCAGCGTCGGCAGAAACGCGCTCGCCGCGAAATCGCTCATGTGCAGGCGGAACACGCGTTGCGTGCTGTCGGGCGTGAAGCGCGAGCCTTCGTCGAGCACGTCCTGCAGGATCGCGAGCGCCTTGTCGACCGACAGCGCGAGCCGCTGCGCGCGCGGCGTCGGCTCGACGCCGGTGCCGGTGCGCACGAACAGCGCGTCGCGGAACATCAGCCGCAGCCGGCCGAGCGCGTAGCTGACGGACGGCTGCGTGACGCCGAGCCGCAGCGCCGCGCGGCCGACGTGCCGCTCCTCGTACACGGCACGAAACGTCTTCAGCAAGTTGAGATCGAGATCCTGCACACGCAGTTCGGATGCATCGTTGTCGTGCGGTGCGGAATCGGTGCGGGCGGGGGCCGCCGAACGGCCGGGTGCGGAGTGCGTCATCGGGGTTGCCTCGCGGTGACGGAAGGCGCGTGGCCGTAACGCCGCGCATACGCCTTCGCGAAATGGCCGAAGCCATGGATGCCGTGTGCGATCAGCACGTCGGTCACGCTGCGCGCGTCGCCGCGTTGCAGCGCCGCGTGCACGGCGGCGAGCCGGCATTCGCGCACGTACGCGGCCGGCGTGGTGTGCAGGAACGCGCGGAACGCGTGCTGCAGCGTGCGCGGCGCGACGCCCGCGACCGCGGCCAGCGCGGCGAGTGCGAGCGGTTCGCCGAGGTGCGCGTTGACGTGATCGCACGCGCGCCGCACGTGCGCCGGTAGCGGCGGCGTGCCGCGCGTGAGCGCATCGCTGTACGAATGCGGCAGGTGCGTGAGCAGCAGCGACATCAGCCACGTGGTGAGGTCGGCACCGAAGGTCGTCGCGGCCGTGCCGAGGCCCGGCTGCGCGCCGAGCCGGCACAGGTATTCGAAGGTCGGCAGCAGCAGCGCGGCGCCCGCGCCGGTGCCACCGGTCGCGAGAGCGAACTGCAGCGGCCGCGTGAGCGTGGCCTGCAGCATGTCCTGCAGCTTGCGTTCGAGCGCGCCGCGTTCGAGCCGCAGCACGAGGTTGCGGCAATCGGGGCTCGTGCTCAGGCGGCTCGCGAGCGCCGGCGACGACACGGTCAGCGCGCCGGGGCCGGCGCGCGCGACGACGCTGCCGGCCTGCAGCTCGCATGCACCGGCGAGCGTCAGCCTGAACAGGAAGTGCTCGGCATCGTCGCCGAAGTCGATGCGCGTTTCGCGGCCGTAGCAGAGTTCAAGCAGCGCGCCGTGATGCAGCGGCACTTCGTACAGCTCCGCATGAAACGGATCACGGCCACGCGCGGCCATCCGGTGCGGCCCGAGCCGGTGGGCGACCGCGCGTTCGACTTCGTCGGGGGCGTGCAGCGTGCCGAGCCGGTTCGGCGCATGGCGGGACAGGGCGATATCCATTCACGGACCTCGTAGCGGATGCGGCGGGCGCGGCGGCATGCGCGTCGCCGCGATTGCGTTGCGCGAACGGGCGTGCCGTTGCGCGTTTTGAAGCGACGCGGCGGGGGCGGCCGCGTAGTCTCGGAAACACTCAATCACCGGGAGAAGACGATGAAGGTATGTGTTCTGGGCGGCGGCCACGGCTGCCATGCGGCGGCGATCGACCTGCTCGAAAAGGGCCACGACGTGACGTGGTGGCGGCGCGACCGCGAGCCGCATGCACGGCTGCGCGAGCTCGGCGAGCTGAACGTGACCGACTATCGCGGCACGCGCGCGGTGCCGCTCGGCGATGCGCCGGGTGCGATCCGCCTGACCGGCGAGCTCGCGGCCGCGCTGCGCGGTGCGCAACTCGTCGTGGTGCCGCTGCCGGCTACGTCGCATGACGCGCTCGCCGCGCAGGTCGCGCCGTTGCTGGAGGACGGCCAGGTCGTGTTCCTGCCGCCCGGCACGTTCGGCAGCGTCGTGTTCGCGCAGGCGGCGGCCGACGCCGGCAACCGTTCGCGCGTCGCGTTCGCCGAGACGGGCACGCTGCCGTACCTCGTGCGCAAGCATGGCGACAACGACGTCGTGATCAGCGCCTATGCGACACGCTTGCCGACCGGCGTATTTCCCGCGAATGCGGCCGGCTGGGCGTTCGACGTGCTGCGTGCGGGCTATCCGTCGGTCGAGCCGGTCGAGGATGCGTTGTCCGGTGCGCTGATGAATGCGGGGCCGGTGATCCATCCGCCGCTGATCCTGATGAACGCCGGGCCGCTCGAACACTTCGACGCATGGGACATCCACAACGAAGGCACGCAGCCGTCGATCCGCCGCGTGACGAACGCGCTGGATGCCGAGCGCATCGCGGTGCGCGAAGCGCTCGGCTACCGCGCGCCGCATTTCCCGCTCGCGGATCACTACGCGGCGGAAGGCGACGAATGGATGTACGGGCGCGGCGCGCACGGCAAGCTGACCGATAGCGGCGACTGGCGCGAGAAGATCGATCTGCGTGCCCATCGCTACATGCTCGAGGACACCCGGCTCGGGCTGTCGTTCATCGTGTCGTGCGGGCGCTGGGCCGGCGTGCCGACGCCGGTCGCGCAGGGGTTGCTGAGCATCGCGAGCGCGGTGGCGGTGCGCGACCTGTATGCGGAAGGGCGCACACTGGAGCGGCTCGGGATCGCGGCGCTGTCGAAGGACGCGATGCGTGCGCTGCTCGACAACGGAGTCGCGGGAGTATCAGCATGAGCGCGGCCGCCGATGTGACGCGTGTACACGTGCTCGGCGCGGGGCGCATGGGGCAGGGAATCGCGCTCGTGTTTGCCTTTGCCGGAATCGACGTGACGCTGATCGACTTCAAGCGGCGCGATGCGGCTGGCCAACGCGCCTTCGACGATCGCACGCGCGACGAGATCACCAGGCCACTGCATGCGCAGGTTGCGCTCGGACGCATCGATGCCGCGCAGGCCGATGCGGTCGTCGCACGCATCGCGATTGTTTCTCGGGATGGCGCTGAGGAAGCCATGCGTGATGCAGAGGTCGTGTTCGAGGCGCTGCCCGAAGTGCTCGACGCGAAGGCCGACGCGTTGCGCTGGCTCGGCGAGCATGTCGATGCGCGCGCAACGATTGCATCGACCACGTCGACGTTCGTCGTCACCGAATTGCAGCGCCACGTCGTGCACCCCGAACGAATGCTGAATGCGCACTGGCTGAACCCTGCATTGCTGATGCCGCTCGTCGAGATCAGCCGCAGCGACGCAACCGGCCAGTCGGTGGTCGATGCGCTCGCTGCGCTGCTCGAACGTGTCGGCAAGAAGCCGGTGATCTGCGGGCCGGCGCCCGGCTACATCGTGCCGCGCATCCAGGCGCTCGCGATGAACGAGGCCGCGCGGATGGTCGAGGAGGGTGTCGCAAGCGCGAAGGACATCGACACGGCGATCCGCACCGGTTTCGGCCCGCGCTTCGCGGTACTCGGGCTGCTCGAATTCATCGACTGGGGCGGCTGCGACATCCTGTACTACGCGTCGACGTATCTGGCAGGCGAGATCGGCCCGCGCTTCGCGCCGGCCGCGAGCGTCGTGCGCAATATGGAAACCGGGTGCGACGGCGTGCGCACGGGGGCCGGCTTCCACGACTATGCGGACGTGGACGTGCCCGCGTACATGCGGCAGCGGCTCGGCGAATTCGCGCGGCTGCTCGATCATCTGGGATTGGCGCCGGTGTTCGACGGCGGGCGAAGCAGACAGGACGCGTAGCCCGGACGTCGATGTCGCGTGCGCTCGCGGTGCCACGAAAGCGCGCACGTGGCACCGTGAGCCGGTGTGTCCGACAGCCGCTGGCAAGCGCACGGGAACGGAAGCGGAGGCGGCCGACGCGTGCCGCACGCTCACACCGTGTCGCCGCGCGTGCCGGCATCAGGCGCGACGCGCGTCTCGCGCATCACGCACAGCGTCGCGACGGTCACGAGGCCGAGTGCAATGAGGAACAGCGACACCGGCCACGACGCGTGATAGCGCGCGAGCAGCGCGGTCGCGATCAGCGGCGACATCCCGCCCGCGAAGATCGACGCGACTTCATGCCCGAGCGCGACGCCGGAGTACCGCACCTCGGTGCTGAACAGCTCGCCGACGAGCGCGGGCAGCGTGCCGATCATCGCGCCGTGGCTCACTGCCGTGCCGACCGTGAGCGCAAGCCACACGAGCGGCGTCACGCGTGTGTCGAGCAGCCAGAAGAACGGGAACGCGCACGCGACGAGGCTCAGCGCGCCGATCAGGTACACGGGCTTGCGGCCGATCCGGTCGGACAGCTTGCCCCACGCGAGCATCGCGCCCATCTCGACGATCATCACGCCGGTCAGCATCACGCCGTTCGGGATGCCGACGTATTTGCCGTAGACGAGCGAGAACGCGAGGAAGATATAAGCGCCGCCGTTCTCGGCCACGCGCAGCCCCATCGCGAGCAGGATTTCCTTCGGATGGCGCCGGATGCATTCGACGATCGGCAGGTGCGTGTGCGCGCCGCGCTTGCCGGCCTGCTCGAAGTCGCGGCTTTCCGGCAGATGGCGGCGGATATAGATGCCGATTGCGAAGATGGCGATGCTCGCGAGGAACGGCAGCCGCCAGCCCCAGGTGCGGAATGCGTCGTCCGGCAGCGCCTGCGCGGCGAGAAACGCGGCCGACGACAGCACGAACCCGCCGCCCACGCCGAGCTGGCTCCATGCGGCGTAGTAGCCGCGCTGTTCCGGCGGCGCGTTCTCGCTGATCATCAGCACGCCGCCGCCCCATTCGCCGCCGGACGCGATCCCTTGCAGCAGGCGCAGCACGACGAGCGCGGCCGGCGCCCACACGCCGACCTGCGCATAGGTCGGCAGCAGGCCGATCGCGAAGGTCGACGCGCCCATGATCAGCAGCGTCCACACGAGCGACGCCTTGCGCCCGTAGCGATCGCCGACGTGGCCGAACACGATCCCGCCGAGCGGCCGCGCGACGAAGCCCAGCGCGAAGGCCGCGAACGCGGCGAGGCTACCGGCGAGCGGCGACGCACCCGGCGGGAAGAACACGTGGCCGAACACGAGCGCCGCGGCCGTGCCGTACACGAAGAAGTCGTACCACTCCATCGCATTGCCGGCGACGGAGGCGATGACGATCCGGCGCAGCTGCCGGTCGGCGAGCGGCCGGGCGGCGCTCGGGGATTGCATGATGTCGGTCGGGACCATGGCGGACTCTGAAGGGGAGGCGGGCGCGTGCCGTCTTTGCAGCACTGCGGGCTAGTGTTGTCGGCACCGTGCCCCCGGTCAAATCCGCAGAAAAAGGGGAGGGTCATCACTCCGGCTGATGATTGAGATGGGCGCGGCCGCGCACGGATCCGTTCGACGCCGCGCCACACCCACCATCCGGGAAAACCACATCGGCACATCGCCTGTCGCCGTTTCGTCAGCTTGCTTACGCAGGCCATTCACGTCTGAGCAAAGCGCGCCGCGTCCAGCGGGCGTGCGCGCTTTCGTTTCTCTTGCAGGGGCGCACCGTCCCCGCTCATCTCCCCGCCATTCGATTTTCAACTGCCGCCCAGTTGAACATTTCATTTCTTGATGCGATTACGGCTGGATACCATCCAGCGACTGTCTATACAACCCGATCGGTGCGTATGGGCAGGATCAAAAAAACACAACACATCGATGAACAGGTTTGGAGAGGAGAAGACGGAGATGGTGCGAATGAAGGGTGGGAAGACGGGCGCCGCACGCGTGGGCGTGGCGGTCGCCATGCTGTTTGCCGGCGCCGCGCACGCGCAGTCGACGGTGACGCTGTACGGGATCGTCGACGCGGGCGTGACCTACACGAACAACGCGAAGGGCCACGCATTGTGGCAATTCACCGGCGGCAACGAATCGGGCCCGCGCTGGGGCTTGATCGGCACCGAGGATCTCGGCGGCGGCCTGAAGGCGAACTTCCGCCTCGAGAACGGCTTCAACGTCGCGAACGGTGCGCTCGGCCAGGGCGGCCGGATGTTCGGGCGGTCGGCGTGGGTCGGGCTGAGCGGCGCGAACTGGGGCGCGGTGACGCTCGGCCGCCAGTACAACTCGACGCAGGACATCCTCGGCTCGCTGCAGATGAGCAGCTTCCTCGCGCAGTACTCGACGCACCCGTTCGACAACGACGACATCAACAACACGTTCCGCACCAACAACGCGGTGAAGTACCTGTCGCCGACGATCGCGGGCTTGCAGGCGAATCTCGTGTACGGCTTCTCGAACTCGACCGGCTTCGCGAACGACAACAGCTGGAGCGCGGGCGTCACGTACGTGAACGGCCCGCTCAACGCGGGCGCCGCGTATGCGCGCGTGAACCATCCGGCGGTCAGCACGAGCGGCGCCGTTGCTTCGGACAACTACTATCCGGCGTCGGAATCGGTGTTCGGCGCGAGCCTCGGGAACGCGATCCGCCAGCAGATCTGGGGCGCGGGCGGCAGCTACGCGATCGGGCCGGCTACGCTCGGCCTGCTGTACACGGGCTCGAACTTCGGGCAGGCGACGGGCGGCGCGCTGCGCTTCAACAACTACGAAGGCAGCCTGCGCTACCTGATCACGCCGGCGCTGATGGCCGCGGCCGGCTACACCTATACGCAGGTCGCGCGCGCCAGCGACAGCGGCCACTACCACCAGGTATCGGCCGGCGTGCAGTACCTGCTGTCCAAGCGCACCGACGTGTATGTGAACGGCTTCTACCAGAAGGCGTCGTCGGGTGTCGGCCGGGCGTGGATCGACGGCACCGACAGCGCGTCGTCGACGACGTCGCAGGTGGCGGTGGTGGTCGGCATCCGCCAGAAGTTCTGATGTCCTGACGCATACGCGTCTTCCGGAGGAGGCACTCATGAAACTCAAACTGTTGCTGGCGGCGTTGCCGTTCGTCGGGATGTATGCGGGCGGCTCGCTCGCCGAGGGGCGGCCGCTGCTGTTCGGGCTGCCGTTCCTGCTCGTGTGGAACCTGGTCTGGATGGCGGCCACCGCCGCGATCCTCGCGATCCTGTTCCATCTCGACGAGCGCGACGCGGCCCGCCCCGGCCGCCCGGGAGACGCGCGATGAACGCATCGATCCTCATCATCGCGGCGTTCGCCGTGTTCGCGCTGGCGATCGGCGTGATGGCGCGCCGCGGCCGCAAGCTTACGCTCGAGCAGTGGGCGGTCGGCGGGCGCGGCTTCGGCTCGCTGCTCACGTTCCTGCTGATGGCCGGCGAGGCGTTCTCGACGTTCTCGTTCCTCGGCGCGAGCGGCTGGACCTACAGCAAGGGCGTGCCCGCGTTCTACATCCTGTCGTACGGCTGCCTCGCGTTCGTGATCGGCTACTGGATGCTGCCGGCCGTCTGGCGTTACGCGAAGGCGCGCGGGCTCGTATCGTTCGCCGACTACTTCGCGGCGAAGTACGACAGCCGCGCGATCGGCGTGCTGGTGTCGGTCGTCGCGGTGTTCGCGATGGTGTCGCTGCTGATGATCCAGTTGCGCGGGCTCGGCGTGATCGTGTCGGAGATGTCGTACGGGCTGATTCCGCAAGCGGCCGCGATCTGGATCGCCGCGACGCTGATGGCCGTGTACATGGTCGTGTCGGGCATTCACGGTTCGGCGAGCATCGCGATCTTCAAGGACGTGCTGATCCTCGCGATCGCGATCTTCCTCGGCCTGTACCTGCCGATGCATTACTACGGCGGCCTCGGCGCGATGTTCGCGAAGCTCGACGCCGCGCATCCCGAACTGCTGCGCATGCCCGCGCACGGCTTCAACCTGAGCTGGTACAACTCGACGATCCTGCTCACGTCGCTCGGCTACTACCTGTATCCGCACGGCTTCACCGCGATCTACGTCGCGAAGGACGAGCGCGCGCTGCGCCGCAACGTGATCCTGATGCCGCTGTACCAGGTGCTGATCGCGTTCCTGTTCCTCGTCGGCTTCGCGGCCGTGATGACCGTGCACGGGCTCGAAGGCGCGCAGGCCGATCTCGCGCTGCTGCGCCTCGTGAAGCAGACGTTCCCCGCGTGGTTCGTCGGCATCGTCGGCGGCACGGGCCTGCTGACCGCGCTGGTGCCGGGTTCGCTGATCATGCTGAACGCGTCGACGACGATCGCGCGCAACATCTACCGCGAAGGTTTCGCGCCGAATGCGACCGACCGTGAGGTGACGCGCGTTGCGCGGATCGCGCTGCCGATCTTCACGCTGGTGGTCGTCTACTTCGTGCTGCGCGGCGGCGCGACGTTCGTCACGCTCGCGATCTTCTCGTCGAGCCTGCTCACGCAGCTCGTGCCGATGCTCGCGTCGAGCTTCCTGAAGCGGCCGTTCGGCACGCGCGAAGGTGCGTTCGCGGGGATCGTCGCCGGCGCGATCGTGATCGCGATGACGAACTACTATGGCGTGACGCTCGCGTCGCTGTTCCCGCGCGCGTCGAACACGCTGACGTCGATCAACCCCGGGCTCGTCGCGCTTGCGGTGAATGCGGTGGTGTTCATCGTGATCAGCGCGGGGCAGCGCAGGCTGAAGGCGCGGGTTGCTGCGCCGGTCGGTTCCGCGTGATGACGGGACGACTGGACGGCAATGAAATCAATCGAACGACAACAGGATACTGTGCGATGACGACCGAGGACAACCAGGCGGACAACCGCGAAGCGATCGACACGTTGATCGCGAATGGCTGCGTGATCACGATGGATCCGCAGCGGCGCGTGATCGAGCATGGCGCGGTGGCCGTGAAAGGCGATCGCATCGTCGCCGTGGGCGGCACCGATGAACTGCAGGCCCGCTACCGCGCCGCACGCACGATCGACGCGCGCCGCAAGGCCGTGCTGCCGGGCCTGATCGATGCGCATGCGCACGCGGGCCACGCGATGCTTCGCACGATCGGCGGCGCGGACGGCGACGCATGGTCGGCTGCGGCCGAGACGATCTACACGCGTGCGTCCGACGAGGCGTTCTGGGAGACCGAATCGCACCTTGCCGCGCTCGAACGGCTGAAGGCCGGCGTGACGACGGGCGTGTCGCTGCTCGGCGGCGGCAACTCGATCATGCGCGTCGACGATCCGGTCTACGCACGGCGCCATTGCGATGCGGTGGTGCGCACCGGTACGCGCTCGATCGTCGCGGTCGGCCCGTCGCGGCCGCCCGCGCCGCGTGCTTACACGCGCCACACGCCGGACGGCAGCGACACGCGCGACATCGGCTTCGACACGATGTACGCAGTGTGCCAAAGCATCATCGACGAATGCCACGGCGATGCCGACGGCCGGATCCGCATCGCGCTCACGCTGCCCGTGTACGGGCCCGATCACGACCCCGAACTCGCGCGGTACGAACGCGACTTCCGCGACCAGGCCGCCCGTTACGGCGCGCTGGCGCGCGAGCGCGGGCTGACGTTCACGCAGGACGGCCACCGCGCGGGCACGCTCGCGTTCGCGCATCGCGAACTCGGCTTGCTCGGCCCGACGTCGTTCATGTCGCACAGCATCGACTTGACCGACGACGACATCGCGGCATGCGTCGAGACGGGCACCGCGATCGTCCACAACCCGAGCGCGATCATGTCGATCATCGGGCGCTGCCCGGTGCCCGAGCTGATCGATGCGGGCGTGACGGTGGCGATCGCGTCGGACGGCGCGGCGCCCGATCGCGGCTACGACATGTTCCGCCACATGTGGCAGTGCATGCATTACCACCGCCGGCATTTCCGCGACCCGGACGTGCTGCCGCACGGCAAGGTGCTGGAGATGGTGACGATCGACGCGGCGAAGGCGCTGTCGGTCGATCACGAAGTCGGTTCGCTCGAAGCCGGCAAGCTCGCCGACGTCATCCTCGTCGACCTGTTCCGGCCGCACATGATGCCGATGAACATGCCGGTGTATCGCGTGACGTGCTTTGCGAACGCGGCCGACGTGTGCATGACGATGGTCGGCGGAAGGGTGCTGATGGAGGATCGGCGCGTGTTGTCGGTGGACGAAGGCGCGGTGCTCGAACGGGTGAACGAAGTCGCGGAACTCACGATCGAGCGCAGCGGGTTGCGTCACCTGCTCGACGAGCCGAAGACATTGTGGAGGCGGAGTCACTATTGACTGACAAAAATTGACACGGCGGGACGAACTCTTGTCGGTGTGGCGGCGACTAAGCAATCGCCACATTGACAGGAGTATGGATAAATGAACGTCAGGATTCCCCTCGCCGCTGCCGCACTGATCCTCGCCCAGGCCGCATGGGCCGCGGGCCCCGCGCCGACGAAAACCTGGACGATGAGCGCCATCCCCGGCGATCGCGCGGCGAGCGACGCGTTCGCCGCGATGAAGAAAGGTCACGCGTTGCCGGCATGGGTGACAAAAGGCACCGAATCCCCGGGAGCCACCGTCGTGTTCGGCGGGCACGACGTCTACGTGATGACGGCCTGCAAGCCGCACAACTGCGGGTCGGAGCGTATCGCGGTGCTATACGACCCGCAGAAGAAGGTCATGTACGGGGTGCTGTCCGTCGCGGGTCCGAAGGAGGGCGCCGAGAAGCTGACATGGCTCAATATCGGCGGCGGTAGCGAATCGATCGACGGACGGACGATCCTGTATGCGGCGCTGACGGGCAGCCTCGAGAACCACCCGGACGCGTTCAATTACAAGTGACGCCGGCCGATTGACGGCCGTTCACGCATCAATCGCCATCGCTGCCCGAACGGGCCGGCCGAAGTGAAGCAGGGGCGTCGCGCGATCATGCGCGACGCCCCTTTTCTTTCTCCGGCGCGGCTTGGCCGGCATGCCGCTGCGAAGGTCAGCGACGGTAGACGAACTCCAGGTCAGTCGCTTCCCCGACCTTGAAATCGTACGTGCCGACCTTGCTGAAACCGGCCTTCTCATAGAAGGCGATCGCCTTCGCGTTGCCGGACCACACGCCCAGCCATACCGGGCCGGGGCGTGCCGTTGCCAGATAATCCAGTGCGGAATCGAACAACGCGCGCCCGGCGCCGGTCCCTTGCGTTCCGCGCCGAAGGTAGATCTGATGGATTTCCCCCGCACCGTCGGTAACCTCCGGGTGCGGGAGCTTGCACGGCCCCGCGTGCGCATACCCCACCAGCCGGCCATCGTCGCTTTCGGCGACCCACGTGCGGCACTGGGGATCGTTGAGCTGGCCCGTGACCGTCTCCACCGAGTAGGCCTGGGTCTCGTACGCAGCCAGATCGTGCGGCGGGTAGTCGATATTGAATCCGTCTTGCAGAAAGGTTTCGCGAAACGTGTCGCGCTTCAGTTCGGCAAGGGGGATGGCATCGGACGGCGTGGCAACGCGGATCAACATGGAGGATGGCTGGGTTCGTGGATCGGGCAGACAGTTTATCCCGGCTGACGCGAGGCTTGCGAGCGCCGGGTCGACCTGCGTGTAAGTCGTATCAAGGGCGTATAAGCCCGGACCTGATCCACCGCAAGGCAATCCTGATGATGCCGGTGGTTGACGGCCGACGGACATGCTAGGATTTCCGACAAACAACTTCGGAGACTGCCATGCCGTTCATCTGCGAAAACGTTGCATGCCGCGCCGTGCTGGCTCGCGGGCAGGTCAGGCCCCATCAGGAGGACGCGGGGTGGTGCTTCTACTGCCCGGACTGCAACACCCGGAACGAGTTGATGTACGTCGACGTGGCCGGCGGCGCCGTCGAACTGGTTCAGCCGGAGCGCGCCAGCCCGCCGCACAAGGTGGTGGCAACCGCCCGGCCGTTGCAGGACGGCAAATACGCCGCGCAGTTGAGCGTTCAGCGGGCGCTCGCCGTGAAGGGAACGTACGCGGCCGAGGAACACTGGGATGAACTCGGTGTGTTCGGCGATGCGCAGGAAGCCGTCGCGCACGCGAAGTCGTTCGCCACCGACCTGTTGCAGCGCGCGGCGTAGTCGAAATCATTCGGTCAACGAACAAGCGGTGTCGCGCACGCCTGCGTGACACCGCTTTGCGTTGCCCGTTCGTTCCCGTCAGTTGTAGATGTCGAACGAGAAATACTTCTTCGCGATCCGCTGGTACGTCCCGTCCTGGATCAGGCTCGCGAGCGCCTGGTTGATCTGCGTGCGCAGCGCGTCGTCATCCTTGCGCACGCCGATCGCCGAACCCACGCCGAGCGTCTTCGGGTCATGCAGCGGCGGCCCCGCGAATTCGAAGTTCACGCCCTTCGCGGTTTTCAGGAAACCGAGGTCGGCCTGCACCGACGATTGCAGCGACGCATCGAGCCGCCCCGACAGCAGGTCCTGGTAGACGAGATCCTGCGTCTGGTACGTGCGGACGATCACGCCCTTCGGCTCCCAGTACGTCCGTGCATAGGTTTCCTGCGTCGAACCCTGCTCGACGCCGACGCTCTTGCCCTGCAGCGATTCGGGTGTCGGCTGCAGGTTCGAGCCGCGCCGCGCGACGAGCCGGGGCGGCACGTTGTCGATCTTGTCCGTGAACGCGATCTGCGCGAGGCGCTTCTCGGTCACGCTCATCGACGACAGCACGCCGTCGAACTTGCGCGCCTTCAGCGCGGGGATCATCCCGTCGAACGCGTTCTCGACCCACACGCAGCGCACCTTCATCCGTTCGCAGATCGCATTGCCGAGATCGATGTCGAAGCCGACGAGCTTGCCGTCGGGCGCGAGCGATTCGAACGGCGCATAGCTGGGGTCGACGCCGAGGCGCAGCACCGCCGGGTCTTTCGCGGCGGCGGCGCCGGCCGTCAGCGCGAGCGCCACGGCCAGGACGAGCTTTTTCATGTCTGTCTCCAATACCGATTGTGGGTGTTTGTTTTGAAGCGAACCAGCGGCCGTGGGGCGTGACTGCCCGCGCCCGGCCATGCGCGGGCGGCTGGACGTTGCGCCGGCAGCGGCCGGCGAAACGTCCGGATTCGAGGGGGCGTTAGCGGGCGGCGCCGGTGATGCGCACCATGCCGTGCCGGTAGCCGGCGGGCGCGAACGCGGCGTTCAGCGCGGCCATCGCGGCGATCACGCCGAGATGCATCCACCACGCGATCGCGAAGCCGCCGCCCGCGTCGCGCAGCCAGCCGATCAGCCAGGGGCTCGCCGCGACGGTCAGGAAGCCGATGCCCTGCACGAACGCGGCGAGCGCGCCGGCGAGCCGCGCGTCGGGCAGGTGGTCGAGCGTGACGATCAGGCTCATCGAGAAGAAGCCGCCGAGACCGAGGCCGACGCTCGCGACCCAGAGCCACGGCGCGAGCGCGGGCAGCGCGGCGAACCCGATGAAGCCGGCCGCCTGCAGTGCGAGCGTGAGCCACAGCACGGCGCGCCGGTCGGGCGAGCGTTTTGCGAGCATCGGCATCGCGAGCGCGCCGGTTGCCTGGAACAGCGCCATCCACGCGAGCAGGTTGCCGCTCGCTTGCGGATCCATGCCGATGCCGCGGTAGAACGCGGGCAGCCATGCGACGAGGCTGGCGTAGCCGCTGTTGCTGAGCCCGAAGAACAGCGCGAGCTGCCATGCGCGCGGAACGCGGATGAACGCGGTGAGCGGAGCCGCTACGGCCGTCGCGCGCACGGCGTCGCGCGGCGCCTTCGCCCGCCACAGCGCGAGCGTGACGAGCGCGGGCACGGCCCACACGGCGAGCGCGAGATGCCAGCCGCCCTGCGCGGCGAGCCACGGGCTCGCGACCGCGCCGAACGCGCCGCCGCCGACCAGCGCGGCCGAGTAGAGGCCCATCGCGAGCGGCAGCCGGTCGACGAACCAGCGTTTCGCGAGGCCGGGCACGAGCGCCTGGATCACGGCGACGCCGGCGCCCGCGACGATCGCGGTGCCGATCAGGCCGGCGCTGCCGCCGGTCCACAGGCGCGCCGTGCAGCCTGCCGCGATCAGCGCCAGCGCGACGCTCAGCGCGCGCCGCTCGCCCACGCGCCGCGCGAGCCCGACGCCGACCCCGGCGACGACACCCATCAGCACGAACGGCAGCGTGGTCAGCAGCGCGGCCGCGCGAAAGCCGAGGCCCGTGTCGGCGCGCACGACGTCGAGCACGGGGCCGAACGCGGTCAGGAACGGACGCAGGTTGAGGCCGGCCAGCACCAGCAGCGCGAGCGCGCCATAGGACACGGACGCCACATGCGGGCGGTGGACGGCTTGCGCGGTGCCGGGGTCGGACATCGGGATGCTCCAGGGAGGGGGCGGTGGCCCTGTGATGCGATGCCGAAAGGGTAAGCGCGCGCTACGCCAGGTGAAAATTAAATATTCGACTGGGAATCAGTGCGGAATGCGATGGGGTAGAGCGGGGCGACGGGGCCGGATGAGGTGACCGGCGATACGGCGTGAAAGCTCATTCATCGGATGAAACGCGCACCGTCATGCGACGGGCATCTGCTCGGCCAGCGCTTGCGCGCGCGCGGCCACCAGCGACCGGACGAGCGCGCGATCGGCTGCCGTTTCCGGCGTAAAGATCACGAGCGTCTGGTCGGGCCGGCCGCTCACCGCGAACGCCGAGTATTCGAGCGCGATGCGCCCGACGGCCGGATGGTGGATCTCCTTGGTCCCTTCTTCGTGCGAGCGGACATCGTGGTCGCGCCACAGCGCGTCGAACTCCGCGCTCGCCGCGCGCATCTCGTCGACGAATGCCTGGACGGCCTGCGTCGCACCGCCGCGCGCGACGTCGGCGCGAAACGCGCCCACCGCGAACCGCGCGACGCGTTCCCAGTTCGCCTGCACGCCGCGCACGTGCGGATCGACGAAGATGAGCCGCAGGATGTTGCGCCGTTGCGGCGACAGCGTCGTGTAGTCGGTCAGCGTCGCGGCTGCCGCGTCGTTCCATGCGACGACGTCCCACGTCGCCGAGCGCACGATCGCCGGGCTCGCGTCGAGCGAATCGAGCACATGCTGCACGCGCGGCGACACATGGTCGGCTGCGTGATAGCGCACTTCCGGCAGGTGGCCGACGCCGATCAGGAACAGGTGCTCGCGCTCGGCGTCGTTCAGCAGCAGCGCGCGGGCGAGCCGGTCGAGCACGTCGGCCGACGGCGCCCCGCCGCGCCCCTGTTCGAGCCACGTGTACCACGCGGTGCTCACGTGCGCGCGCTCGGCGACTTCCTCGCGCCGCAGGCCCGGCGTGCGGCGCCGCGTGGCCGGCAGGCCGAGCGCGGCCGGGTCGAGTTTCTCGCGGCGGGCCCGAAGGTAGGCGCCGAGCAGGTTGTCGGGGGCGTCAGCCATAGCCTGTTAGTTCGTTTACCGGTAAACCGTCACGACTTCACCGTGCACGGCGATCGACAGATAGTAAGCCTCCCTGCCATCTGGAGGTGTTGAACATGCGTGTCTTTGTTACTGGAGCGTCGGGCTTCGTCGGTGCGGCCGTCGTGGCCGAACTCATGGCTGCCGGGCACTCGGTGCTCGGCCTCGCGCGGTCCGATGCGGCCGCGTCGTCGGTCGCGGCGGCCGGCGCCGATGTCCACCGCGGGTCGCTGGAGGATCTCGACAGCCTCACGCGCGGCGCCGAAGCCGCCGATGCGGTGATCCATACGGGATTCAATCACGACTTCTCGCGCTTCGCGCAGAACTGCGAGCTCGATCGCCGCGCGATCGAGACGATCGGTGCGGCGCTCGCGGGCTCGGCGCGGCCGCTGGTCGTCACGTCGGGCCTCGCGCTCGTCGCGCCGGGGCGCGCGGCGACGGAGGACGATCCGCACGTGCCGGTGTCGTCGACTTACCCGCGTGCGTCCGAAGCGACCGCGGTCGCGCTGGAAGCGCGCGGCGTGCACGCGTCGGTCGTGCGCCTGCCGCCGTCCGTGCACGGCGACGGCGATCACGCTTTCGTGCCGCGCCTGATTGCGTTCGCGCGGGAGAAGGGCGCGTCGGCCTACATCGGCGAAGGCGACAACCGCTGGCCGGCCGTGCACCGGCTCGACGCGGCGCGCGTCTATCGGCTCGCGATCGAACGCGGCGCACCCGGCGCGCGCTATCACGCGGTCGACGATACCGGCGTGCGGTTCAGGGACATCGCGGAAGTGATCGGCCGGCGGCTGAACGTGCCGGTCGTCGCGAAGACGGCGGCGGAAGCCGGCGAACACTTCGGCTGGTTCGCGATGTTCGCGGGGATGGATGCGCCGGCCACGAGCGAGCGCACGCGTGCATCGCTCGACTGGGCGCCGACGCAGCCGGGGTTGCTGGCCGATATCGACCGGCCGCGGTATTTCGAAAGCTGAACGGGGGGCGGGCCTGCCCGCTGTTGACAGACAAGCGGCCCGCCCGCCTCGCATCGTTCAGACCGTGACGACGATCTTCCCGACCTGCGCACCGGCCTCCATGTACCGATGCGCTTCCACGATGTCGTCGAACGCGAACGTGCGATCGATCAGCGGCTTCAGCGCGCCGCCCGCCATCCGTCATTCGACCGGATGCAGATCCTGCAGCAGCGTCGGCACGAGCTCCGACACGGTCGGGTGGATATGCATCGCACGGCTGATCGTCGTGTACGGCGCGCCGGCGGCCATCACGTCGAGCATCCCGTGCACGACTTCGTCTCCCGTCACGCCGAGGATCGACGCGCCGAGGATCGCGTGGCTGTCCGCGTCGACGATCACCTTCATGAAGCCCAGGCTCTCGCCTTTTTCCACTGCGCGGCCGACGCGCGTCATCGGGCGCGTGCCGACGAGCAGCCGGCGGCCGGTCTGCTTCGCTTGCGCGAGCGTCATGCCGATGCGGCCGAGCGGCGGATCGACGTACAGCGCGTACGCCGCGATGCGATCGGACACCTTGCGCGGATCGTTGTCGAGCAGGTTGGCCGCGACGATCTCGTAGTCGTTGTACGCGGTGTGCGTGAACGCGCCGCGCCCGTTGCAGTCGCCGAGCGCCCAGATGCCGGGCACGTTCGTGCGCAATTGTTCGTCGACCTCGATGTAGCCGCGCGCGTCGGTCGAGACGCCCGCGCGTTCGAGCCCGAGATCGTCGGTGTTCGGCACGCGTCCGACCGCGAGCAGCAGGTGCGAGCCCGCGACCTCGCGGCCGCCGCCCGCGCAGTCGAGGCCGACCGCGATGCCGCTGCCGTCGCGCCGCGCGCTCAGGCAGGTCGCGTCGAGCTGCACGTCGATCCCTTCGTTTTCGAGAATCTCGCGCACTGCCTGCGACACGTCTTCGTCCTCGCGCCGGATCAGGCGCGAACCCTGCTCGACGATCGTGACCTTCGAGCCGAAGCGGCGATACATCTGGCCGAACTCGAGCCCGATGTAGCTGCCGCCGACGATCACGAGATGCTCGGGCAGGAAGTCGACGTCCATCATCGTCGAATTGGTCAGGTAGGGCACCGTGTCGAGGCCCGGCATGGCCGGCACCTGCGCGCGCCCGCCGACGTTGATGAAGATGCGTTCCGCTTCGAGCACGTCGTCGCCCACGCGCACCGTGTTGGCCTGCTCGAAGCGGGCGTGACCCTGAAACACGGTCGTGTTCGCGAGGCCGCGCACCCATTGCTCGACGCCGTGGTTCGAGCGGCCGGAGATCTGGTCCTTGCGCGCCTTCACGGCTTTCATGTCGACGGTGACGGGGCCGCCGACCGACACGCCGTATTCACCGGCGCGGCGCGCGAGCTGCGCGGCGTAGGCGCTTGCGATCAGCGTCTTGGTCGGGATGCAGCCGGTGTTCACGCAGGTGCCGCCGAAGCGGCCGCGCTCGATGATCGCGACCTTCATCCCGGCGGCGGACAGCCGCGCGGCGAGTGGCGGCCCGGCTTGACCGGTGCCGATGACGATCGCGTCGAAGTGTTGCGTCATGTCGTCCTCCAGTGCGGGTGCAGCGAGGGAGCGTAGGCGGGCGAGCCGCGTGCGAGGCCGGCGCAGGGTCGCGCGACGGCAAGCGCTCATGGTAGTCCTGTTGGCGAGCGCTCGCGAGCGCGGGAGAGGCTGGGCGTGACGGTATCCGGCCGTACCCGCGCCGGACAGGCCGCGTCAGTCCTTGCGTTTCCATTGACCGAACGACACCGGCCGGTGCGGATCGGCGCGCGTGACGGTGACGTGGTCGGGCTGGTCGTCGAGCGGAAACGATTCGGTGACGATCCGGTTCGAGAACAGCCACCCGTGCGTGCGCGGGTCGTAGCGGAACGTCACGTAGTCGCTCCAGTGCTGCCCGCACGCGACGAAGTTCTGCACGGTGAAATAGTGGCCCTTGATCGCGAAGCCGTTGTCGGCGGCGTCTTCGGGATCGAACGGATCGCACTGACCGCCTTCGTTCGCGCGCAGCACGACCTGGTCGTTGCGCGCGACGAGCCGGAATGCGTGATCCGGTTGTTCCTCGAAGATCAGCAGCGGACGCGGCGACGGCTGCTCGCGCATATCGACCGCCCGATGCACGACGACGAGCAAGCTGTGCCGCCCGTTGTCGAGATCCGGCCCGGCATGCGCGAGCAGCGGCTGGTAGCCGGGCGGCAACTGCGCCGCGACCGATTTCGGCAGGTCGCCGGCGCGGACATTGAACGAAAGCGCGGCGAGCAGCGGGAGGAGCACGAACGGCAAGCGGGAAACGCGCATCACGGGGTATCCGGTCGAAAGGAGAAAAGAGGTGCCGATGGCGTGGATGTTACAAATCCCGCCCGAGAAACTCGGTGCCCGGCACCGGGTTGAACGCGACGGGCGGCGCGGGCGTGAAGCCGAGCGACGCGTACAGTTTCCTGGCAGCGACGAATTCGGGCAGCACGTCGCGGCACATGCGCGCATAGCCGGCCGCCTTCGCGTCGTGCAGCAGCCGTTCGACGAGCCGGCGGCCGACGTTCAGCCCGCGCGCGTCGGGGCGTACATAGACGCGCTTCATCTCGCACGTCGTCGCGTCGATCTCGCGAAACGCCGCGCAGCCCACCGCGCGCTCGCCTTGCCACGCGAGCAGCAGCTGCCCCCGCGGCGCCGCGTACTTGCCGGGCAGTGCGGCGATTTCGGGCTCGTAGTCCTGGAATTCGAGGCTGACGGTCGGGCTCGCGATGTACTCGCGGAAGATCGCCTCGACGGCACGGGCGTCGTCGGGATAGCGGGCGGCGCGAATCTCGATCATGGGGGCGGCGCGAATCACGGGAAAGAGGGCCAGCATAGCAGCGCAAAGCCGCTTTCGGCCATGCGCGAAGCATGCCAGAATCAGCGGCTCGACCCTCGGACACGACACGCAGGCGCTGGCGATCCGGCGTCGCTCACCAAGGAGACTTCGATGACTGCATCGGCTGCCGTACTCGCCATCCTGGCCGCGCTGTTTCTCGGCGCGATGATTCCGGGCCCGAGCTTCGTGCTGGTTGCCCGCAATTCGATCGGGCTGTCGCGCCGCGACGGGCTCGCGACCGCGCTCGGCATGGGCATCGGCGGCATCGTGTTCGGTGGCGTCGCGCTGGCCGGGCTCTATACGCTGCTGCAGGCCGTCGAATGGCTGTACGTGGGCCTCAAGGTGGCGGGCGGCGCGTACCTGATCTACATGGCGTCGAAGATCTGGCGCGGCGCCGACCGGCCGATCGCGATGGACGATCCGCAGGCGATGGCCGGCGGCAGCGCGCGCAAGTCGTTCTGGACGGGCCTCACGACCCAGCTCAGCAACCCGAAGACGGCGATCTGGTACGGCAGCATCTTCGCGGCGCTGCTCCCGCAGCATCCGCCGCTGTGGTGCTATCTGGCGCTGCCGCCGCTCGTGTTCGGCGTCGAGTTCGGCTGGTACACGATCGTCGCGCTGTGCTTTTCCACGCGCCGGCCGCGCGAGCTCTACCTGCGCGCGAAGAAGTGGGTCGACCGCATCGCCGCCGGCGCGATCACGCTGCTCGGGCTGCGACTGATCCTGAATGCGCCGAAAGCGGGCATCTGACCGCATCTAACCGCTTCCATTCCCGATCTGCATCGCACGGCGGCCGGCCATTCCCGTGGCCGGCTGCCGGCGCGCGCCGCGCGAACGCGCATCGACGTCAGCATCACGCTTCGCTGAACCGCGCCAGCAGCGCCGCGAACCGCGTGTCGTCCGGAAATGCCTTCACTTCATACCGCACCGGGCGATGCCCGGTGGCCGTCATCAGGTCGCCGCACGTGTGCAGCAGCTCCGCCATCGGCACGTAGGCGGATTGCCCCGTCGAGCCGCGATGGAGCGCGACGATATCCGTCTCCGGCAGCAGGGAAGGCACGCCGTCGCTCCATACGCTGACGCTGAACAGGCTGCCGTCCTGGCGTTTGTACACCGAGTAGGTCGCCACGAAGAGGTCGGTGCCGTCGCGCTCGTGCACGTCGTTGAGCAGCATCCGCTGATCCTGGTAGTCGCCCGCGAGCTCGCCGATGCGCAGCGCATGCAGCTTCGCTTCGAGCCCTGCCGGCACGAAGCGCCGCCAGGCGGCGCCGTCCCAGCGCAGCATCAGCGGCGGCAGCGGGCGCGGCTGCGCCTGCGCCTGTTCGGCGAGGTCGACCATGGCGGCGAGCCCGGCCGGGTTGCGGTCGCCGGTGAGCAGCAGCACCGCGCGGTTCGGCGCCATCACGACCGGCGCACCGGCGATCGGCTGCCGGTGGAGCAGGTCGGTCAGCAGCAGCCGCGCCGCGTCGTACGAGTCGTCGAATTGCGACAGGAATACCCCGTTCGGCAGCGCGGCCCACGGCGTCGACGATGCGGCCCGCAGGTTGTCGATCGCGATGTCGCAGGCTTTGTCGAACGAGACGCCCCATCGGTCGAGCGTCGCGGTCGGCAGGCGCGCGATGTCGAGCTCGCCGTCGTACGCGATGCCGATTTCGATGTTCTCGCACAGCGGCCGGAACGCCAGCTCCGTGATGCCGAACTGCCCGGCCGTTTGCAGCGCCGTCACGCAGCGCTCGGTCGCGCTGCGGATCACGGGGCGCAGCTTCGCGCGCGCGGCGGCGAAATCCGTCGGGATCTCGTGCTGCATCATCGCGTTCGCCTGACGCTTCAGCACGGTGTCCCGCTCGGACGGCTTCGCGGCCGCGTAGTCGTGGAACAGGTTGTGCAGGTTGATGATGTTCGACGGCACATCCGACTGGACGAGGCAGCCCTTCTCGTCCTCGTGGCGCCAGGTGCGTGTGTCGCCCGATGCGCGCAGCGTGGCGATCAGGCGTTCGGCGAAGGCCTGCGGGGTCGGCGGTTTGCCGAAACGGTCGCGCAGGCGCGAGACGAGATTGGCAAGCATCGTGTGCGGTCGGGCCGGGCCCGTCTGTTGTCATCGTGGGTCGGTGGCGCCTGCTCTCACAGGCGCCGCCCGCGGCCGGCACGCGTGGCTCGGCGGGTGCTTTGATGGTAGTGCAACGTGGCCGGTATCGTCGGACGATATTTGCGATGGGCGATGGGCGATGGGCGATGGGCGATGGGCGATGGGCGATGGGCGACGGGCGACGGGCGACGGGCGACGGGCGACGGGCGAGGGCGAGGGCGAGGGCAAGGGCAAGGGCAAGGGCAAGGGCAAGGGCAAGGGCAAGGGCAAGGGCGCGGTGGAACCGTCGCCGCAGCCGCCCCCGGTCGCCCGCCGAGCCTTGCGCGGCGGGCGTTCGCGTGTGTCGCCCGCCGCGCCGATCGGCGCCGCTTCCCCGATTCTGGCGGCCGACCGCCCGGCGACGTGTAAACTGCTGCCTTTTTTGACGGTTTGCAGCATGGTGCAAGCACCTCCGCGCCCGGCGCTGAGCGGCCCGGCGCTCGTCCGGCTGCTCGCGCGCCTGGCCGATGCCGACGTCGCGGAATCCCGGCAGACGCTGTCCGACCGGCTGAGCCAGTGGCTCGGCTGGACCGACGCGATCACGCTGTCGTCCGCACTGAACGCGAGCCCGCCCGGCGTCGCGGCCGGCGTGCGCGGCTACGACGCGGAGCGCGACTGCGCGCGCGTGCGCCACGAGCTCGCGCAGGCGATCACGGCCACCAACCGGCCGCGTGCGCGGCGCCGGCCCGGCGATCCGCCGCCGCCGGCCGCCGACACGGCCGATTTCGCGGACTTCCGTCAGCGTTATCTGACCCTGCAGCAGGACATGGAAACGGCGATCGGTCAGTTGCGTGGCCGCCTGCGGGTCGCGGTCGCCGCGCGCTCGTCCGGGATGGCGCGGCTCGCGACGCTCGACGCGATCATGGAGCGCGTGCTCGGCGCGCGCGAGCGCAGCCTGCTGTCGGCCATCCCCGCGCTGCTCGGCACCCGTTTCGGGCGGCTGCGCGACGCGGAGCGGCAGGCGCTGGCCGACGCCGAATCCGCGGCCGCGGCCGCAGCCGCAGCTGATCCGGCCGACGACGCCGCGGTGGTAGCCGACGCCACGGCCGTCGCGGCAATCGTGCCCGGCGCATGGCTCGATACGTTTCGCGACGAGATGCAAAGCATCCTGCTTGCCGAACTCGAAGTCCGGTTTCAAACGGTAGACGGGCTGCTCGCGGCCCTTCGCACCAGCTAATCAACACGCTATGTCCAGAATTCGCCTTGATCTCGTTGTCTTCGTCGCCGGTCTGCTCGCTGTGGGCTGGATCGGCGTCGGCTATGTCGCGTCGAACCCGCTGGCGTCGGCCGTCACGCTGCTGATCGCCGCGTGCTACGTCGCCGGCGCATGGGAACTGCTGCGCTACCGGCAGGCCACCGCCACGCTGTCGCGCGCGGTCGCCGGCCTGACCGAGCCGCCCGCGAAGCTCGACACGTGGCTCGACACGCTGCACCCGGGCCTGCGCGGCGCCGTGCGCGCGCGGGTCGAAGGCGCGCGCGTCGCGCTGCCGGGCCCGTCGCTCACGCCTTACTTGGTCGGCCTGCTCGTGCTGCTCGGCATGCTCGGCACGCTGCTCGGGATGGTCGTCACGCTGAAGGGCACCGGCGCCGCGCTCGAAAGCGCGACCGATCTCGACGCGATCCGCGCGTCGCTGATCGCGCCGGTGAAGGGCCTCGGGTTCGCATTCGGCACGTCGATCGCCGGCGTCGCGACCTCCGCGATGCTCGGGCTGCTGTCCGCACTGGTGCGCCGCGAGCGGATCGACGCGGCCCAGCAGCTCGACGCGAAGATCGCGACGACGCTGCGCGTGCATTCGTCCGCGCACCAGCGCGACGAATCGTTCCGGCTGCTGCAGCGCCAGGCCGACGTGATGCCGGCGCTGGTCGACCGGCTGCAGACGATGATGACGACGCTCGAGGCGCGCAGCGTCGCGCTGCACGATCGCCAGATCGAAAGCCAGCAGGCGTTTTTCGACCGCACCGAGCGCGCGTATGCGGGCCTCGCGTCGAATGTCGGCGACGCGCTGAAGGAAAGCGCCGCCGAAAGCGCGCGCGTGGCCGGTGCCGCGCTGCAGCCGGTCGTCGCAGCGACGATGACTGGGCTCGCGCAGGAGATGGCCGCGCTGCGCGATACCGTGACGGGCGCCGTGCAGCGTCAGCTCGACGGGCTGACGGACGGCTTCGAGAAGACCACCGGCAACGTGACGGCCGTCTGGAACCGCGCGCTCGACGAACAGCGCCGCGCGGGCGATGCCGTCGCGCAGCAGCTGCAGACGACGCTCGGCCAGTTCACCGATACATTCTCGCAGCGTTCGACGGCGCTGCTCGACGGCGTGGCGACGCGCCTCGAATCGACTGAAAGCCGCCTGTCGGAAGCATGGCGCGATGCGCTGTCGCGCCAGGAGCAGGTCGGCGAGACGCTGGCCGGCCAGCATGCGCGCGCGCTGGGCGAGGCCGCCGCGACGTTCGAACGCCATTCGGGCGCGACGCTTGCCGCGATGCGCGAGTCGCACGCGGGGCTGCAGACGCAACTGGCCGCACGCGACGAGGAACGTCTCGCCGCGTGGAACGATTCGCTCGCCGCGATGGCCGCGAAGCTCGGCGACGAATGGCAGCGTGCCGGCGCGCACAGCGCAGGCCGCCAGCAGGAAATCTGTGACGCACTGGCGCAAACGACGCGCGATCTCGCGACACAGGCATCGACGTTCGAGCAACGTTCGAGCGAGTTGCTGTCGACGATCCGCGATTCGCATACAGGCCTGCAGACGCAACTGGCCGCACGCGATGAAGAACGTCTGTCCGCATGGAACGATTCGCTGGCCGCGATGGCCGCGAAGCTCGGCGACGAATGGCAGCGCGCCGGCGTGCATAGTGCGGGCCGTCAGCAGGAAATCTGCGACGCACTGGCGCAAACGACGCGCGATCTCACCACGCAGGCTTCGACGTTCGAACAACGCTCGAACGCGTTGCTGTCGACGATCCGCGATTCGCACACGGGCCTGCAGACGCAGCTGGCTGCACGCGACGAGGAACGCCTCGCTGCATGGAACAACTCGCTGGCCGCGATGGCCGCGAAACTGGGTGACGAATGGCAGCGCGCAGGCGTGCACAGCGCAGGCCGCCAGCAGGAAATCTGCGACGCACTGGCGCAAACGACGCGCGATCTGACCGCACAGGCTTCGACGTTCGAACAACGCTCGAACGAGCTGCTGTCGACGATCCGCGATTCGCATACGGGCCTGCAGACGCAGCTCGCGGCACGCGACGAGGAACGCCTCGCTGCATGGAACGACTCGCTGGCCGCGATGGCTGCGAAGCTCGGCGACGAATGGCAGCGCGCAGGCGTGCACAGTGCGGGCCGTCAGCAGGAAATCTGCGACGCACTCGCACAAACGACGCGCGATCTCACGGCACAGGCTTCGACGTTCGAACAACGCTCGAACGAACTGCTGTCGACGATCCGCGATTCGCATGCCGGCCTGCAGACACAACTGGCCGCACGCGACGAACAGCGCCTCGCGGCATGGAACGACTCGCTCGTCGCGATGGCCGCCGCGCTGCGCGACGAATGGGCGCAGACGAGCGCACAGGCCGCGACGCGCCAGCAGGACATCTGCGACACACTGGCCCGCACCGCGAACGACATCACCGCGCAGGCACAGGTGCATGCGAGCGACACGATCAACGAGATCGCGCGTCTCGTGCAGGCTGCCTCGGAGGCGCCGAAGGCCGCGGCCGACGTCGTCGCCGAGCTGCGCCAGCGCCTGTCCGACAGCCTGGTGCACGACACCGCGATGCTCGAGGAACGCAGCCGCCTGCTCGCGACACTCGAAACGCTGCTCGGCGCGGTCAACCACGCGTCGACCGAACAGCGCACCGCGATCGACGCGCTCGTCAGCACGTCGGCCGACCTGCTCGACCGCGTCGGTGCGCGCTTCAACGACACCGTCGATGCCGAGACGCGCAAGCTAGACTCGGTGGCCGCACAGGTCACGGCGGGCGCCGTCGAGGTCGCGAGCCTCGGCGACGCGTTCGGGATGGCCGTGCAGGTATTCGGCGAGTCGAACGACAAGCTGCTGACCCATCTGCAGCGCATCGAGGCCGCGCTCGAGAAGTCGCTCGCGCGCAGCGACGAGCAGCTCGAGTACTACGTCGCACAGGCGCGCGAGGTGATCGACCTGAGCATGATGTCGCAGAAGCAGATCGTCGAAGACCTGCAGCAGCTCGCCGGCCGGCGGGCGAGCGTCGGAGCGTAACGCATGCACGACGAAATCGACGGCGGCGCGTCCTCCGCGCCGGTGTGGCCCGCGTTCGCCGACCTGATGTCGGTGCTGCTCGGCGCGTTCGTGCTGATCCTCGTCGGCGTGATCGGCATGCAGCTTCAGCTCACGTCGAAGCTCGAGGAAGCCGTGCGTGCGCGCCAGCAGGAAGCACAGCAGCGCAAGTCGCTCGAGCAGGCGCTTGCCGGGCCGCTCGCGGCCGGCCGCGTGACGCTCGTGAACGGCCGTATCGGCATCAGCGGCAACGTGCTGTTCGCATTGAATTCCGACCAGTTGCAGCCCGCGGGCCGTGACCTGCTGAAGACGCTGGCCGCGCCGCTGGGCGCCTACCTGACGACGCGCGACGAGATCCTGATGATCAGCGGCTTCGCCGACGACCAGCAGGTGCATGCCGGCAACCGCCTGTTCGCGGACAACTGGGAACTGTCGGCCAAGCGCGCGTTGACGGTCACGCGTGCGCTGATCGACGCCGGCGTGCCGGCGTCGTCGGTGTTCGCGGCCGCGTTCGGCTCCGAGCAGCCGGTCAGCTCGAATGCGGACGATGAAGGCCGCGCGAAGAACCGCCGCGTGGAGATCGCGCCGGTGCCGCGCAAGTCGGCATCGAACGGAGGGAAGACGAAGTGACCGGCGAAGCGACGCACGTTCGCGCGACGCTCGACGCATGGCGCGAGCAGGGCGCCGACCGGCTCGATCCGGTGCGCTTTCACCGGATCGACGCGCTCGAACGGCGCGCGGCCGCGCTCGAAGGCGATGCGCGCGCGTTGCTCGATGCGCGGCTGGCGACGTTGCTCGAAGGCTTCGCGGAAGTCGTTGCGCGCGCCGATGAAACGGCAACCGCAAGCGGCGCGGCAGGTACGCCCGCACGCGGTGCGCTGGCGGAACTCGTCGAGCGGCTCGCGCGCGATGCGCAGGCCGACCGGCGCGGGCTCGATCCCGAGCTGGTCGACTACTTCCGCACGATGTGGTCGAAGGTCCGCACGGAACAGCAGTACCGCCAGTCGCTCGACCAGGTGCCGCGCAACGCCGGGCCGCTCAATTCGAACAGTCTCGTGCACCGGTCGCTCGCGACGATGCGCGAGTTGTCGCCGGCTTATCTGCAGCAGTTCCTGTCGTATGTCGACGCGCTCGCGTGGCTCGAGGATCTCGCCGGCGGCGGCGCGCAGCCCGAGAAGGAAGCGCCGCGCGCGAAGGCGACCAAGCCGGCGAAGAAGGTGACGCAGGTGACGCGCGCGAAGGCGCGGTAACGAACGCGGGTTGCTACCGGCCCGGCTCGGCCTCCTGGATGACCGTGCGCAGCGCGTGCAACGCCTCGGCCAGCGCCGACGCGAACGGCGGATGCGCGGCGATCCCCGCCGCGTCGAGCTGGCTCCCGAGGATCGGCAGCGTGATCGACGCGCGCTCGACGATGTTCGCCGACATCACCGACAGCGTCTCCCGCAGCGCCGCGTCCGCATGCGTCGCACGCGGCGACGCATTCAGCACCGCGACCGGCTTGTACACGACGGCCTCGCATCCCACGATCCAGTCCAGCGCATTCTTCATCACGCCCGTTACGCCGTGCGCGTATTCCGGGCTGGCGATCAGCAGGCCGTCGGCGGCATTTACACGGTCGATCAGGTCGCGCACCGAGGCGGGCGACGGATATTCGGTATCGGGATTGAACAGCGGGAATTCGCCGAGACGATCGAAGCGCACGATGCGCATGCCGTGCGGCGCGACGCGCGCGGCCGCGTCGAGCAACGCGGCGTTGTACGACTGCGCGCGCAGGCTGCCGCACAGCGCGACGATGTCGACGTGGCGGTCGGAGTCGGTTCGGGAATCGGTGGTCATCGATGTGCGTGTCGGTTGGCGCGTCGCGTAGCAGCGAGCGTCGCGTGGGTCGCACGGATTATCGCACCGGCGTTCGGGCGGCACCGGCCATCCCCGCCGCGCGCGCGAACTCCCCGATCTCCCATCCATGACCGAGCATCAGCCGCCGCGTATGCAGCGCGCCGTGCACGTCGTCGGCGACGGTTTCGCCGAGATAACGCAGCGCACGGCCGTCGATATCGACGAAGCCGTGCCGGTAATCCTGCGCGAGCGCCGTCCACAACTGCGCGGCGCCGACCGACTGGCGCGCGCCGCTGATCAGGCACAGGCCCGCGTCGAGCCCCCAGCGATACAGCGTCGTCGCGAGCCCCTTGCGCTGCGCGGACCCGCGCAGCCGCGTATGCGGCGCGCGCAGGTAGCGGTCGGCGCGGCGCGGGATTTCGGGCAGGCGGTTGAACACCGTATAGCCGGCGAGCTGGCGCGCGGCCGGATCTTCGACATACAGGAAGTACTCGCCGTCCGCCTCGCGGTGGCGGACGATCAGGCCGGAGCGGCCGAGCGCGACCGCCGGCAGGCCGTGCAGGCGATGGCCGGGCTGGTGGAGACGCGCGTAGAGCGTGTCGAGTTCATCGTCGATGTCGTGCTGGGAATGCTGTACGTCGATACGCATGGCAAAGGTCGCCCGTCCCGGGCGGTCCGAGAAAGTGGTTCATCGCAAAGGGGAAAGGAATGGCTGCGGCCCCCGGGCTCGGCGAAGCGAGCCGGGGCCGCGAATCAGCTGGGGATGTGCTGGAAACCGGCAGCGATCGCGGCGAGGCCCGCGATGCAGAGTGCGAACAGGATCAGGACTTTGTGGATCACGTCTCTCTCCTCAAGAATGCGCGGCGCCGGAGGGCGGCATCGCGGAGACGGTGAGCGGCGGGCACGGCCCACGCGGCCGTCGTGCGGGACGACGGTCGAAGGTCCGGGCGACAGCGCGCGGGTCGGGCGCTGTATCGCACGCGGACGGGCAGCACCATACGCGACGTGATCCGGGTGGGCAATCGGACTGGGGGAGAAAAGCGACGAATCGTGTGGAATCGAGATGTTTCGCGACGATTGGTCGCAAGGGCGACGCGAATGCGCCGGCGCGAACAGGACGTGCATTGCGGCATCACGCGCGTGCTTTTGTTGCAAGCGCACGACACGGCGGTCGCTACATCGATTCGGCCGCGAAACGTGTCGGTCGCAAACCAGAGGTTTGACCAGATTGTCAATCAGGAATCTGAACGTCAATTCTCGACTGAAAGATTGGAGACGGCATCCCTCACGGATGAAGTAAGAAACCCCCCGGTTCGATTGACGATGGCAGAGCGCTGATATGCCCGAATTCTGCTTATTTGATCGGATTCGTCGTCGAGCGATTGATGTGATGCCGATCATGAGACAGCTACGAATATCCATTTATCTCAAATATCGGCAGTATTTTTAAAAATATATTCCGATTGTTAAAAGGTGACGGAAGTTTCAGGCCATTTGGAGTGGCACTCGACCTGAATGAGGGAAAAATCGAGGCGTACCTGTCCGGAAAGTCGATTGTGGCTATTCCAGAGCGACACGGCTTTATCAATTCCTGACACTCTTCCGACAAATCTTTCGATATATTTCGGCGCGAGAGACCAACCAAATTCGCTGCAACCTGAGTGAAGAAAAGGCGGGGAAATCCGGGAACGTCGATTTCGACGTTGCCAACCTTTTCGTCAGTTGTCGCGGCGTTCCAAACTCATTCGCCTGGTGCGCAAAATCGCACCCGCCGTACCATGAACAAGAACCAATATCGTCTGGTATTCAGCCGCGTACGTGGCATGTTGATCGCGGTCGAAGAGACAGCCAACTCGTCGGGGAAGACAAGCCGTGGAGAAGCCGTCCGCGTTGCGCAGCCGCTGCGCGTAGCGGTGAGGTTCGCACTGCGCCATGCGGCGTTTGCGGCGCTGCTGGCGGCGGGCGTGGCACCACGCTGGGTGCAGGCACAGGTGGTGGGCGCAGGGGCGAATGCACCGTCGGTTGTGCAGACTGCGAACGGCTTGCCACAGGTCAATATCAACAAGCCTAGTGGGGCCGGCGTTTCCCTGAACACCTATTCCCAGTTCGATGTGCAGAAACCCGGCGTGATCGCAAACAACTCGCCGGTGATGACGAACACGCAGCAGGCCGGCTATATCAACGGCAACCCAAATTTTGGTGCACATGATGCAGCCAGAATCATCATCAATCAGGTCAACAGCAACAACCCTTCGCAGTTGAGAGGGTATGTCGAGATCGCCGGCCAGCGGGCCGAGATGATTATTTCGAACCCGTCTGGTCTGGTGGTCGATGGCGGCGGCTTCATCAACACGTCGCGCGCAATTCTCACGACGGGAACCCCCAATCTGAATGCGGACGGATCGCTGGCCGGTTTCAATACGACGCGTGGCCTCATTACGGTGCAAGGCGCCGGCCTGAATGCGAAGAAGGTCGATCAGGTGGATCTGATTGCCCGGGCCGTTCAAACCAATGCGGCCATTTACGCGAACAACCTGAATGTGGTGGCCGGCGCGAACCAGGTCAATCACGACACGCTTCAGGCGACCCGAATTCAGGGTGAAGGCGCCGCGCCGGCCGTCGCAATCGATGTCGGTCAATTGGGCGGCATGTACAGCAACCGGATTTTCCTGGTCGGCACGGAGGGCGGTGTCGGGGTTCGGAACGCCGGCACGATTGCAGCCGACGCGATGGGCCTGACGCTGACGACGGCCGGCCGGCTGGTGCAGGCCGGCAAGATGAACTCGCTCGGCAACGTCGCGATATCGGCTGCGGGCGGGATCGAGAACAGCGGCACGACCTATGGCCAGCAGTCGGTATCGCTGAATACCGGTGCCGATGTAGTGAACACCGGTACGCTCGCCGCCCGGCACAACGTGGGCGTGAACGCCGGTACGCTGAATTCGACCGGTACACTCGGCGCGGGCGTGAATAGCGACGGTGCCGTCACGCAGGCGGGCGACCTGCAACTCGCGACGTCAGGCCAGTTGAATGCCAATGGCAAGAACGTTGCGGGTGGCGACCTTTCGGTGACGGGCCACGATGTGAATCTCGCCGGCAGCACGACGGCCGCGAACGGCAACCTTGCACTGACCGCGACGAATGGCGACGTAAACCTCGAGAACGCGACGACGAGCGCTCAAGGTTCGGTCACGGCAAATGCCGCGGGCACGGTCATCAACGATCACGGGCAGTTGACGAGCGGCGGCGCTACGACCCTGACGGGCGGCAACGTGTCGAACCGGAACGGCAACGTGTCGTCACAGGGGCCGCTGTCGGTAACGGCTGTCGATCAGCTTGCGAACCAGTCCGGCGTGTTCGTTTCGCAGAGCACGATGGCGCTGCGGGGCGGCACCGTCGCGAACAATCAAGGCACGATCCAGAGTGCCGGGCATGCCGAGGTCGGCGGGGTGACGATCGACAACACGGCCGGCCGGATAACCTCCCTCAACGCCGATGGTCTGGTGCTGAACGCAACCGGTCAGCTCACGAACGTGGCGGGTACGACGGCAAACGGTGCGCACGGTGGTGTGATCGGCGGCAACGGCGATGTTTCGGTCCGCGGCGCAAACGTTGTCAACCGCGGCGCGATCACTTCCAACACAAATCTGCATGTTGCAGGCCAGTCGGTCGACAACGGTGGTGGCACCCTGCAAGCCGCGCAGAACGTTGCGGTCGACGCCGGCTCGTATCTGATGAACAACGGCGGCTCAATCGTCGGCCAGACGGCCACAGTCAGCGCCACGACGCTCGACAACAGCGCCGGCACCGTGCAGGCCGGTCAGGTCTCGTTGAATGCGACGGATCTCGTGAATCACGGCGGCACGATCACGCAGACCGGGGCCGGGGCGATGAGCGTGAACGTGTCGGGCACGCTCGACAACTCGAATGGCGGCACGCTGCAAACCAACAGTACCGACCTGACGCTCGCCCCTGCCGCACTCGTCAACGACGGCGGCACGATCACCCATGCCGGCAACGGCACGCTGACGTTTGGCGGTGGTACGGGTTCGGTGTCGAACGTCGGCGGCGCGATCGCCAGTAACGGGAGCGTCGTCGCGCAAACCGGCACGCTGAACAACACGTCGGGCTCGATCAACGCGCAGACCGGATTGACGGCGACCGTCGCCGGCACGCTGAACAACGCGAACGGCAAGCTGTTGTCGAACACGGATCTGAGTGTCGCCAGCGGTACGCTGGCGAATACCGGCGGTCAGATCGGTGCGGGCACGAACGCGACGATCCACACCGGCTCGATGACGAACCAGGGCGGCTCAATCGTCGCGCCGAACCTGTCGGTCACCGCCGATTCGACGCTCGACAACAGTGGCGGCAAGCTCGAGGCGAATCAGCTTGCGTTGACGGCCGTAAATCTCGTCAACCACGGCGGCACGATCACGCAATACGGTTCGTCGGCAATGGGCATCAATGTAAGCGGCACGCTCGACAACTCGGCCGCCGGTGTGATCCAGACCAACAGCATGGACCTGACGCTTACGCCGGCCGAACTGAACAACGCAGGCGGCACCATTACGCACGCCGGTACGGGTACGCTGACGATCGCACCGGGCAATGGCGCCAGCGCGCTGAACAACGCGTCGGGCACGATCGTGACGAAGGGACAAGCCATCGTCAACGCGGCTACCTGGAACAACGCCGGCGGTATCCTCGCGGCGCAGCGCGGCATCGACGCGACCATTGCGGGCGACGTGAACAACGCACAGGGTCTGCTGCGATCAGACGCGTCGCTGTCGTTGAAGAACGGTGGTGCGCTGTCGAACCGCGGCGGGCATGTCCAGGCGGGGCAATCGACGGCCGGCGACACCAGTACGCTGGATATTCAATCGGCCTCGATCGACAACGCGGATGGCGCCATTGTCGACCTCGGTGCGGGCAAGATGACCGTGCAGGGCGGCACCCGGATCACGAACGGCCACGCTGGCGGCGTATCCGGCATGGGGGCGATCACCGGCAACGGCGACGTGACGATCGGCGCGGCGTCGATCAGCAACACGCAAGGCGGTCAGCTCAGCGGCGCATCGCTTCATGTCCAGGGCAACACCCTGGACAACAGCGGCGGCACCATTGGCAACGTTACGAATTCGACCGGCGACGTGAACGTCACGACGACCGGCGCGATCACGAATACGGGCGGTCAGATTAGCTCGACTCACGACTTATCGGTCGCTGCAGCCACGCTGCAGGGTGGCGGCACATACAGCGCGACGCACGACGCCAACGTGAACCTGCAAGGCGACTACACGGCGGCGGCCGACACTCAGTTCAACGTCGGTCACGATCTCGCCTTCACGTTGCCCGGCACGTTCACGAACAACGCGAACCTGCAGTCGGTCAACAACCTGAGCGTCGACGCGGGCAACATCGTCAACGTGGGTGCCCTGACTGCCGGCGGCCTGCTGCGCACGCAGTCGACCAACCTGACCAATACCGGCGCGCTCGTGGGCGCGAGCGTGTCGCTCAACGCGAAGAATACGATCTCGAACCTCGGCCCGACCGCGCTGATTGGCGGATCAGACACTAACGGCACGCTCGAAATCCTCGCGCACGACATCGAAAACCGCGACGACACGACCGCAACTGATTCGATGGCGACGACGGCCATCTTCGGCATGGGCAAGGTCGTGCTGGCGGGTAGGAAGGACGCAAGCGGCAACTACACGAACGCCGCGCTCGTCAACAACGTGTCGGCCTTGATCCAGTCGGGCGGCGACATGGAACTGCACGCGGACAAGGTGACGAGCACGCGTCGCGCGATGAAGACGTCCACCAGCCAGATCGATCCGGCATCGCTCGCGCAGTTCGGCATTCCGATCAGCGGTCGCACGGGCCAGATCGGCGTGAAGGATCCGGACAGCATCGGCGGCGTCTACACCGAGCCGCCTCATGGCGGTCAGTGGAACAGCACGTATCAGTTCACGACCTACTACGCGGACAGCGCGACGGCGACGACCGTGACGGACATCAGCCCGGCCGCGCAGATCGTGTCGGGCGGCAAGATCGATGCGTCGTCGGTCGGCACGCTGCAAAACTACTGGAGCAACCTCGCGGCGGTCGGCGACATCAAGATGCCGGCCTACTACGACGCCGACGGCTGGGCGGCGTCCGGCCAGAAACTGCCGGGCGTGTCGGTTTCCTACTCGGGCCAGTATCACTACAACAACTACGACAACTCGGAACACGACTGGCAGTTGCCGTTCGGCAACGCACCTTTCGTGACCGGTCGCCCGGGCGGTTACACGCAGGCGGCACCGGCATCGATCAAGGATTACAAGCTGCCGAAATATGACTCGACGTTGAGTTCGAACGGCACGATTTCGGGCACGGGTGTCAGCGTCAACAATACGGCGGGCAACGCATCGATTCCGTCGCTCGGCTTGCTGCCGGGGCAGTCGGTGCCGGGTCTCACGCCCACCAACCTGAGCGGCAACGCGAGCGGCGCGAAATCGGGGGCGTCAGCCGTGCACGGCGGCTCGTCGACGCCGGTCGATCCGATCATCGCCAGTGCGACGGCGCTGAACGTCCTGAACAACCTCACCATTCCGCAAGGCGGCTTGTTCAAGCCGACGACCGCGCCGAATGCGAGCTACGTGATCGAAACGAATCCGGCGTTCACGAACCAGAAGAATTTCATTTCCAGCGACTACTTCTTCGGTCAGCTCGGCGTCGACCTCACGCATATCCCGAAGCGGCTCGGCGACGGTTTCTACGAGCAGCAGCTCGTGCGCAACGAAGTCACCGCGCTGACCGGCAAGGCCGTGCTCGGGCCGTACGCAGACCTGCAGACCATGTATCAATCGTTGATGGCGGCCGGTGCGGATCTGTCGAAGTCGCTCGATTTGCCAATCGGCGCGAGCCTGTCGGCCGATCAGGTGTCGAAGCTGACCAGTAACGTGGTCATGATGGAAACGCGTGTGGTCGACGGTCAGTCGGTGCTCGTGCCGGTCGTCTATCTCGCGAAGGCCAGCCAGCAGAATATCGACGGCCCGTTGATCAGTGCGACGAACATCGATTTCCAGAATGCGCAGTCGTTCACGAACAGCGGAACGATCAAGGCGGACAACACGCTGGCGATCCAGGGCAAGCAGATCGACAACGCATTCGGTGCGCTGCAAAGCGGTGGGCTGATGTCGCTGAAGACCGAGAACAACATCGACCTGACGTCGGCGAACGTGAAGGCCGGCAGCTTGCAGCTCGATGCTGGGAAAGACCTCATTCTCGATACGGGGACGAAGACGAACACACGGGTGAGTCGCGACGGCGCGACGAGCGTGGTGACCACGCTCGGGCCGACCGCTAAGCTCGACGTGGCGGGCGATGCGTCGATCACGACGGGCGGCAACTTCCAGCAGAACGCGGGCAACCTGTCGGTCGGCGGCAATCTCGGCATGAATGTCGGTGGTAACTGGGATCTCGGCGCGGTGCAGACGGGCGAGCACAAGATCGTGCAGCGGGCCAATGGCGTGTCGAATACCGACATCAACAAGGTCACCGGCAGCTCGGTGACAGTCGGTGGGCAATCGAATGTCGTTGTTGGGGGCGACCTGACGGCGAAGGGTGCACAGATCGACCTTGGTCAGGGCGGCACGCTGGCCGCCAAGGGCAACGTGACGCTCGGCGCGGCGAGTGCGACGTCGACCGTGAACAGCAACAGTTCGGGCAGCGACAGTCACGGCAGTTATGCGGAGACGCTGCACATGTCGGATCAGGCACTGACCGGGACGGCGCTCAGGGGCGGCGACACGGTCAATATCGTGTCGGGCAAGGATATAACGCTCTCCGGTAGCACGCTCAGCGTCGACAAGGGCAACGCAAACCTGCTGGCGGCTGGCGATGTGAATGTCGGCGCGGCAACCGAGACACATGAACTCAACTCGCACGAAACGCACAGCCACAGCAATGTCGTAAGCGGCGTGAAGGTTGCGAGCGGGATCGACCAGACGATGACGCTCAATCGCGGCAGCCTGGTATCGGCGGACGGTGTGAACATCGTCAGTGGGAAGGACGTCAATGTTCAGGGCAGTACCATCGTCGGAACGAACGACGTTGCACTCACGGCCGCGCGTAATGTGACGGTGACGACGTCGCAGGATACCTTGCAGTCGTCGAGCTACTACGACAAGAAGGAGTCGGGGCTGATGTCGGGCGGTGGTCTGTCCGTGTCGATCGGCAGCAGTTCGTTGAAGACGACCAGTCAGACGACCGAGGTGTCGAACAACGCCAGCACGGTCGGTTCGCTGAAGGGTAACCTCAGCATCACGGCTGGCAACGATCTGCACGTGACGGGCAGCGACCTCATCGCCGCGAAGAATCTCAGCGGGACTGGTGCAAACGTGACGATCGACGCGGCGCAGGACAAGAACCACCGCGGCGAAACGCAGGAAGTGTCGAAAAGCGGCCTGACGTTGGCACTGAAGGCACCGGTGATCGACGCGGTGTCGAATGCCGTTGGTCAATCGCGCGCGTCGGGCAATAGCCAGGATGGCCGCGCGGCAGCGCTCCACGGAATGGCGGCGGCCAGCGCGGCGTGGGATGCGAACCTGGCCGCAGGCGATGTGGTCCGGGCGCTGGGGGCAGGCGAAACGCCTCAGTTCAAGGTCGAAGTCAGCGTCGGCAGCAGTCACAGCAAGAGCGCATTCTCCGAAGACAGCGTGACGAATCGCGGATCGAACGTGAATGCGGGCGGAACGGTGGCATTTGCGGCAACGGGGAGCGGGCAGCCGGGTAGCGGCAATGTGACGATCGCCGGCTCGAACGTGAACGCGAACGACGTGATCCTGGCGGCAAAAAATCAGGTCAATATCGTCAATACGACGGACACCGACTCGACGCGCAGCACGAACGAGTCGAAGAGCGCGAGCGTGGGCGTATCGTTTGGCACGGGAGGCTTTGGGATTTCGGCGGCGATGTCGAAGGCCAACGGCGACGGCAACAGCGATCTGGCCACGCAGAACAACAGTCACGTGAACGCGGCAAACGGTGTGACGATCATTTCGGGCGGCGATACGAACATCATCGGCTCGAACGTGAAGGGCAATCAGGTGAACGCCGACGTGGGCGGGAATCTGAACATCGTCAGCGTGCAGGACACGCTGACGAGCGCGGCACATCAGTCGAGTTCGGGTGGCGGCTTCAGCGTCAGTCAGGGCGGCGCCAGTGCGAGCTTCAGCCAGAGCAAGGGCAACGCGTCGGGCAGTTATGCGGGCGTCAATGAGCAAGCCGGGATCCAAGCGGGTGAAGGCGGCTTCAATATCAACGTCACCGGCAATACCGACCTGAAAGGCGGGCTGATCGCGAGCAGCGCAGATGCGTCGAAGAATTCGCTGACAACGGGTTCTCTCTCCTTCTCGGACATCCAGAACCAGTCGCATTACGATGCGAGTTCGAGCGGCTTCAGCGCGGGCGCGACGACCGGCGATGGCGGGATGAACTACAACACGCACGGCAGCACGTCGGGCAAGAATACGGGTGGCGCTGCGCCCATGCTTGGCCAGAACGACAGCGGCAGTGATAGCGCGACGACGAAGAGCGGCGTGAGTGCGGGGACGGTGACGATTACGGACTCGGCAAACCAGAAGCAGGATGTGGCGAGCCTGAACCGCGATACGACGAATACGAACGGCACGGTTGCCAAGCTTCCCGACATGCAGAACCTGCTGGCCAACCAGTCGGACATGATGGCTGCGGCCAGCGCGGCTGGCGAAGCCGTGTCGCGCCGGATTGGGGACTATGCTGACGAGATGAAACGGCAAGCCCAGAAGAATGGCGACCAGGCAGGTGTTGACGCCTGGAAGGAAGGCGGAGCGAACCGCGCACTGATGCAAGGTGCCGGCGCGGCGTTGGTGACGGGGTTGGCGGGTGGCAACGCGGTAGGGGGCGCCGCTGGTGCGGCGATTGCGTCGATTGCGTCAGGCAAGCTGAACGAGTTGAGCAGTGCGATAGCGGGCAGCGATCCGACCGGGAACGCCAACATGAATCAGGCGCTGGGCAATATCGTGGCGAATGCGCTTGCGACGGGGGCCGGTGCGGCTGTGGGTGGGGAATCGGGAGCGTTCTCGGGGTACAACGTTGATCGCTTCAACCGGCAGCTGCATCCGGACGAAAGACAGTGGGCAAAGGACAAGGCGACGGACTTCGCGAAGTTCTACGAAGAAAAGACCGGCAAATCGCTGACTGCAGAGCAGGCGCAGAATATGCTGCTGGCGAACGGTTATCGCTTGGTGGATTCGGCGGCAAGCAAGGGGCCGGGAGGGGACGCAACTGCGGTAGCGTATATCAGTCAGAACGGTGGCGGGCTGTTCCATGCGACGTCGGCGGAGTACAACAGTCCGTTCTTGTCTGGGAACAAGGATGGCTCACTGACACCGGAGCAAAGGGCGTTGCCGGGCGCAGTGGCTAATCCAAAGGCCGGACTCGTCATTGCCGGCGGCCTGGTAACTGCTGGACTGGCGTCAGAGATTGCTGCCGGATTAGCCGCTATCCCCGGCGCGCCAATTTTTGGTTCGACCGGAGCTTTGGGATCCAGCTCGTGGGCGTCGCCTATTGGTATTGGTGTCCTGACTGGTAGTGTAAATGCGACATCGCAGTACATTCAGAATGGCACAGTCAATCCTGTTGATGTTGGATATGCTGCGCTGGCTGGCGGAGCCGGCACTTACACCAAGTTCTTTGGGAATGTCGTAATAAATGCGGTGACAGGTGCTCTTGATACCGTCACTAACAATGCGATCTCTGGCAAACACGACAGTATCGCAACCGGCGCAGCGGTGAACGCGGGCGCGGCAGCTATCGGGTATGGTACAGGACTCGCCATGCAAAATTTGATTTCTGTGTTAGCGAAGTCTGGAGTGGGTAGCTTCGGGTGGTCCGGGACAGGAGTTTGGGCGGGATCATCTGGGCAGAATCTGTTTAACCCGAATAATGTTCCTGCAATTGGAGCTGGTATTGGTGCTGCCGCCGGTGCTGAAGCTGGAACGAAAGCCATAAACGATGCCAAATCTCGGTCTGGGAAGTGAAAAATGCTTAGATTGATTGTTTTGTATTTGGCTTCTTTCTTTCTGTCATTCATGTGTTTTGCCTCCATAAAGGCATTTGTGATGATATTTGTGGCCTATTTTTATGGCGGTGGTTTTTTGTGGGATAATAACGACACCAAATTCGTTTTGGTGAACGGAACTCTTCTGGGTATTATTTTTTGTTTTTTTGCGACAGTGGCTTTTGTGCGAAAAAAATGATTCTTGGTGACAGTGGGGTGCCCAATTTAATTCTCCGCAATTGGGGTGGGGCTGCATATGACGTCGTAAATTTTGGTGTAAGTGTTGGAGGTCTTTTCGCGCCTCGCACGCTTAATGTTGGACTTGCTGATGGTCTTGGTCGACCGCAGTCTATGTTTGGCGTGTCGGTTTCTGAGTACAACAATGTCAGGTTGCTCCCGCTAACCAAGATGCCGTTGCCGGGGGTAAATCAGCCTTTGATGTTGTTCGGTGTGGGATCGAGAGGGGGCTGTCTACAATAACGTGTCAAAGGAAACCAAGGCTGGCCACCAATGACTAGAGATTTTTATGCTAAAGCCCGTCTTTTTGTGGCCGTCGCCTCAATATCCTTTGGGACGGGCGTTTTCTGGGCGTTTCTCGTATCAGAGTTGGTTCGCCATTTATTTGGATTCGATGAGAACAAGACATTGATTTTTCTTGGCGGACCATTGTTTATAATTTACTTTATCTGGTGCTGCAGAGTGCTACCAGGAATTCTGACGCGGAATTCTCGCACGTAAGAATCACCGAACAAAGAAGTGCGGCAAACACCGGAGGACATCAGTGAATTGGCGTCGAGAGTATACAACATTTCAAATCTGGTTTGTTATATTGCTTGCATCCGCGTTTGTGGCTGGCTGCAATACAGTCGTAGTGGTTGGGATTTGTAGGTTGGTACTGAAGTTAAGTGATGATGTTTCGGTGTTTTGGATTGGAATTCCAGTCCTCTTGATTCAATTGCCGATATTTTTCAGATATCTACAGAAGCCGCTTCGAACCGCAGGGATGTTGGGCGACAATCCGGAAAGATTTGGACCTTTGTTTAAATGATGCATTTTATATAAGGCCGAGCGTTGGGGCGCCTAACGGACGCCCCGGCTCTGGTGCTATATGTAGACCAGTTCAACTGGCAGTTGCTTGCTGAAATTCCGATAAGCACACGACGTAGTCAATATTCACAATCACGTGTCTAAAAATACATGAGAACTATTCGCCGGGGGAACTATGCAGCGGCACTGCTGCTGATAGCGGCAAGTGTGTCGGCGCAGGAAGCTCCGCGCCTGGCTGCTCAGGGAAACGACCAGCAAATCCGACAGCAGGAAGAGGCGCGTGAGCGCGAGCGAGCAATCTCTGCGCCCGGGGTGCGTTCGGGCGTGACGGGGAGCGCCGGGTATCCGGCACTGCCGTCGGAGTCGCCGTGCTTTCGCATCGATCGCTTCTCGCTCGACGTGCCCGACGCGCTGCCCACGTCCGTGAAAGCGCAAGGCGCGTCGGCCTTGCCGATGGATCGCTTTGCCTTCGCGCGTGAATGGCTCGACCACTACTCCGGCCAGTGCGTCGGCAAACAGGGGCTCGACGTGCTCGTCAAGGGCCTGTCGCAAGCCATCCTGGCACGCGGGTATGTCACAACACGCGTACTGTTGCCCGAACAGGATCTGTCGACCGGCACCCTGAAATTTTCCCTGATCCCCGGCGTGATCCGCCACGTGCGTTTCGCCGACGAGAAACTGCACGGCACCTGGAAAACCGCCTTCCCCACCCGCGATGGCGAACTGCTGAACCTGCGCGACCTCGAGCAGGGTCTCGAGCAGATGAAGCGCGTATCGAGCCAGGACGTGTCGATGCAGATCGTCCCAGCCGACGTGCCGGGCGAGAGCGACGTCGTGCTCGACGTGAAGCGTGGCAAGCCTTGGACCGTGATCGCGTCGATCGACAACTCGGGCACGCGCGCAACCGGCCGGCTACAGGGCAACCTGTCGCTTGGCATCGACAATCCGCTGGGCCTGAGCGACATCTTCAACATCGGCGTGAGCCAGGATCTGGAATTCGGCGACAAGCGTCTCGGCTCGCACGGCTGGAACGGCTTCTATTCGATTCCGTGGGGCTACTGGACGGCTACGCTGTCCGCCTACACGAATACCTACTACCAGCAGATTGCGGGTGTGAACCAGACGTTCGTCGCGAGCGGCAATTCGAAGACGGTCGATTTCAAGCTGGCCCGTGTACTGGCACGCGGCCAGAACGACGTATTCGGCGGATATTTCCGGCTATCGCGCCGATTCGGGCAGAGCTTCATCGAAGACACCGAGATTTCGCAGCAGCGCCGCAACAACACGATCATTGAACTCGGCCTGACCGATCGCCATTATTTCGCTGGCGCACAGTTCGACGGCTCGCTCGCGTATCGCCAGGGCGTCGGCGGGTTCGGCGCGCAGGACGACACATTCGCTGCAGGTGGCGGCCCGACCTATCGCTTCAAGATGGCCGTGCTCGACGCAAACCTGTCGGTGCCGTTTGCAGTCGGCAAGCAACCGTTTCGCTATGTCGGAACGTTCCACGGCCAGTACACCGGCAACACGCTGAACTACCTTGACGACGTGACGATCGGCAGCCGCTACACCGTGCGCGGTTTCGACGGCGAAACGATGCTGGCGGCGGCGCGCGGGCTCTACTGGCGCAACGAACTGCAAATGCCGATTGACCAGACGGGGCAGGCGCTGTACGCGGGGCTGGACTATGGACGCGTATGGGGGCCGCAGCCGATCCTGCTCGTCGGTACGCAACTGGCCGGTGCAGTCGTCGGTGTGAAGGGCAGCGTCGGCACGCGCTTTGGCGCCTACGCGTACGACCTCTTTGCGGGGACGCCTGTCTACAAGCCGTCGGGCTTCCCGACGGCGCGTGTCACGGTCGGATTCCAGGTCACCGCGCAGTTTTGAGTTGATGAGGTGCGTCTGGATCCGTATCGATCCGGACACATCGTACGGTAGCTTTTCCCGGCGCTGCCTGGAATGGCACCGAGCAGTAGGCAGCAATCGGTCACGAGGGTGATCTGTTTTATTAGTTATATTGATCAATAGAGAGAGTGAAAGATGAAAAATAATATTTTTCTCGCGATCCTGGCGGGTTCTATCGTCTTGTTGTCGGCATGCGGTGGTGGCGGTGACGGCGGCGGGAGCAATGCGACGAGTAGCGACAGCGCGACGGGAACCCCTTCGCCGACCACACCGGATCCTCAGCCTGTCACGCTCAAGTGTCCGGACGGCTACAAGTCGATCCAGCTCACCAAGAGTGCCGTTGCGAATGCGACGATGACGCTGGTCACCGACGACGGCGTCGCGACGCTGACCTTCAAGACCCCGCCGGGTGGTGTGGTTCGCGACGGATTGATTTGCCTGGGCAAACCGGATCCGGTGCCTGCAGGCGTGAATGCGGACCTTGTCTACGAGATCAAGTCCTACGGCGGGTTCGACAATATGTTCGACCGCACGCTGACCCTGAACTTCACCTCCAACATCATTCCCAATCCGAGCCCGGCGGTCATCGAAATGGCCGACGTCTCGGGCGGGACCGTCACCTACAAGCCAACCATTCCGGGACCGATCATTTCGACCCCGCCGACCTTCAGTTTGTCGGCGGCTGCAAACTTCACCGGGCTGTACGTTGTGCGTCTGAAGCATTAACCCGGCGACGCGAGCCGGGGTCGCGAATCCGCCGGGGATGTGCCGATTCGCGGCGGCGATCGCGGCGAGGCCCGCAATGCCGCGTGCGAACCGGATCGGGACTTCGTGGATCACGTCCCGTTCCACCGGAATGCGCGGCGCCGTATCGCACGCGGCCGGTTGGCACCCTACACGAGCTGGCCAGCCGGATCGCAACTACCTGGCCGTGCGTGCAAGTCTGGTGCCCGTCTGTCGAACCGACTACACTGCGCAGTCAACGCACACCGCAAGGATTCCTCCATGGGAGCCGGCCCGTCCACGGATCGCTAAGCCGCAACGACCTTCGTCAACCGGTCGTTGCGGCGATCTCCCGTTGTCCCTCGCTGACCAGGCAGATCGCCGCCAGATTCCCTTTTCTGAGCGGATGCCTTGTCATGCCTGAACAATCCACGCCCGTCTGGGCTTATTCGTTGCCGTCGGCGCTGCTGCTGATGGCGCCTTTCGATCTCCTCGCTTCGCTGGCGATGGACGTTTACCTGCCGGTGATCCCGGAGATGCCGTCCGCGCTGGGCACGTCGCCGGCCATCGTCCAGTTGACGCTGAGCGTCTACATGGTCGTCCTCGGCCTGGGCCAGATGCTCTTCGGCCCGTTGTCGGACCGCGTCGGCAGGCGGCCGGTGGTGCTCGGCGGCGCGCTGTGTTTTGCAGCGGCTTCGCTGGCGCTTGCGATCGCTGGCGGCGGCGCCCTGTTCGTCGCACTGCGCGTGCTGCAGGCGCTGGGCGCGTCGGCCGCGCTCGTCGCCACGTTCGCGACCGTGCGCGATGTCTACGCCGATCGCCCGGAAGGCCGCACGATCTACAGCCAGTTCGGCGCGATGCTGGCGTTCGTGCCCGCGTTGGGCCCGCTGCTCGGCGCGGCCATCGCAGCCGCCTGCGGATGGCGCGCGATCTTCGCGACGCTCGGCCTGCTGGGTCTGCTCGCGTGCGGCCATGCGTGGCCACGCTGGCACGAAACGCGGCCGCGGCCGGCGAACCGGCAGGGGCCGTCCGTCGCATCGATTCTCGGCAGCCGGCCCTTTCAGGTTCACACACTCGCGTTTGCCGCCGCGATGGGGGCGTTCTTCGTGTTCTTCTCCACCGCGCCGCGCGTGCTGGTCGGCGGGGCGGGCTACTCCCGCGTGGCGTTCAGCGTGGCCTTTGCGACCGTCGCGATCGTGATGGTCGTCGTGTCGCGCTTCGCAGGGACGTTCGTGTCGAGGTGGGGCGAGGCCGGCTGCGTTGCGCGAGGGGCGCTCACGATGATGACGGGTGCGATCGTGCTGGCCGTCTGTACGGTCCAGACGAAGCCGTCGTTCGCGACGTTCGTGATGCCGATGTGGCTGATCGCGGTCGGTATCGTGCTGATGTCGTCGGTGTCCGCGAACGGCGCGCTGCGCGATTTCGGCGCTGCCGCCGGCAAGGCGGTTGCGCTCTACTACGCGGTGCAGGGCGTGATCGTCAGCGGCGTGGGCACGCTCGCGACGCTAATCTTCGACGGCGCTACCGCGTGGCCGCTCGCGGCCTGCTGCTTCGTCATGGGCCTGCGAGCTTCGTCGCGATCAAGGGGCTGACGCGTGCAACCGGTCGCGCGCGTGACGGGTGCGACAGCAGCGTCTCGTTCGACTGAGCATGCGCGCGGCGACGCGCTGTGGTGTGGGGCCGCGCGGCGCTTCGATGAAGTGGCGGGGCAGCGAGCCCCGCCATTGCCCCAGCGTCAAGCCGGCGCGCGCTGCCCGAATGCCTGCCTGATCCGCGCGAACAGCCCGTGCTGCTCGATCCATTCGGCATACGCACGATAGTCGGGGTCACGCATCAGGTGGCGCTCTTCCGTCTTTGCCCGCGTGTAGTAGATCAGGTTGACCGCGACGAGCCCCGCGCAGTGCATGAGCCCGACCTGCCAGCCGAGCGGCTCGACGAACGGCACCGACACCATCCAGTACGACAGGTTCTTCGTGATGTACGCCGGATGCTTCGTGAAACGGTACGGGCCCGACGTGATGATCCCGCGGTTCGTCAGGTTCGAGAACCGCAGCCCGAACGAGATCGTGCACAGCGCGTAGGTCAACAGCAGCAGGATGATCACCGCGCCCCAGATCACGCGCAGCGTCGGGGCCGACATCAGCCAGTTGTCCCAGAACATCGAGCCTTCGTAGCGGATGTAGTTGTTCGAGAACAGCGACCAGAACGGCTGGTAGCACATCAGCGCGGCCACCCAGCCGAGCGTCGTCGGCTCGACGGTGCGCACGTGGCTGTCGAGGATGCGGAACGTGCACAGATAGCCGACGGTGCCGAACATCAGGTCCATCGTGAACGACAGGTCGTACATGAACACGAAGGTCGCGATCGTCATCGGCGCGTGCATCGCGTTCGCGAGCGACGCGGTCAGGTGATCGGCGTCCTTCGACAGGTAGACGGTCATCAGCGGCAGGAAGAACGCCTTCACGCCCCAGCCGGCCAGCATCTCGCGCACCGGCTTCCAGCTCGCGGGCTGCTCGCGGCGGAACAGGAAGCGGCCCCACAGCAGGTACGCGTCGTCGGTCTCGCGCTGGTGGCGGTCCATCCACGCGAAGTAGAACGGCGCGGCGACGATCACGTACGGCGCGAGCGAGCGCAGCAGCGACCAGAACGGCAGGTAGAACCGGCCGTGGTATTCGGGCAGCAGCCAGTAGATCACGCCGATGCCTGCATAGATCGACGTCAGCGCGCCGAGCCGCGTGGCGACGCGCGCGATGCCGAGCGGCCGGACGGCCTGCCGCGACAGGCCCGCGCTCGGGCGCAGGTAGACGCGCGAGATGAAGATTTCGTGCAGCGCGATCGTGCCGATGATCGCGAGGCTGGCGATGACCGCGCGCGTGGCTGCGTCGAGGGCCGGCTGGTCGCGCGTGATCCACAGCGCGAAGAGGCCGGCGGCGATGCCGAGCAGGCCGGCGCGCAGCGGCGTGGCGGAACGGGGTGGGCGGTCCTGGACCGCGGCGATGCCGTCAAGCGTGGAATTCATGATCGGATCCTCGTACGGATGAGGGCCGGCGCCCCCGCTTGGCGGGTGACGCCGGCCGTCGGCCGGGCTTTGTATGGATGCGCGCCCGGCCATTGGCCTGTGGTTCTGATAGGTAAAGCGTTACTTCTTGTTGCCGCCGCCCAGCAGACCGCCCAGGAGGTTCGTCACCGGCGACAGCAGGTTGCCGGCGCCGCCCGCGGCACCCCCAGTCGAGCCGCCGGTCAGGCCGCCCACCACGGAGCCGCCACCCGCCGGCGTCGTGACCGAGCCGGCCGCACCGCCGGGGCTGGCTGTGCCGGTGGCGCCCGCGGCGCCTGCCGGCGTCGTCAGCGCACCCGTCACCGTGCCGACCGGGCCGCTCGACAGCAGGCCGCCGAGCGTGCCCGTCACGTTGCCGCCCGGCGTCGTGACCGTGCCGGTGAGGCTGGCGCCGAGCGGCGTCAGCGAGTTGACGAGGTTGGTGACCGGCGCGAGCAGGCCGCCGATCCCCGCGCCACCGGTGCCGCTGGTGCCGCCCGTGCCACTCGTTCCGCCGGTACCGCTCGTGCCGCCCGAACCGAGGCCGCCGAGCGCACCCGTCAGCGAGCCGAGCAGGCCCGTGACCGGTCCGAGCGGGCCGCCGCCGCTGGTGCCGCTGGTGCCGCCCGAACCGCTCGAGCTGCCGCCGCCCAGACCGCCCGTCAGCGTGCCGAGCAGGCCCGTGATCGGGGCGAGCGGGTTGCTGCCGCCGGTGCCGCTGCTGGAGCTGCCCGCGTTGTTGTCGTGGACGAGGCCGCCGGTGGACGTCACCGTGTTGCCGAGCTGCGCCACGACACCGCCGAGCGCGCCGCCCACCGGGTTGTCGGTTGCGCCGCCCACCTTCGTGCCGGCGCCGGCGAGGCCGTTGCCGAGCGCGCTCAGCAGGCCGTTGAGCGGCGTGCCAAGCAGCGTGACGCCGCCGAGCGTCTGCGTGGCGCCCGGCGTCGTGACCCCGCCGGTCAGCGTGTTCGTGATCGGGTTGATCACCTTGCCGACCTGCGTCTCGAGCTGCTGGACCGGCGAGCTGTTCAGCGCCGTGTTGAGGCCCGATGCGGTCGAGTTGACGGCGCCGCCGACGGTGTTGACGAGATCGCCGACGAGCGTCGTGACCGGCGACAGCGGCGACAGCGGGCCGGAGCCGAGGCTCTTCACCGCGTTGCCGAGGTTGTTGACCGCGCCGCCGGTGCCGGTCAGCAGGCCGGTGGTCGACGTCAGCGTCGGTCCGAGCGGGTTGGCCGACACGCCGATCGAGCCGAGGCCGGCCGCGACGCCGTTGCCGAGCGCCTGCACGCCGTTGCCGAGGCTCGTGACCGCGTTGCCGACGCTGGTGGCCGTCGTCGGGTTCGTGCCGGGGATCTGCACGCCGCCGATCTGCGCGCCGCCGGTTGCGACCGTCGTGCCGAGTGCCGTCACGAGGTTGCCGGATTTCTGGAGGACATTGCCGAGGGGGGTGACGCCGGTGCCGGAGGTGCCCGACGTACCGGAGGTGCCCGACGTGCCCGACGTGCCCGACGTGCCGGAGGTGCCCGAAGTACCGGAGGTGCCCGACGTGCCGGAGGTGCCGGACGTACCGGAGGTGCCGGACGTACCGGAGGTGCCCGAAGTACCGGAAGTGCCCGAAGTACCGGAAGTGCCAGACGTGCCGGAGGTGCCGGACGTACCGGAGGTGCCGGAGGTGCCCGAAGTACCGGAAGTGCCCGAAGTACCGGAAGTGCCCGAAGTACCGGAAGTGCCAGACGTGCCGGAGGTGCCCGACGTACCAGAGGTGCCGGACGTGCCGGAGGTACCCGACGTACCGGAAGTGCCCGACGTGCCGGAGGTGCCCGACGTACCGGAAGTGCCCGACGTGCCGGAAGTGCCCGAAGTACCGGAAGTACCCGACGTACCGGAAGTGCCCGAAGTACCGGAAGTGCCCGAAGTACCGGAGGTGCCCGAGGTGCCGGAAGTGCCCGACGTACCGGAAGTGCCCGACGTGCCGGAAGTGCCCGACGTACCAGAAGTGCCCGACGTGCCGGAGGTGCCTGACGTACCGGAAGTACCCGACGTACCAGAAGTGCCCGACGTGCCGGAGGTGCCTGACGTACCGGAAGTACCCGACGTACCAGAAGTGCCCGACGTGCCGGAGGTGCCTGACGTACCGGAAGTACCCGACGTACCAGAAGTGCCCGAGGTACCAGAGGTGCCCGAGGTACCAGAGGTGCCCGACGTACCGGAAGTCCCCGACGTACCTGAACTACCCGAAGTCCCGCCACCCGAAGTACCCGACGTCCCACCACCCGACGTCCCCGAAGTCCCCGAGCTGCCGCCCGTCCCTGACGTGCTCGGCTTGATCGTCGGCGGGGTCGTCGGTCCATCGACCGAGCCGCAACCGTAGAGTGCGAGCAGCGACGAGACGGCCATCGTTACCGTCGTCTTCTTGAAGAGTTTGTGCATGTTGGCCTCGACATTGGAAGTGTGTCCAAGCCTCCTCTGCAAATTCCGCGCCACGGCAGTATTCCCGAAACGGTGTCGCGCTTTATTGCAGGATTCGGGAATATACGTGCGATTTAAACGGCGTTCCGGCGGTTTCGCGCGACGGGCACGCAGGGTGCGCCGGCGCGGCGGTTGCGATGTTCCCGCATGCCGCCGTAACGCGCGGCGCGATGTTACGTAGCGTTCGACATCGCGTGACGCGGGCGGCCTCGAACCGAGGGCCGCATCTTTGACGAAACGCGCCGGCCCGATGAACATGGCGCGACATCCCCGGCTGTCGGCGACGCCGCAACGACCACGACTCCACACAGGACACGGACATGAGCGAACAGGACAGGGAATCCGGCAAGGCGCGACGCATCGACGTGATGGGCGAGGCGTTCGTCGAGCGTGCGATGCGCGACCTCGACGGTTTTTCGCGGCCGCTGCAGAACTGGCTGAACGAGCACGCGTGGGGCAGCACGTGGCAGCGGGGCGGGATCGACCTGAAGACGCGCAGCCTGTGCACATGCGCGATGCTGGCGGCGCTTGGCCGCGGCACGGAACTGAAGGGTCACATTCGCGGCGCGCTCAACAACGGCGCGAGCCTCGTCGAGATTCGCGAGGTGTTGCTGCACAGCGCGCTGTACGCGGGCGCGCCGGCCGCGGTCGAGGCATTCCGCAGCGCGCGGGAAGTGATATCGGATCTCGGGCTGTCGGTGCCCGATGACGAAACCTGATGCCGTGCCGGTGCCGGCGGCACGGCACGGAATCAGGCGCTGTTACGCGGTCCCGGCTTACGCGATGCGTGCCGACGGTGCGGCCACCTCGGCCGGCGCGGCGGCGACTTCGAGCAGCCAGTCGGCGGTGGCTTCCGGAATCGTGACCGGCAGCATGTGCCCGCCCTCGACGACCTTCAACCGCACGCGCGCCGATTTCTTCGCGAGCGCTTCGCCGTGCTCGCGCCAGTTCAGGATCGGATCGGCACGGCCGTACAGCACGTCGACCGGCAGCGCGAGATCCGGGTAGCGGCGTTCCATCGCGGGCAGGTCGACCGGCGCCGACAGCAGGTCGGTCGCCGTCGCGTAAAACACGTGCGGGCGCATCCCGAGCAGCCCGCCACCCTTGACCGGGAAGTCACGCGGCACGTCTTCCGGCGCGAACACCTGGCGCACGGCCTTGCGGCCGGTCAGGATCGTCAGCGGAATCGCGAAGGTCCACGACACGAAGCGGCGCACCAGCGGCGACGGCAGCATCAGCGGCTTGAACGGCGCCGGCGGCTCGCTCTGCTCGTGCGACAGCGGCGCGATCAGCGCGAGGCGGCTCACGCGGTCCGCATGATTGAGCCCGACCGCGAGCGCGATCGCGCCGCCGAGCGAGTGGCCGACCAGCACCGGCTTGTCGAGCTGCAGCGCGTCGATGAACGCGGCGACCGTGCGGGCCTGCGCGAACACGTTCGCCTGCGAACCCGCACCGCGGAGCGAGCGGCCGGCGCCCGGCCGGTCGATCAGGATCACGCGATGCTGCTGCGCGAGCCGCGCGAGCGGCAGGTACGCGAAATTGCGCAGCTGCCCCGCGAGCCCGTGGACGAACACGATCGGCGGGCCGTTGCCGTATTCGACGTAATGGATGCGGTCGCCGCCGATGTCGACGAAGCGGCCTTCGGGCGGAAACGCGCGCGTCACCCGGCGGGCCACGTAACCGGTAAACAGCGCGAGCGCGGCAAGCACCGCGACGACGCCGAGCAGCACGTTCTGGATCAGATGGAGCGTAGGGGTCATGTCGGCCTCAGCGGGTTTCGAGTGCGGGTTCGGCCACCGGCGCCGTGGCGGCCGGGCCGGCTTTTGCGCGGCGTTCGAACTGCATCGCCGAATCGGCGAGTCCGCTGAACTTCAGCGATGCGAGATCGAGCACGTAGTTCTGGTGGAATTTCCACGGCTTGCTGTGTCCCTGCTTCGGCAGGATGCCGGCCGCGCGCTGGATGTAGCCCGAGCTCAGGTTGACGGCCGGCACGTTGCCGGGATCGCCGGCGCCGAGCCGCGGCACGCACGTGTCGTAGCCGTTCGCGCGCATGTGGTTGAGCAGCCGGCACACGTAGCGCGCGATCAGCTCGGCCTTCAGCGTCCACGACGCATTCGTGTAGCCGAACGACGACGCGAGGTTCGGCACGTCGCTGTACATCATCCCCTTGTACGACACGGTGTCCGGCAGGTTGACCGCGCGGCCGTCGACGGTGACGCGCGCGCCGCCGAGCATCTTCACCTTCAGTCCGGTCGCGGTGACGATCACGTCCGCGTCGAGCTGCTGGCCGCTCTTCAGCTTGAGGCCGGTCGGCGTGAAGCGCTCGATCTCGTCGGTGACGATCGACGCGCGGCCCGCGCGGATCGCCTTGAACAGGTCGCCGTTCGGCACCAGGCACACGCGCTGGTCCCACGGCATGTAGCGCGGCGTCAGGTGCTTCGCGACGTCGAAGCCGGGGCCGACCTGCTTGCTGGCCGCGCGGATGATGAACTGCTTCGTCCGGTCGGGCTTGCGGCGCGACACGTTGTACAGGTACATCGTCAGCAGCACGTTCTTCACGCGCACGAGCCGGTGCGCGAGCCGCGACGGCAGCACGCGGCGCAGCGCGTTCGCGATCTTGTCGCGCGCGGGCAGCGACACGATGTAGGTCGGCGAGCGCTGCAGCATCGTCACGTGCTGCGCATCGGCCGCCATCGACGGCACGAGCGTGACGGCCGTCGCGCCGCTGCCGATCACGACCACGCGCCGGTTCGCGTACGACAGGTCCTTCGGCCAGTGCTGCGGATGCACGAGCGTGCCTTCGAACGTGTCCATCCCGGCCCAGTCGGGCAGGTAGCCGGCGTCGTAGTCGTAATAGCCGCTGCACATGAACAGGAAGCGGCAGGTGTAGACGAGCGTGTCGGTCGCACCGTCCCGCGTGCGCTCGATGCGCACCGTCCAGCGCGCGCGGTTCGAGTCCCAGTCGGCTGCAATCACCTTCTGGCCGTAGCGGATCGTCTTGTCGATGCCGTATGCGTGCGCGGTGTCGCGGATGTAGTCGAGGATCGTCTGGCCGTCCGAGATCGCCTTGTCGCTGTGCCACGGCCGGAAGCTGTAGCCGAGCGTGAACATGTCGGAATCCGAACGGACGCCTGGATAGCGGAACAGGTCCCAGGTGCCGCCGATCGCGTCGCGCGCCTCGACGATCGCGACGCTCGCATACGGGCAGCGCTGCTTCAGGTGATAGGCCGCGCCGATGCCGGACAGGCCGGCGCCGACGATCAGCACGTCGAGGTCGCTACTGTCGCCGCGGGCGTCGGGGGCGGGCGGCGCGTCGCGCCGGTCGGTCGTCGTCGAGGTCATGCAGGGTCCTTGGTCGGCGTGGTCGGGCGCGCGGCCGGGGCGTGCGCGCGTTCGAGGTTGCGGGCGCGGGCGCGGCGCACGTGGCGCAGCATCAGCCACTGGTAGCCGGCGCCGAGCACGCGCGCGATCCGGTCGAGCCGGCGCGCGTCGGCGCCGACGAGCACGCGGCGCGCATTGCGCTCGACCCCCGCGAGGATCTGCCGCGCGGCGTCGTCGGCCGTCGTCGCGTTGATCAGGCGGTTGGCCTGGCGGCGATGGGTCGCTTCGTCCTGGCCCGTGAGCGCATGGATGCTGGTATCGACGCGGCTTGCGTCGACGATGTTCGTCGCGACGCCGCCCGGATGCACGCAGGTCGCGCTCACCGGTGCGCCGTCGAGTTCGAGCTCCATCCGCAGCGCCTCGGTGAAGCCGCGCACCGCGAACTTGGTCGCGTTGTACGCGCTTTGGGTGGGCATCGCGACGAGGCCGAACAGGCTCGACGTGTTGACGACGTGTCCGTCGCCCGACGCGCGCAGATGCGGCAGGAACGCCTGCGTGCCGTGCACGACGCCCCAGAAGTTGATGCCGACGATCCATTCGAGATCGGCGATGCGCGCGGTCTCGGCGCTGGCGGCCAGCGACACGCCCGCGTTGTTGAAGACCAGGTTGACCTTGCCGTGCTCGGCGCGCACGAAATCGGCCCACGCGAACACCGCGTCGCGATCGGCGACGTCGAGCCGCCGCGTGCTCACGCGCACGCCGTGCTGTGCGCAGGCGGCCGCCGTGCCGGCGAGCCCGACGTCGTTGACGTCGGCGAGTGCGACCTCGCCCGCGCCGCGCGAGCTCGACCGCGAGGCTGCGGCCCATGCCCGAACCGGCGCCCGTGATCGCGGCGACCTTGCCGGAAAACCCGTTCATCCGTTGCTCCTCCGTTCCGCTTGCACTGCGCCGGCGGCGCATCTATTGTGGTGTTGTTCGTCACCACTTTAGTTTTCGGGTGTCCTGATGTCAAATAGCGGAATGGAGAAAGCACTCGAAACGGAAAAAACGGAAAAAAGGGGCCGGTCGTATGGCGGCGTGGCGCCCGAGGTGCGGGCCGCGGAGCGGCGCGACGCGCTGATCCGCGCGGCGACGCGCGTGTTCGGCACGGTCGGGTTCCGCAAGGCGACCGTGCGGTCGATCTGCCAGGAAGCGAAGCTGAACGATCGTTATTTTTATGCGGCGTTCGACAGCACCGACGATTTGCTGCGCTGCACCTACCTGCATCATGCGCAGCAGCTGCACGAGGCGGTCGGGCGGGCGGTGGCCGAGCGCGGCGGCGATCTGCACGAGAGCGTCGACGCGGGGCTCGCCGCATTCTTCGCGTTCCTGCGCGACCCGTGCGCGGCGCGCGTGCTGCTGCTCGAGGTGATGGGCGTGAGCGCGGACACCGACATGACCTACCAGCGCATGCTGATCGACTTCGGCAAGCTCATCATGGCGATCGGCGCGCCGCGCGAAGCGGCAACACCGGCGGAGCGCACCGAGCAGCGGCTGATCGGGCTCGCGCTCGTCGGCGCGATGACGAACGTCGGCGCGGCGTGGCTGCTCACCGACTATCGCGATCCGGAGGCGCAGATGGTCGCGAGTTGCAGGAAGGTGCTGTTGGGGACGCTGCGGGAGGTGGGGTAGCGGTAATGCGTGATTTGACGGTTCGCCATCAATCACGCGTTGATATGGGCGGCCAACCAGATCTTGGCCGGTTGCAAACAATGAGAGGTATGTCGTGGATATCGAATCGTCGGGAGCGTCTCAAGCAACGCTGGTGTTGCTGACGCTGTTGTCTCTAGGTGAGCGCGAAATCGAACAGGGCCATTTTCGTCCTGTCGAGTCCGTGTTTGCGGATATCGAGTGCTGCGACGAATGAGTCCCGAACGTAACGTCTTCCGGTTCGACTGACACGCTAACGCGTGCGGGGTCGCTTCGCGGCTACGCCCCCCACCGTCTCCCCGATCCTCGCCTTCATCGCGTCGACAAACGCCCGCACTTTCGGCGAAGGCAGCCGCGTCGACGGATACACCGCGTGAATCCCGGCCGGCGCCGAGCGCCACGCAGGCAGCAGCCGCACGAGCCGGCCCGCCGCGACGTCGTCGGCGGTCGAGAAATCCGTCAGCAGCCCGAAGCCGCCGCCCGCGAGCACGATCGCGCGGCACGCGGTGGCGGTGTTCGACACGACCGGTGCGACGCAGCGCACGGAAGCGGTGTTGCCGTTCGCGTCTTCCAGTTTGACCGTATGCGCGTGCGGCAGCGACGACAGCATCACGAACGGCAGCGCGGCGAGCGCATCCGGCTCTTGCGGCCGCCCATGGCGCGCGACGAACGCGGGGCTCGCGACCAGCCATTTCTCGTACGTGCCGAGCTGCACCGCGCGATAGTTCGAATCGGCGAGGCGGCCGATGCGGATCGCGACGTCGAGGTTGTCCGCGACGAGATCGACCACGCGGTCGTTCGCGACGAGTTCGACGTCGAGCCCCGGATGCCGGTCGCGCAACGCGACGACGGCAGGCGCGACGACCAGCGCGCCGTAGTCGATCGGCACGCTCACGCGCAGCGTGCCGCGCAGCGGCCCCGCGTCGGACGACACCGCATCGAGCGCGCTTTCGGCGGCGCGCACGATGTCGCGGCACGCGTCGTAGAACGCCCGCCCCGCGTCGGTCACGCTCAGCCGCCGGGTGGTGCGCACGAGCAGGTTCGCGCCGACCTCGGATTCGAGGCGCTGCATGTGCGTGCTGACGACCGTCTTCGCCAGGCCGAGCCGCTCGGCGGCGGCTGTCAGCGAGCCGGCGTCGACCACCGCGACGAAGATCGCCAGCCGGTTCAGGTTCACGTCGCGTAGATCGGCCATCGTCGATTGTCCTATGGAACAGGATGATGTTTCCGCGATTATCCGTCTTCTGGTGACGAACGGCGAGCGCTACGCTGCGGTTGTGCGTCGCCGATCCCCGGCGGCGCGAGAGTCCGGAGCGTTTCCATGTCTGCCGCCAACAAGCCTGCTTCCCCGATCCGTGTGTATTCGTTCCTGCTGTCCGGGCACGCTCATCGCGTCCGGTTGTTCCTGTCGTTGCTCGGCCTGCCGTCCGAGACCGTCGACGTCGATCTGGCCGCCGGCGCGCAGCGCGAACCGGCGTTTCTCGCGCTCAATCCGCTCGGGCAGGTGCCCGTGATCGACGACGGCGGCACGGTGATCGCCGACTCGAACGCGATCCTCGTCTACCTCGCGAAGCGCTACGGCGACGCGCACTGGCTGCCCGACGATCCGGCCGGCGCGGCGGTCGTGCAGCGCTGGCTGTCGTATGCGGCGGGGCCGATCGCGTCGGGGCCGGCCGCCGCGCGGCTCGTGACCGTGTTCGGCGCGCAGCTCGACCAGGAGGCCGCCAAGCGCACGGCCGCCAAAGTGCTCGGCGTGATCGACGGCGAGCTGGCCGGCAAGCCGTTTGCCGCCGGCGCGCAGCCGACGATCGCCGATGTCGCCGCGTATTCGTACATTGCGCACGCGCCGGAGGGCGGCGTGTCGCTCGAACCGTATCCGCACGTGCGTGCGTGGCTGGCGCGCATCGAGGCGCTGCCGGGCTTCGTCGCGATGCCGACGACGCGCGTGGGCCTGCTCGCCGCGTAACACCCACCGAAGCCGAGCCTGTTCAGGGAGAACGCGATGAATGCCCCGACTGTTCCGACCGCCGTCGTACCGGGCTGGGAACTCGACACCGCGCCGTTTCATGCGGGCGAGCTCGCCGTGCAGCAGCGCGCGGGCGTGACGGAGGCCGCGGGTTCGGCCGGCCGGCGCGGGATCCGGCGCTTCATGCCGGACCAGCACCGGACGTTTTTCGCGCAACTGCCGTTCTTCGTGCTCGGTGGCGTTGATGCGCACGGCCAGCCGTGGGCGACGCTGCGGGCCGGCGCGCCGGGGTTCGTGACGTCGCCCGATGCGCGCACGCTGCGCATCGCGGCGCGCGCGCTGCCGGGCGATCCGCTGACCGGCGCGTGGCAGCCGGGCGCGCCGCTCGGCGGGCTCGGGATCGAATTCGATACGCGACGGCGCAATCGCGTCAACGGCGTCGTGCGCGCGGTCGACGGCGATGCGCTGACGATCGCGGTCGAGCAGAGCTTCGGCAACTGCGCGAAGTACATCCAGGGGCGCAAGCCGACGTTCGTCGCACGGGAAGTCGATGCCTCCGCGCGGCCCGACGTGTCGGACGCGTTGAGCGACGCCGATCGCGCGCTGCTCGCGCAGGCCGACACGTTCTTCATCGCGAGCGCGAACACGTCGGCGGACGCGGGCGCCGCGCGCGGCGCGGACGTGTCGCATCGCGGCGGGATGCCGGGTTTCGTGCGCGTCGACGATGCGCGCACGCTGACGACGCCGGATTTCAGCGGCAACCGCTTCTTCAATACGCTCGGGAACCTGCAGCACGATCCGCGTGCGGGGCTGCTGTTCGTCGATTTCGATAGCGGCGACCTGCTGTATGTGGCCGCGCGCGCCGAGATCGTGTGGGACGGGCCGCTCGTCGCGTCGTTCGACGGTGCGCAGCGGGTCGTGCGGTTCCATGTGCGGGAAGTGCGGCGCATGCGCGCGGTGCTGCCGTTCCGGTGGTCGGCGGTCGAGCGTGCGCCGCAGTTCTCGGCGATGGCGGCGGGGATGGTTTCGGGCGTGGGCGCAGCCACTAGGGCGGCGGTGCCGTCCGCTTCCGCTCCTGAATCAACATTAACAGCGGCATCGGCATCGGCATCGGCACCCGCACCCGCACCCGCACCCGCACCCGCACCCGCATGGCGGCCGCTGCGCATCGCGAAGGTCGTCGACGAAGCGCGCGCGATCCGCTCGTTCCATTTCGAACCGGTGGACGGCGGCCCGTTGCCCGCCTACGAAGCCGGGCAGCACCTGACGCTGCGCATCGCGCTGCCGGGCAACGATTCGCCGGCGATTCGCAGCTACACGCTTTCCGATGCACCGGGCGGCGCGCATTACCGGATCACCGTGAAGCGCGAAGGGCGCGTCTCGGCGTGGCTGCACGATCACGCGCACGCGGGCATGACGCTCGACGCGCAGATGCCGCGCGGCCGCTTCTCGTTCGATCTCGCGAGCCCGCGCCCGGCCGTGCTCGTGTCGGCCGGCATCGGCATCACGCCGATGATCGCGATGCTGCGCCGCGCGCTGGCCGACGCTCAACCGTCGCGCCGCGTGGTGTTCGTACACGGTGCGCGTGAAGCGGCTGATCGACCGTTCGCCGAGGAACTGGCACGCGTTGCCGCCACCGACGCGCGCTTGTCGCTCCACTGGTTCGACAGTCATCCTCACGAAGGCGCGGCGGCACATGCCGGCCGCATCGACATCGCACAGCTGAAGCGGATGCTTTCGTTCGACGATTACGATTTCTACCTCTGCGGGCCGTCGGCATTCATGCGCGACTTGTACGACGGATTGCGCGCACTGAACGTGCCGGACGAACGCATCCGTTTCGAGGCATTCGGGCCGTCGAGCGTGGCACGCAGCGCGACCCGTACGACTGCCGCGCCGGCGGCGGCGAGCGTGCCGGTCGTCTTCCGACGCACCGGCCGCGAAGCCGCGTGGACGCCCGCCGACGGCACCTTGCTCGAATTCGCGGAAGGGCAGCGCGTGGACGTGCCGTCCGAATGCCGCTCCGGCTCATGCGGCACGTGCGCGACGCGCGTGCTGTCCGGCGCGGTCGACTACGAGCAGGCGCCCGATGCCACGGTCGAACCCGGTTGCGCGCTGCTGTGCGTCGCGCGGCCCGCGAAGGGGACGGAACCGCTCGTGCTCGACCGCTGACGCACCCATGCGACATGCGGCCGCAGATGGCCTGCTGCGCGAAAAGCGCGCGCAACTGCTTCTTTTTTCGAATGCCGGTTGGATCGACGATAGCGTCAACCGATAGATGAAAGGAGCGCAATCATGAAACTGCTCGGCATGATCAAACTGGTTCTGTGGAGTTTCTTCGGCGTACGCAACAGCAAGGCGCACGCGACCGATCTCGCGAACGCCAACTTCACGATGCTGCCGTTCGTGGCGATCATCCTCGCAGTGCTCGTCGGCGCGGTCATCTACGGCGTCGTGCACCTGGTCGTCGATCCGACCGTGACGATGCAGGGGTTCTGAGCAGACGGCCGACGAATCGCGAGCGGGCGAACGTGCCCGCTTCGGTTTCCGGCCGTATGTCCGGCGCGCAACGGCGCCGGCCGTTGACGCGGGCGCGCACGACGCAAGTCACGCGCCCATCGGCACCGTCGTCGTGCCGCGCGAATCGCGCTGTCCTCATTCCCGCCTTCCCCGTTTCCCGTTTCGCCCGATTCCAGGTCGGTCAGCCCCGCCCGGGGTAAAATGCGCGCCGCGCCGCGATGTCGCGCGCGACGGGCACGCCGCCGTTCCAGCGAACGGTGCGCGCAAGTGCGTCGCGCCCGCACCGAGGCGTTCGAAGCGTCCCCCCGCATGACAAGACCGCGCGATGCCGCCGGCCGCCCGACACGCCCCCGACGAACCCGTCGACGGCCGCGTCGGTTCCCGGCGCATCACCTGAATCCGACGTCCCATCCTGCGTCTTCCTGACCGAGCGGCCCGCTTGCGTGCCGCATCGTCCGATTCGTCTGATGAATGTCGCGCACGGGCACGCTTCGCAGCTTCGTAAACGGTTTCGACAGGGTCGAGTGGCGAGTTTTCCATCCAGAACAATGACGGTGAATAGAACAACAGCGTCGCGCGCACGGCGGCGCGCGAAAGTCGGGCTTGGCGTCGGTCTCGGCATCACGCTTTTCGCGGCCCAGGCCGCCGCGGCGCAGGGCGACACGCCGGCGCCGGACACGGAGGCGGCCGGCAGCGCGACGCTGCCGACGATCACGGTGAGCGGCGAGCGCGGCAACGCGCTGCGCGTACGCAACGCATCGGTCGCGGGGCTCGACGACACGCCGCTGCGCGACACGCCGGCGTCGGTGAGCGTCGTCACGCGCGCGCAGCTCGACGACCAGCAGGCGAAGCGGTTGAGCGACGTCGTGCGCAACGACGCATCGGTCGTCAACGACTATGCGCCGGTCGGCTATTTCGAAGGGTTTGCGATCCGCGGCTTCCCGGTCGATCTCGCGAGCGCGATCCGGATCGACGGGCTGACGGTGTCCGGCGAGCAGAACGTGCCGCTCGAGAACAAGGAGCGCGTCGAGATCCTGAAGGGGCTCGCGGGCATCGACAGCGGCGTCGTCGCGCCGGGCGGCGTGATCAACTTCGTGACGAAGCGCTCGGCGAACGTCGCGAGCGTGACTGGCGGCGTCGACAGCCGCGGCTCGACGTCGGCGGCCGTCGATCTCGGCCGCCGCTTCGGCCCCGACAATCAGTTCGGCTTCCGGATCAATGCCGCGAAGGAGAACATGCACTCGTACATCGACGGCACGAACGGACGGCGCACGTTCGGCTCGATCGCCGCCGACTGGGACATCAGCCCGCGTGCGAGCCTGCAGCTCAACGCCGAATTCCAGCAGTGGATCCAGCGTTCCGCCCCCGGCTATCAGCTGCTTGGCGGCACCGTCGTGCCGTCGGTCAAGACGACGTCGAAGGCGCTCGGCACGCAACCGTGGGCGAAACCGCTGACGACCGACGCGCTGAACCTGAACGCGCGCTTCGACTACCAGTTCAACGACGACTGGAAGGCCTACATCGCCGCCGGCCGCAGCCGCACGATGATCGACGACAACAGCGCGTTCGCGTACGGCTGCTCGTACGCGGCGAGCTGCACGGCCGGCGCGACGTCGCCGTTCTTCTTCGGCGCGAACGGCGACTATGACGTCTACGACTTCCGCAGCCCCGGCGAATATCGTCGCAACGACGACCTGCGTGCGGTCACGACCGGCAAGTTCGCGACGGGCCCGCTGCGGCACGAGCTGACGCTCGGCGTGAGCGTGCAGCGCCGCGTCGTGAGCATGGCCGACGCCGTGTACGACTACGTGGGCAGCGAGAACGTCTACGGGCCCGACACCACGTTTTCTCCGTCGCCGAATTCGCCCGGCCCGTCGTATCCGCGCCTCGATGCGTGGCAATACGGCGTGTTCGGGCTCGACCGCATCAGCATCGGCGAACACTGGCAGGTGCTCGCGGGCGGCAAGGAAGTGCTGCTGCGCCAGCGCAGCTGGAGCAGCCTCGACGGCGACGCGACGCATACCGACCGCTCGGTGTTCCTGCCGCAGGTGGCGCTCGTCTACAAGCCGGTGAACGTGCTGTCGCTGTACGCGTCGTACAGCAAGGCGCTGTCGCTCGGCGACCAGGCACCGGTGCGCGCGACCAACGCGTATGCGTTCCTGCCGCCGGTGGAATCGCACCAGTTCGAGGTCGGTGCAAAATACGACTGGCTCGACCGGCTGAGCCTCACGGCCGCCGTGTTCTCGATCAGCAAGCCGTTCCAGTTTGCCGACCCGGACGCATCGGGCACGCGTTACACGTTCGTGCAGCGCGGCACGCAGCGGCACCAGGGGATGGAGCTCGGCGCGGCCGGGCGCGTGACCGAGCGCCTGGGGCTGACGGCCAGCGTCGCGGCGATTCGTGCGCGTGCGTACGATTCCGGGTCGCCGGCGTATGAAGGGCACCAGATCATCAACGTGCCGGCGCTGCGCGCGACAGTGTATGCGGATTACGCGGTGCCGGGCGTCGCGGGGCTGAACGTGCTGGGCGGCGTCGAGTACAGCGCGGCCCGCAACGCGAACGAGGAGGGCACCGCGCGCGTGCCGTCGTGGTTCGTGTTCAATCTCGGCGCACGCTATACGACGAAGATCGGCGGCCATCGCACGGTGCTGCGCGTGTCGGTGGACAATCTGTTCAACAAGTTCTACTGGCGCGACGCGGGCGAGCAGCAAGGCGATGCGTACCTGTTTCCGGGTGCGCCGCGCACCGCGCGCGTGTCGTTGACCTATGATTTCTGATCGTCCGGAACCGGCCGCGTGATGCGCGGCCCCGGCAGCCAACCTGGAGAGCACAGACGATGTCCCCACTCGAAATCGCCGGCGTGATCGTCAGCGCGCTCGCGATCTGGCTGACCGCGAAGCGGCGCATGCTGTGCTGGCCGGTCGGGCTCGTGTCGGTCGCGCTGTACGGCTGGATCTTCTTCGACGCGAAGCTGTATTCGGACATGCTGCTGCAGGGCGCGTTCGCGGTGCTGCAGGTGTACGGCTGGCAACGCTGGCTCGCGCAGCGTGCGAGCGAGGCCGACGGCAGCGCGGCGCCGGCGGGCGATGTCGCACCCGTCACGGGCGTGCGGCCGCTGCAGATGCTGCCCGACCTGATCGCGGCCGTCGTCGGCAGCGCGCTGCTCGGCGGGATGATGGCGCGCTGGACCGATGCGGCGCTGCCGTTCGTCGATGCATCGCTGACCGCGTTCAGCCTCGTCGCGCAATACTGGACTGCGCGGCGCTACATCGCGTCGTGGGGGCTGTGGATCCTCGTGAACGTCGTGTATGTCGGGATGTTCGTGTTCAAGGAACTGTATCTGACGGCCGGACTCTATGCGCTGTTCATCGGGCTGGCCGTCGTCGGCTGGCGCGACTGGAGCCGCACGGCCGCGGCGCTGCGCGCGGCGGCCGGCGGTGCGCTGGCAACCAGCGGCGGCGCGCGCTGATCCACGTGCCGATCTGAATCAACCACGGAGCAACGTCGTTCATGTCATTCCCCCTCGAGCCGGACGGATCCCTGTCGCGTGACGTCGCCCCGCCGCAATTCGGCGTCGACGGCGAGCAGGCCGAGCGCGACTGGCCGCTGATGACGCACGACGAGGTGGCGGCGGTGCTCGCCCGGATCGACGGCGCCGGCGAGCCCGCGCGGCTCACATGGCACAGCCCGCGGCAGTTCGCGGCGGCCGTCCTGGTGCAGATGACGGACGGGCGTGGGCTGTTCGTCAAGCGTCATCATGTGAGCCTGCGCGATGTCGCAGGGCTCGAGGAAGAGCATCGTTTCATCGCGCATCTGCGCGAGCGCGGGATGCCGGTGGTCGACATTCTTGCCGATCGCGACGGCGCGACCGCATTCGCATCCGGCGACTGGACCTACGAGGTGCACGTCCGGGCGCCGGGCGTCGACCCATATCGCGGCGTGATGTCGTGGCAGCCGTTCACGCATGCTTCGCACGCGTACGCGGCCGGCCGCGCGCTGGCCGAGCTGCATCGCGCGTCGGCCGGCTACGATGCGCCGGCGCGGCCCGTGCGTACCCTGCTGTCGAGCTTTCGCGTGCTGTCGTCCGCCGATCTGGCGGGCGCGCTCGAACGCTGGGTCGACGCGCAGCCGCTGCTCGTGCGCGCGCTCGGTGCGCGTGACTGGCGCGGCGACGTGGCCGATGCGATCGGCCCGTATCATGCGCGCCTCGTGCCGCTGTTGCCTGCGCTGCCGCCGCTGTGGACGCACGGCGACTGGCATGCGTCGAACCTGTTGTGGACCGAAGCGGGGCCCGGTGCGCAAGTACGGACCGTGCTGGATTTCGGGCTGTCGGATCGCACCTGCGCGGTGATGGATCTCGCGCTCGCGATCGAGCGCAATACGGTCGACTGGATGGCGCCGGCCGATGCGCGGCGCGTCGAGTATGCGCAGATCGATGCGCTGCTCGACGGGTACGAATCGCTCGAACCGCTGGGCGACGAAGCCTATGCGGCGCTGGTCGCGCTGCTGCCGATCGTGCATACGGAGTTCGCGCTGTCGGAAGTCGCTTATTTCGGTTGCATCATCGATGCACCGGCCATCGTCGATATCGCGTACGACGGCTACCTGATCGGTCATGCTCGCTGGTTCGGCGAGCGCGACGGGCGGCAATTGCTTGACTGGCTCGTGCAGCGGCGGCGCGCGAAGCGAGGGGCTGCCTGATTCGCCGGCGGAGAATCGCTGCGCACGTGTGCCGATTCCCCGTGCTACTGCCATCTTCCGTGCGGCCGTCGCGCCGTACGTTCATCGAATTCTCCTGATCGCCGAAGCGGGGCATGGCTCTCGCAGGGCGCCGCACGCGCGCACGCGGCCGCCCCAACATGACGGAAATATCATCTTCGCCTCATGTTCGCACTGCGGCCGAACCGTAGCATCGGTCGCGAACCGTTACCGCAGAACCGAACATGCTCAAGCTCAACCTCGCCGTGGTCATCGTCTTCGCGATGGCCGCGACGGCTCATGCGCAGCCGTCGCTGTCGCCGGGGCCGGCCCTGTCTGCTTCCGGCAGCGTCGCGCCGATCAGCGCACCGCCCCCCGACGCTCTCCCGTCCAACTCATTGACGCTTGCCGATGCGCTATCGGTCGCGGCCCGGAACAATCCGGCGCTGCGCGGCGCGCGCGCGGACGTCGATGCGTCGGCCGGTGCACTGATGCAGGCCGGCGCGCGTCCCAATCCCGAAGTGTCGTTCCTGCAGGAAGGGTTCCGCCGCGCCGAACGCACGTCGACCGCGCTGATCAACCAGACGATCGAACTCGGCGGCAAGCGCAGCGCGCGGCTCGATGTCGCGTCGTACGGCAGGGAAGCGGCCAATGCATCGCTCGACGAGCAGGGCGCCGTCGTGCGCGCCGACGTGATCGCCGCGTTCTACGGCCTGCTCGCCGCGCAGCGCCAGCTTCAGGTGACGGAGGAATCGGCCGCGATCGCCGCGCGCTCCGCGGATCTCGCGAGCCGCCGGGCGCAGGCCGGCAAGGTGTCGCCGGTCGAGGCGACCAAGGCGCACGTGGCGGCGGCCGGCGTGCAGATCGAAGTGGTGACGGCGCGCGGCCGTGTCGAGGTCGCGCGCGAGAAGCTGAACGCGGTGATGGGCGAGGCGCGCGACGGCCGGCTTGCCGTGCAGGGCGACCTCGAAGCCGTGCCGCCGGTCGAGCCGTTGTCCGCGCTGACCGCGCAGCTCGATGATTCCCCGCTTGCACGGATCGCGCGCGCCGAGATGCTGCGCTCGAACGCGGCCGTGTCGCTCGAACGTGCGCGGCGCATTCCGGACGTGACGATCAGCGCGGGCGTGAAGCGCGTGACCACGGGCGGCGTGCCGGACAACCAGGCGGTGGTCGGTGTGTCGATCCCGATTCCGCTGTTCAACACGAACAAGGGCGCGCTGCTCGAGGCGACGCACAAGGCCGCGCGCGCGAATGCCGATCTCGATCGCGAACGCACGCGCCTGCGGCTGGACCTCACGCAGGCATACGCGAATTTCGAAGCCGCCGCGCAGGAAGCGCAGCGGTTGAAGGCCGACATCCTGCCGGCCGCGCGCCTTGCGCTCGACGCGATGTCGCGCGGCTACGAGCTCGGGAAGTTCAGCTTCCTCGACGTGCTCGACGCGCAGCGCACGCTGTTCCAGGGCCAGTCGCAATACGTGCGTGCGCTCGCCGATGCCCATACGGCTCGCGCCGACATCGGCCGGCTGGTCGGAACGCCACTTGCGCCGTTCGCACCGGCACCGGTCGCGCAATAGCGCAACGGACGCCTCTTTTACCTGAAGGATCACCATGTCACGCAACAGAATCCTGATCATCGCGGCGGTCGTGCTGGGCAGCGCCGGGATCGTCATCGGCGCACTCGGCGTCACGCGCAACGGCGGCGGCAACGGCGCGTCCGCATCGGCGGCGGCCGTTGCCGCTTCATCCACCGAAGCCACCGGCGAGCGCGGCGGTGTCGTGCTCAAGCGCGGCAAGCTGTCCGTCGAAATCGTGATGACGGAGAAACCCGGCGACGCGCGCCTCATCGTCTATCCGTTCGTCGACGGCAAGCCGGCGGACAAGGGCGTCACCGTGTCCGGCACGCTGGTTCGCTACGACCGCACGCACGAGCCGTTGCGTTTCGACGCGGCCGGCCAGAAGTTCGTATCCGCGCAGTCGATCGGCAAGCCGCACGTGTTCGACGCGACGATCGACGTGAAGGCGGGCAATGAATCGGCATCGTTCCCGTTCGCCCGCGCCGACGGCGCGATCGCGTTGACCGACGCGCAGCTCGCGACCTCGAAGATCGCGCTGGCGAAGGCCGGCCCCGCGCAGATCGCGACGCCGTTCCAGTTGCCGGGCGAGATCAAGTTCAACGAGGATCGCACCGCGCACGTGGTGCCGCGCGTGGCCGGGATCGTCGAGCAGGTGTCGGTGTCGCTCGGGCAGAACGTCGCGAAGGGGCAGGTGCTGGCCGTGATCGCGAGCACCGATCTCGCCGACCGGCGCAGCGAGCTGCTGACGGCCGAGCGCCGGCTGTCGGGCGCCCGCGCGACCTACGAGCGCGAGCGCACGCTGTGGAAGGAGCGCATCTCGGCCGAGCAGGACTACCAGCAGGCGCAGGTGCAGTTGCGTGAAGCCGAGATCGCCGTGCAGAACGCGCGACAGAAGCTCGCCGCGCTGAATGCGCCGGTCGGCGCGGGCGCGCTGAACCGCTACGAACTGCGCGCGCCGTTCGCGGGCACGATCGTCGAGAAGCACGCGACGCCGGGTGAAGCGATTGCCGCCGACGCCAGCATGTTCGTGATCTCTGATCTCTCGACGGTATGGGCCGAGATGGCCGTGCCGGCGCAGCGGCTGAACGACGTGCGGGTCGGCCGCGATGCGACGGTCATCGCGACCGCGTTCGAATCGCGCTCGAGCGGCCCGATCGCGTACGTGGGGTCGCTGCTTGGCGAACAGACGCGCACCGCGCCGGCGCGCGTCGTGCTGCCGAACCCGGACGGCGTGTGGCGGCCCGGGATGTTCGTGAACGTGTCGGTCGACGCGGGCAAGCAGGGCGTGCCGCTCGCGGTCGCGAGCGACGCGCTGCAGGACGTCGACGGCGCACCGTCCGTCTTCGTGCGCTCGTCGAAGGGTTTCGTCGCGCAGGCCGTCGAAACGGGCCGGCGCGACGAACGGGCGACCGAAGTGCTGAAGGGGCTCAAGCCGGGCCAGGAATACGCGGCGTCGAACAGCTTCGTGCTGAAGGCCGAACTCGGCAAGGGGAGTGCGGAACATGAATGAGCGCTACGTGTGCGCCGTTGCGCGCCTCGCGGCCCGATATGCGGCCCGCTTTCCGGCCCGCCGGGTGACCGGCCGGGCGGCCCGTCCGTCGAGGGTGACCGTGCCCCGTTTCAAGGAATCCCGCCATGTTTGAGCGCCTGATCCGCTTTGCGATTGCGCACCGCTGGCTCGTGATGCTGGCGATCGCGGCCGTGGCCGCGCTGGGCGTGTTCAGCTACCAGAAGCTGCCGATCGACGCGGTGCCCGACATCACCAACGTACAGGTACAGATCAACACGGCCGCGCCCGGCTATTCGCCGCTGGAGGCCGAGCAGCGCATCACCTATCCGGTCGAGACCGTGATGGCCGGCCTGCCGGGCCTCGAGCAGACGCGCTCGATCTCGCGCTACGGGCTGTCGCAGGTCACGGTGATCTTCAAGGACGGCACCGACATCTATTTCGCGCGGCAGCTCGTCAACGAGCGCATCCAGGAAGCGAAAGACAAGCTGCCGGCCGGCATCGCGCCCGCCATGGGGCCGACGTCGACGGGCCTCGGCGAGATCTACCTGTGGACCGTCGAAGCCGACGCCAACGCGCGCAAGCCCGACGGTACGCGCTATACGGCGGCCGACCTGCGCGAGCTGCAGGACTGGGTCGTCCGGCCACAGCTGCGCAACGTGCGCGGCGTGACCGAGGTCAACTCGATCGGCGGCTACGTGAAGGAATACCGCGTCGCGCCGAACCCGGCGAAGCTGATGTCGTACGGGCTGACGCTTGCCGACGTCGTGCGCGCGCTGGAGCGCAACAACGACAACGTCGGCGCCGGCTACATCGAGAAGCGCGGCGAGCAGTATCTGGTGCGCGTGCCGGGCCAGGCGCGCACCGTCGACGATCTCGCCAATATCGTGCTGACCAACGCCGGCGGCGTACCGGTGCGGATGAAGGATGTCGGGCTGGTCGACATCGGCCGCGAGCTGCGTACCGGCGCGGCGACGTCGGATGGCGAGGAGGTCGTGCTCGGCACGGTCTTCATGCTGATGGGCGAGAACAGCCGCACGGTCGCGAAGGCCGTCGCCGCGAAGATGGAGGATGTGAACCGCACGCTGCCGTCCGGCGTGAAGGCGATTCCCGTGTACGACCGCACCGTGCTGGTCGAGAAGGCCGTCGCGACGGTGAAGAAGAACCTGCTCGAAGGCGCAATCCTCGTGATCGCCGTGCTGTTCCTGTTCCTCGGCAACATGCGCGCGGCGCTGATCACCGCGCTCGTGATCCCGCTGTCGATGCTGATGACCTTCACCGGCATGGTGAACGCGAAGGTGAGCGCGAACCTGATGAGCCTCGGCGCGCTCGACTTCGGGATCATCGTCGACGGCGCGGTGGTGATCGTCGAGAACTGCGTGAGGCGGCTCGCGCACGCGCAGGCCGCCGCGGGCCGGCCGCTCACACGCGACGAGCGCTTCGCGGAGGTGTTCGGCGCGTCGCAGGACGCGCGTCGCGCGCTGATCTTCGGGCAACTGATCATCATGGTCGTGTACCTGCCGATCTTTGCGCTGACCGGCGTCGAAGGCAAGATGTTCCACCCGATGGCCATTACCGTCGTGATGGCGCTCGCGGCCGCGATGGTGCTGACCGTCACGTTCATTCCGGCGGCCGTCGCGCTGTTCATCGGCGAGCGTGTCGAGGAGAAGGAGAACCGGCTGATGGGCTGGGCGCGGCGCGCGTACGAGCCGGCGCTCGCCGCATTCATGACGCGCCCGGCGCGCGTGATGGTCGGCGCGGGCGTGATCGTGCTGGCCACGCTCGGGCTGGCCACGCGGCTCGGCAGCGAGTTCATCCCGAGCCTCAACGAAGGCGACCTGGCCGTGGCCGCCTTGCGGATCCCCGGTACGAGCCTGTCGCAGTCGGTCGAGATGCAGAAGGCCATCGAGAAGACGCTGAAGACGCGCTTCCCCGAGATCGAGCGCGTGTTCGCGCGCACCGGCACGGCCGAGATCGCGGCCGACCCGATGCCGCCGAACCTGTCGGACGGCTATATCATGCTGAAGCCGGCCGATCAGTGGCCCGACCCGAAGAAGCCGCGCGACCAGCTCGTGCGCGAGATCGAGGAAGCGCTCGCCGAGCTGCCGGGCAACGCGTACGAGTTCTCGCAGCCGATCCAGCTGCGTTTCAACGAACTGATCTCGGGCGTGCGCAGCGACGTCGCCGTGAAGATCTTCGGCGACGACATGGCCGTGCTGAACCAGACCGGCGAGCAGATCGCGGCCGCGTTGCAGAAGGTGCCGGGCGCGTCGGAGGTGAAGGTCGAGCAGACCACCGGCCTGCCCGTGCTGACCGTTAACCTCGATCGCGACAAGCTCGCGCGCTACGGCGTAAGCGTGGCCGACCTGCAGGATACGGTGGCCGCGGCCGTCGGCGGGCAGAAGGCCGGCACGCTGTTCCAGGGCGACCGCCGCTTCGACATCGTCGTGCGGCTGCCCGACGAGCTGCGCTCGGACATCGAGGCGATCAAGCGGCTGCCGATCGCGCTGCCCGCACCGGCGGCCGGCGCCAGCGCACCGCTTGCGGCGGCGCCGTACGTGCCGCTCGCGGAACTGGCGACGATCGACGTCGCGCCGGGCCCGAACCAGATCAGCCGCGAGGACGGCAAGCGGCGCGTGGTCGTCAGCGCGAACGTGCGCGGCCGCGACGTCGGGTCGTTCGTCGCCGACGCGCGCGAGCAGCTGCAGCAGGACGTGCGCGTGCCGGCCGGCTACTGGGTGTCGTGGGGCGGCCAGTTCGAGCAGCTGCAAAGCGCGAGCGAGCGCCTGAAGCTGGTCGTGCCGCTCGCGCTGTTCATGGTGTTCGTGCTGCTGTTCGTGATGTTCAACAACGTGAAGGACGGGCTGCTCGTGTTCACCGGCATTCCGTTCGCGCTGAGCGGCGGCGTGGTGTCGCTGTGGCTGCGCGGGATTCCGCTGTCGATCACGGCGGCGGTCGGCTTCATCGCGCTGTCCGGCGTCGCCGTGCTCAACGGGCTCGTGATGATCTCGTTCATCCGCAACCTGCGCGACGAAGGGATGCCACTCGAGGCCGCCGTGCGCGAAGGCGCGCTCACGCGACTGCGGCCGGTGCTGATGACCGCGCTCGTCGCGTCGCTGGGCTTCCTGCCGATGGCGTTCGCGACCGGCACCGGCGCCGAGGTGCAGCGCCCGCTCGCGACGGTCGTGATCGGCGGTATCCTGTCGTCCACGGCGCTGACGCTGCTGGTGCTGCCGGTGCTGTACCGTGTCAGCCATGCGGTGTCGTGGCGCGCGGCGTTGCGCGGCGGCTTCGGCTCGGGCGTGCTGCGCCGGCTGGGTTTCTTCAAGGGTAATGCGTGATGCGAATTCTGATTGTCGAAGATGAACCGAAGACGGGCGCGTACCTGCGCAAGGGGCTGACGGAAGCCGGCTATGTCGTCGACTGGGTCGAGGACGGCATCACGGGCCAGCATCAGGCCGAGACCGAGGAGTACGACCTGCTCGTGCTCGACGTGATGCTGCCCGGGCAGGACGGCTGGACGCTGCTGCAGAACCTGCGGCGCAGCAAGTCGACGCCCGTGCTGTTCCTCACCGCGCGCGACGATGTCGGCGATCGCGTGAAAGGGCTCGAACTCGGCGCCGACGACTATCTCGCGAAGCCGTTCGACTTCGTCGAGCTGACCGCGCGCATCAAGTCGATCCTGCGGCGCGGCCAGCCGCGCGATTCGAACACGTTGCGCGTGGCCGACCTCGAACTCGACCTCACGCGCCGCAAGGCCACCCGGCAGGGCGACACGATCCTGCTGACCGCGAAGGAGTTCGCGCTGCTGTGGCTGCTGATGCGCCGCGAGGGCGAGATCCTGCCGCGCGCGACGATCGCGTCGCAGGTGTGGGACATGAATTTCAACAGCGACACGAACGTCGTCGATTCGGCGATCCGGCGCCTGCGCTCGAAGATCGACGACGCATACGACCCGAAGCTGATCCATACGGTGCGCGGGATGGGCTACGTGCTCGAGGCGCGCGGCGGCAGCGCGGCATGATCGCGCGCCTGTTGCCGCGCACGCTGCGCGGACGCCTGACCGCGCTGATCATCCTGTCGACGTCGGTGATCCTCGCGTCGAGCGGCGTCGCGTTGTACGAGGCGCTGAGCAATCGCGTCGACACGACGGCGGCCGAGCAGATGGCCGGCATCTCCGCCGCGTTGGGCGCGCATCTGGCCGAAGCACGCTCGACGGCAGACGTCGCGCGCAACACCGACATCTGGATCGACCAGTTGCATGGTCATCCGAACATGGATCTCGCGATCTTCGACGCCACGGGCGCGCGCCTGGTCGGCACGCCCGGCTTCCGCCTCGTTGCGCCGCTGATGTCGCTGGATGCAGGGCGCGTGCCGGTCGGCGTCGCGCCGCCCGGCGCACGGCAGCAGTATCTGGTGACGAATGTGCCGCTTGCCGGTGCAGGCGCAAGTGCGCCCGTGGTGCGCGTCGTGGTGCAGTACGACCGCAGCGCCGACGTGCTGCTGCTGCGCACGCACGCTTATACGATCGTCGTGATCGAGGTGTTCGGCGTGGTGCTCGCGGCCGCGATCGCATACGGCATCGCGGCGCTCGGGCTGAGCCCGCTGCGGCGCTTCGCGGCGCGTGCCGAACAGATGTCGACGAGCCGGCTCGCCCATCCGCTGCCGGCGCTCGATACGGCCGGCGAGCTGAAGGAGCTCGAGCACGCGTTCAACGGCATGCTCGAGCGATTGAACGAATCGTTCACACGGCTGAGCCAGTTCTCGTCGAATCTCGCGCACGACATGCGCACGCCGCTCACGAACCTGCAGGCGGCCGCACAGGTCGTGCTGTCGCAGCCGCGCAGCGCGGATGAATACCGGAACGTGATCGAGTCGAGCATCGACGAATACCAGCGGTTGTCGCGGATGATCGAGGACATGCTGTTCCTGGCGCGTTCGGAACAGGCCGGCACGTCGATCAGCGTGCGGCGCCTGGATGCGTCGGAAGAGGCGGGGCGCGTCGCCGGCTACTACGAGCCGCTGGCGGAGGATGCCGGCGTGACGGTGAAGATCGACGGCCATGCGTGGGTCGATGCGGATCTGACGCTGTACCAGCGTGCGCTGAGCAATCTGCTGTCGAATGCGCTGGCCTACGCGCCGCGCGGCAGCATCGTGACGATTGATTGCGTGGAGCAGGGCGGTGCGACGACGATCGCCGTGTCGGATACGGGGCCCGGCATCGAGGCCCAGCACGTCGGAAAGATCTTCGAGCGCTTCTATCGTGTCGATCCGTCTCGGCACAACTCGGCGCAGGGTACGGGGCTGGGGCTCGCGATCGTCCGTTCGATCATGGACAACCACGGCGGCGAATGCGGCGTTGACAGCGACCCGGGCCGGCGCACGACCTTCTGGCTGCGTTTTCCGCGCCGGCCGGCCGAGCTGAAACGGCCGGCGGCCCTCCCTACCTGACACCGCCGGCGGGCATGCCCGCGCGTTCGCCATGAGGCGGCCGCGCGCGGCGCGCTGCCTGCGGTCGGATGACCGAGCGTCATTTCTGCGCGGTCAGGTTGTCGTGGTTGTCGGGCTGCGGCTTCTTCTCGCCGCCATGCACCGAAATCCCGTGCAGCTCCTTGTTGCGTGCGACGAGCTCGCCGGTCGGCGGGTACTGCGTCTTGCTCACCGGCACGACGCCGTCGTGCTGCGCCTGCTTCAGTTCATTGACGACCTGCGTGCGGGTCTTGCCCTGCGTTTGCGTCTGCGCGAATGCGGCCTGCGTGGCCATGCCGAGCGACAGCGTGGCGGTGACGAACAGTGCGGCGAATTTTGCGGTTTTCATCGAGTGCTCTCCTTGATCAGGGCCGCCGGGTGGCGAACCATGGACCCAGTATGCGAAAGCAGCCGTGCGTGATCGTGATCGCGAGATGAAAAATGCGTCAGATTGCGTGAGGTGGAGACGCGCAGTTCGGACGCGACCGGCATGACGCATTCGTCATGTTCGCGTCATGGGCGCGATGAGCGGGAAGCGGAACATGAAGTCTGCCGATGGCCCATGTGGCTGGCGGCATTCACGCCGTTCGCGACAGCTGTATGGAACGCGGGCGGCCTTGTTTTGACTTTCACACCGGACTTGAAAAGTGCCTAGTCCCGCCATTCGCCTAGCCTTGATCGCAGTCCTGATCGTCCCGTTGTTCGCGGGCTGCACATCGACACGTTCCGGCACCATGCCAACTTCGCAGGCCACACCGGCCGCCGCGAAAAAGCCGGTGCCCGCCGATCTCATGCCCGGCGAGCAGATCGATTACGCCGGGCATCGCTGCGGCAATCCGAACCTGTATGTAAAGACGCATAACTGCCTGTTTCCGCAACGCAATTCAACGCCTTGATCGTCGGCGCGCGATCAAAAAAAGGCCCGGCACTCGACGTGTCCGGGCCTAACGCGTGACGTGCCGTGCGGCAGCGACTCGCTTGCGTGGTCTGGAACGGGCGCTGCCCGTCACGTTTCCGATCGTAGCGAGGCGGCGCTTCGCGAACCTGATCGGAACATGAAATTTTCGTCACGCGGCGCGCGTATGGCGGCCGCGATCAGAACCGGTGGCGCAAGCCGAGGTTGACGATGCCTTGCGTGCGCGTTCCGCCATAGCCATACGACCCGATCGACGCCTGCGCCGTTTGCGTGCCGCCGTCGAGCGTGCGCTGTTCGCCGTTCGCGCGTTGCCATGCCCCGACCGCGTAGAGGTCGGTGCGCTTCGACAGCACGTAGTCGGCGCCGGCGGACACCTGATGGTAGGTCGCGCTCGTGTCGCCACGGGCACGCGTGTAGCTGTAGCCGACGCCGACGAGCAGGCTGGGTGTCGCCTGATAGTTGAAGAAGCCGCGCGCGGTGTCGTACTTCTGCGTGCTGCGAAACGCGGACATCGCATCGGCCTTGTACAGCGCATTGCTGTAGTCGATGCCGACCGCGAACGGCGCGAAGTTGTAGCGCAACGCGCCGCGCGCGATGCCGATCGATTTCGCGGAGATATAGCCGCCGTTGACCAGCGACCCGTCGAACGTGCCGTCGGACGTGCCGTTCCAGCCGGTGCGGATGCCGTTGGCGAGCGACGAGCGATTGGCCGCGTAGTAATAGCCGCCCGCCGCGTCGACAGGGCCGTTGCTGTACGACAGGCCGGCCGACCAGGTTTGCCCGGCGCCGCTTTTGCCGGCCACGCCGCCGAGCGCATACATGCCGACGAACTGGAGCCCGTTGATCACGGGCGACGTGTATTTCACCGCGTTGTCGGTGCGCGACGACGTGTCGTAGTTGTCGACGTCGCCGGGTGTCGCGTAGACGCTGCCGAAGTAGAAGTCGCCGGTGACCGGCCATGCGACGTCCGCGAGCGCGTCGTACTGGCGGCCGAGCGTCAGCGTGCCCCAGCGCAGGCTGTCGAGGCCGACGAACGCCTGCCGGCCGAACATCCGGTTGCCTTGCCCGAGCGCGCCGGTGTTCGGATTGAAGCCATTTTCCAGCGTGAAGATCGCCTTCAGCCCGCCACCCAGGTCTTCCGCACCTTTCACGCCGAAGCGGTTGCCGAGCAGGTTGCCGTTGCCGAGGCCGGCGAGATTCTTGCCGTCCGCGCTGGCGTTCCATACGTACGTCAGCGACGTATCGAACAGGCCGTATAACGTGACTTCCGATGCGTGTGCCGCGTGCGTGGTCGCGAGCAGCGCACCCGACATCATGGCGAGCCGAACTGGAGTTTTCATGGTGTTCCCCTGAGATTCAAGATGATCGTTTCGTGCATCGGTCGATTCCGCGCCGCGCGTAGTGCAGGCGGGCGCGGAATGTCGCGATGGCGCTGCCGATTCTGGAAAGCGTTCGGATCGTGAAGGTGAGGGACAAATGAGAAAAATGTCATCGCCGCGTCATGTGTGCGGAAACGCGTCACGCATTTTCATTCGTAGTGCGATACAGGGAATATCGCGGTGGTGACGAAACCGTCATGCTGCAATCACGATTCCGCACCGCTGCCGGCTCAAAGTGAACGCTCCCGTCACGGATTTCCAGCAAGGAGCGAACAACATGAACATTCCGCGACCGATGATCGTCGTCGCCGCTGCCGCACTGTCGGTGGCGGCCTTTTCACAGGCAGTGGCCGCGCAGCAGAAGACCCGGCAGGAAGTCCGCCAGGAACTGGTGCGTGCGCGCCACGACGGCGTGATCCCGAGCCCGAATCACGACTACCCGGCGAGCCCGGCCGCCGTCGCGCGCAACCAGGAGATCCATCGCGCGACGGTGCATCGCGGGGAGATGGCGCCGCTGGTCGATGCGCACGACAACCGTTTTGCGGTGCGTTGACCGTTCATTCGCGGCCGACCGGCGCGGTGCCCGTCAGCCGCACCCCCACACGAAGAGGAGAGTGCCATGCGTCATTTGGCGAAAGGAATCGTGCTCGCGGCGTGCCTGATGTCGACGGCCGCGATGGCGGCCGGTTGGCCGGAGCGGGCGTTGTCGCACGCGTCGGCGCACGACGTCGGCCGGCGCGCGAACGAGCGGATGCGCTGCGAGTTCGCGGCCGTGCCGGCCGGTGAGTGGAGCGCGACGTTCACACGCGGGCAATGCGAGGTCGACAACGGCCGGCTGACGTTCGTGCCGGGCGATGCAGGCGGCGAATCGACTGTCGCCGAGCAGCGGATCGTGCTCGGCGACGTCCGCACTGCATCGCATCAGTCACGCAAGCTGAAGGAGCAACTGCAACTGACGACACGCGACGAAGTGATCGCGCTGAACGTGCTGACCGACGACGGCAGCCGCAAGTCGCGCGAACACGCGATCGATCTGTGGGCCGCGTTGCGCAACGAAGGCGTGACGCCCGTCAACGGTGCGCGCATCGTCGATACGTATCCGACGGGCGCGACGACGTGGTAGCCGGCGCGCGGCCGCGCCTGCTTATCCGGCCTTCACCGATCCTTCGATCAGGAAGAATACGATGAAGCCGATGAAGAACGCGGCGGTCGCGAACGGCGTTTCAGGGACCTCGTGCGCTTCGACCAGCAGTTCCTCGGTGACGAGGTACAGCAGCGCGACGGTGCCCAGCCCGAGCAGCGCTGCGTAGATATTGGATGGGAGTCCTGCGAATGCCGCGTTGCCGGCCACGGCCGCGATGCTCAGCAGCGCCGCGAGCCCGACCGGAACGACGATCGACAGCAGGCGGCCGATGCCGGCGGCCGCGAGCGCCGCGCTGACCGACAGCGCGAGGAACAGTACCTCGAGCGTCAATGCGACGGTCAGGATGATGCCGCTTTCGTCGCTGGCCGAGAACGCGATGCCGAGCACGAGGCCGTCGATGACGAGGTCGATCGCGGTGACGATGATCAGGCTCACGGGCAGCCGTGCTTCCTCGAAGCGCGTCTCGATCGCACCGGACAGCGCGCGGATCGCGAGCATCAGCGCGATGCCGAGCACGAAGCCGACGACGACCGGAAACAGCGCATGCGCGCGGTCCTGCGGCAGCAGTTCGAGCGCGGCGGCCGCGAACACGATGCCGCCGGTGAAATGCTGGATGACGCTCGACGTTTTCGGGCCGGGTGCGCGCCACGCGGCCGCGAGCGCGCCGAAGCAGGCCGCCAGCAGGGGCGGTAACGTGAGCAGCGCAAGCTTCGCGGTCGGTGTCATGAGGCCTCTCGGACGGTTGGCGTACCGCAGCGGGCTCAGCGTCTGGCCATCCGGCTGCAGGGTACGGGTGGTTCGTACACGCCGGGCATCGTCCCGGCACCAACCGGGGATTGAACACCTTGAAGCCGCTTCAAGGTCAACACATTCGAGGCAGGGCGCACCGGCAAGCCGGCGCGCCCGTTTCCGTCAAAGCTGCGCGAGCGCCTGGTCGAGATCGGCGAGCAGGTCGTCGATATGCTCGATGCCGATCGACAGCCGCACCGTTTCTTCCTTCACGCCGGCCTTCGCGAGTTCGGCGGGCGACAGTTGCCGGTGCGTCGTCGATGCCGGGTGCGTCGCGAGCGACTTCGTGTCGCCGATGTTGACGAGCCGCGTGAACAGCTTCAGCGCGTCCTGGAACTTCGCGCCGCCGTCGCGGCCGCCCTTCACGCCGAACGTCAGGATGCCCGGCGCGCGGCCCGACAGGTAGCGCGCGACGAGCGGATGGTCCGGGTGATCGGGCAAGCCCGCATAGTTCACCCATTCGACGTTTTCGTGGCGCGAGAGATGCTGCGCGATCTTCAGTGCGTTGTCGCTGATCCGCTCGACGCGCAGCGCCAGCGTTTCGATGCCCTGCAGGATCTGGAACGCATTGAACGGCGAAATGGCCGCGCCCATGTTGCGCAGCGGCACCACGCGCGCGCGGCCGATATAGGCGGCCGGCCCGAACGCTTCCGTATAGACGACGCCGTGATAGCTGACGTCGGGCTGGTTCAGCCGCTTGAAGCGGTCCGCATGCTCGGCCCACGGGAACTTGCCCGAATCGACGATCGCGCCGCCGAGGCTCGTGCCGTGCCCGCCGAGATACTTCGTCAGCGAATGCACGACGATATCCGCGCCGTGCTCGAACGGGCGCAGCAGATACGGCGACGGCACCGTGTTGTCGACGATCAGCGGGATGCCGTGGCGATGCGCGACTTCCGCGAGCGCGGCGATGTCGGTGACGTTGCCGAGCGGGTTGCCGACCGATTCCGCGAAGATCGCCTTCGTGCGCGCGTCGATCAGCGGCTCGAACGACGCGGGGTCGCGCGGATCGGCGAAGCGCGTGGTGATCCCGTATTGCGGCAGCGTATGCGCGAACAGGTTGTAGGTGCCGCCGTACAGCGAACTCGCGGACACGATGTTGTCGCCGGCTTCGGCGATCGTCTGGATCGCATACGTGACGGCCGATTGCCCCGAGGCCAGCGCCAGCGCGCCGATGCCGCCCTCGAGCGCGGCGATCCGCTGCTCGAGCACGTCCGTCGTCGGGTTCATGATCCGCGTGTAGATGTTGCCCTGCACCTTCAGGTCGAACAGGTCGGCGCCGTGCTGCGTGTCGTCGAATGCGTACGCAACGGTCTGGTAGATCGGCACGGCGACCGCGCGCGTGGTCGGGTCGGGACGATAACCGCCGTGTACGGCGATGGTTTCGAGGCGCCAGTTCGATGCGGCCTGATCGGTCATGGGTGCTCCGTCTGTTGTTGTGGTGGTCGAGCGATTATAGGAGCACGTGCGCAACTGTCCTTAGAACGAATGGTTTGTTGCTTATGGCAGGGCGGCGCATAAAATGCCTGTTCCGCAAACAAGGGGCGCTCGATGAATCAGGATCATTGGAACCAGGTGGATGCGTATTTCTCCGCGACGCTCGTGCCGTCCGACGACGTGCTCGACGCCGCGCTCGCGGCGAGCGACGCCGCGGGGCTGCCCGCGATCAACGTCGCGCCGAACCAGGGCAAGCTGCTGCAACTGCTCGCGACGATCCGCGGCGCACGGCGGATTCTCGAGGTCGGCACGCTCGGCGGCTACAGCACGATCTGGCTCGCGCGCGCGTTGCCGCCGGGCGGCGCGCTCGTGACGCTCGAACTGAATCCGGAGCATGCGAAGGTCGCGACGCAGAACATCGCGCGTGCCGGGTTCGCGGAAGTCGTGACGGTGGTGGTCGGCAGCGCGAAGGACAGCCTCGCGCGGCTCATCGGCGCGGGCGAAGCGCCGTTCGATTTCATCTTCATCGATGCCGACAAGGACAACAACCCGGTCTATCTCGACGCGGCGCTGAAGCTGTCGCGGCCCGGCACGGTGATCGTCGTCGACAACGTCGTGCGCGGCGGGCGCGTGGCCGATCCGGACAATCACGAACCCGACGTGGTCGGCGTGCGCGACGGGTTCGCGCGTCTCGCGGCGGCCCCGAACGTCACGACCACGGCCGTGCAGACGGTCGGGCAGAAGGGCTGGGACGGGTTCTCGATCTCGATCGTCGGCGCGTGACGTGGTGCGTCAGCGCGGGCTGGCTGCCGCATCGGCCCGTCGATACAGGCGTGGCCACTGATCGTCGAACAGGCCGTTGCACGTGCCGTGCGTGGCGATATCGCTGAGCACGAAGTGCCGGCCGTCGAAGATCCACGTTGCGGTCGAGCCGCAATCGCCGGCACTGCGCAGCCTGACCTTGCTCGACAGCATCGCGCCGATCGTCGCGTAGCCGGCGTCGGTCAGTTCGTTCGCGAAGGATGCCGAATCGAGTCCCGCATTCGCGTTCTCGCCGAAATTCATCGCCGTCGGCATGAACGGTGCCGTCCGTCGCACGCGATACCACAGGCCGGTGTGGTTATACAGGCTGCTGGTCTGGCACGGAATCGAGACGAGCGCCTCGTCGGCGGAGATCGCGAAGGCGGACGACGCCTTCCTGCGATCGCTGGCGGACATTTCGTCTTCGACGTCGGCCGCACATTGCTTCACGTCGCTGCCGAATTTCGCGAGCACCGCGTCGACGAGCGGGCCCTGTTCGGCGGCCGACACGGCGGCGGCCGGCAGCGGCGCCGGCACGACGGCGGGCGGGAGTACCGGTGCGGCCGGCACCGACGACGCGGGCCGGGTGCCGGGGCGCAGCAGCGCCGTGACCGTGCCGACGCGGCCCTGCGTGTCGTCGATCAGCAGCAGCGCGGCGCTCAATCCCGACAGCGGCGTGCGGGCGGCACGGGCCGACGCGGGATCGCCGAAGCTCAGCAGTTGCCCGTTGCGCGTCGCGGCGAGCCAGGCGGCAACCGTTGCCGGATCGCTGGTCCGCATCCGGGCACGCGTCCAGTACGAGGGCGCGTCGTCATTCTTGTCGCCGGACGCCTGCCATTGTGCGGGAGCCGCATCGAACGGCCGGCCGTCGACGCGTGCGGTGCGCAGGTCCAGCGGCACTGTCGCGTAGAGGTCGAGCGATGCTTGAGCATCGGGGCCGGCATCGCGCGTCACGCGCAGGATGAGGCGGGCGCGGGCGTCGTCGATATCGTCGGCGTGGCTTTCGGCAATGCAGCGGTTGCCGTTGTCGCAGACGACTGACCAGTTCTTGAAATCGCGCTCGACCGGCGGCCGCGCGAGCGGGCGAGCCTGGGCAACGATCGGGGAAACGGCGAGGAGGGCGGCGATGGCGAGCGAAAGGCGGTGCGACATGACGGTTCGTATCGACTGTGGATGGGCGGGCGGAAGACGTCGGGCTGCAAGCGCATCGTCAGCAAGCGGGGCAGGTCGAAGGCTGCGGCGCATGCGGCGGCGCGCTTTGGCGAACGGCATCGAGTATACCGCCGCAATGGGCTGCAATCGCGACGGCGACGCGTAACGTGCGGGCACGTTCATTGCGGGCCTGCATTGATCGGACGAGTGCGGATGCGGAAAACGGCGCGACACCCGAAGGCATCGCGCCGTTCACTTTTCATCGACCGTCGACCACGTCGCGCAGGAACGCATCGAGCATCGCCACGTCGCCCCACGGCCGCTTGTATTCGCGATCGTGTTCGGCATCGGCGAGCATCGTCTCGACGAGCGCGTGGATCGCCGGCCGGCGCGGCCCGTACTCGCTTTCGTTCGCGCTCATCTTCAGCGCGAGCAAGGCGTCGAGTTCCGCGCGCACCGCCGGCTCGTGCACGGTGCCGTCGACGAGATCCACGAAGCGCATCGGCGGCATCCCGAGCCCCATGTCGATCCAGCGCACCGCGAGCAGCGGCCGCAGCACGTACAGGTACTTCTTGTAACGCACCGTGTCGCCTTGCAGATAGCCGCGAAAGTTCTTCTTCGCCATCGCGAGGTAGTGGTGACGCCCGCGCACCGGCGAGAAGAACGCCGACGCGAGCGACCTGAGCCGCGGCGCCCAGCGCGCGTCTTCGCGATACACGACGGGCGAGTCGAGCCATTCGAGCAGCGTCGGGTTCGAGCGGCGCAGCAGTTGCAGTGCCTTGCGCAACTCCCAGCCGCTGACGTCGAGCTCGTCGTCGAGCGGCCGTTCGATCACGTCGCGTTGCGGCTCGACGCTCAGGTACCAGTCGCGCCGGTGCGCGTACACGAAGCGCACGTCGTAGTCGCTGTCCGGCGATGCGAACCCCCAGCCGCGGCTGCCCGATTCGCACGCGAACAGCACGCTCACGTCGTGGCGGCGCTCGACTTCCGCGAGCTCCGCCATCACACGCGCCCGCACGGTCGGATCGACCGGATGCGCGCTGCGCACGGTCGTCATTTTTTCCGTTTTCATTGTTGTCGTTTCCCTTTCGTGGTGCGCGGCCGCCGGCCATCGGCCGCGCACCGCGCTATCCTTTCACGCACACCACCTGGCGCAGCGTATGCACCACTTCGACGAGGCTGCGCTGGGCCGCCATCACCGCGTCGATGTCCTTGTAGGCCATCGGGATTTCGTCGACGACGCCCGAGTCCTTCCGGCATTCGACGCCCTGGGTTGCCTTCACCTGGTCGTCGACGGTGAAGCGGCGCTTCGCTTCGGTGCGGCTCATCGTCCGGCCCGCGCCGTGGCTGCACGAACAGAAGCTGTCCGGGTTGCCGAGCCCGCGCACGATGAAGCTCTTCGCCCCCATCGAGCCCGGAATGATCCCGAGCTGCCCCTTCTGCGCCGACACCGCACCCTTGCGCGTCACGAGCACGTCTTCGCCGAAGTGGCGTTCGCGCTGCACGTAGTTGTGGTGGCAGTTCACCGCGTGTTCGTCGACCGCGAACGGCTTGGCGATCACGCCGCGTGCTGCACCGATTACTGCGTCCATCATCGCCTGCCGGTTGCGGCGCGCGTAGTCCTGCGCCCAGCCGACCGCTTCGACGTAGTCGTCGAAGTGCCGGCTGCCCTCGGTGAAATACGCGAGGTTGCGATCCGGCAGGTTCGCGATGTGCTGCCGCATGTCGGCCTGTGCGAGTTCGATGAACAGGCTGCCGATCGCATTGCCGACGCCGCGCGAGCCGCTGTGCAGCATGAACCACACGTGGTCCGCTTCGTCGACGCACACTTCGATGAAGTGGTTGCCGGTGCCGAGCGTGCCGAGATGCGCGTAGTGGTTCGTCTTTTCCAGCTTCGGATACTTGTCGACGATCCGCTGGAAGCCCGGTTGCAGCGCCTTCCACGATTCGGTCACGGCGGCCGGCGTGCGGTCGCCCCACGCGCCCGGATCGCGGCGGCCCGGCGCGCGGCCGTGCGGCACCGCGCGTTCGATCGCGCTGCGCAGCCCCGCCAGCGAATCCGGCAGGTCGGACGCCGTCAGCGTCGTGCGCGCGGCCATCATCCCGCAGCCGATGTCGACGCCGACCGCGGCCGGAATGATCGCGCCCTTCGTCGGGATCACGCTGCCGATCGTCGAGCCCTTGCCGAGGTGGACGTCGGGCATCACCGCGACGTGGCTGAAGATGAACGGCATCTGCGCGGTGTTGCGCAGTTGGGCGCGCGCCTCGTCTTCAACGGCCACGCCTTGCGTCCACATCTTCACCGGCTTGCCGTTCGCCAGTTCCATGACCTGATAATCCATTTCACTCATGTTCATCACCTTGCTGCTTTGTTCATGAGGCACGGCGCGTGTGCGCCGTGCCTGTCCATTCATTACGCGCCCTTGATGCTGACGAGTCCGTTCAGCACCTGGTCGAGACCGCCGAACACCGAGATGCGGTCGATCCGTTCCGCGACGCGCTCGAGCGTTTCCAGCTCCTTGAGCCGCAGCGCGGTCGGGTTTTCTTCCATCACCTTCGCGGTGTTCAACAGCGAACGCGTGGCCGCCGTTTCCTCGCGGCGGCGAATCACGTTCGCCTGCGCGGATTTCTCCGCTTCGACCACCTGCGCGAGGATCGTCTTCATGTCGCCCGGCAGCACGATATCCTTCACGCCGACGCTGCGCACGTCCACGCCGGAATGCTCGAGACGGGCACGCACCTGCGTGATCACGACGTCGTCGATCGACTGCTTGTCTTCCAGCAGTTCGTCGAGCGAGCGCGTGCCGACGGCCGATCGCAGTGCGAACTGCAGCTCGCGATACAGGTGCTCGACCGGCTTCTGCAGCTGGCCGAACGCGTGCAGCACGTCCGCATAGCACCACGTCGCCGACAGGTTCAGCCGCAGCGCGACCTTGTCGCGCGTCAGGATTTCCTGTCCGCCGACTTCGATCGCCTGCAAACGCAGGTCGACGAGCTCGACCGCGACGTCGCGGTTGAAGCGCCAGAACGCCGCTACGCCCGCGTCCAGCAACCGCTCGATCTTGCCGTCGATCTTCAGCACGCCGACGTGGTACGCCGGCACCTGCGCCAGCAGCACGCCCGTCAGGCCCGCCACGCCGCGTGCACGCAGCGCCGGTTGCGCGATGCGCTTCACGAGCGCGGCCGGCAGCAGGCTGTCCTGCGCGAGATCGACGCGTTCGAGGCGGTGCGCGGTCAGGCCGCGCCAGTACAGCCGGCGCGTGCCCGGCGCCAGGATCTCGACGAGCACGTCGTCTTCGTAGCGCAGGCCCGCTTCATCGTCGGCGAGGTCCATCGCGACGAAGTGCTGCGCGAGCACGTCCGGCGCGTCGTGACGCAGGTAATCGGCCAGTGCCGCATCGGCGAGCGGCGCGTCGAGGCGCGCGGTCTGCACCGACAGGCGCTTGAACGGATCGAAGGCCTTGAACACGCCCGGTTCCAGCACCTTCACGAAATCGCCCTCGTTCATCAGCAGCGCGCGTTCGTTCTTTTTCACAACATGTCGCATCCACATATTCTTGTCCTTTTCTTCAATGACCGCCGGGTGACACGCATCGTGCGGATCGCGGGGCGACGCAACCGGGCGGGCGGCGCGCTGGCCCGGCGTCGACGTGCACGGCGACGCATCCTGCATCGCGTCGTCGTGCACGTTCGCGCGGGCCGTGCGGCCGTCCGGCCGATCGCGCGGATCCGCAACCGGTCCGACGCGCGGCGGGCCTTGCGGCCCGCACCGGCGGGTACTGCTTCTATCAAGAGACTGTCCTTGCGGACAGTGTTCGAGCGGGATTCGAACCCGCTACACACCGGCTTGCGCCGGCTGCTCTACCTATGAGCTTCCGAACGGAGGGCGCCCTGGGACTCGAACCCGGGCGAAGTTCCAGTACGCGCCCGTTTGCCTTCGTCTGCCCATGGCGACATGCGCTGCCGCGACGAACGAGGTTCGGCGGCGGCGCACCAGCAGGGCTTTGTGAACCCTGACTCGTGGGCCAGCGGGACATCCGGCGCTTTCTATTTAGCGAGGAGCGTGCCAGCGGGTGACTCGATGCTCGAGAAAAATCTCAAGCCATTGAAGTAAAAGGGAAAATTATTTCAAGCGGCAGGTGAGGCTTGAATCTCCGATGGTGGCTCGATCCGGAATATTCGATACAATCGGATCGCTTCTTATCCTATGAGATAAACATGCGAAAGACTGTTGCGATCGGTTTTCTCGGTACCGTGCTCGACCAGGGCGGCGGCTCGCAGCGCCGCTGGCGCAACTGGCGGCCGACGATTTCGCTGTGCGAGCAGCGCGACACGCCGATCGACCGGCTCGAACTGTTGCACTCGCCAAACTACGCGCGGCTCGCGAACCGCGTGAAGCAGGATCTCGAGCGTGTGTCGCCGCACACCGACGTGCGGCTGATCCCGATGGAGATTCGCGATCCGTGGGATTTCGAGGAGGTCTACGCCACGCTGCACGATTTCGCGCGCGCGTACCCGTTCGATCTCGACCGCGAGGACTACCTGATCCACATCACGACGGGCACGCACGTCGCGCAGATCTGCTGGTTCCTGCTGGCGGAGGCGCGCTACCTGCCTGCGCGTCTCGCGCAGACGGCGCCGCCGCAGAAGACCGACGAAGGACCGAGCGGGCCCGGCACGATGTCGGTGATCGATCTCGACCTGTCGCGCTACAACCGCATCGCGCAGCGCTTCACGCGCGAACGCGACGAAACGGTGTCGTTCCTGAAGGCCGGCATCGCGACGCGCAACGCGCGCTTCAACGCGCTGATCGAGCAACTGGAGCGCGTGGCCGTGCGTTCGCGCGCGCCGATGCTGCTGGTCGGGCCGACGGGCGCCGGCAAGTCGTTTCTCGCGAAGCGCGTGTACGAGCTGAAGCGCGGCCGCCATCGGCTCGCGGGGCCGTTCATCGAGATCAACTGCGCGACGCTGCGCGGCGACGCGGCGATGTCGACGCTGTTCGGTCACGTGAAGGGCGCGTTCACGGGCGCGCAGTCGGCGCGGGCCGGGCTGCTGCGCGCGGCGGACGGCGGGCTGCTGTTTCTCGACGAGATCGGCGAACTCGGGCTCGACGAACAGGCGATGCTGCTGAAGGCGATCGAGGAGAAGCGCTTCCTGCCGGTCGGCGCGGACGTCGAGGCGACCAGCGATTTCGAGCTGATCGCGGGCACGCACCGCGACCTGCGGCAGATGGTGGCGGCCGGCACGTTCCGCGAGGATCTCTACGCGCGGATCAACCTGTGGACGTACGAACTGCCGGGGCTGGCCGAGCGGCGCGAGGACATCGAGCCGAACCTCGAATTCGAACTCGACCGTTTCGGCCGCGAGCAGGGCGAGCAGGTGCGGTTCAACGTCGAGGCGAAGCGGCGTTATCTCGCGTTCGCTGCGTCGCCGCGCGCGGCGTGGGCCGGCAACTTCCGTGAGCTGTCCGCGTCGGTCACGCGGATGGCGACGCTGGCCGATGCGGGGCGGATTACCGAAGCGCTCGCCGAGCAGGAAGTCGAACGGCTGACGCGCACGTGGTCGTCGCCGGGCGGCGCGGGTGCGTCCGATGCATGCGTCGATGCGGTGTTCGGTGCGCGTGCGGAAGAACTCGACCTGTTCGACCGTGCGCAGCTCGAACGCGTGCTGGACGTGTGCCGCATGTCGGCAAGCTTGTCGGAGGCGGGACGCACGCTGTTCGCGGTGTCGCGGCAGAGCAAGAAGCAGCCGAACGATGCGGACCGGCTGCGCAAGTATCTGGCGCGATTCGGGCTGGATTGGGACGGGGTGCGGCAGGCGCTTGACGGAGCGTGACGCGTACGGCGGCGCGGGTGCCGCGTGCAGCTGGAGCGCGCGGCACGCGGCCATTGAGCGGGAAGGGTTACGCCGCCGCTGCCTCGTGAAACGGCGCGAGGAATGCCCACTCCGGCTGCGCAGCCGCCACATCCGCGAGCCCGCGCGCGAATGCGTGCGCCGGTAGCCACGGATAGCCGAACGCCGCATGCAGTGCATCGAGCTTCACCGACTGCGGATCATCGATCGTATCCATCCGTTCGATGTGAATATGCAGCGCGGCAATCCGCGCGGCGTGGTCGCTTTCGCCGTTGCCCGCGAACTGCCAGCGGTACGTGCCATGCCCGATCCGCAACGCGCCGTTGTCCTGCTGACGCATCACGACGAGCCACGACATCTCGCTGGCACTCTCTGAGTCGACTTCGGGCGCCGTGCAAACGTAATAGGTCCGGCACCGTTCGAACCGCTCGCCGAATTCCTCGACCAGCGTGCGCGCAATCGCAGCCGCGCCCGTCACGCGCGGCGGAAAATCGATGTCGTCGTTCGCGAGCGAAAAGCTCAGCTCGGCATCGGCCGCGAAGCAGTCGGCGATCAGCGCGGGGCGGTTCAGGTCTTTCGCGCGCAGATAGCACTCGAGCAGCGCGCGAACCGTTGCGGGATGAAGCGGAAAGGGCATGGACGCGCCTCCTGTATCGGGAAATCGGGACACATTCGCCGGCCGGGCCAGGCCAGGGACGGATGTGCCTTTAACGTATAATTTCGTTTCAAAGCTAAATTCGCATGACCGTACGGAGCGTCGAAGTCATGGCCAAGCAGCAAGAGGAGTCCGTTCTGACCATTACCAACCCGGCCTGCCTGATCGACGGCACGGACACGGAATTTCGCCATCTGATCAACGGGCTGCTGCCGTTCGCGGCCCGCCTGCTGTCGGTGCGCGACGGCTTCGGCTCGCTGATCGGCCTCACCGGCATCCAGTATTCGCTGCTCGTCTCGGTTTCGCATCTGTCGCACGACGATGTCGTGACCGTCAATCGCCTCGCCGATCACCTGCACCTGAGCGGCGCATTCGTCACGATCGAGACCGGCAAGCTGAAGAAGCTCGGCCTGATCGACAAACGCTCCGACCCCGACGACAAGCGCAAGATGCGGCTCACGGTCACGCCGGCCGGCTCGAAGCTGCTGAAGGCGTTCGCCGATACGCAGCAGCGCATCAACAACGTGCTGTTCGAGGGCGTGACGAAGACCGAATTCAAGGCGCTCTGCTCGGTGATCGACCGCCTCGTCACCAATGGCGACCGCGCGACGCTCGATCTCGCCCACCTGATCGCGCGCCAGGAGAAAGGCTGACGCGCGCGAGCCGCGGGCCCGCCCGCGCTCGCCGGCCGGCCTGACGCATCGACTGCGCTCAGTGCGCGGCCCACTCGATCGTATTCAGGTCGACCCCTTCGAGATGCATGTCCCACAGCGGGCTCAGCGCACGCAGCTTGCCGACCGTGTCGCGCACCTGCGCGATCACGCTGTCGACTTCGGCTTCGGTCGTGAAGCGGCCGAGCGTGAAGCGGATCGAGCTGTGCGCGAGCTCGTCGCTGCGGCCCAGCGCGCGCAGCACGTACGACGGCTCCAGCGATGCCGACGTGCACGCGGAGCCTGACGACACCGCGACGCCCTTGATTCCCATGATCAGCGACTCGCCTTCGACGAAATTGAAGCTGACGTTCAGGTTGTGCGGAATCCGGCGGGTGAGATCGCCGTTCACGTAAACCTCGTCGAGTGTCGACAGGCCGGCCAGCAACCGGTCGCGCAAGGCGCCGACACGACGGCTTTCTTCCGCCATCTCTTCCTTCGCGAGCCGGAACGCCTCGCCCATCCCGACGATCTGGTGCGTCGGCAGCGTGCCCGAACGCATCCCGCGCTCATGGCCGCCGCCGTGCATCTGCGCTTCGATCCGCACGCGCGGCTTGCGGCGCACGTACAGCGCGCCGATTCCCTTCGGGCCGTAGACCTTGTGTGCGGTCACCGTCAGCAGGTCGACGTTCAATGCATTCACGTCGACCGGAATCTTGCCGGCCGCCTGCACCGCGTCGCAATGGAACACGATGCCGCGCGCACGGCACAGCGCACCGATCTCCGCCACCGGCTGGATCACGCCCGTTTCATTGTTCGCGAGCATCACCGACACCAGGATCGTGTCGGCGCGCAGCGCCTGCTGCACGGCATCGAGATCGAGCAGGCCGTCTTCCCGCACGTCGAGATACGTGACGTCGAAGCCCTGGCGTTCGAGTTCGCGACACGTATCGAGTACGGCCTTGTGCTCGGTCTTCACCGTGACGAGGTGCTTGCCCTTGCCCTGGTAGAAGTGCGCGGCACCCTTGATCGCGAGGTTGTTGCCCTCGGTCGCGCCGGACGTCCACACGATTTCGCGCGGGTCGGCGCCGAGCAGTGCGGCGACGTGCGCGCGCGCTTCCTCGACGGCCTGCTCGGCCGCCCAGCCGTAGCTGTGGCTGCGTGACGCCGGGTTGCCGAACTGCTCGTGCAGGAACGGCACCATTTTGTCGACCACGCGCGGATCGACGGGCGTCGTCGCGCTGTAGTCCATGTAGATCGGACGGGATTGCATCGATGCGGCTCCGGAAGACGGTGTCTCCCGCGGTGCCCGAAAGCACCGGGGAACAGGGTAGCCGCAGTGTACGTGGACATTCCCGGACGTCGCGCAACATCCATCCCGCCAGTAGGGTTGTCTTTCAAACAAAGCTTTCAAGTTCAGGGTTTACGACAACTTGAACCCGCCTTTGTGTTTACATTTAATAAAAGCTAAATAACAAAGCTAAATAACGGTGATTTGTTGGGCCGGATTCCACTGCGGAATCCGGCGATGCAACCCAAGGAGGACGAGATGAGCGAGAACCATGCCGGAACCGGCGCGGGCGCCGACGAGCAGCGGCGCTTTCGCACGGCGCTGTCGATGTTCGCGACGGGCGTCGCGGTGATTACCGCACCGCGCAAGGAGGGGATGCCGATCGGCATCACGGTCGCGTCGTTCAATTCGGTGTCGCTGGATCCGCCGCTGATCCTGTTCTCGGTCGACCGTCGCAGCCTGAGCCTCGGCGACCTGGCCGGCGCGGAAGGCTATGCGGTCAACGTGCTCGACGAGACGCAGCAGCACCTGTCGAACTGCTTCGCGAAGGCGAACGGCGACAAGTGGGGCTGGCGTGCGGACGCAGCCGACGACGATGGCGCGGTGCTGCTGCCCGACGCGCTCGCGACATTCGAATGCGAACCCTATGCGCAGTACGACGGCGGCGATCACGTGATCTTCGTCGGCCGCGTGACGCGGCACTGCGCGCGTTCGGAAGGGCGCCCGCTGATCTTCTTCGGCGGCCGCTACCGCACGCTCGACGGCATGCACGCGCCGTCTGCCTGAATGCAATCCACGTTTCATTCCACCCTGGAGGACACCATGATCAAGAACGGGACTCAGCACATCGCGTCGCTGCGTGACGGGCGGCAGGTCTACCTGAACGGCCAGCCGGTCGGCGACGTGACCGCGCACGCGGCATTCCGCAATTCGATCCGCAGCTACGCGAGCCTGTACGACTACCAGGCGCGCGACGAGAACGTCGAGAAGATGACGTTCGTCTCGCCCGACTCGGGCAACCGCGTCAGCCGGATCTGGCAACTGCCGACGTCCTATGACGAACTCGTCGAGCGCCGTGCCGCGCTGGAAGCGTGGTCGGAGCTGCACTATGGCTTCATGGGGCGTTCGCCGGATCACGTCGCATCCTGTCTTTCCGGCATGTTCATGGGCGCCGACGTGTTCGAGCAATACGATCCGGCGCGAGCGGGCGCGCTGCGCGACTACTACCGCCATGCGCGCGACAACGACCTGTTCCTGACCTACGTGATCGTGAATCCGCAGGCGAACCAGTCGAAGTCCGCACACGAGCAGGAGGACAAGTACCTCGCGGTCGGCATCGTCGATCAGGATGCCGAAGGCATCACGGTGCGCGGCGCGAAGATGCTCGCGACGAGCGGGATCATGGCGAACGAGGTGTTCTGCAGCTGCATCCAGCCGCTGCGCGAAGGCGACGAGATGTACGCGCTGTCGTTCGCGGTGCCGATGAACGCGAAGGGCATGAAGATCCTGTCGCGCAAGTCGTACGAGGAGAACGCGACGTCGGTGTTCGACAACCCGCTGTCGAGCCGCTTCGACGAGAACGACGCGGTGCTGTATTTCGACGACGTGAAGGTGCCGTGGGAACGGATCTTCGTCGCCGGCAATACGGCGATGTGCGCGAAGCAGTTCCACGCGACGCCCGCGCACGTGTACCAGAACTACCAGTGCCAGGTGCGGCTGATGACGAAGCTGCGCTTCCTCGTCGGGCTCGGGTTGAAGATTTCCGAGGTCAACGGCACGAATACGTTCCCGCAGGTGCGCGAAACGCTGGGCCAGCTCGCGGCCGAAGCGTCGATGGTCGAGGCGTGGGTCTACGGGATGGAAGCGAAGGGCAACGTCGTCAACGGTTTCTACGTGCCCGACCGCAACATGCTGTACGGCTCGCAGGTCGTCACGCAGCAGCTCTATTCGAAGGTGCTCAACACGCTGCGCGAGCTCGCCGGCGGCGGAATGATCATGCTGCCGTCCAGCGTGCGCGATTTCGAGAATCCCGACCTGCTGCGCATCATCGAGAAAACACAGAAATCGCCCGTGTGTTCGTCGGAGGAGCGCGTGAAGTTCTTCAAGCTCGCGTGGGATGCGGTCGGCTCCGAATTCGCCTCGCGCCACAACCAGTACGAGCTGTTCTATGCGGGCGCGTCGTTCGTCACGAAGGGGCACGCGTATCGCACGTACGACTGGCAGCGCGCGTCGCATCTCGTCGATTCGATGCTCGGCAGCTATTCGCTGAACCAGGAACTGTCGACGCCGCGCGCCGCCTGACGCGTCGCCTTGCATCCGATTCATCCGCTATCGCCACAGGAGAGACAGATGGCCATCAACAAGCTTCACGACGAATTCCATACGCTGGACATGCAGCGCGACTGGCGGCTGCCGGAAGGCTATGACCCCGCGTCCGGCGCGCAGGAGCTGATCCTGTCCGGCGCGCTCGACACCGAGCGCAAGCGCGGCAGCCGCACGCGCCTGTTGCGCCTGCCGGCCGGGCTGCATACGAAGAAGCCGTTCGTGCACGACTACTGGGAAGAGGTGTTTCTCGTCGAGGGCGACCTGACCGTCGGCAACGACGAGCACGGCAACGGCGGTACGCCGTTCAAGGGCTACACGTACGCGGTGCGTCCGCCCGGCGCATGGCACGGCCCGTTCAAGTCGAACGGCGGCTGCGTGCTGCTGGAGATCCACTACTACGACCCGGCGTAAGCCCGGCCGATCCACGACACACGGCGGGCGGCAGCGCGCAGCGCGTGCGCTGCCCGCCACGAGGAGCATTCGATGAAAACCATCACGTTCGCGATCGACGGTCGCGACGGCCGCACCGAGCGCGCGATCGCGATCGACACGCTCGTGATCGCGGGCTGGACCGGCCGCGACACGGTCGCCATGGAGCAGCACATCCGCGAACTGGAGGAACTCGGCGTCAAGCGCCCGGCGACGACGCCCGTGTTCTACCGCGTCGCGGCCGATCGCCTCGATCCGTCGCCCGCGATCCAGGTATCGGGCGGGCAGAGCAGCGGCGAAGCGGAATTCGTGCTGCTGCGCGACGGCGGCGAGACCTTCGTGGGCATCGCGTCCGACCATACCGACCGTGAAGTCGAGACCTACGGGATCACGGTGTCGAAGCAGATGTGCGGCAAGCCGTGCGCGAACACGCTGTGGAAGTTCGACGACGTGGCCGGGCACTGGGATCAGCTCGTGCTGCGCGCGTACGCGACGATCGACGGCGAGCGCGTGCTGTATCAGGAGGGCAAGGTGACCGCGATGCGCGCGCCCGACGACCTGCTCGCGCAGTTCGCACGCCACGACGGCCGCTTCGTCGACGGCACCGCGATGCTGTGCGGCACGCTTGCGGCGATCGGCGGCATCCGGCCGGCCGAGCGGTTCGAGGTCGAGCTGGAAGATCCGGTGCTGGGGCGCACATTGCGGCATGTGTATGTGGTGGACACGCTGCCCGTGGCGGGTTGACGCGGTAGCAGCGCACGCACTCAGGCGCGGCAGATCGCGATGATCTCCGCGCTGGTTGCATCATCGAACGGCGCGTGCTGCCAGTCGCCGTACCAGTCGGCCGACGAGAATCCGGCTGCGATCACGCGTGCCTGCAGGTCGGGTTGCGCGATGAAACGCAGCCGGCTCGTGTTCGTCAGCAACGTAGCGTCACGACGGAAGTGGTAGTGCGTGTCGAACGTCACGATCACACCGTCCACCGAGCGCACCGCATGATGAAGATCGACGATGCCCGCTTCGCGGGACTCGACGCTGCGTGCGGAATGCTCAGGTGTCCATGCACGCCACGGCTGGATGCGCGGATTGCGGGTGTCGAACAGGAAGCGGCCGCCGTCCGCGAGCACGCGCCGCACGCCGCGCAGCGTCGCGTCGATTTCGGTGTCGGTCAGCAGGCACTGGAACGCATGCCCGGTCATCACGACCGCATCGAACGGTGGTGCGCCAGGCGGCAGGCTGTCGAGCCCGCATGCGAGCCAGTGGACGGTGTCGGCGCCTGGCTGGCGTCGCGCGTATTCGATCATCGCCGGCGCGGGATCGATCGCGACGACGTCGTGCCCGGCTGCCGCCAGCCGGCGCGCGAACGTGCCGGTGCCGCAGCCGAGATCGAGGATGCGTTGCCGCGCGGCACCGATCACGGAGGTGTAGAACGCGAAGTCCTGGTCGCCCGCATTGAACAGGTCGTAGAGCGCGACGAGGCGCGAGTCGGTGTAGAGGACTTCGCCGGCGGGCGCGGCGGCAGACGTCATGCGGCTGCGCGTATCAGCGCTGCTGCACCGCCACGCGCAGCCCGAGCGCGATGAAGATCGAGCCGATGATCTTCCCCTGCCAGCGCGTGAGCCACGTGAGCCGCTTCACGATGCGGCCGAGCGGGCGGATCGAGCACGCGATCAGCGTCGTGTAGAGCGAGCTGAGCACGACGAAAATCAGCCCGAGCACCGCGAACTGCACGAACGTCGAGCCGCGTTCCGGATGCACGAACTGCGGCATGAACGCGAGGAAGAACAGCGCGGTCTTCGGATTCAGCACTTCGGCGGGAATCGCCTGCAGGTACGCCTTGAGCGGCGTGACCGGCGACACGCTCGGCAGCGACGGATCGGACGGCTTCTCGATCAGCGCGCGCACGCCGAGATAGATCAGGTACGCGGCGCCGACCACCTTCACGACGTTGAACGCGAGCGCCGACGTCATCAGCAGCGCCGACAGGCCTACGGCTGCGAACAGCGTGTGCACGAAGTCGCCGCTGGCGACGCCGAGGCCGGTCAGGATGCCGGTCTTGCGGCCACCCTGCACGGTGCGGCTCAGCACGAGCAGCACGGCGGGGCCGGGAATCAGGAACAGGCCCAGGACGACGGCCGTGAAGGTGGTCAGCGTGGTCAGGTCGAACATGGCGGCTCCGGCAGGTGGGCACAGCGGCGGGGGATCGGGGCATTGTATTCGTTTCGGCGCGCGACCGCAGACGCCGCCCGTGCACCGGCACGGCCGGATCAACCCCTTTCTGGTATAAGCACGAAAAGGCGCGCGGGCAGCGCGTCCGGCTTCCTTCCTCATCTACCGTTTCATGCGCCAGCTTCCACCGACCACCGATCCCGCAGCGGATGACGCAGTCTTCCACGTGCCGCGTCCGCTCGTCGTGTTCGGCGGCTCGGTCGTCGAGCCCGAATGGCTGCACGAGCGGCACAGTCATCCGCAGGCACAACTGCTCTACACGCTGAGCGGCGTGATCTACTGCGAGATCGACGGCGGCGTATGGAGCGCGCCGCCGCAGTGCACGGTGTGGATTCCGGGCGATGTCCCGCATTCGGCGCGCGGCTCGGCCGGCGCGACGTTCTACGCGGTGCTGGTCGAACCCGACGCCGCGCTCGACCTCCCTGCGCGCTGCTGCACGCTGTCGGTGTCGCCGCTGCTGCGCGAGCTGCTGCTGAGGGCGGCGAGCTTCCCGAACCTGTATGACGTCGACGGGCCGCAGGGGCGGCTGATGGCGACGCTGCTCGACGAACTCGTCGCGGCGCCGGTCGAGGATCTGTACCTGCCGATGCCGGTCGACCGGCGGCTGCGCAAGCTGATTGACCATCTGCTCGACGATCCGGCCGACAAGTCGCCGCTGGCCGAACTCGCGCGGCGCGTGGGCATCAGCGAGCGCAGCCTGACGCGGCTCGCGGCGAAGGAGCTCGGGATGAGCGTCGGCGACTGGCGCCGGCGGCTGCACGTCGCGCTGTCGCTGCGAATGCTGACGGCCGGCCGCCGCGTGCACCAGATCGCGACCGATCTCGGCTACGAGAGCGCGAGCAGCTTCGTGACGATGTTCCGCAAGGCGACCGGCAAGTCGCCGACGCAATTCCTGACCGACCGGCAACGCTGAGCGGTGACGGCCGTGCCGCCACGCGTGCGCGATTGGCCGGATTGAGCAAGCGGTTGGCCGGGACGATAAATGACGCCGCTGGCCTCGATCCATAAAATGAGAATCGCTCTCATCTGGAGGCCGACATGCAAATCTTCACGACTGAATTCCCGTTTGTCTGGTTGCGTTACACCGGTTCGACGCACACCGATCCCGCCCGCCTGATCGCCGAACTCGACGCGTTGCTGGCGCGTCGCGAACCGTTCGTTCTTCTGACCGACGATGCGCCGTCCGGCGACGATCGCGGCGGGGACGATCACGAGTTGCGCAAGCAGCTCGCGAAGTGGAGCAAGGCCAACCGCGCGCAGTCGCGCGAATGGATCCCCGCGATGATCGCGATCGAGCCCGACGCAGCGCGGCGCGTGGCGCTCAACGCATTCTCGGGTGCGTTCGAGAAGGTATGGGGCTATCCGTTGAACGCGGCAGCCACCCGCGACGACGCGCTCGCGCTGGCGCAGCAGCTGCTCGACGAACCGGCGCGCGGCGCCGTGGCGGCGAATGGCTGAAGCCACGCTGCCGCGCCGGCGGCGCGGCGTTCCTCGATACGCATGCACGGCGCGCAAGCGCGCGCCGTGGCATGCGGCAAACATGCAGGGGTGTCCGGTGGACAATCCGATCCGCGCGATGCGCATCTTCACGCGCATCGTCGAAATGAACAGCTTCACGCGTGCGGCGCAGGCGCTCGGCATTTCGCGCGCCACCGCGACGCGGACCGTGCAGGAGCTCGAAACGGCGCTCGGCATGCCTTTGCTGGTGCGCACCACGCGCGCGCTGCGGGCGACGCCCGAAGGCGACGCGTACTACCGGCGCTGCGTGCGCATCACGGCCGATGTCGACGAACTCGAAGCCAGCATTCGCGGCGCCGCGCTGCGTCCGAGCGGGCCGCTGCGCGTCGAGCTGCCGGCGGCGGTCGCGGACGCGATCGTGCTGCCGGCGCTCGGCGCGTTTCATGCGCGGCATCCCGATCTGGTGCTGACGCTGGGTGTATCCGGGCGCGCGGCCGATCGCGTCGGCGATGCGATCGACTGCAGTGTCCGGCTCGGCGAACTGCCCGATTCGTCGCTTGTCGCGCGCCGGCTCGGCACGCTCGAGCGCGTGACCTGCGCGAGCCCCGCGTATCTCGATCGCCATGGCGTGCCGCGTACGCTCGAAGACCTGGCCGTGCATCGCGCGGTCAGCATGTCGTCCGTTCAGGGCCAGCGCACCGCCGAACTCGATTTCGTCGTCGATGGCGCGGTGCGCAAGGTGCGGATGGACGGGATCGTCAGCGTGGACGACGAGCAGGCGTATCTGGCGTGCGGCATGCATGGCCTCGGGCTGATCCAGCCGCCGCGCGTCGCCGCGCAGCCGCTGATCGACGCGGGGCGGTTGCGGGAAGTGCTGCCGCGCTGGCGGCCCGACGCGATCGCGGTGTCGGCCGTCTACGTGAAGCGGCCGCATGTGTCGCCCGGCGTGCGCGCGTTCGTCGACTGGATCGGTGAGCGTTTCGAGGCGGCGGTGAGCGGCCATGCGGGCCTGATCACCGCACGGGTGTGGCGGCCGACGGTGGGCGCCGCGGACAGGGTTGATCAGGTCGACGCCCAGATGGCCGCAGCTTGATCAGCAAGTGTCGAGTCAGGTGCGGTCAACGGTTCGCATTCGTCGTGGGTGCGCGCGCTTGACCGACGAGATTGCGCAAGCGGATCGATGATCCCGCCGGGTTGCCGTGGCGAAGCGGACGGCGGCGGCCGGGCGCTGCCGGCTCATATGACAGTGGCAATATTTCGGCGATTTTTTGACGAAATAGCTGAAACATTGGTGCTTTTGACCGAGCCGCACGTTGGTCTCTGCTGAATCGACGGACGTCGTTTCGTGCGTCCCGATCACCGCCCCAGCTCGTCCGCCAGAAAATCGACGAACGCCCGGATCCGCGTGGACATCTGGTGGCGCTGCGCATACACCGCATAGATGTCGGCGCTCGGCGTTTCGTGGTCGGGCAGCACGACGACCAGGCGGCCGTCGGCGAGATAGTCGCGCAGATCCCATTCCGCGCGCATCAGGATCCCGTGCCCGTCGAGCGCCCATTTCACGGCGATCTCGCCGTCGTTCGTCGTCAGGTTGCCGTTGATGCGCACGGCCTCCGTGTGGCGTGCCGCGCCGCGCCCGCTCGTCAGGCGCCAGATTCCGTAACCTTCGTCCCCCTGCCGGATGCCGATGCAGTTGTGCCGCGTCAGGTCGTGCGGCGTCGCCGGTGTGCCGTGCCGCGCGAGATACGCGGGCGCCGCGCACAGCAGCCGGCGGTTCGGCGCGAGCCGTCGCGCGACGACCCGCGTATCGGGCGGCTCGCCGAAGCGGATGCATACGTCGAACGCGTCGTCGGTGAGCGGCGGCGGCATCACCGACAACTGCAGTTGCACCGACACCTCCGGATAACGCGCGACGAAGCGCGAGATCGCGGGGCCGACCTGGTTGCGTCCGAAGCCGAGCGTCGCGTTCACGCGCAGCAGCCCCTTCGGGCGCTGCTTCGCGCTGCCGAGCAGTTCGCCGAGTTCGTCCATCTGGTCGAGGATCCGGCGCGCGTAGTCGAGATACACGTCGCCTTCGGGCGTCAGCATCATCCGCCGCGTCGTGCGGTTCACGAGCGTCACGCCCGCGCGCCGCTCCATCTGCGTGAGCCGCTTGCTGACGGCCGCCGCGGTCAGCCCGAGTTCGCGCGCGGCCGCGCTCAGGCTGCCCGACGCGGCCAGCGTCGAGAAGAAGCCGAGATCGGCCGGCTGAACGGTATCCGCCATGTCGGGATTCGTGAATTAAAGTTAAAGATGCTTTGAGTCTAGCACCGGTTCCCGCACTCCTGGTTCGGTAAAGTGCCTCCACGCTGACAATCAATCGAGGATGTGCGCATGAAGACCTACCGTATCGCAACGATTCCCGGCGACGGGATCGGCAAGGAAGTGGTGCCTGCGGGCAAGCAGGTGCTGGAAGCGCTGGCCCGCGGCAGCGACCGCTTTGCGTTCGAGTTCGAGGATTTCGACTGGGGCGCCGACTACTACCGCCGGCACGGCGCGATGATGCCGGCCGACGGCCTCGATGCGCTGCGCGGCAAGGACGCGATCCTGTTCGGCTCGGCGGGCGACCCCGACGTGCCTGATCACGTGACGCTGTGGGGGCTGCGCCTGAAGATCTGCCAGGGCTTCGACCAGTACGCGAACGTGCGCCCGACGCGCATCCTGCCCGGCATCGACGCGCCGCTGAAGCGCTGCGGGCCCGACGACCTGAACTGGGTGATCGTCCGCGAGAACTCCGAGGGCGAATATGCGGGCGTCGGCGGCCGCGTGCACCAGGGCCATCCGATCGAGGCCGCGACCGACGTGTCGATCCTCACGCGTGCGGGCGTCGAACGCATCATGCGCTTCGCGTTCCGGCTCGCGCAGTCGCGCCCGCGCAAGCTGCTGACGGTGATCACGAAGAGCAACGCGCAGCGGCACGCGATGGTGATGTGGGACGAGATCGCGAAGCAGATCGCGCAGGAATTCCCCGACGTGACGTGGGACAAGGAGCTCGTCGATGCGGCGACCGCGCGCATGGTCAACCGGCCGGCGTCGCTCGACACGATCGTCGCGACCAACCTGCATGCGGACATCCTCAGCGATCTCGCGGCCGCGCTCGCCGGCAGCCTCGGCATCGCGCCGACCGGCAACATCGATCCCGAGCGCCGCTATCCGTCGATGTTCGAGCCGATCCACGGCTCCGCGTTCGACATCATGGGCAAGGGGCTCGCGAATCCGGTCGGCACGTTCTGGTCGGTCGTGATGCTGCTCGAGCACCTCGGCGAAACGGCCGCCGCCGCGCGGGTGATGCAGGCGATCGAGGCCGTGACGGTCGACCCGTCGCTGCATACGCGCGACCTCGGCGGCAGCGCGACGACCGCGCAGGTGACGGCGGCTGTGTGCGAGCGCGTCGCGAACGCGGCGGTCGCCGCCTGACGACAAGCGCGGCGATGGGCCGGCGGGCCGCGACAGGGCGGCCAGCGACCAGCGGCGGCGCGCGAGCGCAACCGGTTACCGTTCGTCGCCCGTTCATCGTCCCCGGATTTTCCTGTCCCGAGACTCGCGCGCCCGACGCGAGCGGGGCGCGCCGGCCCACGCGCTTCGTCGCGGTGCCGGCGAGCATTCATACACCGAGCACGACTCGACAACTAGCCGGCTCGACCTCGAAGGAGGAGACACATGCAAGCGGATCTGGAAACCCGCGTCGCGCGGAAACTGATGTGGCGCATCATTCCGTTCGTGATGCTGCTTTACTTCGTCAGCTTTCTCGATCGCGTCAACGTCGGCTTCGCCGCGATGACGATGAACAAGGCGATCGGCCTGTCGCCGACCGCGTTCGGGTTCGGCGGCGGCCTGTTCTTCATCGGCTACTTCCTGTTCGAGGTGCCGTCCAACCTGATTCTTCATCGCGTCGGCGCGCGCATCTGGATCGCGCGCGTGATGATCACGTGGGGGATCGTGTCGGCCGTGTCCGCATTCGCGGCCGGGCCGACGAGCTTCTACGTGCTGCGCTTCCTGCTCGGCATGGCCGAAGCCGGGTTCTTCCCCGGCATCATCCTGTACCTGAGCCTGTGGTTTCCCGCGAAGCAGCGCGCGGTGGCCGCCGCGTGGTTCATGGCGGCCGCGCCGATCTCGACCGCGATCGGCTCGCCGCTGTCGGGCGCGATCATGCAGATGCCGCCGATGTTCGGGCTCGCCGACTGGCAGATGCTGTACATCGTCGAAGCGCTGCCGGCGGTCGTGCTCGGCTTCGTCGTGCTCAGGTGCCTGGCCGATGCACCGTCGAAAGCGGCGTGGCTGCGCGCGGACGAGCGCGACTGGCTGGTCGCGAAGCTGAAAGCCGAAGCCGATGCGCGCCACACGCATGCCGGGCATACGGCCGGCGCGTGGCAGGCGCTGCGCGACCCACGCGTGCTGGCGCTCGCGCTGATCTACTTCGGCACGTCGGCGGGGCTGTACACGCTCGGCCTGTGGGCGCCGCTGATGGTCAAGCAGTTCGGCTTCACCGCGCTGCAGACGGGCCTGCTCACCGGGATTCCGAGCATCGCCGCCGTCGTCGCGATGATCGCGTGGGCGCGGCATTCGGATCGTACCGGCGAGCGCACGTGGCACGTCGTGATTCCGTGCGTGCTCGCGTGCGTCGGTTTCGTGTTCGCGGGGCAGGCGAGCACCGCGCTGCTGACCGTGCTTGCGCTGGTCGTCGTCAACATCGGGATCAGCGCCGCGAAGGCGCCGCTGTGGGCGATGCCGAGCGCGTTCCTGTCCGGCGCCGGCGCGGCGGCGGGCATCGCGATGATCAATTCGATCGGCAATCTCGGCGGGTTCGTCGGACCGTTCGCGATCGGCTGGCTGAAGCACGTGACGGGCGGGTATGCGGCGGGGCTCTACGTGGTGGCGGGCACGCTCGCGGTGTCGGCGGTCGTCACGCTGATCTTGAGCCGCAAGGGCGCGAGGCAAGCCGCCGTGTCGGGGGTGCGGCATCACTCGTAAGCGCGACGTATGCATCGAAACGCCGGACGGTCGCGCATGACGTGTGCCCGTCCGGCTTCATGCGTCGTGCCGCGCGATCAGCTATGCGTGAGCGTCAGCGCATAGAACTTCACGACGGTGCCGGGCGTCGTCAGCGGCGTGCCGGACACGGCCGTCTGGTCGTAGTCGCCGGCCTTGAAGTAGAAGCTTTCGCCGTTGAAGCTCGAATCCATCGTGAAGGTCTTGGTCGTGCCGTTCGCCGTGACGGTGATCGTCGTGCCGCTCAGGCTCAGCGCGTAGCTGAACTTCTTGCCGACGCCGACCGTGGTGATCGGCGTGGTCGTCGACTTGCCGCCCTGGTTGGTGCTTTCGAGCAGCAGCTGCACGACGCCGCCCGACGTGAACTGCAGCTCGCACAGCGGCTTGCTCGGGCCGGTGCCCTGGAAGATCTGGCCGATCGTCGTGTGATCGGGCACCTGCGTGACGGCCACCGTCGCATTCAGCCGGTTCGTGCCGGAAGTTGGCCAGATCGCGTTCTCGCGCAGTTCGGTGCGCGGATGCAGCGAGCCGGACGTTGTCCAGCCCTGCGTCGGGTCCATCATCACCATCGATCCGTCGCTGCCGTCCGTGTAGAAATACGTCGGGTTCACGTAGCCGCCCGCGAGCGACGAACCGCTCACGGTGTCGACCTTGCCGGACGCGCCGGTCGGCAATTGCAGCGTGAACGGCGCGAGGTTGAAGTTCGAGCCGGGCGGGTTCGACGGGCTGAGCGCCATCACGGTGGCCTGCTGGCGGGCGGCGGCGGCCGGGCTGGCCGGATCGTCGCCGCCGCACGCGGACAGGCACGCAACGGACAGAACGGCGACGACGCACGGGATGATCCTGTTCTTCATGGTGTCTCTCTCTGATGGTCCGTGGCTGGGCGCCACGTTGTGGATAACGTTTTCCTATTCTGGCGCCTGATCGTCGAAACGAGATCGGTCGCCCGCAGGATTCACTCCAAAATACAGAAAGCAGATGAGGCTCGAAGGCTGAAACAGTGATGCCGGGAATTGCGGGATTTTCAAGGCTTGCAATCGGCTTTCCGTGAATGCGCTCAAGCCGATCGAGGACGATGCTAGCAAGAAGTGTCGGAAGGGTAAACGTTTTCCTATTTAAGCCGGAGAAGCTGTCTTTCGCCGGCTGCTGCGAGGTATCCGCGTGCCGGCGTGAAGGGCGCGGTCAGGTGTGCCGGTTACGGCTCAGTCGCCGCGACTTGTTGTGCGATACGCGCCGCACAAGCATCAGGCGTCGCATCGGATGTATCGAGCACCATCTGGCTGAACGGCCGCGACGCATAGCCTTCGCGATACATCTCGGCGATCCGGTTGCGCTCCCAGTCCGTCAGCGCACGCGAGCCGCGATTCGACGATGCGACCGCTTCGGGCGGTGCGAGCGTCACGATGAACAGCCGCGCATCGCGCGCGTCGCAGGCGGCGCGCAGCCGCTCGAATTCCGTTTCGCCGATCGGATAGGCGATGACCAGATGACGCTCACGTGCGTGCGTGATCTGCGTGACGAGACGTTCGAGCGCGATCGCCCACTGCACGTCGAACGGTGCGTCTTCGGGCGCATCGTGATCGTCGCCGTCGATGAAGCGTGCGTCGGGCAGCAAGCGTGCGAGCGCAAGGCCGATCGTCGTCTTGCCGCTGTTGATCGGGCCGTTCAGGTGGATGACGGTGAGGGCGGTCATGAGTCAGCGCAGGAATTGGAAGACTCGCAGCTTGCCATGGCGGGTGTGGCGATGCCGTGCCGTTGGTACGTCACGCGAGGTGATGCGATTGCGGAGGGGAAAGCAGACAGGCGGGGGAGAGGCGGAAGGAGCGGCAGGCCGAGTGCGCGAAGAGGATGCGCCCCCCAGCCTGCCCAACCGTACCGCATCCAGCGATGCGGCACGGCGTCGAGCGAAGCGACTTACTTCTCGTCGCCCTTGATCTGCGGCAGCGCCGACGCTTCACCCGGCGTCAGCAGCCCGACTTGCGAGTACACGCGCAGCTTGTCGCGCGTATCGGTGATGTCGAGGTTGCGCATCGTCAGCTGGCCGATCCGGTCGCGCGGCGAGAACGTCGATGCGACCTTCTCCATCGACAGGCGTTCCGGCTGGTACGTGAGGTTCGGCGACTTCGTGCTCAGGATCGAGTAGTCGTTGCCGCGGCGCAGTTCGATCTTCACTTCGCCGGTGATCGCGCGCGCGACCCAGCGTTGTGCCGTTTCGCGCAGCATGATCGCCTGCGGGTCGAACCAGCGGCCCTGGTACAGCAGGCGGCCGAGGCGGCGGCCGTTCTCGCGGTACTGCTCGATCGTGTCTTCGTTGTGGATGCCGGTGACGAGACGCTCGTACGCGATGTACAGCAGCGCGAGGCCCGGGGCTTCGTAGATGCCGCGGCTCTTCGCCTCGATGATCCGGTTCTCGATCTGGTCGCTCATGCCGAGGCCGTGGCGGCCGCCGATGCGGTTCGCTTCCAGCAGCAGCTCGACCGGGTCGGTGAACTCGACGCCGTTCAGCGCGACCGGCTGGCCGGCTTCGAAGCGCACCGTCACTTCTTCGGCGGCGATCTTCACGTCGTCGCGCCAGAATGCAACGCCCATGATCGGGTTCACGATCTTGATGCCGCTTTCGAGGCTTTCGAGATCCTTCGCTTCGTGCGTCGCGCCGAGCAGGTTCGAATCGGTCGAGTAGGCCTTCTCGGCCGACATCTTGTACGCGAAACCGGCCTGGTTCATGAATTCGGACATTTCGGCACGGCCGCCGAGCTCGTCGATGAACGTCTGGTCGAGCCACGGCTTGTAGATCTTCAGATCCGGGTTCACGAGCAGGCCGTAGCGGTAGAAGCGCTCGATGTCGTTGCCCTTGTACGTGCTGCCGTCGCCCCAGATGTTGACGCCGTCTTCCTTCATCGCGGCCACGAGCATCGTGCCCGTCACGGCGCGGCCGATCGGCGTGGTGTTGAAGTACGTGACGCCGGCCGTCGTGATGTGGAACGCGCCGCTTTGCAGCGCCGCGATGCCTTCGGCGACGAGCTGCGCGCGGCAGTCGATCAGGCGGGCACCGGCTGCGCCGTATTCGATCGCGCGTTTCGGGATCGCGTCGTAATCGTCTTCGTCGGGCTGGCCGAGGTTCGCCGTGTATGCGTACGGGACGGCGCCCTTGAGTTTCATCCAGTGCAATGCAGCGCTGGTGTCCAGGCCGCCGGAGAAGGCGATACCGACCTTCTGGCCGGTCGGGAGGCTTTCGAGAATCGTGCTCATAGGAATTACCGTGGATTGAAGCCGGTGGGATCGTATTTCGCGGAATATGCGAGTATCGGCTGTCCGGGAGGTTGGGGCAAGGGCTGATTTTCGCGCGGAACGGTCGTCGAGCCTGTCGCGGCGGGCCTGGCGGGCGGTGAGCCGGGTGGAGAACATCGCGCTCGCCGGTGCGAAATCGCGGCAGAAACAGGCATCGACGCGCGCGGCGCGGGCCGTGTTTCCGGGGCCGGATCGGCTGACGGGTGGGGCGGCCCGCCGTCAGGATGTCGATATGTCAATCTGAAAGGTATATGAAAGGCGAGCGCGCGAAGCCCGGATCCCCGCCGACGTCAGATGTTCCACGACTGCGCGGTGTCGAGCAGCTTCTCGCGCAGCTGATCGACTTCCGCGGCCAGCTTGGCCGTGATCGACACGTAGCCGGACAACTGCGGCGGCGGCGCGTCGTGCGGCGGGTCGACCGGCCGGCGGCGCGGCGAGAGCCGGCTCGGCGTGCCGAACTTGAGCGCGCGGCTCGCGCCGACCAGTGTGTCGCGGATGCGTCGGTTCACGGCCTTCATGTCGACGCGCATGTACTCGCGGGCCGCGATGTCGTCGCGGGCCGGCAGCGCGCTCGACAGGATCTCCAGATAACCGATGCACAGGCGCAGGCTGCGCTGGATCGCCTCGAGCTGCATCATCGACGTCTCGCATTCCTTCGACACCGACGGCATCAGCGAGCGCAGCTGGACGAGCAGCGCGCTCAGCGCGGCCATTTCCTTCAGGTGCGCGTCGTCGCTGACCTGGCGATCGCCCGCGAGCCGCGCATGCACGGCCGCGCACGCGCGCAGCGCATCGGCGAGCTTGTAGCGCCACGAATAGGTCGCGTAGAGCGGCAGCGCGAACGAGAACGCCAGCGCGATCGCGATGCCGACCAGCACGTTCACCGCGCGCCACAGGCCGTCGACGATCTCGTTGTCGCCGTGCCCGGCGACGATCACCATCGTGATCGCCGACAGCAGCGCGATGTAGCCGGCCTTGCCGATCGCGTGATACGCGCAGATTCCGCACCCAATGGCCATCAGCAGGTAGATCGCGAACGGCGCGTGCAGGAACGAGTAGAGGAGGATCAGCCCGAGCCCCGCGAGCGCGCCGATCGACGTGCCGAGCGCGCGCTCGGCCGCCTTCTTGCGGATGTTGCCGTGGTGCTGCAGCCCGCCGACGACGATCAGCACGGTGATCGTCGACCACTCGCCGTGCGGCACGTTCAGGCCGGTGGACAGTGCGATCGACACGAGAATCGCGAGCGAGACGCGCGCCGCATGGATCAGCTTCGCGTGCCGGTAGCGGCGGTACGGGTCGAGCAGCGGGCGGAGCGCGTGGCGCAGGAACGGCGGCAGCCGGGCAGGGAACGGGGTGGTCATGGCGGAACGGGAGTGGCCGGAACGCGCACGGCGGCCTGCGCGGGCCGGCGCCGCGCCGCATGCGCAGCAGGTGTCACGCTAACCGAACGCGGGAGGACTGTCCACGGTGCGGTCATCCGGCCCGGCCGGCCGACGTGCGACTTCACGCCATGTCACGGCGATGTCATGCGCCGGCGGCGCTCGGCTGCGCCTCCAGCACGCGGTTGCGGCCGCCGGACTTCGCGCGGTAAAGCGCCTCGTCGGCCCGCTGCAGCAGCGTCGCGGCGTTCACGCGGCCGTCGGTGGCGGTCGCCGCGCCGATGCTCGCCGTGACGCGTCCGTACGGGCTTTTCGCGTGCTCGATGTCGAGCGCCGCGATCGCGCGCCGGATGCCCTCGGCGACGGTCAACGCGCCTGGCGCATCGGTGTCGGGCAGCGTGACGACGAATTCCTCGCCGCCGTAGCGCGCGACGTGATCGCTGTCGCGGCGCAGGCAGCGCGACGCGGTTTGCGCGACGCGCCGCAGCACGTCGTCGCCGGCGGGATGGCCGTAATAGTCGTTGAAGGCCTTGAAGTGATCGACGTCGACGAACAGCACCGACAGCGGGCGGCCGCTGCGCGACGCACGCTGCGCCTCCTTCGCGAGCACCGTGTCGAACGTGCCGCGGTTGTCGAGGCCCGTCAGCGCATCGGTGTGCGCGAGCCGGTACAGCTTCGATTCGGCGACCTGGCGGCGCTTCAGTTCGCGCGACAGCGCCAGCGACCCCCACGCGATGAACCCGGTGAACAGGCACATCAGCACGACGGTCCAGATCGCGCGGTGGTGCCACGACGCGTAGATGTCGATCTCGGCGGGCGCGACGTCGACGATCAGCGGCAGGGCGGCGAGATGCTTGTAAACGTAGATGCGCCGGATGCCGTCGATCGCGCCGACTCCGGTCAGCGCGCCGTCGCGGGCGCGCTGCGATTCGATGAACAGCGGCGAGCTGTGCAGGTCGAGGCCGACCACGTGCGGGTCGAATGGCAGGCGCGACACGAGCGTGCCGTTGTCCTCGACGATCGCCGCGCTGCCGTGCTTGCCGACCGCCAGGCCGTCGAGCAGCGCGCGGAAGTAGTCGATGCTGAGCGTGCCGACGACGATGCCGGCGAACGCGCCGTCGGGCCGGTTGATCCGGCGGCTGAGGGCGATCGTCAAGGCGCCGCCGCGCAGCCGGGACGCATACGGCCGGCTGATGTAGAGGCCCTGGGCGAGCTGGTCGCGATGCACGGCGAAATAGTCGCGGTCGCCGAAATTGCCTTGCCGGGCGGGCGATGCGCTCGAATCGATCACGATATTGCCGTGCGCGTCCATCACGAAGATCGACCCGAGATACTCGCCGGTCGCCGCGCGGTCGAACAGCAGCCGGTGACGCTGGCGCGGGGGCAGGGCCGCCAGTTCAGGATCGGTAATGCCGTCGACGACGTTCTGCAGCGACAAATCGTAGAGCTCGATATTGCGCGCGATATCGCGTTCGATCAGCAGCATCAGGTTGCGTGCATTTTCGACCGCATGGTCGTATGCATCGCGCCGCGCCTCGATTAAAAGCGACGTGGAAAGCCCCCAGCTGAACATCAGCAGCACGATCCCCGCCACGAGTACGCCGCGGGGCGACAGAATGCGTGCCACGATCGACGCGGTATGGCGGCGCAGCGCGGCGGGCAGCGTGAATGACTTCATCCTCGATGGGGGCGGGCGGCGGATTTTCGCGTCGTTGGCGATTCCGTACGCTGTTTATTTTGAATCGGGCCGCATTATCTCGCGAATTCCGGAGATTCGTGTGCACATGCAAAACATGCATGCGGATACGGCGATTCCCAACGATTACGCATCGTTACCGCTTTACACGCGGGTGATTTGATTTGAATCAATCGTCGATATCGGTTGTATTGTCTGAATAATCCCGTGATTACCCGGCGATTATGCGTGCCGGTGCGGTATCGGGCGGACGGCGACGGGGCGGTTGCGAAACATCGATGGGATCGGAGAACCGGATAACCATCCAGGGCGCGGGGTTTTTGAGCCGACCTGCGACGGCGGCCCGGTTCGACGCGGCCAACCCCTTGATTCTGCGAAATCTCCACGGCTGCGGCGGGCGGCGGCACCTGAGCTGTCCCCGTGACGAATCAGGTAGAATCCGCGCTTCGCCGCAGGCGCCCACCGCGCAACGCGTATCGGGGCCGCATCGAATGCATCGCAGGACGCGCACCGCGCTCCGATTTCGCATGCGCCGGCTACGGATGCCGGCCCGCTCAACGTTCGTCTCGTTTATGTCCGCACTTCCGAAATCCGACCCATCCGGTTCGTCAGCGAACCCACCCAAGCTTCATCGCGCGCTGAAGGCGCGCCACCTGACGATGATCGCCATCGGCGGCTCGATCGGCACGGGCCTGTTCGTCGCGTCCGGCGCGTCAATCTCGCAGGCCGGCCCCGGCGGCGCGATGGTCGCGTACATGGCGATCGGCCTGATGGTCTATTTCCTGATGACGAGCCTCGGCGAGATGGCCGCGTTCATGCCGGTGTCGGGCTCGTTCGCGACTTACGGCGCGAAATACGTGGACGAGGGCTTCGGTTTCGCGCTCGGCTGGAACTACTGGTACAACTGGGCCGTGACGATCGCGGTGGAGCTGGTCGCCGCGCAGCTCGTGATGCATTACTGGTTCCCGGACGTGCCGGGCGTGTGGTGGAGCGCGGCGTTCCTCGGCGTGATGTTCCTGCTCAACGCGCTGACCGTGCGAGGCTTCGGGGAAGCCGAATACTGGTTCGCGCTGATCAAGGTCGTCACCGTGGTCGCGTTCATCGGCGTCGGCCTGCTGATGATCTTCGGCATTCTGAAGGGCGCGCCGAGCAATGGCTGGGGCAACCTGACGATCGGCGACGCACCGTTCGCGGGCGGCCTGCCGGCGCTGATGGGTGTCGCGATGATCGCCGGCTTCTCGTTCCAGGGCACCGAGCTGATCGGCGTCGCGGCCGGCGAATCGGAAAACCCGCGCACGACGATCCCGCGCGCGGTGCGCCAGGTGTTCTGGCGGATCCTGCTGTTCTACGTGTTCGCGATCTTCGTGATCGGCGTGCTGATTCCCTATACCGACCCGAACCTGCTGAAGACGGACGTGACCGACATCGGCGTGAGCCCGTTCACGCTCGTGTTCCGCCACGCGGGCCTTGCGTTCGCGGCCGGCGTGATGAACGCGGTGATCCTGACGGCCGTGCTGTCGGCCGGCAACTCGGGCATGTACGCGTCCACGCGGATGCTCTACAACCTCGCGACCGAAGGCCGCGCGCCGAAGATCTTCGCGAAGCTGTCGGCGGGCGGCGTGCCGCGCAATGCGCTGTACGCGACGACGGCGGTTGGCGCGTTGTGCTTCTTCACGTCGCTGTACGGCGACAAGACCGTGTACCTGTGGCTGCTGAACACGTCGGGGATGACCGGCTTCATCGCGTGGCTCGGCATCGCGGTCAGCCACTACCGGTTCCGCAAGGGCTACGTGAAGCAGGGCTACGCGCTCGACCAGCTGCCGTACCAGTCGAAATGGTTCCCGTTCGGCCCGCTGTTCGCGTTCGTGCTGTGCCTCGTGATCGCGCTCGGCCAGGACTATCAGGCGTTCCTCGCGAACCGGATCGACTGGGCGGGCGTCGCCGCGACCTACGTCGGCATTCCGCTGTTCCTGGTCGTGTGGCTCGGCTTCCGGTTCCTGAAGAAGAGCCGCTTCGTGCGCTACGAAGACATGGAAATCGCGCCGTGGATCGCCGCGAGCCGTGGCGCGCAGCGGCAGCCGGTGGCGAACCGCGAAACCGCGGGCTGACGCGGGCGCGGCACGTGGCCGCGTGACGTACGACGAAACGGGAAGCCTCGCGCTTCCCGTTTTTTTGCCCGGCTTTTGCCTGCACGGGGTCAAAGCCGGTTATATTGCCCGACCCTACCGGGCCACGGCCCGGCCGGCGCGAGGCGCGTCGCGCGGATCGGCATCCGGCGCGCGCGACACGCGGCGGCCGGCGAAACGCCCGGCGTTTTCATCGTTCCATCCGGGCCGATACGGCCCGCGGAGCGCGCAACCCAGAGGAATCCATGAGCGCATCACCCGCCGAGCGGAAGGCCGGACCCGTTTCCATCGTGCGACTCGAAGCCGCGATCAACGCGTGGCGCGAAGTGTACCCGCCGGCGCCGGACGGCGAGGACGGCTACGCACTCGACGCCGGCAGCAATTGCCTCGCCGAGCTGTACGGCACGATGATCTGCTACCAATTGCCGGACGTGCCGCTCGACTCGCTGAGCGACGCGCAGCGCGACGCGCTCTACGCGACCGAGGTGTGATGCTCGGCCCACACGGTGCCGCGGCGCGGTATCGGTGAACGAACGGGAAGCGTTGTCGCTTCCCGTTTTGCTTTGCGCGGCGCCGGCCGCCGCTGCGCGCGCAATGCGGTTCGCGCCGGGATCGGTGCCGGCTGAGGTATCGTGACGGGATCGGGAAGCAGGTGACCGGCAGGGCCGGTGTGGACGGCCGGCGCCCGCGCTGTGCGCGGTGCCGAATGAACATCCGTCGCCTGCCCGGGAGGATTCGAACATGGAGTTGAGACACCTCCGCTACTTCGTCGCGGTCGCCGAAGAGCGGAATTTCACGCGGGCGGCCGAACGGCTGCATATCGCGCAGCCGCCGCTGAGCCGGCAGATCCAGCAGCTCGAGGAAGCGCTCGGCGTGCCGCTGTTCGAGCGCAACGCGCGGCCGCTGAAGCTGACCGACGCGGGCCGCTTCTTCTATTCGCACGCGGTGCAGCTGCTCGCGCAGACGACCGAGCTCGAATCGATGACGAAGCGGGTCGGCAAGATCGAGCGCAGCATGTCGGTCGGCTTCGTCGGTTCGACGCTGTACGGGATGCTGCCGAAGATCATCCGGCGCTTTCGCAGCGAGTATCCGGCGGTCGAACTGAGCCTGCACGAGATGTCGACGATGGACCAGATCAAGGCGCTGAAGGAAGGGCGCATCGACGTCGGGTTCGGGCGCATCCGCCACGAGGATCCGAGCGTGCGGCGCGTCGTGCTGCGCGAGGAGCGGATGATCGTCGCGCTGCCGGTCGGCCATCCGCTCGACAGCGCGAAGCCGGTGCTGTCGCTGCACGATCTTGTGAACGACACGCTGATCATCTTTCCGAAGGCGCCGCGCCCGAGCTATGCGGACCAGGTGCTCGCGGCGTTTCACGATCGCGCGTTGCAGCCGCGCAAGATCTACGAGACGCGCGAACTGCAGATCGCGCTCGGCCTCGTTGCGATGGGAGAGGGCGTGTCGGTCGTGCCGCACAGCGTGTACGGGCTGAAGCGCGACGACATCAGCTACAAGCCGCTCGACGATCCGAATCTCGTGTCGCCGATCATCATGAGCATGCGGATGCTCGACGAATCGGAGGATCTCCGCGCGATGCAGGCGCTGATCTACCGGCTGTACGACGAGGCGCAGATGGAGTATCTGCCGCCGCAGCCCGAATGAACGCGCGGACGGTGGGGGCTTGCTTGACGCTGCGTGCGGGCGCGGGCCAACATCGCAGGATCCGGTACGGCCGCCGAGGGGCGGCCGCTTTCATGCAGACGACACACACATGACCGATATCCCGTTTGAGGAGACAACCGTCGAGACGCCGCAAGGGCGCCTCTTTGCGAAACGCTGGCGCGATGGTCTTGCGCAACAGACGGGTGCGTCGAAGGCGGTCGCTCCAATCGTCCTGCTGCACGATTCGCTGGGCTGCGTCGAACTGTGGCGCGACTTCCCCGTGCAGCTCGCGCGCGCCACGCAGCGCGACGTGATCGCCTACGATCGCCTCGGCTTCGGTCGGTCCGATCGCCATCCGGGGACACTCGGCACGACGTTCGTGCGCGACGAGGCCGATCACGCGTTCGCGGCGCTGCTCGAACAACTGGGCGTCGACGCGTTCGTCGCGCTCGGGCACAGCGTCGGCGGCGGGATGGCGGTCGGGTGTGCGGCCGCGCATCCGGATCGTTGCCGCGCGCTCGTGACGATCGCCGCGCAGGCATTCGTCGAGGATCGCACGCTGGCCGGCATCCGCGACGCGGGGCAGCAGTTCGACGAACCGGGCCAGCTCGACCGGCTCGCGCGCTATCACGGCGACAAGGCCGAATGGGTGCTGCGCGCGTGGGTCGACACGTGGCTGTCGCCGGCTTTTCGCGACTGGAATCTCGACGACGACTTGCCGCGCGTGCAATGCGCGACGCTCGCGATTCACGGCGAAGACGACGAATATGGGTCCGACGTGCATCCGAAGCGGATCGCCGCGCGCGTCGCGGGGCCATCGTCGTATCTGTTGCTCGGCCAGTGCGGGCACATGCCGCACCGCGAGCGAACCGGCGACGTGCTGGCCGCCGTGACGACGTTCCTGCGCGACGCGCTCGCCTGAGCGCTGCTGCCACCGGCGGGCAGGTGCCCGCCGGCCGTCAGAACGCGAGCTGGATCGCGAGGTCGATCGCGAGCACGGCGATCGAGAGGCCGATCCCGAGGACCACGTTCGGCAGCCGGTGCTCGAAGTCGCGATTGTCGCGACGCATTGCGGCGCCGAGCAGGAAGATTGCCTCGACGACGATCTGCAGTCCGACGAACAGCAGCATCAGCAAATACTCGTAACCCATCTGCTTGAACGCGGCGAATTGCATCCCGTGATCGCGGATCCATTGGCCGACGCGCAGCAGTTCGTACACGAACAGCAAGGCGGGAAACAGGTAGCTGATGAAATAGGTCGGCGCGGTGGCGTGCCGTAGTTCGAGGTGGAAATGCTGATGCGTGGTTGCCATCACGAATCCCTCCTTGCAACGCATGATTGCGGTCGCGACGGCGGCGCGACAACGTGCAAACGAAGGGATTACCCGAAGCGTCGCGCGCGGCCGTACGACATCAGCATACTGCTGCACGGGAAATTTGGCATGCGATGCGTGTGGCCGTCGTGAAAATGCATCGGCGTCGCGCGACGCGTCTATCGTGCCGTATTCGCCGTATTCGCCGTATTCGCCGTATTCGCCGGATGCGCCGGATGCGCCGGATGCGCCGGATGTGCGGCACCGGCCGCCTCAGTGGCGTTCGCTCCTCGCGGTCGTGCCGGGGCGCTTGCACCCGGCGAGCGGCCGACTGGCCACCGACCATCGCTTACCGGCGCCGCTCACCCTTTCGCTTGAGCACCTTCGACGAACAGCTTCGCGACCGCCTGGAACTCCCGTTTCAGCGACAGCCCCGGCAGGCTCAGCCAGCGCAGCATCGCCGCGAGATACAGGTGATGGAACCACGTCGCGAGCTGGTCGGCCCGCAGCGTGCCGTTCAGTTCGCCGGATTGCTGCCCGGCCGCGATCAGTTGCTGCCACACGAGCGCGATATCGCTGCCGTTCTCTCCACCACTTGCCGGTTCGATCGCGCCGATGCTCAGGAAGCGATGGCGCAAATACGCGAGCAGATACGCGGGATGCTGCTCGCACCAAGCAGCCGACGCATCGAGCACACAGCCGATGCGTGACGCGAAGGTCTTGCGCCGCGCGACGTCGCGCTGCAGATGCGCGAGATCGCGTGCGAGTTCACCCTCCAGCCAGTGCGCGAGCACGGCTTCCTTCGTTGCAAAGTGGTTGTACAGCGTGCGCTTCGCGACATCGGCCTGCGCGGCGATCTGTTCCATCGTGACCGCTTCATAGCCGTGCGCGTCGAACAGGCGTGCACCGGTGGCGGCGAGATGCGCGAGCATCTGGATGCGCTTGCGAGCGCGGCGGCCCGGATCGTCGGTCGGAGTCGGCATGGCGGGGATTGACTGAAAGTACACGAGTTGCATTAGTATACGACGTGCATTTTTATGAATCCACCCATTGCCGCCGTGCACGAGGAGTCACGCATGAAGCTCGTCATCGCCACCTACGGCACCGAAGGCGACACGCGCCCGCTCGCGGCGCTCGGTCGTGCGCTGATCGAAGCCGGCCACGATATCCGGCTGCTGGCCGATGCGGCGACGCTCGGGTCGGCAGTGGCGCTTGGCGTGCCGTCGGCGTCGTTGTCCGGCGATATCCGCCGCGCGATTGCGCCGGATGGCGCATTGGCCGATGCGGTGCGCGGGCGCGGCGGCTTCAATGACACGTCGAAGGCGCTCGCGGCGATCGCCAATGCGAACACGGCTGCGTGGATGCGCGAAATCGCGGATGCGTCGGAAGGCTGCGACGCGATCCTCGTGTCCGGGCTCGCATCGTTCGTCGGCTTGTCGGTCGCCGAGTATCGCGGCGTGCCGGCGATCGGCACCGGCATGATCCCGATCACGCCCACTGCGGAATTCGCGTCGCCGTTCCTGCCGCCGGGGAAGGTGCCACGCTGGCTGAACCGCGCGAGCCACCGGTTCGTGAACGCGCTGCTGTGGCAGGCGTTCAGGAAGGCGACGAATGCGGCACGCGCGAGCGTGTGCGGGTTGCCGCCGCGCAAGCAGGTGTGGACCGATCATCCGATGCTGTACGGCGTGTCGCCGGCGCTGCTGTCCGGCCCGGGTGACTGGCCGTCGAATATACAGGCGTGCGGCCAGTGGCGGATCGATGCGCATGCCTGGGCGCCATCGTCCGAACTCTCGGCATTTCTCGAAGCGGGCGATCGCCCCGTGTACATCGGTTTTGGCAGTATGGCCGGCTTCGATCGCACCGCGATGGTCGGAGCGCTGACGCACGCGCTCGCCGGTCGCCGTGCATTGTTCTATCCGGGCTGGAGCGGTATCGACGCGTCGATGCTGCCGAAGAACGTTCACGTGATCGGCGATACGCCGCATGACTGGCTGTTCCCGCAGGTATCGATGGCAATCCATCACGGCGGATCGGGTACTACGCATTCGGCTGCGCGGGCCGGCATTCCGTCGGTCGTCGTGCCGTTTGCGGGCGATCAGTTCTTCTGGGCGAACCGGCTTCAGCGACTCGGCGTGGCGGATGCGCCGGTGGCGGGGCGACGCGTGGACGCCGCCGCACTGACGCGAGCCATCGCGTTTGCCGAACGGGACGACACGCAAGCGCGCGCGATCGAACTCGGCGCGAGCATCGCACAAGAGGAAGGCTTGAAGCGGGCCGTTGGTGCGATCGAGCGGTGGGGGCAGCCGGGCACGCGGTAAGCCCGGGCATCCACCCCAGCTCAGAAATGCCCAGTGAACCGGTACCGGCTGCCCGGGTGCCACAGATTGGCGACCGACGCGACCATTCCCTGCGACCACGTGCGCCGATGCAGCAGCAGGCACGGCTCGCGGTCGTCCATCGTCAGGTGGCGGCGCGTTTCGGCGTCGGGCATCGCGGCCTCGATCCGGTATTCGACGCGCTGCAGCGGCGCGACGCGTGTCAGGTACTGGTTCGGCGTCGTGGTCGTGAAGTCCTGCAACGCATACTCGGGCGCGCAGGCCGGATTGACCCAGCGTTCCTCGAGCTGCACCGGCGTGTCGTTCTCGAAGTGCAGCACGCGCGAATGGAAGATCGGGCTGCCCGTGTCGATCTGCAACTCGTCGGCGAGCTTCGCATCGGCGACGGCCGCGCCCACCTGCAGCACCTGCGCGCGATAGCCGTGGCCGCGCGCGGCGACTTCGTCCGAGATGCTGCGGATCGCGACGAGCGTCGATTCGTACTTCGGCGACGCGACGTACGTGCCGGAGCCGCGCGTGCGCGTGAGCACCTGCTCGGCGGTCAGCTCGCGCAGCGCGCGGTTGACGGTCATCCGCGCGACGTTGAATTCGCGCGCGAGCTCGTTCTCCGACGGCACCTGGTCGCCTTCCGCCCATTCGCCGGCATGAATGCGCGCGAGGATGAAGTCCTTGATTTCCTGATAGATCGGTGTGGTCATGGGATCACGATTCCAGAGTCGGCAGCGGCCCGCCGCCGAATGCCGATCCGGCGCGCGCCCGGCGCCGAGTGTACCGGTTTCGCAGGCGCGCGGGCCCGGATTCCCCGAATGATCCCTGTTCGGCCGGCCCGCGTCCATGCGGGATTGCACAGAGCGGCCGGCTTTCGGCGGCGGGCGTGCGGTCAGAACCGATGCCGGATGCCGACCGTCCCGACCACCTGCGTGTTGTTCGACGAAGGCGCGAGCCCCGTGACGTTCGCGAACCCGAGCGTCGCGCCCGCCGGCACGCCGAACTGGTGCTGGTAGACGGTTTCCGCGTACACGTCGGTGCGCTTGCTCAGCGCGTAGTCGGCCATCAGCGTCACCTGGTGCCATTTCGGCCGATGGCTGCCGGTTGCGTCGTCGTAGCGGCCGTTGGTGAACGTATAGGCGCCCGCGAACGAAACGGCCGGCGTCAGCGCATAGCGCGCGTTGACCTCGAAGTTGTCGAAGCGCAGCGCGTTCAGCGCGCCGGGCAGCGACGACGCGGCCGTTTCGTCGAACATCGAATGCGTCCACAGCGCGCCGACCGTCAGCCGGTCGAATGCGTAGCTGCCGCCCGCGCCCATCACGCGCTGGCGCACGGCCGGGAAGTTCGGCCCGTCGTTGGTCGACAGCGCGCCGCCGGCCGTCAGCCCGCCGCGGTTGAGCTGCAGGTACGCGGCGCCGAGGCTGACCGGCCCGTTCGCATACGACACGCCCGCGCTGTATGCGCGGTTGTTCGCGAAGCCGCCGGCCGCGTTGCTGAACCCGTACAGGCCGCCGAACTGCCAGCCGGCGAGCGTCGGGCTCGTGTATTTCACCGCGTTGTCGATGTAGAACGAATCGTCGAGGTTGTCGTTGTCGAAGGGATGCGACGCGAGGTTGTTGCCGTCGCCGTTGTTCGCCATCGCGAGCGGGCCGAGATAATCGACCACGGCATCGTACTGGCGGCCGAGCGTCAGCGTGCCGTACGGGTCGCTCTGCAGGCCGACGTACGCGCGGCGGCCGAACATCGTGTTCTTGTAGGACTGCGTGCCGTTGTTCAGGTTGAAGCCGTTTTCGAGGCGAAACAGCGCATGCAGGCCGCCGCCGAGATCCTCGTTGCCGCTCAGGCCGAAGACCGTATTCGACAGCAGGCCGCTGCCTTGCTGCCATGCGCTTTTACCCGACTGGTTGTTCGTATAGACGATACCCGCATCGAGCATCCCGTAGAGCGTGACGCTGCTTTGCGCCTGCGCGGCGGCGCTGAGGAACGCGACGGAGAGGGTACCGGCGACTGCTTTTTTCATTGAGTGTGCTTCCTGGAAAGGCCCGTAGCGACGGGAACGACGATCCGGCGCGCATGCCGGCGGCGAACGAGCGCGGCTCGTGACGAAGACGAACCGCACGCGTTCGCGTCGGCAACGCGCGTTCGAATCGATGAAAGGGGGAGCGGGCGCGTGACGCGTGTCACGCGCGGCCGCATCGGAGGCCGGCTAGTGCTGCAGCAGGCGGATCGTGCCGAATTCGGCGGCCGGCAGCAGGCGGAGAATCGACAGGATCGCGGGTGACGCCTGCGACCGCGCGACTTCGAGCTCGATGCACGCGCGCCCGGTGCGGTTGTCGATCGCGGCCGTATAGAAATTGAGCGCGGTGCCGACCGCCTGGTGCAGCAGGCGCCGCACGACGACGAGGTTGTCCGATTCGACGCGGATCGACAGCAGCACGAGCGCGTCGGCAGAGCACCGGCGCCGTGAACGAACGGGCGGCAGGTCGCGTGAGGCGGCGGTTTCGGTTCTGGTCGGTTTCATGCTGGCATCCCCGGGTCGCATCGTGTTCCGCACCGCGGAGATCTCGTCTTGGACATGTCGCCCATTCTAGGAATCGCGGTGAAGATACGGTGTATAGACTCGTATTGGCCCTGAAAAGAACACATAAAAACGCCATCGCCGCCGGCTTTCGTCTTTACAGCTTTTTTACTCCGCGTAAAGAAATTGAACACCGCTTTGATACGCGGATTTCTACACTGTCGCATCCCATTCGCCAACTGAGCATGGGGGCGTCACGCGGGCTTGCGCCGACACGGCAAGGCCCGATGCGCCGACGATCGCGCGGCGTTGCCGCGCATAGGAAAAAGGGGAAAGCCATGTTGTGGATCACCGGCGCGTTGTCGCTCGCGCTCTTTATCTATCTGTTTCATGCGTTGATCCAACCCGAGCGGTATTGATCGGCGCGATTCAACAGGAATTCGAAAATATCGGTGAATGTCATGAGCGATCTGCTTTTCATCTTGTTCACGCTCGCGTTCTTTGCCTTGACGGCCGGTTTCATCACCGGCCTTGACCGGATCTGAGCGAGCGTCGACATGTTCAACAATCTCATTCAATTCGCGATCGTTCTCGCGATCATGCTGGCGCTGGTGCCCATCGTCGGGAAGTGGCTCGCGCATGCCTTGACGAGCCCGCGCCACGCGTGGGTCGAACGCCGGACCTATGCGCTGCTCGGCGTGAATCCCGACGAAGCGATGTCGTGGCAGCGCTACGGCATGGTGCTGCTGCTCAGCAATGCCGGGATGATGCTGCTCGGCTACCTGCTGCTGCGCATCCAGGACACGCTGCCGTTCGACGCGCTGCAGCGCGCGTCGCAAAGCCCCGACCTCGCGTTCAACACCGCCGCGTCGTTCATCACGAACACGAACTGGCAGGCGTATGCGGGCGAAAGCAGCCTGTCGAACTTCTCGCAGATGGCCGTCATCACGTTCCTGATGGTGGTCAGCGCGGCGACCGGCGTCGCGGCCGCGGGAGGCTTCATCCGCGGGCTGAGCCGCAAGAGCGCGGCCGACCTTGGCAACTACTGGGTCGATTTCACGCGCGTGACCTATCGCGTGCTGCTGCCGCTCAGCTTCGTGATGGCGCTCGTGTACGTGTGGCAGGGCATGCCGCAGACGCTCGCGTCCGACGCGTGGGCGACCACGCTCGAAGGCGCGCGCCAGCAGATCGTGATGGGGCCCGTAGCCAGCCTCGAATCGATCAAGCATATCGGCACGAACGGCGGCGGCTTCTTCAGCATGAACGCCGCGCATCCGTTCGAGAACCCGACGCCGCTCACCAACACGCTGCACATGCTGTCGATGCTGCTGATACCGTCCGCACTGACCTATGCGCTCGGCACGATGATCGGCCGGCGCCGTCAGGGCTGGGTGATCCTCGCTGCGTTCGTGGTGATGTTCGTCGGCTTCCTGGCTGTGATCTATTCGGCCGAGCAGCACGGCAATCCGCTCGTGACCGGGCTCGGCGTCGATCCGCAGCTGAGCGCCACGCAGCCGGGCGGCAACATGGAAGGCAAGGAGATGCGCTTCGGCATCGCGCAGACGAGCCTGTTCGCCACCGTCACGACGGCCGCGACCACCGGGTCGGTCGACGCGATGCATGACTCGCTGACGCCGCTCGGCGGGCTCGTGCCGATCGCGCAGATGATGCTGAACAACGTGTTCGGCGGCGACGGCGTCGGGCTGATCAACCTGTTCACGTTCGCGATCCTCACGGTGTTCCTGGTCGGGATGATGATCGGGCGCACGCCGGAATTCCTCGGCAAGAAGATCGAGGCGCGCGAGATGAAGCTCGTGATGCTCGCGGTGCTCGCGCATCCGTTCAGCATCCTCGGCTTCACCGCGGTGGCGGCGATGCTGCATTCGACGATGGACAGCCTCGCGAACCTCGGCCCGCACGGCTTCAGCGAAGTGCTGTACGCATACACGTCGGGCACGGCCAACAACGGCTCCGCGTTCGCGGGCCTGAACGCGAACACGCCGTTCTTCAACACGACGATCGGCTTCGCGATGCTGATCGGCCGCTACCTGACGCTGCTGCCGATGCTCGCGGTCGCGGGCAGCCTCGCCGCGAAGAAGCGCGTGCCGGAAAGCGCCGGCACGCTGTCGACGTCGACGGGCCTGTTCGCCGGCCTGCTGGTCTTCGTGATCCTGGTCGTCGGTGGCCTCACGTTCCTGCCGGCGCTCGCGCTCGGCCCGATCGTCGAGCACCTGATGATGTCGGGCGGCCAACTGTTCTGAGGAAAACATCATGATGCAAGGCAATCGCCAGGCAGCGGCCGCCGCCGCGCCGGCACCCGGTTCTTCGTTCGGCGCGGCGACGCGCGGCCTCGTGCGGCCCGTGATCGCGTCGTCGGTGCTGTTCATGCTCGTCACGGGCATCGCGTATCCGCTGCTCACCACCGGCGTCGCGAACGTGCTGTTCCCGTCGCAGGCGCGCGGCAGTCTCGTGCAGCAGCACGGCACGACGGTCGGCTCGGCGGTGATCGGGCAGCAGTTCACGCGTGCCGGCTACTTCCACGGGCGGCCGAGCGCGACGGTCGGCACCGATCCGGCCGATCCGTCGAAGACGGTCGACCAGCCGTACAACGCGGCCGGTAGCGGCGCCAGCAACCAGGGCGCCACCAGCAAGAAGCTGCTCGCGGATATCGCGCAGCGGGTGCGTACCTACCGGCAGGAGAACGCGCTCGCCGTCGGCACGCCGGTGCCGGCGGATGCGGTGACCGCATCGGCGTCCGGGCTCGATCCCGAGATCTCGGTCGCGAACGCGCGGCTGCAGGCGGCGCGGGTCGCGCAGGCGCGCGGCGTCGATGCCGCACAGGTCACGGCGCTGGTCGATCGGATCGCGTTGCCGCGCCAGCTCGGCGTGCTCGGCGAACCGCGCGTGCGCGTGCTCGACCTGAACCTCGCGCTGGACCGCGCATTCGGCCACGCGGCCGGCGCGAAGCAATAGCAGGAACCACGGAGTCACTCATGTCCCATATCGAAACCCCGATCAATCCAGCGGCGATGCCGGTCGGCGGCGTGCCGCCGATGCGCTGGACGGCCGTGCTGCGCGAGGCGTTCCGCAAGCTCGCGCCGCGCGTGCAGTTGAAGAACCCCGTGATGTTCGTCGTGTATCTCGGCAGCATCGTCACGACCGTGCTGTGGTTGCAGGCGCTGGCCGGCACGGGCGACGCGCCGGCCGGCTTCATCTTCGCGGTCGCGTGCTGGCTGTGGTTCACCGTGCTGTTCGCGAATGCGGCCGAGGCGCTGGCCGAAGGGCGCGGCAAGGCGCAGGCCGATGCGCTGCGCGCGGCGCGCAAGCGCGTGTATGCGAAGGTGCTCGACGAGCCGAAGCAATTCGGCAGCACCAGCCATCGCGTGCCGAGCGACGAGCTCGCGGCCGGCTGCATCGTGCTCGTCGAAGCCGGCGACACGATTCCCGCCGACGGCGAAGTGATCGACGGCGTCGCGTCGGTCGACGAATCGGCGATTACCGGCGAATCCGCGCCGGTGATCCGCGAGTCGGGCGGCGATTTTTCGTCGGTGACGGGCGGCACGCGCGTGCTGTCCGACTGGATCATCGTGAAAATCACCGCGCAACCGGGCGAGGCATTTCTCGACCGGATGATCGCGATGGTCGAAGGCGCGAAGCGCGGCAAGACGCCGAACGAGGTCGCGCTGACGATCCTGCTCGTCGCGCTGACGATCATCTTCCTGCTCGTGTGCGTGACGTTGCTGCCGTTCTCGCAGTTCAGCGTGCTGCTGAACGCGTCGGGCACGGCGGTGAGCCTGACCGTGCTGATCGCGTTGCTCGTGTGCCTGATCCCGACGACGATCGGCGCGCTGCTGTCGGCGATCGGCATCGCGGGGATGAGCCGGATGATGCGGGCGAACGTGCTCGCGACGTCGGGCCGCGCGATCGAGGCGGCCGGCGACGTCGACGTGCTGCTGCTCGACAAGACCGGCACGATCACGCTCGGCAACCGCGAGGCCGTGCAGTTCCGGCCGGCGCCGGGCGTGGACGAGCGTGCGCTGGCCGAGGCCGCGCAACTGTCGTCGCTCGCCGACGAAACGCCTGAGGGGCGCTCGATCGTCGCGCTCGCGAAGCAACGCTTTTCGCTGGACGTGGCCGCGACGGCCGGCAGCATCACCGTGCCGTTCAGCGCACGCACGCGCATGAGCGGCCTCGACATCGGCGAGCGTCAGGTGCGCAAGGGCGCGGCGTCGGCGATCCGCGCACACGTCGATGCGCTCGGCGGTGTGTTTCCTCAAGCGGTCGAGACGGCGGTCAACGACATCGCGCGACGCGGCGGCACGCCGCTCGTCGTGGCCGACGGTGCCCGCGTGCTCGGTGCGATCGAGCTGAAGGACATCGTCAAGCACGGGATCGCCGCGCGTTTCGCCGAGCTGCGCAAGGTCGGCGTGAAGACGGTGATGATCACCGGCGACAACCGGCTCACCGCGGCCGCGATCGCGGCGGAAGCCGGCGTCGACGACTACCTCGCCGAGGCGACGCCCGAGGACAAGCTGCGGCTGATCCGCGAGCACCAGGCGAAGGGCCATCTCGTCGCGATGACGGGCGACGGCACCAACGACGCGCCCGCGCTCGCGCAGGCCGACGTGGCCGTCGCGATGCACAGCGGCACGCAGGCGGCGAAGGAGGCGGCCAACATGGTCGACCTCGACAGCAACCCGACGAAGCTGATGCAGGTGGTCGAGGTCGGCAAGCAGATGATCATGACGCGCGGCGCGCTGACCACGTTCAGCGTCGCCAACGATCTCGCGAAGTATTTCGCGATCATTCCGGCCGCGTTCGTCGCGACGTATCCGGCGCTCGGCGCGCTGAACGTGATGGGGCTGCACAGCCCGACGTCGGCGATCCTGTCGGCCGTGATCTTCAATGCGCTGATCATCGTTGCGTTGATCCCGCTCGCGCTGAAAGGCGTGAAGTATCGCGCGGAGCCGGCCGAGAAGCTGCTGGGGCGCAACCTGCTGATCTATGGCGTGGGCGGCATCATCGCGCCGTTCATCGGCATCAAGCTGATCGACATGCTGTTGACGCCGTTTATCTGACCGAACGCGCCGTCGCGGCCCCGCTCACGCCTTCGCGGCGTGCGCGGGGCCGTTCGGCGTTTCAATTGCCGGAAGCGATCATGGATGTGAATGTGAACGTGAGCGAAGCGAATCGACGGGCAACGGGGCCGCGGGACACCGCCGCCCGCGGCGGCGGGGACGGCGTGCGCCGCGACCGCTGGCGCGGCGTGCTGCGCGCATGCGCGATGCTGGCCGACCGCATCGCGGGCGCCGGGCCCGACACGCAGCCGATGCTGGCCGTGCGCGAAGCGCGACCGCGCACGCAGGTGTGGATGTCGCAGTACGCGGTGCCGCTGCTGCTCGCCACGCTCGTGTGCGCGCTGGCAACACTCGCGGCCAGCGCGCTGCTGCGCGTGTTCGACCTGTCGAACGTCGTGATGCTGTTCCTGATGACCGTCGTGCTGATCGCGCTGCGGCTCGGCCGGCTCGCCGGCGCTTGGGCCGCGTTCGTGTGCGTCGGCTGCTTCGACTTCTTCTTCGTCGAGCCGAGATTGTCGTTCGCGGTGTCCGATACGCAGTACGTGTTCACGTTCGCGCTGATGCTGGCCGTCGCGCTCGCGATCGGCCAGCTCGCGGCGCGCCTGCGTGCGGAGGCGCGGGCCGCGCGCGCGAACGAGAAGCGCTCCGCGGCGCTGGCCCGGGTCGCGCATGACCTGTCGGCGGCGATCGAGACCGAGCAGATCGCATCGATCTGCACCGGCACGATCGCGCCGCTGCTGGGCGTGCGCGTCGCGCTCGTATTGCCGGATGCGGATGATCACCTGATGCCGGCGCAGCACACCCGGTTCGTCGAAGCACCGATCGCCCGCTGGGTTTACGAGAATGCGCGTGGCGCGGGGGGCGGGCTGCCGCCGTTCGAGCGCGCGGCCGCGCAGTACCTGCCGCTGAAGGCGCCGATGCGCGTGCGCGGCGTGCTCGTGCTGTTCGGCGACGCACAGCCGGTCCCCACCGACCCCGACGATCGCCGCCTGATCGACGCATTGTGCTCGTCGATCGCGATGGCGCTCGAACGCGTGCACTACGTCGGCGTCGCGCAGCACACGCTGGTCCGCATCGAAGGCGAGCGGCTGCGCAACGCGCTGCTCGCCGCGGTGTCGCACGACCTGAAGACGCCGCTGACCGCGATCCGCGGGCTCGCCGAGACACTGGAACGGCCCGAGCGGCTCGCCGACGGGCAGCCGGCGGCGCTCGCGCACGGCATCCGCAACCAGGCCGAGGCGTTGCACGGGCTCGTCGTGAACCTGCTCGATCTCGCGCGCATGCAGAGCGAGGGCGTGCGGCTGAATCGCGAATGGCACATGCTCGACGAGATCGTCGGCAGCGCGCTCGCGCATTCGGCCGGCGTGCTGGCCGGCCGCGACGTGAGCACCGACTTGCCGGCCGACCTGCCGCTGATCGACGTCGACGCGCTGCTGATCGAGCGCGTGCTGATGAACCTGCTCGACAACGCGTCGAAATATGCGGGCACGGACGCGGCCGTGGCGGTGCGGGCGCGCGTGTTCGGCGAAACGCTGTACGTGTTCGTCGAGGACGACGGCCCCGGCTTCATCGCGCGCAACACCGAGCCGCTGTTCGAGCCGTTCGAGCGCGAACGCAAGGAATCGTCGATCAGCGGCGTCGGCCTCGGGCTCGCGCTGTGCCGCAGCATCGTCAATGCGCACGGCGGCTCGATCCGCGCGGTGCCGCTCGATCCGCACGGCGCGCGGTTCGAGGTTCGCCTGCCACTGGGTGCGCCGCCCGATATCGAACACGAGAGCCGGACATGATCAGATCGCGCGTACTTATCGTCGAGGACGAATCGGACATCCGCCGTTTCGTGCGGATGGCGCTGGAACAGGAGGGGCTCGACACCTGCGAGGCATCGACGGCCCGCGAGGCGCGGATGTATGCGTCGAGCAGCAAGCCCGATCTCGTGATCGTCGATCTCGGGCTGCCGGACGACGACGGCAAGACCTTCATCCGCGAGTTGCGCAAGTGGTCGACGGTGCCGGTGATCGTGCTGTCGGCGCGGCAGCAGGAAGTGGAGAAGGTCGCGGCGCTCGACGCGGGCGCGGACGACTACCTGCCGAAGCCGTTCGGCGTGCCCGAACTGCTCGCGCGGGCACGCGCGCAGTTGCGGCGCGCGGCGTTCGTATCGGCCGACGGGCAATCGTCGTCGATCGTGCGGTTCGGCGACGTGACCGTCGATCTCGGCAAGCACGAAGTCGCGCGCGGCGGCACGCCGGTCCACCTGACGCGTCTCGAATTCCGGCTGCTCGCCGCGCTGATTCGCGCGCGGGGCGGCGTGATCGCCGCGCGGCAATTGCTGGCGGAGGTGTGGGGCATCCATGATGCGGACCGCGCGCATTACGTGCGCGTGTACATGACGAACCTGCGGCAAAAGCTCGAACCGGTGCCGGCGCGCCCGCGGCACCTGCTGACGGAGTTGCAGTTCGGCTACCGGCTGGTCGGTCTGGAAACGGTCGGCATGGCGGACGGGCCGCGTGGTGCGGCATCGGCAGGTCTAGACAACTGAAATCCCGCTCCCGGCCGTGCGCCGGCGCGCGGAGAAAGCGGTTGTTTAGCTCGATGTAATTCGCAATTAATTGAAATATAAGGAAATTTGCGACCCACGATCCTATTGGTCCGACAATTAGAGATAAACACGGATTGCTGGCGCACCCTCCGAAAAGGCAAAGTTGTATGTACAACTTGGAGTGTCGCCGGAACGGGCGGCTTCCGGGTTGGAAGGGTTCACGGCGGCGCTGCCCGACGGAACCCGGCCCCGTTCGCCTCTGACAGGAACGCCATGAAGAAACTCGCGCTCAGTATTGCCCTTGCCTGCATCGCGGTCGGTGCCCACGCCAAGGATTGGTCGACGATCCGGTTCGGCGTCGACGCCAGCTATCCGCCGTTCGAATCGAAAGACGCAAGCGGCAAGGTCGTCGGCTTCGACGTCGATCTCGGCAACGAGATCTGCGCCCGCCTGAAGGCGAAATGCGTGTGGATCGAGAACGACTTCGACGGGATGATTCCCGCGCTGAAGGCGAAGAAGTTCGATGGCGTGCTGTCGTCGATGTCGATGACGCCGGCGCGTGCCGAGCAGATCGCGTTCTCCGACAAGCTGTTCAACACGCCGACGCGCCTCGTCACGAAGAAGGGCGCGAACCTGCAGCCGACGGCCGAATCGCTGAAGGGCAAGTCGGTGGGTGTCGAGCAGGGCACCATCCAGGAAACCTACGCGAAGGCCTACTGGGCGCCGAAGGGCGTGCAGGTCGTGCCGTACCAGAACCAGGACGGCGTGTACCAGGACCTGATGTCGGGCCGCCTCGACGCGGCGCTGCAGGACGCGGTGCAGGCCGACATCGGCTTCCTGAAGACGCCGCGCGGCGCGAACTTCGCATTCGCCGGCAAGGACATCGACGATCCGAAGACGCTCGGCAACGGCGCCGGCATCGGGCTGCGCAAGGACGACGCCGACCTGAAGGCGAAGATCGACCATGCGATCGCCGACATCATCAAGGACGGCACGTACAAGAAGCTCGAGAAGAAGTACTTCGCGTTCGACGTCTACGGCGGCTGATCTTCCATGCGGCGCGCATCGGTTGCGGTGCGTGCCGCGTCTGTCGTGGGTGCAGCCCGCTTCGCGCGATGCGTCCGACTTGATGAGCAGGCTGCATCAGGTAGTGCGTAGATATCGTTTGATGCCCGGGTAATGGCTATTGACAATCCAGCCACATCGTTCTGGATCCCTCATATGATCTTCCAAGGATTTGGCCCGCTGTTGTGGGCCGGCACGGTGGAAACCGTGAAGCTCGCGGTGCTGTCGCTCGCTGCGTCGCTCGTGCTGGGCCTCATCGGCGCGAGCGCCAAACTGTCGACGAACCGCATGCTCAAGTCGATCGGCACCTTCTACACGACGCTGATCCGCGCGGTGCCGGACCTCGTGCTGATGCTGCTGCTGTTCTACGGGATCCAGATCCTGCTGAACAACGTCACCGACATGCTCGGCTGGGACCAGATCGACATCGACCCGTTCGTGGCCGGCGTCATCACGCTCGGCTTCATCTACGGCGCGTACTTCACCGAGACGTTCCGCGGCGCGTTCCTCGCGGTGCCGCGCGGCCAGCTCGAAGCGGGCTTCGCGTACGGGATGAGCGGCTGGCGCGTGTTCCACCGCATCCTGTTCCCGCAGATGATGCGCTTCGCGCTGCCCGGCATCGGCAACAACTGGCAGGTGCTCGTGAAGGCCACCGCACTCGTGTCGATCATCGGCCTCGCCGACGTCGTCAAGGCGTCGCAGGACGCCGGCAAGAGCACGCTCGATTTCTTCTTCTTCACGCTGGCTGCAGGCGCGATCTACCTCGCGATCACGACGGTGTCCAACGTCGTGCTGCATCACCTCGAGAAGCGTTATTCCGTCGGCGTCCGGAGGCTCGCACTGTGATCGAACTCGTCAGCCAGTACTGGCAAAGCTATCTCTACACCGACGGCTACCGCTTCAGCGGCCTCGCGATCACGCTGTGGCTGCTGGTCGTGTCGATCGCGCTGGGCTTCGCGCTCGCCGTGCCGCTCGCGATCGCGCGCGCATCGTCGAACCGCTGGATCTCCGGCCCGGTGTGGCTCTATACGTACGTGTTCCGCGGCACGCCGCTCTACGTGCAGCTGCTGATGTGCTACACGGGCATCTACAGCCTGCAGGTCGTGCACAACCACGTGCTGCTCGACACGTTCTTCCGCAACGCGATGAACTGCACGCTGCTCGCGTTCGTGCTGAACGAATGCGCGTATGCCACCGAGATCTTCGCGGGCGCGATCAAGGCGACGTCGGCCGGCGAGATCGAGGCAGGCATGGCCTACGGGATGTCGCGCTTCAAGCTCTATACGCGGATCATCCTGCCGTCCGCGCTGCGCCGCTCGCTGCCGAGCTACAGCAACGAAGTGATCCTGATGCTGCACGCGACGACGCTCGCGTTCACCGCGACCGTGCCCGACATCCTGAAGATCACGCGCGACGTCAATTCGGCCACCTACATGTCGTTCCAGGCCTACGGCATCGCGGCCGTGCTGTACGCCGCCGTCGTGTTCACGCTCATCTGGGCGTTCCGCAAGCTCGAGACGCGCTGGCTCGCGTACCTCTCGCCGCGCGGCCATTAACGCATTCGCAAGATTCGCAAGGAAGGACCCAGCATGTACAAGCTTACCGTTGACAACCTGCACAAGAAGTTCGGCGACAACGAGGTGTTGAAGGGCGTGTCGATGAAGGCGAAGGCCGGCGACGTGATCAGCATCATCGGCTCGAGCGGCTCCGGCAAGAGCACGTTCCTGCGCTGCATCAACTTCCTCGAGCAGCCGTGCTCCGGGCAGATCACGATCGGCAGCGAGCCGATCCAGACCACGCGCGACCGCAACGGCTCGCTGCGCGTGGCCGACCAGAAGCAGCTGCAGCGGATGCGCACGAAGCTGTCGATGGTGTTCCAGCACTTCAACCTGTGGGCCCACATGACGGTGCTCGAGAACATCATCGAAGCGCCGATGGCCGTGCTCGGCGTCAGCAAGGACGAAGCGATCGCGCGGGCGCGCAAGTACCTGGAGAAGGTCGGCCTCGCGCCGCGCGTCGAGGGCATGTATCCGTCGCACCTGTCGGGCGGCCAGCAGCAGCGCGTGGCGATTGCACGCGCGCTCGCGATGGAGCCGGAGGTGATGCTGTTCGACGAGCCGACGTCGGCGCTCGACCCGGAGCTGGTGGGCGAAGTGCTGAAGGTGATGCAGAAGCTCGCCGAGGAAGGCCGCACGATGGTCGTCGTCACGCACGAGATGGGTTTCGCACGCAACGTGTCGAATCACGTGATCTTCCTGCATCAGGGGAAGATCGAGGAGGAAGGGAATCCGCAGGAGATTCTCGTGAATCCGAAGAGCGAACGGCTCGGGCAGTTTCTGTCGGGGCGGTTGAAGTAAGCCGGCAGGCGGCGTCGCGCATCATCCGCGACGCCGCATACTGGAACGCTAAATGCTTGTCACGCGGGATCCTTTCGATGAAGGAGCACCGCGATGAGCACGCCGACCACCACCGCCTTTTCCCATGTGAAGCCGCAGGACACCGCGTATCGCGGCGAAGGCCTGCGCGACTTCTTCCTGTATCGCGATCTCGGTATCGCGGCCGCGACGAACGGCAAGGTCGTCGCGCAACTCGTCAGGGCGAATCATGCACCGGAGGCGGGCACCGGCTGGCACCGTCACGAGGCCGAGTTCCATATCGTAATCATGCTGAAGGGCTGGGCGCGCTTCATGTACGGCGACCAGGAAACGCTGGTGGCGGCCGGTGACTGCGTGCACCAGGCGCCGGGGATCGTCCACTATCTGTTCGACTACTCGCCGGACATGGAGTATCTGGAGATCGTCGGGCCCGCCGATTTCAAGTCGATCGACGTCGAAGGGCCGTGCGCGGTGCCGCCGCCGACACCGTGGGGCGAGGCGGGGGCGTAGCTGCCGCCGTGCATTCGCGTGCATCGTCCTTACGCCTGTTTGTGACAAACCGCCTTCGTGGCGGTTTTTTCTTGCGCGTTCCACGGAGGTTTCCGTGCGATCCGCGTTTCCTGCTTCACATTCTTTCGAATTCCGAAAGGTCGCGAAGCTGAAGATCCAGAAAGAAAAGAAAGACATTCGTCAGCTTCGCTGCGTTGACGGCGCCGCGATGTCAAAGATCGTCAATTGCGCGTGGATGCGGTGCACGGCTAGTCGACGACCGGCGTTAAGGAAGTACCAGCCGGATCACCGGTTGAGTTACCCGGGAGAGTTTCATGAAGCGCATCGCGAAGATCCTGACGGCCACCGCAGTGGCATGTGCCGTTCTTGCTCCGGCACTGGCCGAAGCGCATTCGCACCGTGTGTGTCATTTCGATCATCACCACCATCGCGTGTGCCGCTGGGTGCGGTAACCGCGACTTTCCCGGGGATACCCGGAACGCAGGCTTCATTCAGGCAAATCAGGAGAGGACTATGAAAAAGACGATGTTGATCGCCGCGCTGGTCGCCGGCATGGGTATGTCGATCGGTGCGTTCGCGCAGGTTCCGGCCAGCGCGCCGGCCGGCACGACCGGTCTGTGCAAGGACGGCTCGTTCTACTCGGGCGCATCGAAGAAGGGCGCATGCGCGGGCCACAAGGGTGTGAAGACCTGGTACGGCGCATCGTCGGCGGCAGCCGCGAGCGCACCGGCCGCCGCACCGGCAACGGCAGCCCCGGCATCCGCCACCGCGCCGGCGAAGAGCGCGGCAGCGACGACCGCGGCGGCAGCGCCGGGCGGCGGCGCGGGCAAGGTATGGGCCAATGACAGCACGAAGGTCTATCACTGCTCGACCGACAAGTACTACGGCAAGACGAAGCACGGCAGCTACATGTCGGAAGCCGACGCGAAGGCGAAGGGCTACCACGCGTCGCACGGCAAGGCCTGTTCGTAACGCAGGCTGACGCGCGAGCCGCTCCCTCGCGCGTCGTCCGCACGCTGCAGCACCTCACGCCCCGCCACCCCCGGCGGGGCGTTTCATTTTCAGCGCCGTCCGGCTTCAGTGGGCGAGCTGCGATTGCGTGTCGGTCGCTGCATCGGGCGCGGTTGCGCGGGCGTCGAGCAGCGCGCGCAGCGTCACGTAGTGTGTGCCGTCCGCGTGACCGTCTGCATCGGCAGTGCGATCGTATGGCTCGTTGTCGTGGATCGTCGCGCGCACGATCGGATAGATCTGCTTTTCCCAGCGGCTGCCGTTGAACACGCCGTAGTGACCTGCGCCCGTCTGCACGTGATGCGTCTTCAGGTACGGCGGCAACCCCGAGCACAGCTCCTGCGCGGCCACCGTCTGGCCGACCGCGCAGATATCGTCCTTCTCGCCTTCGATCGTCAACAGGGCGGTGCGATGAATCGCCGCCGGCTCGACGAGCCGGTCGCCGACCGTCAGCTCGCCGCGCGCGAGCGCGTATTGCTGGAACACCTTCTCGACCGTTTCCAGATAGAACTCCGCGGTGAGATCGGCGGTCGCGAAGTATTCGTCGTAGAAGTGCCGCAGCGTGTCGGCTTTTGCCGGGTCGCCCTTCGCGCGTTCGTAATACAGATCGGCGAACGACGCCGCATGGCGATCGGGATTCATCGACATGAACGCGCCCACCTGCACGAAGCCCGGATACACGCAGCGCTGCGCACCGACGAAGCCCGCCGGCACGACGCTGATCAGGTTGCGCGCGAACCATTCGATCGGCTGGCTCGTCGCGAGCGCGTTGACCTTCGTCGGATTCACGCGGCAATCGATCGGGCCCGCCATCAGCGTCAGGCTCGCGGGCTGCGCCGGATCGCCGCCGGCAGCCATCAACGCGACTGCCGCGAGCGCGGCGACGGTCGGCTGGCAGATCGCGAGCACATGCGCGTCCGGGCCGATCTGGTGGATGAAGTCGATCACGTGCGCGACGTATTCGTCGAAGCCGAACCGTCCGGCCGTCAGCGGGATATCGCGCGGGTTGTGCCAATCGGTGATGTACACGTCGTGGTCGGCGAGCATCGTGTGCACGGTGCCGCGCAGCAGCGTCGCGAAATGCCCGGACATGGGTGCGACGATCAGCACGCGCGGCTGGCGCGCCACCGGCAATGCCTTGCGGAAATGCAGCAGCGTGCCGAACGGTGTGCCCGCGGCGGCTTCCTCGACGATCGGCACCGCTTCACCGTCGACGACGATCGACGCGATGCCGAACGGCGGACGCCGATGCGAGAACGCGCAGCATTCGAGCAGTTCGCACAGCGCGTCGAGCATGCGGCCGGTCGGCGTCGCGGTGGCGGGCGGCCACAGCGACATCGTCGCGCGTGCGGCGGCGGCCCATGCGCGCGCCGGGCGCGTGCATTCTGCAGACCATTGATAGAACGGATAGGCAAGCAGATTCATGGCTGTCGCTCGTTGTGCCGCGTTGCATGGAACGAGGCAAGCGATGTGCCAGCCTGCGGCTGGCACGCGCGTTGCACGCGGTTCGGAAACGCGGCGACGCAGGCGGCACGCGACACACGGCAGCCGCACGTGATGCGTTGCCCGGCCGACCTGTCGTGCGGCACGTGACGCGACAGCGTGCTGCGCTGCGCCAGTTCGGCGAATGCGCGGCACCGGCATGGTGCGGGCGGCACCACGCAGCGTCTGTTTTCGGTGCAGGGGCACGAACGGTTTTGAACAGGGGAACGACATGGACGTCACCGGAAGACAGACGACGCTGACCATCAGCAGCCGCAATTACTCGTCGTGGTCGATGCGCGGCTGGCTGCTCGCGAAGCTGAGCGGCCTCGTGTTCGAGACGGTCAGCGTACCGATCGACGCCGCGTCGCGCGCGGAGTTGCTGTTGCTGTCGCCGTCGATTCTCGTGCCGTGCCTCACCCACGACGGCAATACGGTGTGGGACACGCTCGCGATCGCCGAATACCTGAATGAAATCCGGCCGCAGGCGCGGCTGCTGCCTGAAGACCGGCGAGCCCGCGCGCATTGCCGGTCGATCTGCGGCGAGATGCATTCCGGTTTCAGCGCGTTGCGCTCCGCGTTGCCGATGAACCTGCGCGCGCACTTCCCCGGCTTCCGCATCTGGTCGCGTGCGCAGCACGACATCGAGCGGATCGTGACGATCTGGCGCGAGTGCCTGGCCGCGTACGGCGGCCCCTGGCTGTTCGGCGCGGAGATCGGCATCGCCGACGCGATGTATGCGCCGGTCGTCACGCGCTTCCTGACCTACGACGTGAAACTGGAACCCGATATCGCCGAGTACTGCATGCAGGTGCTCGCGCATCCGTTCGTGACGGAATGGATCGATGCGGCGAAGGCGGAGCACGAAGACATCGACGAACTCGACATGGAGTTCTGACGCGCGGGTTCGTCCGGCGCTTTCAATTGCACTACACGCGCAGGCATCGAAATGAACTTTCCGGTGTGGCCGCAGGATCCGCAAACGTTTTACCTTGATTTCGGTTCGAAACGAGGACGAATTCCCTAAAGGATGTTGAGCCCGCTGACGTAAACGAGTCACGGGGATGACTCGCGATCACATGCTTTCGACGTGTGACGCGCAGTCCGAAAAAATCAGCGCAGCAGGGGAATCGACGTGAATCGTCAGCAATCGTGGACGCGTACAGCGGCGCCCGGGGAAATCATTTACTCCGAGGGTTTTGCGGGCGAGCCCGTCATCTTCTTGATCACCGACGGCAAGGTCGAGCTGTCGACGCGATGCGAGGACAAGCGCGTCGTCGTCGCGACACTCGGCCGCGGCGAGTTCTTCGGTGAATCGGCGCTGCTCGCAGCCGAGCCGCGTGCTCATACCGCGAAGGCACTTTCATTCTGTCAGCTGACGGTCGTGCCGGCCGGCATGCTCGACGAGGAAATCGAGCGTGTATCGGCGCTGCTGCGTCACATCGTGCGAACGATGATCCGCCGCGTGAAGCGCAAGGACGACCAACTCGCCACCTACACCCATGCCGACTTCATGCCGGGCGTGCTGTCGTATGCGCATGTGCTGTCGCTGATGGCGGGGGCCGAAGCGCGCGATGGCGGCGACGCTTGGGCGCGCCGGCCGATGCAGGCCCATGCGGCCGAAACCTCGGTGCCGCTCGCCGACGTGATCCGCAAATGCCGCGCGATTGCCGGCCACTCGCGGCCGCACGTGCTCGCGATGCTGCGACGCATGGAGAAGCTCAATCTCGTCACGATCGAGGCCGCGCAGGCGGACCATGCGGGCGGAGCGGTCGATTATTCTGCGTCGTCGGATGCGCGCCAAGTCGTCACGTTCGACGCCGCGCGCGTGATCGATCGCGCGCAGCAGGTGGCCGATCACGATCTCGACCTGTCGATCAACAGCGAACTCGAACTCATCGAACTGGCCGATCTCGAAGCGCTGATCGGTGTCGAGAAGACGATGCTGCTCAACAAACTGTCGAACGGCGAGATCGCAGACGAGTTGTTCGCGTTCCGCAAATCGAAGGTGCTCAGTTACGTCGAACAGAAGGGCGTGACGTACTTCTCGCGACGCAACGCGCGACGGGGAGAGGTGCGCGCGCTGGAGGATCTCGTGTCGATCGACCAGCGCACGCTGTTCGACGTCATCAGCGCGTTCGATACCTACGATCTCGCGAAGCTGATCGCGAATCTCGACGATCGCGCGGTAGCCGACAAGCTGTTCTCCGTGATGACCGAGGCGCGGCGCAACGAGGTGTCGTGGGTGATGCGCCGCGAGCTCAAGCTCGATCCGGTCGAGATCGAGGACATCGAGCAACGCGTGCTGGATGCCGTGCGCGCGGCGAAGGCGCCGGCGGCGGGCACGGTGCCGGTCGCATCGGCATCGGACGCATGACGAGGAGGCACGCATGGACCTGTTGACCCTGGTCGGTGTGCTGTTGGGTGGTGCGGCGATCGTGTTCGGTTTCGCGCTGGAAGGCGGGCATTTCTCGATGCTGTTCCAGTTCGAGGCGCTTGTCATCGTGCTCGGCGGCACGCTCGGCGCGGTGATGATCCAGAACACCTGGGCGCGCTTCTTCGACGCGGTGAAGCAATTGCGGCTCGCGTTCGTGCGGGCGCGCGAGGTCGATCGCAAGAACCTGTCCGACCTGCTCGAATGGGGCGACCGCGCGAAGCTCGACGGGCTGCTCGCGTTCGAGTCGATGGACGTGAGCGGCATCCATCCGTTCGCGCGCCGCGGGCTCGAACTGCTGGCGAACGGTGTGTCGACCGCCGTGCTCGAAGACGCCCTGCAGCGCGAACTCGATGCCTACGAACGCAGCCGCCTCGCCGCCGCGCGCGTGTGGCAGCAGGCCGGCGGGTATGCGCCGACGTTCGGCATTCTCGGGTCGGTGCTCGGGCTCGTGCAGGTGACGAGCCATATTCTCGAACCGGCACAGCTCGGGCCGGGCATCGCAGTCGCGTTCATCGCGACGCTGTACGGGCTGGCATTCGCGAACCTCGTGTTCCTGCCGCTTTACGGCAAGCTGCGCGCGCAGATCGACAGCGAGCTGCGGTTTCGTAAGCTGTATCTCGACGGCTTGCTCGCGATCTCACGCAAGGAATCGCCGCATACGATCGAGACGCGCCTGACCGGCGACGTGCGCGGGCGCGCGGTCGAATCGCTTGCGTGATGTGCGTGTGCCGTACGACGAACCCGGAATGCCAATCGCATGACTGCTCGAACTGATGGTGCATCTGCTGCCGATCGCGACGACGACGAACTCGAAGGCGCGCAATCCGGCCGCTGGCTGATTTCGTACGCGGATCTCATCACGACGCTGATGGTGCTGTTTCTCGCGTTGTACGTGCTCCAGCTCGCGAAATACAACGCGCTCGATGCGCGATACCAGACGCTCGCGCGGCATGCTGAAAGTGCGGCGAGCGCATCCACTGCTGCTACCGCTGCCGTGACGCCTGAGCACTCGCCGCCCTGGCTCGCGTTGCTCGAGTCGTTGAAGTCGAACGGCCGAATCTCGCTGGTGAAAGCGCCGCATGGCGTGGAGATTGGCATTGACGCGAAGATCCTGTTCAACGTCGGCGATGCGCGCCTGCTGCCCGATTCGTCGCCCGTGCTGAACCAGATCGCGCGGGCGCTAAGCGATCACGCGACCGGCGACATTCTCGTCGAAGGGCACACCGACAGCGTGCCGATCGCGAACGCGAAATACGAATCGAACTGGGAGCTGTCGTCGGCGCGCGCGGGGAGCGTCGTGCGCTACCTGACCGAGCGCGGCGTCGCCCCGCACCGGCTCGCGGCGATCGGGCGGGCCGATACGCAGCCGCTCGTCGCGGGGGACGATGCGTCCGCGCGGACGCGCAACCGGCGTGTCACGATCTTCGTTGCATATTGATTGGTTTGCTGGTGTTCACACAAAATCTGAACCTGAGGGAAAGCGTGGATGTCGAACGAGAATAATTTTGAGGGCGTTGCCGATCGCAACGGGAAGCGAGGTGCTCGCGCCTTTGCCGAACTGTTGATGCGTGCGTCGACAGCGGACTTGACGCCGAGGTTCCTGATCATCCAGACGATCGTATTCACGGTGGTGATCACATTGATGTGCCATTTCTGGCTGGGTCCATGGATGGCAAGTCATAACACGTACTCCTGGTGGGGGCAGTGGCGCTGGATACCGCTGCCGTGGGCTTGCGGTTATGTTGCGTTGATCGGAACGCTGCGCCATCGGTCCCTGATGGCGGCACATGCGAAATTGGGTGATCTGCGGAAGGATGCTCCTGATGATGTGAAGCGCCAGCTCAAGAGCCAGGTCGAGAAGAAGCGAACGTTGTACAAGATGATCGGGGAGATATTCGCGGCGATGTCGGTACTGGGCGCTGCGTTTTCTCTGGTGACTTCCTACTACTCGTTCGATACGCGATTCCTGCGGCCGGCTGCCGTATCGGTCGATGCGGATCTCACGAAAATCAAGGAACTGACCGAGCAGACCTGCCGTCTTGGCGTGACGGCGGACGCGTGTACCTCCCGGCCGTCGGTGAGGCAGATGGTCGAGATCATCGAGAAGGAAACAGACGCAATTCAGCGGCACGCCGCTGTGACGGCGATGCTGGACCGCTTGCGTCCCGTGCTGCTGACAATTGAGGGCGGCGGCCGCGAGGAACTGGCACGATTGCTAGACGAAGTTGATGCTGCGTTTCCGAATGATGCGCTGTTCTCACTGCTGCAGATGGCCGCGGCATCGTTCCTGGTTTTGACTGTTACGGTCGCGGTCGGCTTTAAACTTGCCGTGGCCGTGTACGAATACAGGATCACGCTTCAGTCGGTTGGCGGCAGTGCCTCGTCGTCGGCGCCCCCAGGTGTTCAACAAGGTGAGATCGAACCGCATTCCACCGGGCAACAACGTTAGCTGAAGCGCCTGTCGAACGCCCGCCTGACAACAACATAACGAATCTCGCATGATGAACATGTGAGATCAGCGATGCGGTTCTGCGCGTGCATGCCGATAACCCAAACTGGCTCAGACCGAGCGGTTATCGAGGGTTCCCCATGCATTTCTGGCGCAAGCTTTCCATACAGAACAAGCTGATTCTCAGCATGACGAGTTGCCTGCTCGTGTTCGTCGCGATTTCTAGCGGACTCAGCATCCGCCTGATCGGCAACGCGGTGCGAGATCGCGTCGTGCGCGAAGAGCTGCCGACGGCCGTGAACGGCATCCGCGCCGACGTGCAGCGGCAGATGGCCGGGCCGATCGCCGCGTCGCGGATTCTCGCGCGCGATGCGTTCCTGCTGCAATGGGAAGCCGAAGGCGAACCCGACGCCGGCACGCGCAACTGGATCCAGCTCGCGAAGAACGTGAAGGACGAGCAGAAGGCGGCGTCGGTGCAGTGGGTGTCCGTGAAGAGCGGCAACTACTACAACGAATCAGGCCTGCAGCGGAAGGTGACCGACAAGGATCAGTGGCTGACCGGCTTCCTGTCGTCCGGGAAGGCGTTCGATGTGAACATGGACCGCGAGGTGACGGTCGGCGGTTACATGATGTTCATCAACAGCCGTGTTGAACTTGATGGTGTGCCGATTGGTGCGGCCTGTATGAGCTTGTCGGTCGATGCGCTCGCGAAGGGTATCGCTGCTTACCGGATCGGCGAGACCGGGTTCGCGTATCTCGTGCGTCCCGACGGCGCGATCATGATGCATCGCGATACGGCGCTGATCGACGGCAAGCATTTCATGAAGGACCAGCAGGGGTTGCCGGGGGATGCTTCGTCGACGCTGCTGGCTGGTCAGCCGTATGCGTACCTGAGCTACAACGGTGATGGAGGTGCGCGTTTCATCGCGACGTCGTTCATTCCGGAGTTGAATGCGTATGTGGTTGTCGAGGTGCCGCAGGCTGAACTGCTCGGGCCGGTGACGCGTGCGATTCGTAGCGCTGCGCTGGTTGCGGCTGTGGTGGGGCTGGGTGTCGCGTTGCTCGTGATCTGGCTGGTGGGGCGTGCGATTGCCGCGCCGATCCGCCGCGCGGCGACGCTGCTGTCGGAAATCGCCAGCGGGCAGGGCGATCTCACGCGCCGGATGACGGTCGAGAGCCAGGACGAGATCGGGCAGTTGTCGGATGCGTTCAACCGGTTCGTGTCGTCGCTGTCGACGCTGGTGCACAGCATTCGAGCGGCTTCCTCGTCGATTGCGACCGGGTCGGCGCAGATTGCGACGGGGAATGCGGACCTCAGCGAACGCACCGAAGGGCAGTCGAGCAACCTGGAGCGCACGGCTTCGTCGATGGAAGAAATCACGGCCGTGGTGCGGAACAACACCGAAACGGCGACGACGGCCGCGAAGATGATCAATGGTGCTGCCGATACGGCGGCGCGCGGCGGGCAGGTGGTGGGTGAGGTCGTGAGCACGATGCAGGAGATCAGCGACGCGTCGCAGCGGATCTCCGAGATCATCGTGATGATCGACAGTATTTCGTTTCAGACGAACATTCTTGCGCTGAATGCAGCGGTGGAAGCGGCACGGGCCGGGGAGCAGGGGCGCGGGTTCGCGGTGGTGGCTTCTGAGGTGCGGAATCTGGCGCAGCGCAGCGCGCAGGCGGCGAAGGAGATCAAGACGCTGATCGAGCATAGCGCGGGAACGGTGAATACCGGGTCGCGGCTGGTGAGTGAGGCCGGGAAGGTGATGCGCGATGTCGTGTCGCAGGTTCAAGGCGTGAGCGCGATGATGAGCGAGATCGCCGAGGCGAGCCTGGAGCAGAGCGCCGGTATCGATCAGATCGGGGACGCGGTGCAGTCGCTCGATCAGATGACGCAGCAGAATGCGGCGCTGGTCGAGGAAAGCGCGGCGGCTGCGGCGAGCTTGAAGCAGCAGGCGGCGGAATTGACTCGATTGGTGTCGGCTTTCAAGGTGGATGATTAAAGTCTGTTTCGCGATTTAGAATAAGGCGTTTCTGAGGGACGGCTGCCGTGGGGTCACGGCAGCCGTTTTTGCATGTTTGCGCGGGATTCGGTGACGTCTATAAAAATGAAACGCATTTCCAAGTGGAAGATCGGGGTGGGGGCAGCGGTGCTCGTCGCGGTGGCGGCTGCGGTGGGGGCGAAGGTGATTGCATCGCCGACCGATTCTTATCTCGCCTATCGGAAGAAAGCCGTCGACGCGATTACGGCGGCGCGGATGGAAGATCAGGCGGATCTGGACAAGAAATACACGGCCGAGGTGAATGCGCGGCTGGTTAAGCTTGTCGGGACGGTCAAGGCGAATGGGTTTTCGGCGAAGGCGGGGAGTACCGTGCAGAGCCTCGTTGTCGATAACGGGATGAAACCGGGCCGGGTGGGATGTCCCTCAAATCGGATGGCGGGAAGGAGAGTCGCAGTGTGACGACGTTACCGCTTTTGACCGCTCGGACGAAAGCGGCGAATTTGGAGTTAAAGTCGACGGATGATGTTGCCGTTATCTTCGATAGCGTGACGTTTTATACGGACTTGTTTGGGGGATGATGCGACGGTATATCGCTCTGCCGAGTTGCCTGTGAAGCGGAAGACGGCTGATGAGGTGTTAAAGGCGTTGCTGGTTGAGGAACGCCAGGACGGGGTGCCGGTGGGGCCGAATATGTTGGTGGTGGTGGTTAGGCAGGGGAGCGGGTTTATGTTCTCTGGAGAGATGTGATGGTGCAGGGAATTGAGGCTTGTGGGTCGGGGCGGGTAGTTGATGAGCAGCGGCAGGCTTGCTTTGCGAAACACTTCCCCAAACAGAAGAGCTATTCGCGGATTGTATCGGAGGTTCGGGCAATAATGGACAAGGTTTTCAATAGCTCGCGATTGTATCGGAGTCGCATTGTTTGTGATATCAAAGTACGATGGGATTTGACCACTTTTTAAATATTCTAAAACATTGAAAGCATCGCTGACATATCTGCGATGAGAGACCAGATTGACGTCGACCTCGATCACTTGATCGTCGCCGGATACTTCAATTTTCCGCTCTCCCAACATCTTCAGCCGTGACTATCTCCTTCGAATCCTCCGATCGACCCGAGGCGATGTCGCATAGAATGAAGGCGACGGAAGTCGAAATCTGCCAATTACCTGCTTTTTTGAGTTGGCTGTATATGTTTCCGTGACATCTACGCGTCAATTGCGCAGTCGATGAACCGTGATGTGGTCGACGCAGACATCGACGCGATTCTCATCAGAATATAGACGGGTTAAATATAGCCGTTAGAAATGGCTCTTCGAGCAGATGCTACGGTATAGCGCCGCGCGATCAACGGTAGTATTTGCTCGAGATATCACCGCATTGGGATTCATATCGTGAGATACGTGGTTAAAGATACTAGTGTGACGCTATTGGGTCAGTATGTGTATTGCGCCGCTCGAGCGGGTCATATACGTGCATCTGACATGGGTGCCTCAGCAGCCCAAGCAATAGTGGCGCATGCGCGTATGCGTTACGTGCATTGGCGTGCAGTTCTGTTGAAATTAACTTATCCTCAAGTTTGTGGTGACGGTGGGTAACATTCTGTACGTGGCGGCTGAGTTTCTGCTGAGGTGAGTGCGCAGATTGTTGGATTTTTTAAATATCTGGATGAAACATGAAAATCAATTTTTTTTCTGTTGTGGGGCTTCACGGAGTAATAGATGCGGAAATGGATTTCTATGACGATCTTACGGTTATCGTGGGGATGAATGGGTCTGGGAAGACAAGTATTTTAACTTTGATATCGGATATTGTTAGATTTGATACCGGTCGACTGCTGGCTACCCAGTTTTCAAGTGCCCGGTTGGGTTTTTTTGATGAGGAAAGTCGATATAGTGTTGCTCTTGAATCTGATAGTGCTGCGATTAAGGTTTCTGTCATCAGAGACGGTCAGGAATTTAAATCAATAAATATACCTAAGCCTATCAAATCGGATTTAAATTCGAGTAGTGTTCCTTGGATCTATAAATCATTCGGAATTCAGGAGGCTGCTTGGCTTCAAAATTCATTATTCGTAGATTTTGCAAATGACGAATCCGCAATTAGAGGGATTTTTGAATCTATCTCCTTGACCTTTCTTCGCGTCGATCGGACCTTGGCTGCATCTGATGCATCGGGAAATATTTCCATTGAAGAATCGGGTGTTAGGGCTGCTGCCGCATTGAGGGGTCTCAAGGCGGAGGATCCGCTCGATGTAGTGTTGCGAGTAACCACGCAACACTATACCGAATATAAGAATAATCTGGAGAAAATTCGTACGAAGGCTTATCAGAGTTCCTTTTCGCTTTCGTTTTCTGATGATCTGTTTCAGCCAGTTCCTGGTGAATTTACTGTTGAGAGATTTGAGAGGAATATAAATCAACTCGAGAGAGAGGTAAAGAGATCCTCTGCGATGCCAAAGGACGAATCTCTTCTGCTGGAAGTTGAGAGATACTTCAAGGACTCAAGGGCTCTTTTAAAGATCGTGCGAGATGAGAGGTCGGAGAAAAGTTTGCAGGCAATCGAGGGGGTTTTGAAGAGTCGGCAAAGTAGAATTGCTAAGCTTTTGAAGATATTTGAGATTGAGCAAAAGGATACAAAATCGGCTTATGCTAAAATTGATAAATATATAAAAACATTAAATTCGTTCTTTCTGGAGTGCGGAAAGAGGCTTGAGTTCGATGAGAAAACGAATGTGCTTGGATTTTCTTTGGTTAATAAGAGGTATTGGAAGAGGGATGATTATAATCGGGATGGTGATAGGCTTCGTTCTCTGAGCGCTCTTTCATCTGGTGAGCGGCAAATTCTCATTGTTATCACGTATCTTTGTTTTATAACAAAATCTCCTGGCATCTATATAATCGATGAGCCGGAGTTGTCTTTGCATTTGACCTGGCAACGTAGGCTTTTGGAAGGTCTAAATGCAGTTAAGCCTGAAGAATCCCAGATTGTTTTGGCGACGCATACGCCGGAGATTGTCGGCTATGCGCCAGACAAATTGGTGATTCTTAATCCGGCTTACCATGATGATGAAGGTGGGGAGGGCGTCCTGTGAACCGAAAAAAAGATCGCGGGGGCGTAATTTACGGGGAAGACGCGCTGTTTGTAAGGGATTTGATGTTGGCGCCGAATTCGGATGTCTTGTTTTATTTCGAGGATGCCGGCCAAGAGTCTTTGTATGATCGATTTGTCAAGAGGTTGTTTCCTGAAATTCGCAGGCCAATGGTTTTGTGTTTAAATGGTTGTTCGGAAGTTATAAAAAAATTACGAAGTGAAAATGCCTTCGGGAAGCCTAGAATTGGAATTATAGATCTTGATTTTCGGGATCTTCTTGGCCAGCTTGGGCCGGTGGTTGATTTGGTGGGGTTGGTTAATTTTAAAAAACACTGCTTTGAGAATTATCTAATTGATAGGGATGCGATTTTGGATGTCGCAATTGAGAGAATGGACGAGCCTGCGAGACATGCTGACGCAGAAGAGAAGGTGGCGGACTATGATGAATTCTACGATCGCTTGCTCGATAATTATGCGGAGTTGACCCGCTATTTCATAGTCGCGCGGCGAGAAAATGTTCCGATTGACACGACGAAAGTTTCACCAAGTGAGTTGGTGGATGAGGAGTTGGGTGGGCTTTCCGCAGATTGGGTGCAGAACTACAAGGAACGCTTCCTTGCGGCTTGCGAGGAAAGTCACACTCATCTTTTGATTCCAGAGATTCTCGATGAGAATCTTCAAAAGGCATTTGAAGTGCCTGAAGGGCACGTCCTTGCTGTTGAAAACACGCCAGTAGATCATTTGAGTGGAAAGCATCTTCTATATCTCGTGACGGATTATTTCGACCGAAGACTTGGGACCGCACTCTTGGATTTGTCAGTGCTTCAGCGTTACCTGTCATATATTTCCCGTGTTCCTGATGATTCTTTCTCAACAATAATTGACGAGTGCTGGAGCGAAATCACGCAACAAGCTCGGGATTTTGGCATTCGGATTTCGGTGCCGCAACGGCTTCAGAACGGCTGATCGCGTATGAGTCGATGCCGCAATGTCAATGACTCCGGTTTGTCGAAAGTAACACTTGCGCAGATATACGTGTCAAGTGTTTCTTTCGGTGAGTTATTTCGAATGTTTCGGTTGCTATGTATCACAATGACGTGGTGGGCGCTTTATGTCTAGTGCGATCCATCGATAGTCATATTGATGACGTCTTACGCAATCGTGAGGTGAACTGCCAAGGAAGGTTTCTGTAGTGGGAAAACTCCCATTGGACGTTTTGGCGAGAATCTCTTGTAGCAATTGGTATGTGACGTCTGAAGTGATCGGCGAACGAGGATAGGATAAACAATCAATGCGAATTGAGGATATCTTCGACCATAGCCTCGTTTTAATGCAGCCGGGCCGCAGCCGGTTTATTGTGTCGAAGGTGGCTAGAGTAAGGGCATGTGCCACGCAAGTTGTTGTATTGCTATTCGCGGACCTATCCGTGATTTTGTGGGCAGGGCATATCATGAGGTGTAAAGGCCATGGATATGCCGATGAAATAGAAAAGACAAACTGTAGCGCATCAGGCAGCGGCCCGAGGGCCGCTGCCTGAACTGCCCAAGGAACTGCTGGACCAGTTGGTCAAGGGGCCGATGACGCCGGCCGAGGTGCAGGACCTGATGCTGGCGTTCAACAAAGCGGTCATCGAACGGTGCGATGGGCGCCGAGATGAATCTGCATCTGGGCTACCCGCTGGGCCAGCCCAAGCCGCCCGGTCAGGCCAACGAACGCAACGGCGCCAGCGGCAAGACGATCATCACCGATCGTGGCCCAATCCGGGTCGACGTGCCTCGTGACCGTGACGGCAGCTTCGAGCCGATCCTGATTCCCAAGCACGAACGCCGTTTCACCGGCTTCGACGAACGCATCATCGCGATGTACGCCCGCGGCATGAGCGTGCGCGAGATTCAGGGATTTCTGGCCGAGCACTATGGCACCGAGGTATCGCCCGACTTCATCAGCTCGGTCACCGACGAGGTGATGGCCGAAGCGCTGAGCTGGCAGAGCCGCCCGCTCGAGACGATGTATGCGGCGGAGTTCTTCGATGCGCTGCGGGTCAAGATCCGCGACGATGGCGTGGTCAGCAACAAGGCCGTCTATCTGGCGCTGGGTATCCAGGCCGACGGCCAGCGCGATGTGCTGCGCCTGTGGATCGAGCAGACCGAGGGCGCCAAGTTCTGGCTCAAGGTGTTCAACGAACTGAAGACGCGCGGCTGCCAGGACATCCTGATTGTCGTGGTGGACGGCTTGAAGGGGCTGACCGAGGCTATCAGCGCAGCCTATCCACGGACCACCGTTCAGACCTGCATCGTGCATCTGATCCGCAACAGTCTGGAGTACGCCAGCTACAGGGACCGCACGGTACTGGCCGCGGCGTTGCGTCCGATCTACGCGGCCGCTAGCGAAGAGGCGGCAAGGCAGGCGTTACAGGACTTCGCTGACGGCCCTCGGGGCCAGAAATACCCGACCATCGTGCAATCGTGGCAGCGGGCATGGGAGCACGTCGGACCGTTCTATGTGTTCCCGCCGGAAATTCGACGGGTTGTATACACGACAAACGCCATAGAAAGTCTGAACATGCAGTTGCGCAAGATCATCAAGACGCGCGGCCACTTCCCGAATGACGAGGCGGCGATCAAGCTGCTCTGGCTGGCGTTGCGCAACCTGCTGGCCAAGACCGTGCGGTCCGCCTTCGACTGGAAATCAGCGATGAATCAGTTTGCTATCCTGTTCGGAGAGAGATTTATGCAGGCGCGAGGATAACGTGCGGTTCAACCGCCTCGCCCACAAAAATGCGGACAGGTTCAGAAGACGGGGAACCTCCACCTCTGAAAACTTATTTAATGAACCAGGAAAAATTGGGAGCTTCAAGTGACGGTCCGGGTAGTGCCATCCAATTGATCAGTACATCCTTGGGGTCGGTGAGCAGACAGTTGGCTTCTCTGTCCCATTCGAATTGAGTGTCCTGAAGACAACCCGCTCCGCTAAACACCGAGAGCGCTCCGAAGCAAAAGTATGTCCACGCTCCAGCAGGTCCGATCCGACCGCGCACGTAAATCTCTTGCGTCCTCAAACTGCTGCGGAATTCAATCATCAATTGATCGTCGTACTCAAGAACATCTGCCAATGTCAATTTTCCGAGAGGAATGTCAGTGACAAATCCTGGGGATGATCCAAAATAGACCTGACCTTGGATCAAGGCGACAATGACGTGATTGACGGCGTCGTTGTCGTTAAAGGAAATTTCAACCTGAGTTTCCTCATAGCGGTAATAGATGAAATTGGCAGAGACAAAACTTGGTGTGCCAAGGGTGTCGTAAACGCGCTGTTTCGGTACACCCGGCTCTATGTGTTGCAGAAGATTCCTTGGGGTTCTCACATGCTCAACTACCAAGTCATCAGTGTTCTCCATTCTTCCTTCTGCTGATAAGCTGGCTATTCGCTCACGTGTAATCGCTTCGTATCGGAGATTGACCATGAGTGGTCTGATTGTCCCGCCTTCCCAAATCCGAGACGCTCGCTTTGTTTCTGTTTCCCGGTATGCATCCCAGGCCGATTGCGACTGCTGAAGCAATAGACGATCCTCTTCGTCGAATTCTCGCATCTTGCTAGTGACTATCGCTGTCAACTCGTCATCTGCCTGCGATGCCTTTTTCATCGACAGAATATTCATGTCTGTTTGCGTTAATGCGTTATCCCAATCTGGGTCATGCTCCGCATTTTCGGCATCTCCAACCAATTGTGAGGCGGCTTCCGTATATTGCTGCGCGGTGACGACGGCAACACTGGCTGTTCTGCCGAGAGCTTTAGCGCGGAAGTTCTGAAGTTCCTCAAGAGTGGTTCCGCTCTTGTCGAGTTTTTCTTTGAGGTCGGCAAGCTGATTTAGCTGTGTAATATTTTCCGTTTCCGGTTTTCCTTCTATCTTCCGCTCAATCAAATATTTTCCAAATAGGTAGATTCCATAAGCCGCCGGGATAGCCAGAAATTTAACCCAGTCATTTTGGAGAAACACGTTGATGTGCTTCTGGATTTCAGTGATTTCCAAGCCGGATCCTCATTTCGCGGGACGCCACATACGATTCATGGTTAAGATTTAAAATATCTAAATATTGCTGTGTAGTTCGTTATTAATTAGTTCGGTTGGTTATGCGGTGACGGCATTCAGTTCGTCCTTGTATGGAACTATTGGGGAGTAGAGTTTATGAAATGCTCGGCCAATTGCACCTGAAAATAGCAAGAGTTCTGGGTTGTTTGATCCGCCCTTAAGAATGTGATCTAATGCGATGCCAGGATAAGGGTCGACGTAGTAAATTTTTCTAATGCCAAGCTGATACGCCTTTTTTGAACAAAGTTCACATGGGCTAGCGGTGGTGAAGAGCAGGCCGCCCTCTATTGAGGCAAGTCCATACTTTGCAACTTGCAAGAATGCGTTTTCTTCAGCATGTAACGAACGGGTGTGAACTTGATTTTTTTCATTCTTGAAAGCGTTGTATTCTGATTTGAAGCAGAAAGCATTGTTGCGCCCAGTTGATGAAACTATGTCGAACCGTTTGCTCCGCTCTTTGAAATGACCGAGATATTTCTCGTCATTTTTCTCGAAATCACTGTAAGCGATCTTATCGTTTCCCTGAAGGAGGTCGTTGCGGCTTCGAAGATTGCAGGGAACGTGGCCAAAGGGTGCATCGTTCCACCCAATCGATCTAAGGGAATAGTTCGCATCCGTGACCACAGCGCCAACTTGGCGAGAAATGCAGCCGGAATTTAGCTTTGCCGTGTAGGCAATCTGCATACATCGCTCCACTGCTGAGGGGGTGACTATTCCTGGCCTCCTAATTAATGAGACAAATTTTATGAGTTGATTTGTTAGATCTTGATATTCAGCAACCTTGCTCGAAACATTTGGATTGCTTACGTATAAATCTGCGCGCTGAAGGCATGATTGAATATCTTGAACAGAATAAAAATCAAGGTCATCTAGATCGTGTGTTGTATATTCGATTTTATCGATCGATTCGATGTCAATTTCCGAATACTTCAACTCGCGGAGGCGTGCTAGTCGATCGTCTTCAGGGGCGGAGACGGCGAGTAGATAAAATGCGGCATATCTGTCTTGGAAGAAAACTGCCTCAAGGGGATTTCGAATTGCATCCACAACAATATATGTCGGATCTCCTTTGTTTTTGCGGGCGTCATGAATCAATTTAATAACGAAATTGATCCGTTCGGCCAAGGCAAAAAAAGCACCATCCTTCATTGTTTTTGCAAAAGGATCTCCAGATAGGCGGATGTTTTTTCCAATAATTTGATATAATTTTACAAAAGAACTTTCTCCTAAAATTTCCCGAAGTGCCTCGCACTTTATGGGTAGCGACTGCGTATAATATTCGATGGGGTCTGTGGATTTGTCGTTATCTCTTATTGCGGTGTAGGGCACCCGAAGTTCATCAAGAAGATCTGCAAAAGCCATTCGCTTGGCATCAGACTCAAAAAGATCCGAAAATTTATCAGCCCAAAAGCTTCCCTCCTGATCCAAAAGGAAGGTGGTAATTATGGCTCTAACTTGCAGAAGCAAAAACGGTGTCCAAGTGGCTTCGAAATGTCTTTGTAAAATCCGTTCTTTTCGTTGTTCGTTGGTGTGGGGGTCATTTCCAAAAAATAGGTTGTGGCGGATTTCTTCTTTTCTGGATTGAAATATTTTGGCAACTGTGCTGCAGCCGCTCCCCGTTCTGCCAGTCAAGCCGATTACAATGAAATCATCGTCGTCGCCATATATTTGAGCCACCGCTGATTTTAGATAGTTCGTGTTCTGCTTTGGTCCCATTGGCTCGGTCATGTGCGTCTCCTCATTATTTATTAAATTGGTGCCACAGATTTGCTATCCCGATTGATTTAATGCGGATCAAAGATCATACGGGCGCGATACTGTTATCATAGTACATATGCTGGTCTCGGAACGCACGAGCTATTTTTCGTCCATAAGCTTCAAGGGCGAGATCCAGAGATGGGTGCTGGACACCCAGCGGCGAATCGGGAACGAGGGAGCCTCAAGATAAAGTATCGGCAGCGGTTAATACTGGCAGTCTGTCAAAAGTCTCTTGCGTACGTACAAAGTCTCCAAGTCACTGACCTAGAGCGTCAGGCCGGGCGCACACCTCCCTATACCTAACGGCCAATCCCCTCGATCCCCCATTTCTGAGATGCCAGCCCGACTACACTGGTTATGAAGCCTTGCTTCTCGCCATCGGAAGCTGAATGCGGCCCCCTCCGCCCCGATGGCCGAACGAAAGCCGTCTTGCCCAACAAGACGCAGCGAAGAGGGGAGAAAGAAGGGGAAACCCAAGGCATCAAAGAAGCGCGGGCCGCATGGGCGGCAACCCATACGACCCGCTGACCACCACCAACTCAGTACAGGAGTCAGAAATGGCTGACGCCAATACTAAGCCACGTCGTAGAAAGAACAAACCCGTCAACATGCAGAAGACGTTTGAGCTGGTCCTGCGCAACTACCCGGACCTTCCCAAGCGAGGCTGGCCGTATCTGCCGTGGATGAAGGCGATCGACATTGATTTCAAGATCTTCGGATTCAAGCCTGGCGACCGCGTATACGTGGACGCCAACTACGCGACCCGGCAGATCACGATCACGCCGGATTACAGCCAGTTGGCGTTGCGAGAGCAGCCGTACCACGATCTTGACCGTGGACCGTCGACGCTATAACGCCTGCTAGGGCCGCGTGATGCGGCCCTGGCGAGTGGAATGCAGGCGTTTCCCGAATGCGACTGACTGCCGGGGCGGCACCGCCCCGGCCATTGCCGCAAACGCCGCGACTCACACCTCCAGCCACCTTCAACAACTGTCACGACCGCAAGGCCCGTGAGGCGACACGGCGCCTGCCGAAACAGCCGAGTGGCGTCAGATCATCAAATCAACGCCCGCTGGCTTGGCGTTTCACAAGCGCCCCCCGCTGCAACACATACTCGACCCGCGCGCCTTCATCGGCCACGACTCCGATATCCTCAAGCGGATTCCCATCCAGCACGACGAGGTCGGCGATCGCCCCCACGGCAACCACCCCGAGCTGCCCCTGCATATTGACGATCTCCGCCGCCACGGTCGTCGCCGACCGGAGCGCTTCCAGATTCCCCAGCACCTCCGCCCGGATCCGGAACTCTCCGCTTTGAAAGGAGTGCATTTCCCCGAGTAGATCCGACCCGAACCCCATCTTCACGCCGGCGTTCGCATAGATTTCCAGCGATTCGCGTCCTTTCTGCTGAACGGAAGCCACTTTTGCCACCGAATCCGGCGGCATCCCGAACTCCGCGCCGTGTTTGGCCAGCGCGTCGTAAGTCACAAGCGTAGGAACCACAAACGCCCCACGCTCGTGCATCAGCTTCGCCGCAGCCTCATCCACGAGATTCCCATGCTCGATCGTCCTAACCCCACATCGCACTGCCCGAGCAATCGCCCGCCCCGTATACGCATGCGCCATCACATAAGTATTCGCGGCCTCGGCTTCATCCACGATGGCCCGAATCTCGTCCTCGGAATACTGCGTGTTCGCAATCGGGTCGGTCGGCGAAGCCACGCCCCCTGACGCCATGATCTTGATCTGCGTCGCGCCTTTCTGAATTTCTTCGCGCACGGCGAGCCGCACACCTTCGACCCCGTCCACCACCCGAGCAATCGCCCCCGTCCTGAAGCAGCAAGAACAAGGCTCCAGCAAATCCCCACGAGGCCGAAAGTCCCCATGCCCGCCGGTCTGCGACAACGCCTTGCCCGACGGAAAAATCCGCGGCCCCGACACCAGCCCGGTTTCGACGGCCTGCATCAAGCTCCAGTCCGCGCCCCCAGCATCCCTCACGCTGGTGAACCCACGCGACAACATCGCATCGAGAATCGGCAACGACCGAATCGCGGCAAGAATATTCGGCTGCGTCGCATTCACACCGAGGTTCGCATTCGAAGCCAGCACGTGCACATGGCAATCGATGAACCCCGGCATCACGGTCTTGCCGCGCACGTCGATCACCTGCGCATTCGGAAAATCCACCGGCTGATCGGTGACTTCGACGATCCGCTCGCCGTCGATGACGACATGATGATGGTCGAGCAGCACGCCCCGTTCGAGATCGAGTACGTTGCCGCCTTGAAGCACGGTAATGGTCATGGAGAGAGATCCTTATCGATTGACGGAAGCGCCGCGCTTCGCGTCCTTCACGAAGCGCGTGCCGATGAAGCTGACGGCCGCCGCGAGCGTCACGTAGAAGGCCGGCGCCATGTTGCTGCCGGTGCGGGCGATGAGCCACGTGATCAGGAACGGCGCGAAGCCGCCGAAGATCGTGACCGCGAAGTTGTAGGCGACGGACAGCCCGGTCGACAGCACCTTGGTCGGGAACAGTTCGGCGAACGCCGCGAGAATCGGCCCCGTGTAGGTCGCGATCAGCACGCCGAACACGGCCTGGAACACGATCAGCGACGTGAACCCGGGCGCATGGTTGATCCACGCGAACATCGGCCATGCGAGCACGAAGATGGCCAGCGCCGATCCGGACAGGAACACGCGCCGTCCCCACACGTCGGCGAGCCGGCCGACGATCGGCGAGCAGCACATGATCATCAGCCCGCCGACCATGCCGGCCGCGAAGCCGGTCGATTGCGGTAGATGCAGCGTGCGCACGGAATACGTCGGCATGTAGAAGAGCAGCACGTAGGTGCAGACGGTCCACAGAATGACCATCGAAAAGCTCGCGAACGTCTCGCGCGGGTAGGTGGACAGCACTTCCTTCAGCGGCGAGCTTTCTTTCGCCTGCGCTTCGACGGCGCTGAATGCGGGCGTCTCGTCGATATGGCTGCGGATGTAGTAGCCGACGGGCCCGACGATGATCCCGAGCAGGAACGGCAGCCGCCAGCCCCAGCTATGCAGCGCCTGCGCGTCGAGCGACGTCGTGACGAAGGTGCCGGTCGCGGCGCCGAGCAGCACCGCGAAGCCGATGCTCGACTGGATCCAGCTCGAGTAGTACGCGCGCTTCTCCGGCGGTGCGTATTCGGTGAGGAACGCGGTGGCGCCGCCCATCTCGCCGCCGGCCGAGAAGCCTTGCAGCAGCCGCGCGACGACGATCAGCAGCGGCGCGGCGATACCAGCCTGTTCGTAGGTCGGCGCGAGCCCGATGAGCGCGGTGCCGGCGGCCATCATGAGGATGGTGAGCGACAGCGCGGCCTTGCGCCCGACCTTGTCCGCGTAGATGCCGAGCACGATGCCGCCGACGGGCCGCATGAAGAAGCCGACGCCGAACGTCGCGACGGTCAGCAGCACGGACGTCAGTTCGTTGCCGGTCGGAAAGAACAGTTTCGCGATGATGACCGCGAAGAAGCTGTAGACGGTGAAATCGAACCATTCGAGACCATTGCCGATCACGGTCGCGACGATGGCGCGGCGGCGCTGCTGCACTGCCGCATCGACGGCAGGCGCGGCGCGCGGGGAAAGCGTTCCTTGCATGGTCTCTTCCTCTATCGGAATCAGAAGACGGGACGGCTGCCCCGCGTGAACCCATGCTAAGGACAGCGCGATTTTTTTCTGAAACGAAAGATTTGCATGCACGCATGCGCTGGGCGCATGCGTTGCGTGATGAATCGGTCAGGGCGCCGTCTGCCGCTCCGCCTGTTCGAACAGCCAGCGTGTGAACAGGCGCGCGGCGTGGTTCTGCGCGCGGTCGTTGGGCGAGATCACGTAGTAGCCGCCACCGTGGCTCGCGGATGCGTCGGTCACGCGCACGAGCAGCCCGGCCTCGATGCAGGCGTCGATCATGTAGCGCCAGCCGAGCGACACGCCCTGGCCGAGAATCGTCATCTGCACGATCTGCGGATACGAGTTGATGGTGATGTCCTGGGGCCGTGCCTTCTGCCGATCGATGTCGTTCTGGTCGAACCATTCGGACCACGACATCCACTGACGCTGCCCGTCCTCGAGGCGCAGCAGCGTCTCGTTCGCGAGGTCGGCCGCGGCGAGCGTGCGGCCGGCCAGGTAACCTGGCGCGCAGACGGGAAACACTTCCTCGTCGAACAGGCGGCGCGCGGTGTATTCGGCGGGCGCCTGCTGACGCACGTAGTACACGCCCACGTCGAACTCGGCCGGCGACATCGACGCGAGGCCATCCCGTACGATCAAGCGCAGCTTGATGTTCGGATAGGCGGCGCGGAAATCCGGCAGGCGCGGCGTGAGCCACAGCAGCGCGACGCCCGACGAGCAGGCGATCGTCATTTCGAGATCGCCGTACGGTTTCATCACGTCATGCGTGGCTTCCGCGCATTGCGTGAGCAGATGGTGGACCTGGGCCGCGTATTGCTCGCCGGCGATCGTCAGCCGCAGCGAACGATGCTCGCGCACGAACAGCGAGCGGCCGAGGAATTCCTCGAGCTGCTGGATCTGCCGGCTGATCGCGCTTTGGGTCAGGTGCAGCTCGGCGGCCGCGCGCGTGAAGCTCGCGTGCCGCACGGCGGCTTCGAACGCGATGAGGCACTGAAGGGGCGGCAGGGGCGTGATGCGCATGGCAGCTTGGGAGGTCGAGGAGGCTGCCGATATGATACGAGCGGATCGAAAGGAAATCACAAGGAAGCAGGGTGCCGCCAGTCGCCGTATTCATGCGAAGATTGACCGCACAACACACTCGCCCGAGAACGACGTGACCCTATTCAACCCTGAGAGCAAACCGGACGCCGCCCATCCGCCGTGGATGCCCGTCGCGATGGCGGAACTCGGCATCCGCCGCCACCCGCCGGGCAGCATCAACCCGCGCATCGTCGAGTACAACAACCAGACGAACCTGGTCGGTTACGACGACAAGATTTCCTGGTGCTCGTCCTTCGTGAACTGGTGCATGACGCACGCCGGCATTCGTGGCACGGGCTCCGCGCTTGCGCGTTCGTGGCTCGAATGGGGGAGGCCGCTGGAACGGCCTGTCTACGGTTGCATCGCGATCCTGACGCGTGACGATCCCGCAAGCTGGAAAGGGCACGTCGGTTTCTACCTGCGCCACGACGACGAACAGGTATATCTCTTCGGCGGCAATCAGCTGGAAGAAGTACGCGAACTCGCGTACCCGTTGAACGAGGTGATTGGCTACCGCTGGCCCGACGCCGCATGATCACAGCATGCTGAACCGTCTGGTGTTGAACGACGATCCGGTGCCGCAGCGTCTCGCCGACTATGCGCGTGCGCAGTGGGAGCCGCCGTCGGTGCAGCGCTGGGTGAAGCTGAAGCGGCCGCCGCTGTAATTTGCAATGAATGTGCTTGGCCCGATCCTCATCGGGCTCCTGCTGGCTGCCGGCGTGTTCGTTGCGATCCGGTTCTGGCACAAGCCCGTCACGCGGATCGTCACCGTCATCGCAGGGCTGGGCATCGCGTGGGCGGCGGTCTAACTGATCGCGTTGTCATCCGTCAAATGCCTGGGATCGTGCGGCTGACGAGCGGGGCGCCGGCAAGCGTGAAAGCCGGCGCCGTATCGTGATTGCGCTCAGTTCTTCGCCACCGCCGCCACCTCCGGCCCACCCGCCGCGTCATTCCTGCTCCACCCACCCCCAAGCGACCGATACAGCGCCACCGCCGCCAGCGCGTGCTCGCGCTTGACCTGATTCAGCGAATCCGAATCCCGCAGATACACCTCCTGCGCGGACAGCACATCCAGAAAATCCGTCGCACCGCCCTTATAAAGCTGATTCGCCAACCCAAGCGCCTTGTCCGAAGCAGCCAGCGCACTACCCAGCCTGCGCGTCGCCTCATCGGAGCTGACGAGATTCGCCCGCGCATCCTCGACCTCCCGCAACGCCTGCAGCATCGTCTGCCGCAACCCGAGTTCCGACTCGCGCATCCGGCTTTCGCTCTGCGAGATATCGGCCGTAATCCGCCCCGCATTGAAGATCGGGCTCGTCGCACTCAACGCCGCACTGAACAGGTTATCGGTCAACGTCGGCAACCCGAGATAAGAAGCCGCCAGAATCCCGTCCGTCAGGTTCAACGAAAACTTCGGATACCGCTCCGCCTTCGCCACGCCGACTTGCGCCGCCCGCCGCTCGACCTGCGCATACGCCGTCAGCACATCCGGCCGCCGCAGCAACGCCTGCGAAGGCAGCGTCCCCGGTGCGCCAACCGGCGGCGCAGGAATCTCCCCGGCCTGTACCAGCAAGAGCCGATCGACCGACTCCGGCGTGCGCCCCGAATACACCGCAATCAGATTGAGCTGATGCGTAATCTGCGCCTGCGTCGGCGGAATCCGCGCTTCGAGCGCATCGAGCTGGTTCTGCGCACGCGTGACGTCGAGCTCGGTCGACAGCCCGAACGCCTGCCGCTTGCGCGTGAGTTCGAGCGCATGCTGGCGGATCTTCGCGTTGTCCTGCAGGATCTTCAGTTCCTGCTGCGCCCAGCGCAGATCGACATACGCGGAAGCCGCATCGGCCGCGAGTGCGAGCCGCATCGCATCTTCCGCATGCTTCTGCCCGACGAGTTCCGCTTGCGCGGCAAGCAGGTCGAGCCGTTCACCGCCGAACACATCGGGCGACCAGCTCAACGCGAGCCCTGCGCCAGCCTGCCGCACATACCCGAGCGGCGGCGGCGTGTTCTGCCGTGCGTCGGCCGCATGCGCGGTCGCGTCGAGTTCGGGCAGCAGCACCGCGCGCTTCTGCACGGTCAGCGCCTGCGCCTGCTTCACGCGTTCGGCTGCTGCCTGCAGATCGAGGTTGCCGTCGAGCACGGTGGCGATCAGCCGGTCGAGCGCGGGATCGTGGAATTGCGCCCACCACGCGGCGGCGTCGATGTCCGCGCGCGGCACATCGGTGTCCCATGCTTCCGGCGCGAGTGTTCGAACCGAATCCTGAAGCGCCGGATGCTGCGCGGGCTGCACCGCACAACCTGCGGCGAGTGCGCTGACGGCGAGGGCGACGAGAAGTTTTTTCATGATGGTGATGACCTCAACCTCAGTGCGCGTCCGGCGGCGGCGCGTTCAGGGAAATGGGTTTGGAGAAGACGACCGCGAGCAGCGCGACGACGAAGCACAGCGACAGCGCGTAGTACGCATCCGCATAGGTGAGCGTCAGCGCCTCGCGATAGATCAGGTGATGCAGGTTCGCGAGCCCGGCTTGCGCGGTGTCCAGCGTGTTGCCGGCCACCGACGTCCAGTACGCGGCCTGCCGATCGAGCAGCGACGCGATCTGCGGCTGGCCGGCGCTCACGTGCTCGTTCAGGCGCAGGTAATGAAAATTCAGACGGTCGTTGAGCATCGTCGCGCTCACCGCGATGCCGATCGCCCCGCCGAGATTGCGCATCAGGTTGAACAGGCCGCTCGCCGATTTGAGGCGCGACTGAGGCAGCGAGCCGAGCGCCATCGTCACGATCGGCGGCACGCTGAACTGCTGGCCGATGCCGCGCAGCGCCTGCGGCAGCAGCAGTTCGCGCCAGCCCCAGTCGTGCGTGATCGGCGTGTACAGGTAGCAGCCGAGCCCGAAACAGATCAGCCCGAACACGAGCAGCGCGCGCAGGCTGAAGTAGCGCGCGGCGAACGCATACGCACAAAGCGCAATCAGCTGGAACGCGCCGACCGACAGCAGCGCCATGCCGATCTGCAGCGAGCTGAACGCGCGCACCTGCGCCAGAAACAGCGGCGTGAGGAACACGGTCACGAAGATCCCGATGCCGGTGACGAACGACAGCAGGCTGCCGATCCCGAAGTTGCGCACGACGAGCGCGCGCAGGTCGACGATCGGGTCCTTCGCGGTCAGCGCATGCACGATGAACAGGAAACCGCAGATGCCGGAGATCCATGCGCAGATCACGATCGCATCGTCGCCGAACCAGTTCTTGCGCGGGCCTTCCTCCAGCACGTATTCGAGGCAGCCGAGGAAGCCCGACATCAGCACGATGCCGAGATAGTCGCCGCGCTTGATGAGGCTGAGGTCGGGTTCGTCGATGTGCACGTAGCGCGGCACGAGTGCGGCCACCGCGATGCCCGGCACGAGGTTCAGGTAGAACAGCCAGTGCCACGACCATTGGTCGGTGATCCAGCCGCCGATCACGGGGCCGATCGCCGGCGCGAGCGACGCGAGCGCGCCGATGGTCGTCGATGCGATCAGCCGCTGCTTGCCGGGGAACAGCACGAACGCGGTGGTGAACACGGTCGGGATCATCGCGGCGCCGAGCGCACCCTGCAGCCCGCGGAACAGGATCATCGAGTTGATGTCCCACGCGACGCCGCACAGCATGCTGGTGATCGTGAAGCCGACCGCCGATGTGGCGAACAGCCAGCGCGTCGACATCACCTTCGACAGCCAGCCCGACATCGGGATCACGATGATCTCGGCGATCAGGTAGGCGGTTTGCACCCACGACAGTTCGTCCTGGCTGGCGGAAAGTCCGCCGCCGATGTCGCGCAGCGACGACGCGACGATCTGGATGTCGAGCGTCGCCATGAAGAAGCCGACGCACATCAGCGCGAAGGCGAACACGCGCTGCCTGGTTGGTTGCGACGCGGGGTCGCCGGAAAACGCGGTGGTCATCGTCGTCTCCCGCTCAGTTCGCGTGGTCGGTATGCACGGTCACGACCGCGGACAGGCCGGGGCGCAGCACATGGTCGAGGCCCGGCTGCGGATCGAGATGCACGCGCACGGGCACGCGCTGGACGATCTTCGTGAAGTTGCCGGTCGCGTTCTCGGGCGGCAGCACGCTGAAGGTCGCGCCGGTGGCGGGCGCGAGGCTGTCGACGCGGCCGTGCAGTTTCGTGTTCGACGCATCGAGCGACACGTCGACGCGATCGCCCGCGTGCATCTTGCGCAGCTGGTCTTCCTTGAAGTTCGCGTCGATCCACAGCCCGGATGCCGGCACGACCGTCAGCAGCGGCACGCCGACGTTCGCGAGCATCCCGACGCGGCCCGTGCGGTTGCCGACGTAGCCGTCGACCGGCGAGCGGATCGTCGTGTATTCGACGTTGAGCGCGGCGACGCGCTGCGCGGCAAGCGCGGTGTTCACGCGGGCCCGCGCGTCGGCGAGCTGCGCGCCGAGCACGTCGAGCTGCCGCTTCGACGCGAGCAGCGCAGCGTCGCTGCGGTCGACGGCGGCGCCGGCCTTCGAATAGTCGGCGTCGGCGCGTTCGACGATCTGGTTCGACACGGCGTCGGATTTCACGAGCTCACGGTAGCGCACGCGATCCGACGCGGCGCGCGTCAGCTCGGCCGATGACGCATTCTTCTCGGCCGCCTGCTGGCCGATCACCGCGAATTGCAGTTGCTGCTTCGCCTCGAGTTCGGTCACGGCGGAGCGGGCGCTGTCGACTTCGGCGCTGGCCTGCGCGAGCTTCGCGTCGTAGTCGCGCGCATCGAGCTGCACGAGCACGTCGCCGGCTTTCACGCGCTGGTTGTCGGTCACGAGGATCTTGTCGACGAAGCCGTTGACCTTCGGCGCGAGCACGGTCACGTCGCCGCCGACATACGCATCGTCGGTGCTTTCCTGAAAGCGCAGCACGAACAGCCAGTCGAGCGCGGCGGCGACGACGACGATGACGACGGCACCCACCGCGATGCGCATCCACGGCACGCGACGCTGTTGCTTCGCGGGCTGGTCGAGTGTGGCTGCTTCACGGGATGAGGCAGCGGCTTGGGTCGTTTCCATCGATTCACCTATGTATATGCACTTATCAAGTCGATCGACGACATGTCGTCGATCGGGGAAGGGGCTAGCGTTCCGGCAGGTTGTGCGTGATCCGGAACAATTCGTCTCTCAGGCGGGCCGCCTGCGCCGACCCGAACCGCTGCTCGAACGCTTCCTGCGCGGCGAGCCAGTGCACGTGCGCGTCGGCGATCTTCGTTTCGCCGTGCGCGGTCAGCGCGAACGTCTGGCGGCGGCATCGCGGCTCGATCCGGCCGGCCACGAGCGCCGCACCGATAAGCGGCTTGAGCGCGCGCAGCAGCGCGGTGCGTTCGATCACCAGCACGGTCGACAGCGTCGCCATCGTCAAGCCGGGCCGGTCGCGCAGCAGCGCGAGAATGCTGTACTGCGACGGCGTCACGCCCGCCCGCGACAGATAACGCTCGTAGAACTGTGAGATCCGGCGGGCGGCTTGCCGGACCGCAAAGCAATCGTCATCGGTGAGCGTCATCTTGTGCATGTACACATGTTAGGAGGCAATGCGGCGCGAAGCGAGCGGCGGGGCACGATCAGATTGTTGTCGCGGCTGTACCAATCGGCGTCAGGCTGCCGCCGGAACGATCCAGCCTTCGCGGTCGCAATAGGCGGCCGTGTAGTCGATGAACGTCTTGACCTTCGCGGGCAGCAGCGCGCGGTTCGCGTAGGCGAGCTTGATCTCGACGGACGCATCGACGAGATCGGCGTCGGCCAGCAACTGCACGAGCGCGCCCGACGCAAGCTGGGCCTCGACGAGCGTCTTCGGCACGACGCCGATGCCGAAGTCGTGCATCACCATTTCACGGTTGAAGACGGGGCTGTTCGACGAGATGTCGAAGCGGAACGGCACGGTCAGCGTGTTGCCGTCGACGCGGAACGACAGCGCGGGCCGGCGCAGCGACGGCGACATCGGCACGAACGGGTGGTCGGCGAGATCGGCCGGCGCGACCGGGCGCGAATGGGCGCGCAGGTACGCGGGTGTCGCGACGATCACGAGCGGAATCCGCTCGATCAGCCGCACGACGGTCGATTCGTTCGTCAGCATGTACGGTACGACGATACCGATGTCGTAGCCTTCACCGACGAGATCGATGGGGCGCTCGGTCAGCGTCACGTCGAGGCGCACCTTCGGGTGCGCGGCCTTGAAGCCGGCGATCAGCGGCACCAGCCGGTTCAGCGTGGCCGTCGTGTGCGCGACGAGCCGCAGCAGGCCTTCGGGCTCGCGCGTCGGCGACTGCGCTTCCGCTTCGAGCGAGTCGAGTTCGTCGAGCACGGCCGCGCAGCGCTCGTAGATGCGCTCGGCCGTTTCGGTCAGCGACACCTGGCGCGTGGTCCGGTGCAGCAGCCGGCTGCCGAAGCGTGCCTCGAGATCCGCGACCGCGCGCGACACGACCGGCCGTGCGAGGCCGTGCATGTCGGCGGCGCGCGTGAAGCTGCGCATCTCCACCACCGACCGGAAAATCCGCAGCTTGTCGATGTAGTCCATGTCCGTCTCCTTGACGCGAGGGCCGGCCGCCGGCCTTGTTACGGCGGAGTGTACATTGACTTTATGCATATGCACATATAAATTGCGAAACATGAACGACACCTCGATTGCCCAGGCGTGCAACTGTCTCGCGCTGCGTCAGGCGGCGCGCTTCGTCACGCAACTGTACGAGCGCCATCTGGCCCCGGTCGGCGTCACGCCCGCCCAGTTCTCGATCATGGCGAACCTGACGCGCCAGCCCGGCCTGCTGATGAGCGAACTCGCCGATACGCTCGTGATGGATCGCACGACGTTGCTGCGCGCGCTGAAGCCGCTGCAGCGCGACGGGTTCGTCGCGACGGCCGCGTCCGAGCACGACACGCGCGCGCATGCGCTGAGCCTCACCAAGCTGGGCGAGCGCACGTTCGCTGAAGCGAAAGTCGCATGGCAGGCTGCACAGGACGAATTCGAGACGCAGTTCGGCCGCGACCGCGCGAAGGCGCTGCGCGACGAGCTGTTCAGTGTGACCGCGGAACGCTAGGCGGCGGGCTGGCGGCAAACTGGAGCGGAATTCTAGCCATTGGTCGCTTCGGGGGGCGCTCAGTGGCGGAAATTGGTTTTTTAAACTGTCCGGATCGATGGCGATCTGGACAGTTTTTATTTCCAGTTGTAGAGTCCCCCTGACGGATTTCACGAGCCGGCGCCGTCGGCACGCGTCAGAGGAGCGATCGATGCTGCAGTTGAGTGACCGCGACAGCGCCATGCTGCGCGGGGATTTCGGCGAGGGCGTCGCGCGTGCGATGCGGATCGTCGCGCGCACGGCGCACGTGATGTCCGCGCCGCACCTGATCGACATTACGTCTGCCCATATCGACGGCTGCCTGTACCACGGCCAGACCAGCCTCGATTTCGTCGAGTATTTCGTCGACACGGGCGCGAAGGTCGCGGTGCCGACCACGCTGAACGTCGGGTCGCTCGACCTGATCCATCCCGAGCTGTACCACGGCGATCGCACGATTCAGCGCGACGCGCAGCGCCTGATGGATGCGCATCTGCAGCTCGGCTGCGAATCGAGCTTCACGTGCGCGCCCTATCAACTGAAGAACCGTCCCGCGAAAGGCGAGCAGATCGCGTGGGCCGAATCGAATGCGATCGTGTTCGCGAACTCGGTGCTCGGCGCGCGGACGAGCCGGTACGGCGATTTTCTCGACCTGGCCGCGGCGATCACCGGGCGTGCGCCGTATGCGGGGCTGCATGTCGAAGCGAATCGCGCCGCGCGGATCGTGTTCAACGCACCGGATTTCAGTCGCCTGGCCTCGCGCGACATCTATTTCGCCGCACTCGGGCTGCTGATCGGCCGGATCGCGGGCGCGGTCGTGCCGGCGATCGTCGGGCTGCCGGCGGACACCACGGAAGACGAACTCAAGGCACTTGGCGCGGCCGCCGCGTCGAGCGGTGCTGTCGCACTGTTCCATGCGGTCGGCGTGACGCCGGAAGCGTCCACGCTCGATGCCGCGTTGCACGGACAAGCGGCGCAACGCACGGTCGATGTCGCGATGGCCGATCTCGACGAGATTCGCCGCACGCTGAACCACGGCGCGGCCGGCGATGCGCTTGTCGCGGTGGCGCTCGGCACGCCGCATTTCTCGCTGGCCGAATTCCGCACGCTCGATACGTTGCTCGACGCGTTCGACGGCAAGCCGGCCTGCGATTTCTACGTGAACACGAGCCGGTTCATCCTGTGGGAACTGGACGAGGCCGGCCTCGCGGAGAAATTCGCTGCACGCGGCATCCAGATCGTCGTCGATACCTGCACCTACATCACGCCGGTGATGAAGCAACTGTCGGGGCTCGTGATGACCAATTCGGGGAAATGGGCGTCGTATGCGCCCGCGAACATCGGCGTGACGGTCGCGTACGGCAGCATGCGCGAATGCGTGCGTTCGGCGTACGAAGGAAAGGTGCGATTCGATGACTGACGCGACGGGGAGGATGATGACGGGCGACACGCTCGTGCCGGGCAGCGCATGCGCGCGCCCGTTCGTGCTCGACAAGCCGCTCAGCTTCTGGGGCGGCTACGACTCGGGCGCGGGAAAGATCGTCGATCGCGGGCATCCGCAGGCCGGTGCGAGCCTCGCCGGCAAGGTGATGGTGATGCCGCACGCGAAGGGCTCGAGTTCGAGCAGCAGCGTGCTCGCGGAAGCCGTGCGCAACGGCACGGGGCCGGTCGCGATCGTGCTGAAGGAGCGCGACCTGATCGTCTCGATCGGCGCGATCGTGGCGGCCGAGCTGTATGCGATCGCGGTGCCGGTGGTGTGCGTGACCGACGACGTGTACGACGCGATCGTCGCCGCGACGGGGGAGGTGCGGATCGAAGCGGAAGAGGGTGACGGCGGCGCGCGGATCGATCTGGGCGGCGCGGCGCGTTCGGCCTGATCGATCCGCGTACGGCACGGCGAGCGCGCTTGCTCGCCTCGCCCGGGCGTTACAACTGCGCCCCCTTCAGGCTCCGGTGCACCTCGAGCGCATTGCGTTCGACCCAGTTGTGCTGAAGCAGCCCGTCGTCGCGCACGTGCCAGACGGCCGTGCCCGTCATGTCGATGGGCGACCCGCACGGCGCCGATCCCATGAACCCGTTGTTCTTCCCCGTCACGCGCCAGCGGCTCGCGACACGGTCGCCCGCTTCGTTCTGGAACGTTTCGACGACGTCGAACCGGAAGTCGTCGATGCTCGCGAGGAACGCCGCGACCCACGTCTTGAATGCCGCGCGCGAGCGGATGACCACGCCGCCCGACGTGATCGCGAAATCCTCGGCGACGAGTGCGTCCACCGCGTCGGGGTTGCGCGCCTGCCAGACTTCCCGCCAGAAGTGCTCGACGATCTCGACCGAATTGCGTTTGCTCATCTTCCTGCTCCGTTGATACGACGACGTTGATCCGTTGCCTGCCGCGGCTCGCGATCGAGTCCGGGTGACACGCAGTCATTGTGTGAACTTGCGAACAAGAAGACAAACGAATAATCTTTCTTGGATCTAGAAGATTATCGAATGGATGGGGCACGATGCTGGATCTGGATCTGGATCTGGATCTGGATCTGGATCTGGATCTGGATTTGCTGCACGCGTTCGTCGCCGTGGCCGAGACGGGCAGCTTCACGGCGGCTGCCGACGTCGTCGGCCGTTCGCAATCGGCCGTCAGCCAGAAAGTGTTGCGGCTCGAGGAGGCGCTGGGCGTGCGCGTGTTCGAGCGCACGAGCCGCTCGCTGAGGCTGACGCAGGAAGGTGAGCGCGTGCTCGCCGGCGGGCGGCGGTTGCTGGCGCAGTATGACGCGTTCATGCGCGAATGGCGGGAGCCGCAGCGAGTCGAGCGGTTGCGGCTCGGCGTCTCCGAAAATCTCGTGCACGCGCAATTGCCGCTCATCCTCGCGCGCTTCGGCGAGCGCTTCCCGGCCGTTCAGCTGGAACTCGTCACCGGATCGAGCCCGGAACTCGCCGACGCGCATCGGGCCGGCCTGCTCGACGTGGTCTTCGCCCGGCAGAAGCAGGAAGGCGCGCCACTGCGCGGCCGCGTGATCTGGCGCGAGCCGCTGGTGTGGCTGGCCGCGAAAAACTACCGGAACGACCCGGGCCGCCCTGCGCGCCTCGTCATGATGCCGCCGCCTTGCGCCTATCGCGAAGTGATGACCGAAAGCCTGGATGCGGCACGCCGCGAATGGTCGGTGGGCTGCACGGCCAGCAATCTCACCGGCGTGCAGGCCGCGGTGGCGGGTGGGTTGGGGGTCACCGCGCTGGGCAAGTCGTTCCTGCAGCCCGGCATGAAGATCCTGCCGACGTCCGCGCAATGGCCGGCGCTGCCCGCGTCCGAAGTTGCCGTGATCGGTGAGGGCCCGGCCACGCAGCCCGTCGTCGAGCCGCTCGTCGGAATGTTCGTCGAAGTCCTGACGGCGCGTGCGTCGACGAGCCTGGATGCGACGATCGAATCGGATTAGCGTGCGCTGTCCGGCTTCTGTCCGGTCAACCCGGCAGCCGCTTCACGATATGCACTCGGCGTCTGCCCGGCCCAGCGCCGGAACGCGCGCGTGAAATTGGCCGGGTCGGTGAATTGCAGCCGCTCGGCGATCGTCTTCAGGTCGAGATCCGACGCGGCAAGCAACTGCTTCGCGTCGCGAAACCGCGCTTCGTCGAGCAATTGCCGATAGCTCGAGCCGGCTTCCTCGAGCCGGCGTCGCAGTGTGCGGGTCGACACGAGCAGCGCGTCGGCGAGCGTCTCCGGCCCCGGGTAATCGCCGGCCCCGCGTGCCAGCTCCGCGCGCACCCGTTCGACCAGATCGCCTTCCTCCTGGCGCACCTGCGCATACTCGCGCTCCACCTGCACGAGCGCCTGCCGGTGCGCGACTTCGTCGGCGAGCGGCAGCGGCCAGTCGAGCACGTCGCGCGCGATCCACAGCGCGTTGGCGGCGCAGCCGAATTCGACGGGTGGCAATTGATCGCGATAGCGCGCGAAATAAGGCGGCTCCGGCCACGCGAATTGCAGCTTGATCGGCGGCGACTCGCGTCCGACCCATTGCGAAATGTTCTGCGCAAGCCCGGTCAGCACGAATTCGAACATCACGTGATGCTGCAGCACGGGGCTGGCCTGTACGCCGTGCAGTTCGAGCGTCGCGCCGCGTTCGTCTTCTGCATAGGTCAGGCGATATTGGCGATTGCGCATCCGGAAGTAGCGCTGCGTGACGGCGAGCGCTTCCCGGATGTCCCGCGCGGTCAGCGTCGCGTAGCCGAGAAAACCGTGCACGGTCGGCTTCAGCAGCAGCCCGAACGCGAGCCCGATGCCCGGATCGCCGCCGATCTCGATCGCATTGAGCACGAGCCGCCCCCATTGCGACGGCGCGACGCGCGCGTCCGGTTCGGCCAATACGGCATCACGCAGGCCCGTGCCGGCGCGCACGGCGGCCAGATCGACCCCGCGCGCGGCCAGCGCCTGCAGCAACAGGCGTGTATAGGCGACCGGAATCGTCGGCCGGCGCAGCCCGAGGCGGTCCTTGGCGAGAGGGGAGGTCATGTCGTCTTGGCCGGAAATGACAAGCATTATGGCTGTTTGCCCCCTCACGTTCAAGGCGGCGCGCGCCTACGATGTCACGCATCGCTTACTGGCACGAATCGGCACGCTCATCATGACCACGACCTTTCCCCACCTGCTCGCCCCGCTCGATCTCGGCTTCACGACGCTGAAGAACCGCGTGTTGATGGGCTCGATGCACACGGGCCTCGAGGACAGCCGCAAGACGTTGCCGCGGCTCGCCGAATATTTCGCCGAACGCGCCCGCGGCGGCGTCGGACTGATCGTGACGGGCGGCTTCGCGCCGAACGTGGCCGGCTGGACCAAGCCGTTCGGCGGCACGCTGATGACGTCGGCCGCCGCGCGGCGGCATCGCGAGATCACGGAGGCCGTGCACGCGGAGGACGGCAAGATCGCGCTGCAGATCCTGCATACGGGACGCTACGGCTATCACCCGTTCGCGGTCGCGCCGTCGAAGATCAAGTCGCCGATCTCGCCGTTCGCGCCGCACGAACTGAGCGCGCGCGGCGTCGAGCGGCAAATCCGCGCGTTCGTCCGCTGCGCGAAGCTCGCGCGGGAAGCCGGGTATGACGGCGTCGAGATCATGGGCTCCGAAGGCTACCTGATCAACCAGTTCATCTCGATGCATACGAACAAGCGCACCGACCAGTGGGGCGGTTCGTACGAGAACCGGATCCGGCTGCCGATCGAGATCATCGAGCGCACGCGCGAAGCGGTCGGCCGCGATTTCATCCTGATCTACCGGCTGTCGATGCTCGACCTGATTCCGGACGGCAGCGACTGGAGCGAAACCGTGCAGCTCGCGAAGGCCGTCGAGCGCGCGGGCGCGACCATCATCAACACGGGGATCGGCTGGCACGAGGCGCGGGTGCCGACGATCGCGACGTCGGTGCCGCGCGGCGCGTTCGCGTGGGTGACGAAGAAGATGAAGGGCGAGGTCGGCATTCCGCTCGTGACGACCAACCGCATCAACCGTCCCGAAGTGGCCGAGCAGATCCTCGCGGACGGCTGCGCGGACATGGTGTCGATGGCGCGCCCGCTGCTCGCGGATGCGGAGTTCGTCGTCAAGGCCGCGCAGGGCCGTGCCGACGAGATCAATACGTGCATCGGCTGCAACCAGGCGTGCCTCGATCACGCGTTCAGGAACAAGATTGCGTCGTGCCTGCTGAACCCGCGCGCGTGCCACGAGACGGAACTGAAATACACGCCCACCGCGCAGCCAAAGCGCATCGCGGTGGTCGGCGCGGGGCCGGCCGGGCTCGCATGCTCGACCGTGCTTGCGCAGCGCGGCCATCAGGTCGATTTGTTCGACGGCGCGGCCGAGATCGGCGGCCAGTTCAACATGGCGAAGCGGATTCCGGGCAAGGAAGAGTTTCACGAAGCGCTGAGCTACTTCGGCCGCCAGGTCGAGCTGACCGGCGTGAACCTGCACCTGAACCGCCGCGTCGACGCGAGCGACCTGATCGCGGGCGGCTACGACGAGATCGTGCTCGCGACCGGCGTCGCGCCGCGCGACCCGAAGATCCCGGGGCAGGACGGGCCGAACGTGCTCAGCTACATCGACGTGCTCGCGGGCCGGCAGCCGGTCGGCCGGCGTGTCGCGGTGGTCGGGGCGGGCGGGATCGGCTTCGATGTCGCCGAGTACCTGGTGCAGGAGGGCGAATCGCCGGCGCTCGACCTGGAAGAGTGGAAGGCCGAGTGGGGCGTGACCGACCCGGCCGCGACGCGCGGCGGCGTGACGCGTGCGCAGGTGACGGCGCCGGCGCGTGAAGTGACGCTGCTGCAGCGCAAGGCCGCGCCGCTCGGCAAGGGGCTCGGCAAGACGACCGGCTGGATTCACCGCGCGACGCTGAAGATGAAGCAGGTGAAGATGATCGGCGGCGTGAACTATGAACAGATCGACGCGCGCGGGCTACACGTGTCATACGGCGAGCAGCGCACCGATCACGAGTTGATCGAAGCCGACACGATCGTGCTCTGCACGGGGCAGGAGCCGCAGCGCGCGTTGCTCGAGCCGCTGCAGGCGGCTGGGCGCTCGGTGCACCTGATCGGCGGCGCGGAACTGGCCGCCGAACTCGACGCGAAGCGCGCGATCGATCAGGGCTCGCGGCTCGCCGCGCGGCTGTAACGAGCGGTCGCTGCGACGGCCCCTTTAAGGTACGCCGCGTGGCGGTGATCCGCTTGTGCGGCGATTCGTGGCTCGCCGTCTGCCGCCCCGATTCGCTCGCGCAGGACTGACATGAGCCGCAGCGCCGGCCGCGTCGCCACGTAATGTGGCGGCGCTACCCCGACAGACCGTGACGGCGACTGGCCATCACACGGCTCAGGCCGCTTCGGCCCGTTCTTCCTCTTCCGCTTCCAGCATCGCCTTGACGATGAGGTAGATGGCCGGCAGGTCGTCATCGTCGCGGCGCCAGTCGACCGGCTCCTCGACATCCGCGGCGAGCAGGCGGCTGTCGCGCAGCCGGATGAACGCGTCGACGACGGCCGGATCGTTGCGGCTCAGGAAGCCGGCATTCGAGAATGCCAGCTCTTCGACGTTCAGCAGTGCCTGCCAGCTCATCGTGCGCACGGCCGCGGGATGGGTGCGGCGCCGCAGGCCGAGCGCCCGCTGCGCGGGGCCGCCTGCGACACGCTGCAGATCGACGACCGCCCGCTGCGCGGCGCGCTCGAAGTGGACGGGGTTGAAGCCGGGTTGCTCGGGATCGAATGCGGATGCCTGGAACATGGTCGCCTCACAAAAGTCCGTTCGTCTGTGAATGACGGAATTCGGGTCAAATGGTGCAAAAGCACTGTAAATATATACAGTGTTTGGCGCGGTTTCAACCCCCGGATGAAGGATTTCGTGCGATGGCGATCGAAGCAGGCGGCCGCCCCGGGCACGCGACCGATCTACACCGCTGCCGCGATCGTCTCCCGCAACCACCGATGCGCCGGATCGCGATGCACGCGTTCGTGCCACAGCATCGACATTTCATAGCCGGGCACGTCGACGGGCGCGGCCACGACACGCAGCGCGGGCACGTCGCGCACCAGCCGCTCGGGCACCATCGCGACGAGATTGGTACTCGCCACGGCCGACAGCACGAACAGGAAATGCGGCACCGACAGCACGACGCGCCGCGTGGCGCCCACCTTCGCGAGCGCTTCGTCCGTCACGCCGAAGAAGCCACCGCCGTCGGGCGACACGATCACGTGCTCGAGCGTGCCGAACTGCGCGAGCGTCGGGCGCCGCTTCAGCTTCGGGTGCCCGGCACGGCCGATGAGCACGTAACGCTCGGCGAACAGCGGCAAGCGCCGCATCCCGGGCGGCGACGCTTCGGTCATATGAAAGACGAGGTCGATGCCGTTTCGTTCGGTATCCTGCTCGATGCGCGGCGGTACCAGCTCGACCACGGCGAGGCGTGTGGCGGGCGCGGCCGAACGCAGCGTGTTCAGCGCGGGCAGCACGATCGTCGATTCGCCGTAGTCGGTCGCGGCCACGCGCCACGTGTTCGTCGCAGTCGCGGGATCGAACGGCGTGGCCGGAATGACCGCGCGCTCGACCGCTTCGAGCGCATCGCGCAACGGTTCGCGCAGCGCTTCCGCGCGCGCGGTCGGCCGCATTCCACGCGGCCCCGGCAGCAGCAGCGGATCGCCGAACACGTCGCGCAGCTTCTGCAATTGCACGCTCACCGACGGCTGCGACATGTTCAGTTTCTCGGCCGCGCGCGTGACGTTGTGCTCGACGAGCAGCACGTCCAGCGTGACGAGCAGATTGAGATCGAGTCGTCTGAAATTATTCATGGCTATACCTGGAATATCAGGAATTCATTTCAAATATACCGTTGGCGGCGGCATCCTGCAGTCATTCAATCAACGGAGTACCGAACATGAATGTGCTGATCGTCTATGCCCATCCCGAACCGCGTTCGCTGAACGGCGCATTGCGTGACTTCTCCGTCGCCCATCTCGAAGCGGCCGGCCACACGGTGCAGGTGACCGACCTGTATGCGATGAACTGGAAGGCGGCGTTCGACGCGGACGACTTGACCGGGCGTGAGCCGGACGCGCGCTTCGATCCGTCGAACGACTCGAAGCACGCGTTTGCAACCGGCACGCAGCGCGAAGACATCGTGCGCGAGCAGGACAAGCTGCGGTGGGCCGATGCGGTGATCTTGCAGTTCCCGCTGTGGTGGTTCTCGATGCCGGCGATCATGAAGGGCTGGTTCGAGCGCGTGTATGCGTGCGGCTTCGCTTACGGCGTGGGCGAGCATTCCGACACGCACTGGGGTAATCGTTATGGAGAAGGTTCGCTTGCCGGCAAGCGCGCGATGGTGATCGTCACGGCGGGCGGGTGGGAGTCGCATTACAGCCCGCGTGGCATCAACGGACCGATCGACGACGTGCTGTTCCCGATCCAGCACGGGATGCTGTATTACCCGGGCTTCGCGGTGCTGCCGCCGTTCGTGATCTACCGGACGGGGAAGATGAACGACGCGCGCTTCGACGAAACGCGTGCGGCGCTCGGCAAGCGCCTGGACGAACTGTGGACCACGCAGCCGATCCCGTTCCGCCGGCAGAACGCGGGCGATTACGAGATTCCGGCGTTGACGCTGAAGGACGGGATCGTGCCGGGGAAGGTGGGGTATGCGGTGCATCTGGCGCACGAGGGCTGATCGCGCGTGGTCATGAGCGGGCGACGTACCGTTCGATGCGCAGACGACCGGGCGGCTCGAAGTAAGTGCCGAAACGCACGAGCCCCGCGTTCTTCAGGTGGCAGGTCATCTCGAAGCTGACGAGGATGCCAGGATCGCGGTCATCGACGATTCCGACGTCGATCGAGCGGATGCGCGGCTCATACTTCAACAGCGTTGCTTCCATTTGCTGCTTGAGCAAATGCGCCGACGCGGGCAGAGCCTTGTAGATGTTCGTCAGGTCGGGTAGGCCATAGTCGGGCAGGTGTTTCAGCGCGCCTGCCCGCGTGTTGAGAATGCGGCGCACGTTCTGCTGAACGCTCAGGCATTCGAGTGTGCGGTCGTCGTAAGCGCCGATCGGTTCGCCGCCGATCTGGCCGAGCAGCATGTCGTAGAGGGACGGGCCGGCGGTCATCGATGGCTCCGTTGGCCTGCGCCTTCGTTGACGGCCCGCGGTACGTCGATGAAATCGATTGTCATCGTACCGTCGGGCGCTGCCGACAGCAGGATTTCACTCGGCGTGACACCTTCGGCCATCCGGGCAAGCAGTTCGTGCGAGACAACCGGCAGCACGCGTTGATTGAGGAACGCGTCGACGCTGCGTGCGCCGGATTCCCGCGACACGCAGCGTTGCGCGATCGATTCGATCAGGTCGTCGGCGTACGTCAGTGTCACGGCATGTTGCCGATGGAGGCGCCGGGCAATCTTGCCCAGTTTGATGCGCACGATCGACGCGAGCGCGGCGGCGTCGAGCGGCCGGTAGACGAGTGTCTGGAAGCGTGCGAGCAGCGCCGGCTGGAAGTGCGCGACCAGTTGTGAGTGAATGGCTTCTCGCAGGCCTGCCTGCGTAATCGACGCGCCGTCGGCTGTCGCGTCGTCGATTTCTGCACTGCCGAGATTGGACGTCATCACGATCACGCAGTTGCGGAAATCGATCTCGCGCCCCTCGCCGTCGCGCATCGTGCCACGGTCGAACACTTGATAGAAGATGTCGAGCACGTCGCGATGCGCCTTCTCGACTTCGTCCAGCAGGACGACGCTGTACGGGCGCTGACGTACCGCTTCGGTCAGCACGCCGCCGCGTCCATAGCCGACGTAGCCGGGCGGCGAGCCCTTGAGTTGCGACACCGTGTGCGCTTCCTGGTACTCGGACAGATTGATCGTCGTCAGTGCGGCTTCTCCGCCGAACAGCAGGTCGGCGAGCGCCAGTGCGGTTTCAGTCTTGCCGATGCCGGATGGTCCGGCCAGCAGGAACACGCCGAGCGGTGCGTGTTCGCTTTTCAGGCCCGCCTTGGCGGTGCGCAGGCTCTCGGCCAGTGCAGCGATCGCGTCGTCTTGTGCAATGACGCGGGCAGCGAGCGTCGCCTCGAGCGCGAGCAGGCTGCGCAATTCGTCCTCGACGAGATTGCCGACCGGCACGCCCGTCCATTCGGCGACGACACGCGCGATGGATTGTGCGTCGACGTCGGGCGAAATCATCGGTGCTTTACCCTGAACGGTCGATAACGCATCGATCGTGTTGGAGACGGCGACCGGATCGGGCGCCCGCTCGGACGCGCTGCGCAGCGTACGTAATATCCCGACGAGCTTGCGTTCCCGTGTGTACTGGCCGAGCAGCGCATCGGCAGTGTCGCGCAGGGTGTTGTGATCGATGTCGATGGCGGCGCGCCGTCCGGCGATATCGGCAATCCCGGCGCCGGCGTCCGCATCGAGTGCGGCGCGCTCCAGTTCGAGCGCCGCCAGCGTTGCGCGAGCCTGTTGCAGTTCCGTCGGCGGGACGTCGAGCGCCATCCGCACGCGTGCCGCCGCCGTGTCGATCAGGTCGACCGCCTTGTCCGGGAGCAACCGGGCCGGGATGTAGCGGCGCGACAGCCGCACGGCCGCGACGATCGCTTCGTCTCGGATGTGGACGTCGTGATGCTTCGCGTATCGGCTCGCAAGCCCGCGCAGCATCACGCAGGCCGTATCGTCGTCCGGTTCGTCGACCTTGATCACCTGGAAACGTCGTTCGAGCGCGGCATCGCGTTCGAAGTATTCCTTGTATTCGGCCCACGTGGTGGCCGCGATCGTGCGCAATTCGCCGCGCGCGAGCGCCGGCTTCAGCAGGTTGGCCGCGTCGGCGCCGCCGGCGGCGTTGCCTGCGCCGATCAACGTGTGCGCTTCGTCGATGAACAGCAGGATCGGCGTGGCCGAAGCCCGCACTTCGTCGATGACGTTCTTCAGCCGTTGTTCGAATTCGCCTTTCACGCCCGCACCGGCTTGCAGCAAGCCGAGATCGAGCGTCAGGATGCGCGTATCCCGGATCGTTTCCGGCACGCTGCCTTCGACTACGCGCAATGCGAGCCCTTCGACCAGCGCGGTCTTGCCTACGCCGGGCTCGCCGACGAGGATCGGATTGTTCTTGCGGCGCCGTGCGAGCACGTCGATCATCTGCCTGATCTCCCGGTCGCGGCCGAAGACAGGATCGATCTCGCCACGACGCGCTTTTTCGGTCAGGTCGAGTGCGAAGCGCGCGAGCGCGTCAGGTTCGACCGTGCGCGCTGGGGTGTGTTGCGGGGAGGTGGCCGACGGCGTCGTGCCGTCGGCGGGCAGATCGCCGGCCGAGTCGGTTTCGCGCGCTCGTATGGGGTCGTCGCCGGCGTTTTCGCACGACCGTCGTCCAAGCCGCGGCAGCACGCGCTGGATCTGCACGCTGGAGACCGACAGCAGTGGCCACGCACGCTGCGTTCGCAGCACGTGCGGCGCATCGACGATGGCCTGCAGCAGATGTCCGGAGCGAATGGTGCCGGCGCGATCGTCGGCCATCGCATGCACCCACGCATCCTCGATCACGGTGGCGAGCTGTCGCGACAGCGCCGGCATGCCGCGCAACGTGCGTGGAATGCGGTCGATCACCTCGATCATTGCCTCCCAGACGGCATCGATGTCGAGATCGTAGTGGCGCAGCAGCGCGGGAATGTCGCCATCGTCCGCCTCGATCAGCTTCAACACCCAGTGTTCGACCGCGATTTCGTCGGCGAGCCGGGTCTGGCAAAGACTCGCGGCGGCTTCGAGCGCACGCGTGCAGTGGGGATTGAGGCAGCGAATGAGATGGGAAGCGTCCCGGAGCGGCGGCGTCATGTCGGTAGCGGGTCAGGAGGGGAGGAGGGCGGTTGCCGGGAGCGGCGGAATTCCCGTCGCGCGAGCGACGGAATCCGCCAGCTGTTCAGTCCATCAGGAACGTTCGTTCCAGGTGTCCTTGTGGATGATGTTGCCGTCCTTGTAGGACCACGTGATCGTCTCGTAACGCAGTTCAACGTCTTCGAGATGGTTGTGCTTCTCGTAGTCGGGGTTCTTGATGTCGAGCATCTTTGGCTTCACCGCGACGATCTTCACGTTGTCGAGTTTCGTGTTGAAGTATTCCTTCTCCTTGCCCGCGTCGTCGATCCGGTACCACTTGATCTCGACCGACTTCAGCGTCTGGCCGCTCGTCACAGCCTTGTACAGATAGGGCGTCGATGCGTCCGTCTCCTTCGTCAGCGTGATCGGCTTGTGCACGCGCGTGCCGGTCAGCTTGCCCGTATTGCCGTCGGTTGGAATGTGCACGCCGTGATCGAACGCAACCAGTTCGACGCTGCCCTCGCGATCCTGGACGGTCACCGAACCCTTGATGTCCGCACCGCCGTCGTCCTTGAGCCACATGTAGGCCGGAATTGCCATTTGTTCACTCCTTCTTCTTCGTACTACGAATCGCCGGAATCGGATTCCGGCGTTGACAAACCCGAGGCGGCCGCCTCGGGAACCCAAACGCGTATTACTTCGCGGCACCGGTCGGGACGGCAGGCACCGGTGTATCGGGCACGAGCGTGATCTCGACCCGACGATTCTTTGCTCGCCCCTCCGGTGTGGCGTTATCCGCGACCGGTCGCGTATCGCCATAGCCCTGGATCGCGAACTGTGTCGGTGCGATGCCGGATGCCTCGACGAGCCAGTCGCGCACGGCCGACGCTCGCTCGATCGACAGCTTCAGGTTGCGATCGGGCCGGCCCTGATCGTCTGCATAGCCGGCGACGAGCACGCGCTTGCCGGGATGTGCATTGATCAGTGCGAGCGCATCGACCATCGCGCGCGTGGTGCCCGTCTTGAGCTGCGCTTTGCCACTGTCGAACAGCGACATGCTGTCCAGCGTGACGACGGCGGGCGGCGGTGGGGGCGGTTCATACGAGGCGATGGCTTCGTTGAGGACCGGCAGCAGCGGTGCACCGTGATAAGTGCCGAACGACAGCCGGAGCGGAACGCCGACACGCGCGTACCGGTCGAGCTGATCGCGATCCGACGCAAGGACCCGGAGCGCGTCGCGTTTTGCCGCGTCCTGCGTGGCAGGGATACCGTTGTAGCGTTCGAGGTGCTCGCCGATGCGAGCCATCAGCGCCTCGTTGTTCTTCGCGGCGCAGCAGATGGCGGCGATCGCAGCACAGGCAACGATCGCAATGACGTGCGCGACGGCGGTGATGCGCGGCGATCGCCACGACCGGCGTGGCGTCGCGTCGATCAGCGGCTGCGGCAAGGGCCAGGGCAGCGGCGACGCAGGCAGTGCAGAGGGAGCGATACCCGTCTGGCCGCGTACTTCACGTTCCCACGGTTTGCCGGGGCCCGTTGCCGGGCCATGGTCGATCCAGCCGGCGCCGAACAGCGGCCAGGGCGAGGCGGGCTGGCGTCGATCCGTCAGCGGGTCGAACACGATACGGCGGCTCCATCCGATCATCGACGCGATTCCGGCGGCACGCGCCGCGACCGCCTGGCTTCCGTCGGCATGGAACGCATCCGACTCGGCTGCGTCGATTGCGGCGTCGAAGCGGTGCAGATCGACGATTGCCGATCCCGTCGACATGCCATACCACTGGGCCGCCGATTCACCGGCCGCCGGCATCGTCGCGGCATCTGCGTTCGAGAGTCGCTGATAGAGGGCGACGTAGCCCGGCAGCGACGTGCCGAGCATGCGAGACGCATCCGCAACGGCCTGACGGATCACGCGCAACGACTGCGACAGCGTATCGTCGTTCGCATGAAGGCCCGGCGCGACCGACAGCACGACGCAATCCGGCGCATGGCCGTCGCGCCACTGGCGGACCGCGACAGCGAGCCGGGGGAGATCCTGGGGCCGATCTGCGCGTAACCAGATTGCACCGTCGCCAACATGGACGAAGCGCGAGCGTGCCGTATCGCGATCGAACAAGGCCGGCAGGCCGTCACCGATGACGAGGGCGAGCGGCATTCTCGTGCGCAGAGCGACGGGCAGGTCGGCGGTCGCTGCGCCGAGCTGCGCGATCACGTGTACGTTCCGTTCGCGAGCCCGCGTCAATCTGCGCGAATGCCGCCAGAGGATCAGCACGGAGAGTGCGACGATGAATGCCACCCATCCCCACATGACGCCGCGATCGACGGGCATCACCCCTCCGATGACGGCCAGCGTCAGCGCCGCGGACAGCGTCACGACCGAGCGTAGCGGATAGCCCAGGCCCGACAGGGCCGCGCGTGCCGCATCGGAATCGGTGTGGGTGGCGGCAGGTGGGTGCGTGGTGTCCGAAGTCACGGCCGTTTCACTTTCTGAACGAGTTGTGCCAGTTCCGCATCGAGGATGCGATCCCACGCGAACCAGACGAGTATCGCGATCACGCAGGCCGTTCCCGCGATCGCCCATGGCGACAGGCTTCTGAGACGGTCGATCAGACGCGTGTTCGAGCGATCGGTGACGAAGCCCGGCCGCGTGGCCGGCCGCAACTGATCTATCTGCGCCACCAGTGCGGCGATCAGTGCCTGACGTTTCGCTTCGCCGTCGTGCGCGTCTGCCGATGCGCCCGAGCGGGCGGCGTAGCGTCCGCGGAATCCCAGGCCGAGAACGGCCGCGTAGCATTCGAGCAAGTCGACGTTCGGTGCGGGTTCGCGCATCCGGAACTCGAGCCGTTCGTAAATGCGCGTGCCGGCGTCGTGCGTGCCGAATCGGTCGACCTGCAACGGTCGGGACTCCCAGTCCCCCTTGCTGGCGGCCGGCAGATACCGCAGGGCGGCTTCGTCGATCAGCCCGCACTGGGCGATGACGGCATCGTCCCGTACGTCAGCGGCAATCCCTTGCGCATCGAGCGCTGTCGAGAACTGGGCGACGAGCCGGAGGCATTGCCGACGCAGGTTCTCCTGGTTGTCGACCTGACCGCCGTTCGACAGATGAGAGACGAGCAGCGCCGTATCGCGCAGCAGCGCACGTATCGACGCTCGAGGCGAGTGACCGGACGACGGCTCCCGCGCAAGCAGTGCGGCTTCGTGACGTGTGGAGACGAGGGTGTTCATCAGCGCAGCACCGCATAGAGTTCGATCGACGCGTCGTGAACCGACGCCGGCAGATAGATCTGGCAGGCGCGTGCGGCGAGCATCCTCGCATGCGCGGTGTCGCGCGCATCGAGCGCGAAATAGTGGTTGTCCAGCCGGACCGGAATGGCACCGGGCACCCGCTGCACAGCCTTGAGCGGAATTCCCGCAACGGCGGAATTGACGATATGTTCGACGTCGTCCGGTGCGCCGATCTTGCACAGGCGCGGGAGCTGTTCGACGAGCTCGAATGCCGGCAGTGCGGCGTTGACGGACAGATACCAGTCCGCGGCCCCTTCGACGATGCGTTCGTCGCGGAACTGGCCGACCCAGGTGGTCGGCGTCGTATGCGAGAGCCCGATCGAGACGACCCGTGACGGGATGATCGCGTCGAGCAGATCGCGAATCAGCGATTCGAGCGTCGTGAACACGTCATGGGAGCTCGCATGATCGTAAGGGGGAATATCGGTCAGCGAGACGCGCGTCGAGAACGTGGTCAGCGAGCCGGCCAACTGGGTGAGTACCTGGTACAGGCGATCGGTCGGCTGCCCCGGGTGCGACGCCAGGAAGCGCAGTTGCGGCCAGGCCTGATGAATGCAGTTCAGGAGCCAGAAAAGCTGGACGTCGGCGACGCCGTATTCGGCCACCTGCTCGATGCGCTCGCTGCGGCGCGCACCGAGGATCGAGCTTTTGGCGGCGAGGATATCGGCGATCCGTTGGACGCGCTCGATATGCAGCGCGTGACCGGATAACGTCAGGCAAGGCGGGACATATCGGCGATCGACCTGGAACTGTCCGCTTGTCGTCCGTATCAGTCGTGCGATAGCGCATGCCGTGTCGTCCGCGTGCGACTCGAAGCCGAACAGCAACCGGACGGCGTGGCGCTCGGCGGCGATTTCGGTTTCGCTTGCGCCGTTCAGGTCTGTCACCTTGACGAATTCGCGATACGCGCGCCGCGGGCGGGCCAGCGCCGTTTCGTCGAAGCGGCAGTTGTTGCCGTTCGCATCGGGCAGCGCGAGCGCGGCCAGCACGTCGATGGTCTGGGCATCGACAGGAATTTCGCTGGTCAGGTCGCGCGCGGGCGGCAACGCATCGGCGACGGTCGTGTCGATCGGCGTGCCGTCGGGGAAGCGCAATTGCAGCCGGGTGAGCTTCAGGCGACCGGCGGCAAGAGCCTCTTCGTCGACGTCGACGTTCAGCGTCCCCCACGGCTCAACGGCAATCGCCGAAGCCAGTTGTTGCAGCGCGAACCCGTTCCAGCGTTCCTGCTGCTGGAAATGCTGCTGCGTAAGAATCAGCCCTTCATGCCAGAGCGGTTTGTCGATCCGCATGGTGTGGTTGTAATGATCCATGAATTATGAGGCGCCGATTCTATACATCGTTTTGCGATTTCGTATACCCCGGTTTATTCGAATTTGTTGAAAATCGTGTCGATTAATTTGAGATAAATGGGTATTTATTGTGAGATTGATTCGGTGGGTTTGGTTTTCATGTGTCGAATCATGAGGTGCAGTTTTTTTATTAAGATTATGCCTAGCCTTTGTGTGAAATTTATCGCATAAAAATCATATAGATAGGATGAATTTAAGGATTATTTTGATATCGTTTGCGGGTGGCGTCATGGCGCCGTAGCGTGCGTCGAGAGATCGCGTGAAAGTAGGACAAGTCTTATGCTCGAAAAATTGCCGCGTCGTTAATTTCAGATTTTTTATGTTTCGGGTTTACTCGTTGATAAAGGCCGTGATATTTTCTGCCGCCTGAGTCGGATATCGGGCCGCGAATATCCGACTCGGTCGTCCGTCGATGCACGTTGCGGGGTTCGGCATGGGCGATGCGGACGACGGAGCATCCGTGGTCGTGGGTGCGTGTCGCGGAGTCTTCAAGCTTCCTGAGATAAGGAGAACGAATTGGATAGCTTTCAGCGAGAGATCCCGAAGAGCCGGGTGTCGATCACCCTCGATCTGCATACGGGCGGGGCGCAGAAGAAGGTCGAGCTGCCCCTGAAGCTGCTGGTGGCGGGCGACTTCAGCGCCGGGCGCGAACAGGCGCCGCTGGCCGAGCGCAAGAAGGTAAACATCGACAAGAACAACTTCGATGCGGTGCTGGCCGACTACGCGCCGGATCTCAAGATCGCCGCGGACAACACGCTGGCCGGCGACGGTTCGGAACTGCCCGTCAACCTGTCGTTCCGGTCGATCAAGGATTTCGAGCCCGAGCAGGTGGCGCGCCAGATTCCCGAACTCCAGGCGCTTCTCGCGATGCGCAATCTGCTGCGCGACCTGAAATCGAATCTGCTCGACAACGGCATGTTCCGCCGCGAGTTCGAGAAGGTGCTGAAGGACGATCGCCTGTCCGCGAAGCTGCGCGGCGAGCTCGCGCAGATCGCGACCGCCGCGACGCAGCCGGAAGGGCATGCGTGAACGCCGCTGGGCAAAACGCGCGTTCAGCGCATTCCGCAACATCGTAGCGATTCGATCGCAGACAGGACCCGAGATGAAACCCACTGAAACCCAGCAGAGCGGCGCGACCGAGACCGTCGTGCTGGACGCCCCGCACGGGGATATCGACAGCGTCTATGCGTCGCTGTGCAGCAAGATCAACCTGAAACCGATCAGTGAAGCGCGACCGCTCGAGGCGTTCCGCGACAACGACATGCTGTCCGAGGCATCGGCCGACGAACGGATCGCACGCGGCATGGGCGCGTTCCTCGAACTCGTCGCAAAGGCGAGCCAGCCGGTGGACCGCCTCGACAAATCGCTGCTCGACTTCCATATCGGCCAGATCGACCGGCAGATCGGCCGCCAGCTCGACGCCGTGATGCATACGTCGGAATTCCAGGCGCTCGAAGCGCGCTGGCGCGGCCTGAAGATGCTCGTGAGCCGTACCGATTTCCGCAAGAACGCGCGCATCGAAGTGCTGGACGTATCGAAGGATGCGCTGCAGCGCGACTTCGAGGATACGCCGGAACTCATCCAGAGCGGCTTGTACCGCCTGACGTACATCGAGGAATACGACACGCCGGGGGGCCAGCCGATCAGCGCGATGATCAGCGACTTCGAGTTCGCGAATTCGCCGATGGACGTCGCACTGCTGCGCAACATTTCGAAGGTGGCGGCCGCGGCGCACATGCCGTTCATCGGCTCGGTCGGTCCGGCGTTCTTCGGCAAGCAGTCGATGGAGGAAGTCGCGGCGATCCAGGACATCGGCAACTACTTCGATCGCGCCGAATACATCAAGTGGAAGAGCTTCCGCGATACCGACGACGCCCGTTACGTGGGCCTGACGATGCCGCGCGTGCTCGGCCGTCTGCCGTACGGCAAGGACACGGCACCGGTGCGGGCGTTCAATTACGAGGAGGCCGTCAAGGGCCCCGATCACGACAAGTACCTGTGGATGAATGCGTCGTTCGCGTTCGCGGCGAACATGGTGCGCAGCTTCGTGAGCAACGGCTGGGGCGTGCAGATCCGCGGGCCGCAGGCGGGCGGCAAGGTCGAGGATCTGCCGGTCCACCTGTACGACCTCGGCACCGGCTACCAGCCGAAGATCCCGACCGAGGTGCTGATCCCGGAAACGCGCGAGTTCGAGTTCGCGAATCTCGGTTTCATTCCGTTGTCGTTCTACAAGAACCACGACTTTGCGTGCTTCTTCTCCGCGAACTCGGCGCAGAAGCCTGCGTTGTACGAGACCAAGGAAGCGACCGCGAACAGCCGCATCAATGCACGGCTGCCGTACATCTTCCTGCTGTCGCGCATCGCGCACTACCTGAAGCTGATCCAGCGCGAGAACATCGGCACGACCAAGGATCGTCGTCTGCTCGAACTCGAGCTGAACAACTGGATCAAGGGGCTCGTGACCGAGATGAAGGATCCGGGCGACGAGTTGCAGGCGTCGCATCCGCTGCGCGAGGCGAAGGTCACGGTCGAGGATATCGAGGACAACCCGGGCTTCTTCCGGATCAAGCTGTTCATCGTCCCGCACTTCCAGGTCGAAGGGATGGATATCGGGCTGTCGCTCGTGTCGCAGATGCCGAAGGCCAAGAACTGATCTGACGTTTGATCGTGAGCCGCCGGGGTGACGATGGTTGCCCCGGCGGTGTCGTGTGGTTGCGCAACCGAGAGAGTCGATGTCGATGATTTTGCCTACGCAGGCTTATGAATTGAAGCTGTCGCCGCATCCGGCGCCATTCTCGATCCTGAAGTTCACCGGGCTTGATCGGGTGAGCCAGCTTTATCGGTACGAGATCGAATTCACAAGCCCGATGGCGGGAATTCCGATGGACCAGGTGCTGGGTCGGCCGGCGAAGTTCGTTGCCGATCCGGTCGATCCGGACATGGATTACCTGCGGAAGATGTTCGGGGAGAACGCTGCGCAGTTCAGTGCAAAGCCGGCGGCGTATACGGTGCATGGCGTCATCACGCAGTTCGACGAGCTCGAGACGTCGGCGGACGAAACGCGCTACCGGGTCGTGCTGGAACCGACGCTGGCGGATCTCGATCGTGGCGTGACCAGCCGGCTGTTTCAGAAGCAGTCTGTCGAGGAGATCGTGACCGACACGCTGCGGCACTACGGGTATCGCGCGGGTGTCGATTTCCAGTTCCAGTTGCGCGGGCAGTACAAGCGTCGTGAATACGTGACGCAATATCACGAGACGACGTTTGCCTTCATTCAGCGGATTTGTGCAGAAGCGGGGATCTGGTTTCGCTGGGAGCAGAAGAAGGATCGCGCGGTGGTCGTGTTCGGCGACGATCTAGATGCGTATGCGCGCAAGCAGCGCACGGTGCCGTATCGGCGTGACTCGGGGCTCGAAAGTGTCGGCGCCGATGCGATCAAGACGCTCGGGCGAGAGATGAAGCGTGTGCCGGAGGCCGTGCGGCTGCATGACTACAACCATCGGCAGGCCGGGGTATCGCTGCTGGTCGAGGAAAACACGGCGCGCGACGACAAGACAACGAATGCCGTCGATTACCGCTGGGGCGAGCATTACGAGACGCCCGAAGAGGGGAAGCGGGTTGCTCGGTTGAGACATGAAGCGTATCTGGCCGATCAGATTGCGTTCAAGGGGACGGGCAATCCGTTCTGGCTCGAAGCCGGCGAGGTGATGCGGGTCGAGCCGAAGCCGGCCGACGCGAAGCACGGGGTGTTCGTCACGTCGGTCGAGTCGCACGGCGGGCGGAACGAGGCGTACTGGGTGGCGTTCGAGGGGATTCCGTCGGATCGGGTATGGCGCACGTCGCTGGCTTCGGTTTCGCGGCCGGTGGTCGACGGGATTTTGCCGGCGCGGATTACGTCGCCGGGCAATTACAAGTATGCGTATCTGACCGAACAGGGCTGGTACGTGATCAAGCTGCCGTTCGATCTCGATGAATGGAGCCCGGGTGGGACGAGCCGGCCGGTGCGGTTTGCGAAGCCCTATAGCGGTGACAACTACGGGCATCACTTTCCGTTGATCGATGGGGCGGAGGTGGCGATCGTCCATACGGATGGCGATCCGAACCGGCCGGTGATCATCGGGGCGATGCATGACAGCGTGCATCCGGATCTGGTCAACAACCTGAACCATACGCGGAACCTTATTCGGACGGCTGCGCAGAATGAGTTGCGGATGGAGGATAAGGAGGGCAACGAGCATGTCCACCTGATAACGCCGTTCCGGGCAAGCCAGTTGAATCTGGGGTTCATGGTGGACACCGATCGTAAGGCGCGCGGAAAGGGGGCCGAACTCGCTACCGATGGACACGCGTCGATTCGGGCAGCAGACGGCGTGCTCGTATCGGCCGAGGCACAACCAGGTGGGGCCGGCGAGCAGCTTGCGATGCAAGACGCGGATGCAACGTTCGCGCAGGCTGAAGAAATTCTGCGTTCGCTCAATGATGCCGCGAGCGTTGCAAAGGCACTACAAGCCGAGGCCAACCAGCAACGTGAGCTCATCGAGAAGAAGCTAAGCCGTCTCCAGAAGCCCGTCATTGTTGCGAGTGCACCCGAAGGTGTTGGCATCGCAAGTGGGCAGCACGTTCAGGTCGCTGCACGCAGGCAGATGTTCGTCACAGCGGGCGACGGATTCGATCTCGGCGTAATGAAGCGAATCACGGTGGCGGCCGGTGAGGCGATTTCGTTCCTTGCGGCGAAGCTCGGGATTCGACTCTTCGCAGCAAAGGGCAAGGTCCAGATTCAGGCGCAAGGCGACGGCATGGAACTGATGGCGATGCGGGACATGCAGATGAGTTCGTCGGACGGTGAAATCACGATAACCGGGCGAAAAGGCGTCACGATCGGTGACGGCTCGGGTGCCTATATCAAGCTGTCAGGCGGAAAGATCGTTCTTGGGAGTCCTGCGGGCGAGATCGAGCTGAGAGGCAATCTGACAGTGAACGACGCCGACGGCGGGAGTTTCAAATTCCCGACGTGGTCCGCAGCGCCGCTCAATGACGTAAAGAGCACATTGAATTTCGGATTCTCGGAGTAAGCCTGATTATGGCGACCAAATCAGCACCCAAGAAAACGCCGAAGCAACCGGCGTCGCGCAAACCCACACCCACACCCACACCGACGCCCGCCAAGCCTGCTCTGAAGCAAGTGTCGTTTGCATTTCCGTTTTTGCGCAAAGGGAACGGCAGGTCCGATGCTTCGACGCGATTCACCGATGAGCACGACATCTATCGGATGCTGGCCGAGCATGAGCCGTCCGGGACATATCTCGCGAGCAGCAACGGGATGTGGCACGGCGGAATTCATGTCACGGAGGCTGGCGCGGGGCAGTCGCTGGACCTCGACGGAGGATTGCGCTGTATCGCCGACGGCGTGCTGATCGCGTATCGCGCCAACAAGACCTATCCAGTCAGCAAGATTGCAGCGATCGATAACGGATCGCCGTACGAGGCGCCGTACAGCACGGGCTTCGCGTTGGTTCGGCATACGATGGAGTTCCCAAGGGACACGAAGCTGACGTTCTACAGCTTGTACATGCACCTGATGTCCTGGGAGGACTACGCCAATTTCCCGAAACGGGAGAAGCCGTCGTATTGGCCGCGGCAATGGCTGGTGACACAGTATGCGCAGGATAAGTCAGTGTCGGGCAAAAGCGGTCAGGCTCCCGATCCGACGCAGCAGGGGCTGCGAGTTCGCAAGACTCCGAACGGTGTAGTAGCTATTGGCATCCTTCCCGAGGGAGCCAATGTCGGCATCGGGAAGATTGAGATGAAGAACGGGAAACCGTGGGGGCAGCTGACGGATCTCTATGGGTCGTCGCTGTATCCGCAGGAAGCGGGGGCATATGTCGAGCCGTCGAGTGCGATCGGCGGGTGGGTTTTTCTCGGACAGGAAAACGGTGGGCCTGTCGCCGAGGAGACGGTCGAGGACACATTGTTCGATCAGGTTGTGGTGGTAACGGAACAGGCCAAGCCTGGCGACACCCCTGGCATTCCAATCAAGGCGGGGGACCTGATCGGGCATCTGGGGCGATACGATTCGTTGAATCAACGTAGTTCGGGTGCTCGAATTGCGCACATCGAGGTCTTTTGCGACGACAGCATCGAGTCGTTCGTCGAGCAAGGGCGCACATGGGTCAACCAACACGGTCCGCGCAAGGAAGACTGGACAGCGCTAGGGCTCCCTTCCGATCCAACCATTTTGCGAATTGAGCCGGGCACGGTGCTGTATCAGCGTGCGGCGGACAACAAATTTGTACAGGGCGCGGATCCGCAATCGAGAAAAACCGACCGCGTGCAAGTGTATTCGCTCGCCGAGTTAGCGCGTGATTCGAAACGACGCGTGCCGGAGCCTCGTCCGAATCCCGATCCAGGTTTCTCCGTGAGTTGGTGGCACGTTGATGGCGTGAACGAACTAGGGCAGCCGATCGAGGGTTGGGTGTGTGACTTTAACCACCCAGGAGGGGGGCGGGTCACACGGGAATTCGCACAAAAGTGGATCGACTTTCAGTGTGTTTCGGATGCGCATGATCCCGCACATACGATCTTTGCGGAGACCCAAGCGTGGGTTGATTACGCGAGCGGCGCAAATGTGCCGGATCTCGCTTCGCGTTCGAAGCTTAGCCCGCTGATGCTCAAGGTGTACGACGCACTGTTTACGAAAGGCGATGGTAGCCGCGCGGCTGTCGAACTTTGTACGTTGTCGAAGACCGAACGGGAAGGATATCCATGGTTAATGCAAGCGGCGTCGCGGTTGATCGTCAAGCACGAGAGCGAGTGGGCAAATCCGTCAAAGTGGAAGCAGTTGATTGTTGAGTTGGAAAAGCGGACGGGCCCGAAGCCGCAGCATGAGGAAGAACAGACGCGGATCGAGAAGCTCGCGTGGTGGGATGAGGTGAAGGCCAAAATTCAGGGTTTACCTGAAACGAATGTTTACCACATCAATCCGATCGCGATCGCTGGAAATTTTTTTGAAGAGTGTGATTGTGCTAAAAAATTTAAAAAAATATCACCAATTATTCTTCGCCATGAGGGTGGGTATTCGAATAGAAAGAATGACAAGGGCGGGGCGACCAATCACGGAATTGCGTGGAACACTTGGCAAGCCTATGCTATGGAAGATTTGGGCATTGAGCCTACTCTCGAAAATCTAAAAAATTTGACAGATGAGCAGGCCGAGACAATATATGTAAAAAGGTACTGGAAGCCGAAGGGCTTCTGCAAATTTAAGGATTTGCGCGTCGCGTTGATGGTGTATGACTGGACGATTACGTCTGGCGGGGCGGCAAAGCAGATTCAAAAGTTGATTAACGGGAAATATGGCGGAAATGTCACTGTAGACGGCGGAATGGGAGGGGAAACCGTAGGGGCTCTAAATGATGTTTCCGATCAAGATGCTTTGCTGCAGGATATTGCGGAAATTCGTCGTCAATACTATACGAATCTAACTGTCAATGACTCGACTCAGCTTGAGAATTTAAAAGGTTGGCTGAATCGAGTAAATGATTGTCTTGGTGTGGAGATTTAGATATGAGGGTAAGGTTGCTTCTTCAGCTTTCAATTGCCCTTTCGGCACTGGTATCTATCTCTGCGTTTGCAACGGATCGGAATTTTTCGGGGCGATGGGTATTCACGGAGGTGGTCGTTGGACAAAGTAAACCGTACTCCACGTTCACTGTCACAATTGACGAGGACAGGATGGGAAATGTCCGTGGCAGATATTGCTTTATCACTCAGAATGGAAATAGGATCGATTGTAGTCCAGACAATGAGCTCAACATCAGCGGTCGAATCTCGGGGGGTAAAAATAAGGCAATTGTAGGATTTTATTCATTTTTTGGGGCATCTGGTGGGGTGGCTGAAATAACGATGATTAATAATCGGTTGCTATGGAATGTTATTGAGAAACCGAGGGGTGGTGATTATTACGGTCCAATTCATGCCGAATTGCGTAGGGAAGATCTTCCGGCGCGTCATTCCGGTGAGAGAAAGATCGTGGTCGGGAGGGCATTTTTGTACGATAGCCCGTCAAGTGTGCAAGCAAGTCGCATCTACGTGGTTAAGGGTGACTACGTGAGATTAATAGAGGTTTCGTCTGATTTGCAGTTTTGGAAAATAGAGTTTATGACGAAGGGTGGGAGTCGACTGGTTAAATGGATTAATTGCTCGGACATTGATTTTTGTGCTAGGTGATGATGTGTGAGGGATGCCAAGGATGGAGTGGTTGTTCGTCGTGGATTGTTGTTGTGGAGGCTTAAAAATATCGAGGTGGTTTTTGTGTTAAATGGGTGCGCTATTTTCATCTGTATTTATTGGTTTATGCTTTGATTTTAATATTTAGAGTGTTGGTGATTTGCTTGGTGCGGAAGGGTGGTTGGATATTTTAAATATTCATCGGATATGTAATTTTTCATAAAAATTCTTGTTAGCGGATCTTTGTATGTGTTGGTCGGTTGTTCAACATATGCCGTGGCCGGCGGCAACCAAACTGTTCTCGTCGGATATTTCGAGGGCGGCGCCATACCGGGGAGGTTTGTATATGAAGATAATGTGGGTGGTTCATGGTTGCTGATCAACTACTACTCGCCAACGCTAAAGAGGATATTGACGTATAGCGTGGCTAAGTTTGATGAATGTAGTGCAGTGGCAATGTGTAAAGTTAAGAATTCGCGTCAGGTGGCAATTGATGGTAGTTGATTCGGTCGAGGGGTAGATATTTGGGCGCATTTGTGAATGGGGTAATAAGAAAAATAATTGGTGTCTTGTCGAGGAGGTCGCTGGTGAGAGGGGCGAATCTTCGTCGGAAATTGCTAGTGCGTCGGAGTATGTTTCTCATATAGAAAATTGCCAGCTGTTGGGCTGGTATAACTTTGTTGTGAGTCTATTGATAGGATGTCGCATGATTTTGTGTTTGGGTTGAATAGTCTGATCTTCGCTAGGTTAAATTTTTATGATGATTTGATGTTGTGGTGTTTGGAGGTGGTTGATTGTGTTGATTTGGAAGGGTGTCGAATTTTAATGACCTTGCATTCTATTTAAATGAAAAATCTCGTATACGAAGGTGACGCAACGAGCCACGGCGGCAAGATCTTGACCGGCTCGGATCGCATCAAAGTGAAGGGGCGCCGGGCTGCTCGCATTGGCGACAAAGTCTCATGCCCGATCCACGGCGACAACGAAATCGTCGAAGGCAGCTTCAGGATGAAGGACGGCACGATACCGCTGTCGCGAGACGGTGATCACACACGCTGTGGAGCCGTCCTGATTGCTTCGTCCTGCGGAGCGTGGGTCCGGTAAGCGATGCCTATCGATTTCAATCGTGTGCCGCCGCGCGTGAATGTACCGGCTGCCCCCCGGGTTTCGATGATCGTCTGGACAATCCTGTTTGTCCTCGTGATGGGAGTGGGAGCAGGGCTGACGATCACGCTCTGGCCGACGGACCGACCTATGAACACGTTGTGGTTCTGGTTCTGCGTCGTGGGTTACCCATTTCTGGCCTGGGCATTCCTGCTGTTCGCGTGGCTCGGATACGGCTATGCCTGCCGCAATCAAGCGATTGCGACGAATCGCGTTAGCGATGACGCGGAGCAGTCGTGCCATGCAATGGCAGCCAGACCTTTGGCGATCCTGGGCCATACCTGGTGCGTCTCCACGAATGATTCGGAAAACTCGCTCAAACAGATACTGATGGGGGCCGAAGGGACGATGTTGCGACAAAGCGGCGCGGTGGCAGATAGAAAAGTCAACGCACGCTGGCTCACTCTTCCCGATGTCCATTTTTATCCGGGTAACGAACTCACGGAACATGCCCGCCATCATGCCGTGTGTGCATGGTTGCTCAAGCGCTTGATAGACAACCTGCTGCCCCAGCTCCGGGCCTTGCCGCAGGGAGTGAGGCTCCACGTCGAACTATGTCATCGATCGAGGCTGAAGGCCGAGGTCGTCGAAACTCAAATACAGGAATTACTCGCTGAACGAGTACCTGCATTGCAAGTGGATATCAGTGCCAGCGACCCAGCGCTCACCGTCTTCAGAACGGATGCATGGCACGACAACCGGGACGCCCAAAGCGCCTACCTTCTGATAGCGATTGAGCTTCGTGACGCAATCAGTGCCGTCTTGTCTAACGGCGTTGCGGAGGCGGGCGTCGCCCTTCTGGTTGGACGCCCACGCCTTGCGTCACCGTCCATGGCCACCGGACTCCTTTTACATCGACCGGCCCAGGGCTCGCCTGAAGCCCCTGCCATGACGCTCGAGCTTGCTGCCCGGTCGGGACAGTCGTCATCCGATCGTCTACGCACGGTATGGACGCACGGTCTGATCGGCGACGGTATCAGTTGCGTCCGACAAGCCGCGTCATTGCCGGACGAGGCACGCTGGATCGAACTCGAGACGTCAGTGGGCGACTGTTCGGGCGCAGGGCCGTGGTTGGCCGTGGCCCTTGCCGCGGAAAGGGCTCGAACTACGGGCGATCCGCAATTGGTGCTTTGTGGCGAAGGTCAAGAACTGATCGCCCTCATGTGCAGAAAGCAGACATGAACGACAACAAGAATGAAAGCAAAACCCGGTCGGCCGGTTTCTTCATCGGTATCGCGGCCCTCATCATATTTCTTGCGCTCAGTCTCGCCGTGTGGGTAGAGGGGCCTCGTCGTGGGTGGTCGCTTGAGACCCGGATCATCGCTGAGCTTTCCTTGACATGCGCGTTTCTGGTGGCGATCGTGGCGGCCAAGTTTTTCGAATGGGTATTGCTGAAAATTGCAGCGCTGAGGGCGTTCAGATGGTTTGCTCGTTTCGATGCAGGAAAACGCGCCGAATCTGCTGAGCGCGACGATTCGGACGATTCATCACAACAGGTCAATCCCGCTGCGGCGCTTCGCGACCTCCTGCGTGACCGTCACGGCTGGCGCTGGCGCTACCGTGACCGCTGGTTGCTCGTTGCCGGCGACACCCCCCTGGTCAAGCGTCTCGCCCCCGAACTCGCCGAGACCGGGTACGTCGTTCTCGGTAACACGGTTGTGTTGCACGCAAACCAGATTCGCGACCAGCTCGACACCGATTGGCTCGATCAAGTCCGCCGTCTGCGACGCCGTCGCCCGGTCGACGCGATCGTAACTGTGACACGGGACCGTAGTGCCGCGAATACCCCGTTCGACACGGAGGAGCTCGCGACACGTCTTGCGCGCCACGCGCGTGCACTGCGCTGGGCCGCGCCTGCCTATTTTTTGAACGTTACGGATTTCGGTAGCGAGTGGCCGGATGCGGATGAAGCCATTGGCCTGACGTGGGCCAACACGCGGATGAATGGAGCGACGATCGATGCATCGCTGCGAAGCCTCGTCGACAACCTCGCGGATGCGGGTGTTGTACGTCTCGCGGCGGATGCCCGTGATCATTATCCTGCGGAACTGTCTCAGCATGTTTCGAGGCTGCACGATGCACTATCGAATCTGGTACAGAAAACTGCCGAATCCAACGTCTGGAGGCATGCGGTCCACGGTCTGATGTTTGCGCCGCTGTTCAAGGAACGTGACGTAATGCCACTGGGTTCCGATCCCGAGAACGACGACGATACGCCCGGCAATCCTCAACACCGAACCATCTGGCAAACCATCGCCGACCACAGCCGCAAGGTTCACGGTCGCCGTAACGGCTTTTCTTTGTCGACCACGGCAGCCTGGCTGACGACTGCCCTGATCGGGTGCTGGTTTGCCGGCACGATGCTATCCGGCTTCGCCAACCGCGCAACGATCGGAAGCGCAACGGATACGGTCGCGAAGCTCACCGGTCCCCTAAACCCGACGCAGTCGCTGCAAACGCTTGTTGATCTCGACAGGCAAATGGACACGCTCGAAATCCATCAGCGTAGCGGTGCGCCTTTGGCTACCCGTTTCGGCCTGAACCGCGACCACGCGCTACTCGGCGCCCTTTGGCCCTACTACGCCGAAGCCGCAACCCGCGTCCTCGTCGGCCCGATCCGCCAGAAGCTCGAAGCGAGGCTGCATCAGCTCGCGTCCCTGTCCGACGTGGAAATCGCCAGTGGCGGCGATGCTCAGGTACAGGCCGCTTACGACACGCTCAAGACCTACATGATGCTGGCCAAACCCGAGCGGGCGACAGCTGCATTCCTGATACCGCAACTCGCTGCGACGTCAGCACCCGAACGCCCGACCAATTCACAACTGTCGAAGGGCAGTTGGGAGGACTTGCGTCAGCAAGCGATCGCGTTCTTCGCGAATCACGTTGGCCGTGGCGCCGCATCCAGTCAAGTCGCGCTGGCGATTGTCCCCGATAACAACCTGATCGCGTCAACCCGCCAGACGATCATCGGTGTCCGAGGCATCCAGAACTCAGGAGACGCGATCCACCAGCAGATCATCGACGAAGCGACACCGAAATACCCGCCGCTATCACTCGCGACGCTGCTCGGCGACGCGGCGTCGCAATCCTCTGCCGGCAGCGCAACGAGCCGTGGCCTGTTCGGCACGACCGCGACCGTACCCGGTGTATTCACACGTGCTGCATGGGAAGAGCGAATCTCGAAGGCCATCGACGAGGCCGGCGAGCAACGTGATGTGGCAAGCGACTGGGTGCTTTCCGACACCAAGGTTGCCAACGCGTCACCCTCGACATTGAAAGCTGAACTGCGCCAGCGCTATTTCGACGACTATGCGCGAGCATGGACGCTCTTCCTCAACAGCCTGCGCTGGCAACCCGCCCCGACGCTGTCGGCCACGGCCGACCAGTTGACGCTGCTGGGCGATCCGCAACGCTCGCCGCTCGTCGCGTTGATGAATGCGATCGTCTATCAGGCAGGCACGGGAGCCAACGCACAGTCGCTGTCCGATACGCTGATCAGCAAGGCGCAGCAGTTGGTCGGCACGGACGAAAAGGACCCGTCGAAGCAGGTAAAACCTCAGCTTGCGCCGCTTGCCGCCGCATTCGGCCCGATCCTGCGTCTGACCGGTAGCGATCTCGCTTCCCGAGCACCATCCGGCGGCAAGGGGAGCACACCGCCTGCAGCAACCGGCGACCTGAGCCTGGCACGCTATCTGGAGCGGGTCACGGCGATGCGCCTGAAGACATCGCAGATCGTCTCCAGTCCGGACCCGGATGCGATCGCACGTCTGGCCGCGCAATCCGTGCTGCAGGGCAAGACGTCCGATATCGCCGACAGCCGCGATTACGCGAGCCGTGTCGCCGCGAGCCTCGGTGAACAGTGGTCAGGCTTCGGCGCACTGTTCCGCGCGCCGTTCGATCAGTCGTGGCAGGTCATCGTGCAACCGGCCGCTTCGAGCCTGAACGAGATCTGGCGCACCGCGATCCTCGCCGACTGGAACAAGACGTTCGGTGGGCGCTATCCGTTTGCGGATTCCGACAACGACGCATCGCTGCCCGAGATGGCGCGGTTCATGCGTCCGGATAGTGGCGTGATCGCGCAGTTCGTGACATCGCAACTGGCCGGTGTCGTCGAACGGCATGGCGACCGATGGGTCGCTTCGCAAGGTACCGATTCCGGGGCATTGACGATCGATCCGGCGTTCCTCAACGGGTTGAACAAGCTCACGCGCACGTCGACGGTCCTGTTCCCGTCCGGCGATGCACGCGTGCGTTACGAACTGCGGGCCGAGCCGACGCCGGGTGTCACAGATATGCGATTCGTGCTGTCCGGTCGCGAACTGCATTACTTCAACCAGAAGCAGGAGTGGACACCGTTCGAATGGCCGGGACAATCGCTCGAGAACCTGTCGCATATCGAATGGCAGACGGAGCAGGGCGGGTTGCGCACCGCACTCGATTCGCAGGGGCGCTTCGGTCTCGTTCGGTTGCTGGAGCGCGCCAAGGTCGTACAGCAGGACAACGCGCGCTATCTGCTGACCTGGACGCCCGACACGAGCCAGGGCATTCCGCTCAAGGTGCAATTGCGCAGCGAGGCCGGCGGCGGTCCGCTCGACGTTCTGCAGTTGCGAAATTTCACGTTGCCGACACGCGTCTTCGTAACGGGCTCGCAGAACACGGGGCCGCGGGTTTCGGCGATCAGCCCGCCGCCGTTGCCTGCATCGGCGATCGCGGCCGCGAAGCATGCGGCTGTGCCGTTGCCGCCGGGGCTTCCGGGCGGGCGCCCTTTGCCGGACGAGGCCATGCCGGCGACGACAGCGCAGGCATCCGGTCAACGCGCCACGCTCGAACTTGCTCAGGCGAAAACGCGAACCGCTGAACCTGGGTCGGCGAAACAGACGGCCGCGCCGAAGGCCGCGATTTCGCCATTGGCGACCACGTCGGGACTTGCCGATTCCCCCTCCGGTCCGTTCGGGCATGCCCTCAGGCTGCTGGGCGACGCATTCGTTTTTTGAGGCCTGCCATGACGCTTGCCAATTTTGTGAAGACACTCGTCGGCGGTCCCCGCATCGATTCGCTTCAGCGGGCACGGACGGATACCTGGGCCACATGGATTGCACCGATACCGGGCGAGCATGCATACGGACGCGATCCCGGCTACGAAGACGCATTCTTTGAACTGAAGGACGAAGCCGGCAAGCTGTCGGGAATCGATGACGGGTTGATCGTCCGCACATGCGAACACCTGCTCAAGGAGACCGGCAAGGATTTACGCCTCGCCGGCTACTACGCGTTTGCACGCCTGCGGCAGGACGGCCCAGCCGGGTTCGCCGACGGACTTGAGTTGGCCGCTGCACTCGTCGACCGGTTTGGCGAAGCGGCTTTGCCCGTCCGTCACGAAGCCAAGAAGGCCGCGCTTGAAATGCTGGCGACTGCGCGTGTGATCGAGACGCTGGATAGTCGTGGCGACTTTGTGCCCGCTGATCTCGAACGCACGTTAGCCGCGCTCGACGTGCTCGTGACGCATACGGCCGCGTGGCCCGATGCTGCCCGTCCGAATCTGCAGCCACTCGTTTCTCGCTTCGAGAAAAAGGAAGCGCCGGCACGCAGCGTCGATTCCGGCAAGGCGATGCCGGCAGCGACCGTTCCGGGCAAAACGTCGGCCGGTTCAATTGCGTCAACACGCGATTTACTCGATCAGGCACGCGCGATGTCGGCGTGGCTCCGCGATCAGGAAAACGGCTACTTGCCTTCGGTACGCATCGTGCGAAGCATTCGGTGGGACACGCTTCATGACGTGCCGCCGTCGGATGCGGCGTCGCATACGCGTCTGGCGCCACCACGCGCTGAGTTGCGTCAGCAGATGAAGCGCCTCGTGCTGCAGAAGCACTGGCACGAGTTGCTGGAGCGTGTCGAAGGGGCGTTCATGGAAGGCGTGAATCACTTGTGGTTCGATCTGCAGTACTTCCAGCACGCGGCGCTCGATCACGTCGGTACGCCGTACAGCGCGTGGCGAGAATTGCTGCGTGCCGACTTTGCACTGTTTCTCGAACGATTGCCGGGCATCGAACGGCTGGCGTTCAGCGACGGCACGCCGTTCGCCGACGACACCACACTCGAATGGATTGCCCGGCATGCGGTCGTACGTGATCTGGAGGCCGGCGAGACGGTTGCGCCGCTGCCAGTTTCCGCGGATAGCGAGAGCGATGCAGCCGGCGACTGGCCGGAGATCGAAACCCAGGCGCGTGAACTGGCTGCCCGCGAGGGCATCGAGACGGCTTTTGCCTGGCTCGAAGCGTTGCCCGGCATGAAAACCGATCGACATCGCTACTTGCAGCGGCTCGTGATGGCCCGGTTGGCCGATCATGCCGGCCGTCACGATGCGGCGCTCGCCCTGCTTGCCGAACTCGACGGAACGTCCCGCTCGTTGCCGCTGATGCGCTGGGAGCCGGCGCTGACGTTCGAGGTCAAGCAACAACTGGTCAAGGCGCTGAAAGCGATGAGCAGCCGCAAGGACACCGACAAGCCGGCGCTTTTCCGCCGTATCAGCGAGCTGCAGGCGGAGCTCACGGTACTCGATCCCGTGCGCGCATTGACCCTTTCGTAACGAATTCCCATGGACAACAACGATTCCATCCTGCGCTACTACGAAGCGGAAATGCGTTACCTGCGCGAGTCCGGCAAGGAATTCGCGAAGGCGCATCCCGACCGCGCGCGCCTGCTCAATCTCGACCGCGTCGGCGATCGCGATCCGTACGTTGAACGTCTCTTCGAGGGCTTTGCGTTTCTGACAGGCCGGCTGCGGCAAAAGCTCGACGATGAACTGCCCGAACTGACTGAAGGGCTCGTCAGCCTGTTGTGGCCGCACTATCTGCGGATGATTCCCTCGCTGTCGATCGTCGAGCTGACTCCATTCGCGGAGAGGCTGCAGAAGACCGAAGTCGTGCCGGCCGGCGTACCCGTGCGGTCCGCACCAATCAACGTGCCGTCGTCGGGCGGGGCAGAGGGCGTGACGCCGCGCACGGTGCAATGTCTGTACCGGACGACGCAGGCCGTTGCGCTGCAGCCGGTGTCGATCACGCATGCCGGACCGGCCGTGCGCCACGACGGTCGCTCGGTGATTCGTCTCGGTTTCTTGCTGCACGGTTCCGCGCTGCGCAGCGAAACGGATTTGTCGCGGCTTCGGTTGCATCTGAACGCGGATCTGCCGATCGCATTCGCGATGCATCTTGCGTTGACGCGTCAAATCGATGCGATTGACTGGCGCGTTCCGGAAGTCCGTGACGGCGAACCCGTGCCGCTCACCGGCGTGACAATCGAACCGGCAGGGTTTTCGACGGAAGAACGACTGTGGCCCAAGGCCGATGCGGCGTTCTCGGGATATCAACTGCTGCTCGAATACTTCACGTTTCGCGAGAAATTCCTGTTCGTCGATCTGTGCGGGCTGGATCTCTCGGCGCTTCCCGAAAAATCGACCCGCTTCGAGCTGGAGATTCTCCTGAAGAGCGCGTATCCGTCGGATCAGCGTTTCAACGCGGAGAACGTGCGGTTGTTCTGTTCGCCGGTCATCAACCTGTTCGAACTGGATGCCGAACCGATCGAGATCGACCATCACGAAACCGAATATCGCGTGGTGCCGGCCGGCCATCAGGGCGAGCATGTCGAGACGTATTCGGTCGATGCGATCGCGACGTTCGATCACGACTCGGCCGAGCGCTACGAATACGTGCCGTTCGCGACGTTCCGGCACCGCGGCGGCATGCTGCGGCACGAGGCGCCGGAGCGCTATTTCCACACGCGCGTGCGTTCGGGCGTATCGGGGCTGCACGAAATGTGGGTGATACTCGGCGGCCACGCGTGGGAAACGATGGACACGCTGCCCGAGGAAAGCCTGTCGCTGCGTGTGACGGGCACGAACGGGCTGCTGCCGCGCAAGGGGCTGCGCGAAGCGAGCCTCGACGAACTGGCGGCCAGCACGCCCAATGTCGCGGGCGTGCGCAATCTCGCATCGCCGACGTTACCGCTGTATCCGCCGACCGAAGATCGCTTCCAGTGGCGCGTGCTGTCGCATCTCGCACCGAATTTCCTGTCGATGATGAACGCGGAGGTGTTGCGCGGCGCTTTGGCGCTGTACGACTGGACGCACGAGGAACTGAACCGGCGGCGGCTCGCCGGCATCCTGCATGTGTCGCAGGAAATGATCGAGGAGGTGTCGGGAGGAGCGGTCGAGAGAGGTGTCTTGATCGAAGTCACGCTCGATGCGCATGCGTTTTCCGGTGAAGGCGACGTGATGCTGTTCGGCGAACTGCTGCACCGGTTCTTTGGCGCATACGCGGAGATCAATCTGTTCACGAAGCTGGCGATCGTCAGCCTGCCGTCCCGCTCGCGGACGGAGTGGCCGCGCAGCAAAGCTCAGCGGGCGCCGCTATGAGTCTTTCGATCGATCGGATGAGTGCTGAAGCCGGTGAGCCGAAAAGCCTGCCGGCTGTGGCCGTGAAGTTGTTCGAGCGGGCGCCGAGGATGACATTCATGCAGTTCTGTCGTCTGCTGGAGGCATGTGCGCCCGGACGCCCCGGCCTCGGCACATGTGATACGCCGGAGCATGAGCCGGTGCGATTCCGGCCGCGTCCCCGGTTGGGTTTTCCGGCGGGCGAGGTGGCCGCAGTAGAGTTCGACGACGAGCACCTCGATGCGCCGCCGACTGTGCGCACGACTTTCATGGGTCTCTATGGCGTCGATGCGGCCATGCCGTCGCACATGATCGACGAGATCGTGTTGCGGGAGGAGGGACATGAAGCGGTCGAGGCGTTTCTCGAACCGTTCAACCACCGGATGGCGACGCTGCTTTATCGCGCGTGGAAGAAATATCGTTATCCGGAGCGCTTCCGGGCCGGCGGTGTCGACGATTATTCGCAAAACCTGTTGTGTCTGGCGGGATTCGGGTGGGGCGACAAGCCTTCGCGGGCAGGCCTGCCGAACTCGCGGATGCTTGCGTTGCTGGGGCTGTTGATTCAGCGGACGCGCACGTCGGAAGGGCTGGCCGGCGTGGTGGCGCTCGCCGCGCCGGGGGCCGATGTTCGCGTCGACGAATTCTGGGCTGTGACGACGAGTAGCGGGCGACCGACACCGTTGACGTCGGCGAAGCCGGATGCCGGCGTGTTGTCGAACGGGCAGCGTAGCGGGCTCGGCGGCGGCTACGTGCTCGGCAGGCGTCTCGCGTATCGCAGTCGAGCCGTGCGTTTGACGTTGTGGCCCGTTGATGCGCAGCAGGCTCAGGACCTGCTGCCGGGTGCGTGGCTGCATCGGGAGGTGATGGCATTCATCCAGCTGTATGTCGGCATCAAGGCCGACGTGCATTTGCGGATGAAGGTGTCGACACGGTTCGTTCCGAAGCCGGCCGTTGGAGTCGAACGTGCCGCCCCCGCGCCACGTCTCGGCTGGACGACTGTGTTGCCGTCAGTCGATGAACGACTGATCGATATCGCCTTGGGTGTCTATGAGGCGTTGCCCGCGCCGCGACCCAATCCGCATCTCGTGCCGCGCACGATCTGACTCCGGAGTGTTTATGTTCTATCGAATGAGTGCGGCCACTGCCGTTGCCGTATTGCTGCTGTCGGGTTGCGGCGCGTGGCAATCCGTGTCGGATGCCTCGTCGAATGCGTATCGTGCGGTGTTTTTCAAGCAGGTGAAGGTGCTTGATGTCGATTTGACTGCGCGCGCCGCATTGAATCCGGACGACGTAGGACGGCCCACGTCGGTTGCCGTGCGTGTCTATCAACTGAAGGATCGCAAGGCGTTCGATGCGGCGTCGTACGACGATCTGCTGAAGAACGATCGGACCGTGCTGGCCCAGGATTTGCGAGCGGATATGTCGGCCGTCGTGAACCCCGGCGCTTCGTCGAGCTTGTCTCAACCGATGCAACGCGAGACGGAGTATGTGGCGATCGTCGCGTTGTACCGCGTCCCCGGAGCTGCGGCAGACTGGAAGCGGGTCGTCGAGAAAAAGAAGCTCGATCCGGATAAGCCTCTACGTCTCGGTTTGACGTCGAATGGATTGCAGATGGCGGGGGATAGGTCGAAATGAAAGTCTTGCAACCCATTCGGAGCGGGAACAAGCCATTCACGCTATCTAAACGACTCAGGCTGGCAGTTTTGCTTGGCATTATCGTGTCCGCTCACGCGGTGGCTCGAGATGTGCAGTCTCCATCCATTGCGCCGCTCGCTGGAAAGCCGGACGGTTTCGTTCCCAAAGGCTGGAAGCTGGAATATCAGACGAAGGGTGACCTGAACGGTGATGGCCGCGACGATCTTGTGCTGGTCTTGCGTGACAATGATCCTGCGAACGTGATATCGCATGACGGCATGTGCGAGAACCCGTTCGACGCGAATCCGCGTGTTCTTGTCGTTGCCTTTGCGCAGCTGGATGGCCGGTACGCTGTCGCGTTGCGAAACGATACGCTCATACCGGCCCGGGAATCCCCCTGTCTCGCGGATGCTTTGGAAGAAGGGAGCGTGATTGTCGACCGAGGCGCGTTGCGGGTCACGCTGAGTCGTTTTGCCAGTGCAGGGAGTTGGGAAATGGGATCCACCACCTATACATTCCGATGGCAAGACCGGAATTTCATGCTGATCGGCTATGACAACTTCTCGACGATGCGCAATACGGGCGTCGTACGAAACCTCAGTGTGAACTACTCGACAGGCAAGGCCAAGATATCGGTCGGAAATGTGTCCGACGACCGCGAGCGTACACGATGGGTAAAGCTGCATACGCAGCGTCGCTGGACGCTGGACCAGATTGGCGACGGCTTCGAGTTTTCCCGGTCGCTGCCGAGTGTCGAATAGTCGTCAATGCTGGGGGGCATGGCGTCACTACGACGCCATGTTCTGCGACCCATGCGCCGGACAACCGGCGGCATGGGCCGCACTGGGATCACCGATCATCCTCCCGCACCGAAGACGGATGCCGGCACAGCGCCCGCACTTCCATCTCCATATACGGGAACAGCGGCAGCTGGCTCAGCAGGTCATGCAGCTGCTGCACGCTCTCGACGTCGAAAATACTGACGTTCGCATACTGCCCGGCGATCCGCCACAGATGCCGCCAGGTTCCTTCGTTCATCAGCCGCTGGCACATCGCCTTTTCTTCCGCCTTCAGCGTGGCCGCCTTGACCGGATCCATGTCCGTCGGCAGACGGACGGTCATTTCCACATGAAACAGCATCCTGCACTCCTTGCGTTATCGGTTCGTCGAATCGGAAGGCCACTCACGCCTGCGCGCGGGCCCGCTCGACTTCGCTGCCCGGCACGTCCTGCTTGTCCTTGAGCAGCGAGAAATCGAAATCGATCAGCGCGAACTGCCCGTCGACGCCATACGGCTTGCCTTCCGCGCCTTCGGCCTGCTTCACCGGCGGGATCAACCCGTCGCGCGTCGCGAAGGCGAAGTCGTCCCACAGATGCGGATCGCCATCGATGTTGATCTGCGTCGTCAGCTTACGATAACCGTCCGCCGAAACGAAGAAGTGAATGTGCGCCGGACGATGGCCGTGGCGGCCGAGCTGGTCGAGCAATTGCTCGGTCTTGCTGCCCGGCGGCACGCTGTAGCCGACCGGCAGCACGCTGCGGAAGCTGTAGCGGCCTTCGGCGTCGGTGCGGATCGAGCGGCGCAGGTTGAACGCGGGCTGCGACTGATCGAAGTACGAGTAGTTGCCGAGATGGTTCGCGTGCCATACCTCGACCAGTGCGTTCGCGATCGGCGCGCCGTCCTGGCCAAGCACCTGGCCGCGCATGATCAGCGTCTGGCCCGGGTCGGTGCCGTCGTCGAGACGCGCATGGCCGACCGATTCCGGCGCACCGGCGACATACAGCGGCCCTTCGATCGTGCGCGGCGTGCCGCCCTGGATGCCGGCCTTTTCCTCGGCTTCGTCCATGCGCACGTCGAGGAAGCGCTCGAGGCCGAGGCCCGCGGCGATCAGCCCGAATTCGCGGCCGGCTTCGTTCAGGTAGTTCAGCGCCGTCCAGAATTCGCTCGGCTGCACGTCGAAGTCCTCGATCGTGTAGCAGATGTCCTTCACGATCCGGTTGACGATCGCGCGCACGCGCGGGTTGCCCGGCTTCTCGGCGGCGTCGTCGAAGGTCTTCAGCAGTGCGTCGATGGCTTGCTTGTTCATCTGTGTCTCCGGTTTCGGTGGTCGTGTGGGGATCAGCGGGCGTCGCGTCGCATCCGTTCGATGCGGGCCCAGTCGAAGGTGATGCCGAGGCCGGGCGCTGCCGGCAGGTGCAGCTTGAAATCCGCGTAACGCAGCGGCTCGACGAGGATTTCCTCGGTGAGCAGCAGCGGGCCGAACAGTTCGGTGCCCCATTTCAGCGAGTCGAACGTGCTGAACAGTTGCGCGGACGCCATCGTGCCGGCCGCACCCTCGAGCATCGTGCCGCCGTACAGCTCGATGCCGGCCGCCGCCGCGATCGACGCGACGCTCGCCGCACCCTGCAGGCCGCCCGATTGCGCGATCTTCACCGCGAACACGTCGGCCGCGCGATCCTGCGCGAGCGCGAATGCGTCGACGGGGCCGTGCAGCGCCTCGTCGGCCATGATCGGCACCTGCGCCAGTTGCGTGAGGCGTTTCAGCCCCGCGCGGTTGGTCGCGGCGATCGGCTGCTCGACCAGGCTCACGCCGGCTTCCGCCAAGCGTGCGCCGGCCCAGATCGCGTCGGTTTCGCTCCATGCCTGGTTCACGTCGACGCGCACGTCGCCGCGCTCGCCGAGCGCGCGCTTGATCGCGATCACGTGCGCGACGTCGTCGGCCACGGCGTTCGAGCCGATCTTCAGCTTGAACGCGCGGTGGCGGCGCGCGTCGAGCATCGCTTCGGCTTCCGCGATATCACGCTGCGTGTCGCCGCTCGCGAGCGTCCATGCAACATCGACCGCATCGGTCCGGCGGCCGCCGAACAGCTCGGACAGCGGCACGCCGAGGCGGCGCGCCTGCGCGTCGAACAGCGCGGTCTCGATCGCGCACTTCGCGAAGCGGTTGCCCTGGAACAGCTTGCGGGCGCGCGCCAGCGCAGCGCCCGGGCGAGTCGCGTCCATGCCCTGCAGCAGCGGCGCGAAGTAGGTGTCGATGTTGACCTTGATGCTTTCGGGGCTCTCCTCGCCGTACGCGAGACCGCCGATGGTCGTCGCCTCGCCGACGCCTTCGATACCGTCCGTGCATCGAACACGCACCAGCACGAGGGTCTGGCAATTCATCGTGGCGACCGACAGTTTGTGGGGTCGGATCGTAGGCACGTCGACGAGCAGGGTCTCGATGCGTTCGATGGTGGCGGCAGTTGCTATCATGCGATTCCTCCTGTTGGTGCACATGGTAGGAATTCCCGCCCCGCGTCGTCAACACTCTTTCCGACTACTTCCATACCTTTGAGGCATGAAATGGAATTGCGTCAGCTCCGCTACTTCATCGCCGTCGCCGAGGAAATGAACATCACGCGGGCGGCGGAGCGGCTGCACATGACGCAGCCGCCGCTCAGCCGCCAGCTCCAGGCGATCGAGGACGAAATCGGGCTGCCGCTGTTCGAGCGCGGCGCGCGGCCGCTGAAACTGACGGATGCGGGGCGGGTGTTCTATGCGCAGGCGAAGCGCCTCGTCGACCAGGCCGACGAGCTCGGCCCGCTGACCCGGCGGCTCGCGCAGCTATCGGAGCGGATCGTGATCGGCTTCGTGCCGTCGACGCTGTACGGCGCGCTGCCGGACGTGATCCGCGCGTTTCGCGAGGCGCAGCCGGACGTCGAGTTGTCGCTGATCGAAATGTTCACGCTCGAGCAGCTCGGCGCGCTGAAGGGCGGGCGGATCGACGTGGGCTTCGGCCGGCTGCGGTTCGACGACGATCAACTGGTGCGCGAGGCGCTGATCGAGGAAAAGCTGATCGCGGCGCTGCCGGTCGGGCATCGGCTCGCCGATCCGGCCCGGCCGCTGACGCTCGCGGATATCGCGAACGAGACGCTGATCGTCTATCCGAGCACGCCGCGGCCGAGCTTCGCCGATCAGCAGCTCTCGGCGCTGCGCGACGGCGCGCTGGTGCCGGCGGCCGTTCACGAGGTGCGCGAGCTGCAGACGGCGCTCGGGCTCGTGGCCGCGCAGGTCGGCGTGTCGCTGGTGCCGGAGAGCGTGGAGGGCGTGCGCGTGAAGGGCGTGGTCTACCGGCGGTTGCCGGAGCCGGCCGCGACGTCGCCGATCATCATGAGCCGCCGGCTGCACGGCGAAAGCGCGGCGACGGCCGCGTTTTGCGCGATTGCGCGGGAGATGATCGTGCCGGCGGATTGACGATCGTCATTAACTTCTTCGAATTGCAACTAACGGTCTGTTTCGGCGAACACTGGCAGAGGCGGGGAGGGCGCCGCGATGTCATGCGCTGTCGTGCGAGCGCTTCGGCGGTTCCGCAAGCCGCCGGGCCCGGCCGCGCGCGCATGCGCGACGACGTTACCGCTTCCCGTCGAGCGTTTCCGACGGCGATTCCCCGAACTTTTCCCGATACGCGATCGCGAACCGCCCCAGGTGCGTAAACCCGCAATCGAGCGCGACATCGGCGATCCGCCGGTCGGACACCGCGCCGCGCAGCAGCTCGCGCGCGTGGTCGAGCCGCGTCGCGCGCAGGTATTGCATCGGGCTCATCCCGCAGAACTGCAGGAACGCGTCGCGCAGCGTCCGTTCCGGCACGTTGGCGGCCTGGACGATATCGGCGAGCTGCAGCGGCTGCGCGTAGTGCGCGTTCACGAACTCCTGCGCGCGCCGCACGAAACCCGGCGCCGGGTCGCGATGCGACGCCTGCAGCACGGACGGCGGGTGGCCTTCGATCAGCAGGTCGATCAGCAGGTGCTCGAGCTGGGAGGCGACGCGCGGGTTCGCGTTCGCGCGTTCGAGCAGTTCGGGCGAGCGGGCGACGAGCATCAGCTGCTGGCGCCACGCGGCGAGCGCGGCGTCGCTGACGTGCAGCACGGGATCGAGCGTCGCGCGCGGGTCGCCGGTCAGCGAGCCGACGGTCGCGGCGTCGATGCGCAGCACGAACTGCTCGCAATCGGCCGACAGCACCGCGTCGAAGCGTTCGCCGGGCGCACACAGCACGCCCGTCTGGCCATCGACGCCAAGCTGCCGGCCCATCGCACGCACCTCGGCCTGGCCGGACAGACAGAACATCAGCAGGTAATAGCCGTCGACCGCGTCGACCTGCACGCGCATCGCGTCGCCGAACGCGATCGTGCCGATCCCGAGCCCGCCCAGCTTGACGAAATCCATGTGCGACGCGCCATGCGTGCGGCCGTTCGGCAGCAGCGCATGCGGCTGCATCACGCGCGAGATCCGCTCGCGCGTCTCGTCGAGATCGCGGGATTCGAACAGCCGGTGCGCGCGCAGCGCGAGCGGCTCGAACGACGTTGGGGACATGGGCATCAGCCTTGGTGTGGACGGCGTGCGCTTCGATCCGATCAATGGGTCGCGATCGAGCGCACGGTCGTGTGTGCCGTCATGCTAGCGCAGAAATCCGCCGAAAGTGGATATTGCACCGCCGCAATCGCACTTTCCGGATAGACGGCGAATATTAGCTTTTCAAAAATCGGCTCCATGCATTCAACGAAACAGATCGACAAGGAGTCCGACATGGAGCAGACAGAATCGCCCGTCGTTTTCGCCGCGCGCGACGACGCGTCCGACGTGACCTTTCCGCACGACGACGGCTCGCGCGTGCCGTACAAGGTGTTCAGCTCGCGCGCGGTCTACGATCGCGAACAGGAGCGCATCTTCCGCGGCCCGACGTGGAACTTCGTCGCGCTGGAGGCGGAAATCCCGAACGCCGGCGACTTCAAGAGCACGTTCGTCGGCGATACGCCGGTGGTCGTCACGCGTACCGAGGACGGCACGCTTTCCGCGTGGGTGAACCGCTGCGCGCACCGCGGCGCACAGGTGTGCCGCAAGTCGCGCGGCAATGCGAGCTCGCACACCTGCGTCTATCACCAGTGGAGCTTCGACAATTCCGGCAACCTGCTCGGCGTGCCGTTCCGGCGCGGCCAGAAGGGGATGTCCGGGATGCCGGCCGACTTCGACCCGAAGCAGCACGGGCTGCGCAAGCTGCGCGTCGACAGCTATCGCGGGCTCGTGTTCGCCACCTTCAGCGACGACGTGATGCCGCTGTCCGACTATCTCGGCGAGCAGATGCGCCCGTGGATCGACCGGATCTTCCACAAGCCGATCGAGTATCTCGGCTGCACGCGCCAGTACTCGAAGTCGAACTGGAAGCTGTACATGGAGAACGTGAAGGACCCGTATCACGCGAGCATGCTGCACCTGTTCCATACGACCTTCAACATCTTCCGCGTCGGGATGAAGGCGCGCTCGATTCCGGATGCGAACCACGGGCTGCACAGCATCATCACGGTGACGAAGACGGGCGACGACACGTCGGCCGCGTACAAGCAGCAGAACATCCGCTCGTTCGACGAAGGCTTTCATCTGGAAGACGAATCGATTCTCGACCTCGTGTCGGAATACGACGAGGACTGCACGAACCATATCCAGCCGATCTTCCCGCAGCTCGTGATCCAGCAGATCCACAACACGCTGGTCGCACGGCAGATCCTGCCGAAAGGCCCCGACAACTTCGAACTGATCTTCCACTTCTTCGGCTACGCGGACGATACGCCCGAGCTGCGCGCGCTGCGCATCAAGCAGGCGAACCTCGTCGGGCCGGCCGGCTACATCTCGATGGAGGACACGGAGGCGACCGAGCTCGTGCAGCGCGGCACGGTGCGCGACGGCGACGCGACGTCGGTGATCGAGATGTCGCGCGGCAATCCGGACCAGCAGGACACGGTAATCACCGAAAGCCTGATCCGCAAGTTCTGGGTCGGCTACCAGAAGCTGATGGGCTATTGAAGCGGGAGCGCGAAATGACGGAAAACGTGACGGAAGACATGAAGACGTGGTTCGAGATTTACATGCTCCAGAACCGCTATATCGGGCACCTCGACAACAACCGGCTCGAAGCATGGCCGACGATGTTCACCGAGGATTGCACCTACGAAATCGTGCCGAAGGAAAACGCCGACCTCGGGCTGCCGGTCGGGATCGTCCACTGCACGAACCAGCGCATGCTGCGCGACCGCGTGGTGTCGCTGCGGCACGCGAACATCTACGAAGAGCATACGTACCGGCACATGACGTCGGGCCTGACGATTGTTGCAGAACGTGACGGCGAGATCGACACCGAGAGCAACTACGTCGTCGTGCAGACGCGCAGCAACGGCGAGTCGAACGTGTACCAGGCCGGCAAGTACTACGACACGGTCGTGCGCACGCCGGACGGGCTGCGCTACAAGACCAAGCGGGTGATCTACGACACGTCGCGCGTGCAGACGCTGCTCGCCACCCCGATCTGATACGGAAGCAAGGAACAGACATGACCGAAGCAACGCTCGCCGAGTGGCATCCGCTCGGCGCTTTCGACGAATTCTCCGAAGACGAACCGGCAGCGCGCGTCGCCGGCCAGAAGCCGATCGCCGTGTTCCGGATCGGCGACGAACTGTTCGCGATGCACGACCTCTGCACGCACGGCCATGCGCGGCTGTCCGAAGGCTATGTGGAGGACGGCTGCGTCGAATGCCCGCTGCACCAGGGGCTGATCGACATCCGCACCGGCGCGCCGAAATGCGCGCCGATCACCGAACCGGTGCGGACCTATCCGATCCGGATCGTCGACGGGCAGGTGGAAGTCAATGTCGGCTGACCCGTTCGTGATCGTCGGCGCCGGGCATGCCGCGCGGCGCACGGCCGAAGCGCTGCGCGAGCGCGACGCGACGGCGCGCATCGTGATGATCGGCGCGGAGCGCGAGCTGCCGTACGACCGGCCTGCGCTGTCGAAGGATGCGCTGTTGACGGACGGCGGCGAGCAGCGTGCGTTCGTGCGCGCCGCCGCGTGGTACGACGCGCAGCGCATCGAGCTGCGGCTCGGTACGCGCGTCGATGCGATCGAACGCGATGCGCAGCGCGTGCGGCTCGACGATGGCACGACGCTGGCTTATGCGCGGCTCGTGCTCGCGACGGGTTCGCGGGTGCGCATGTTCGGTGGTGAGATCGACGCAGGCGTCACGCCGCATTACGTCCGCACGGTCGACGATGCACGTGCGTTGCGCGCGCAGCTTGCGCCGGGCCGCCGCGTGGCGGTGCTCGGCGGCGGGTTCATCGGGCTGGAGGTCGCGGCGGCGGCGCGCCAGCTCGGGTGTGACGTGACGGTGATCGATCCGGCGCCGCGCCTGCTGCAGCGCGCGTTGCCGGAAGTGGTCGGCGCGTATGCGCATCGGTTGCACGATGCGCGAGGCGTGGTCTTCCAGATGGCGACACTGCCGCGCGCGATCCGTCGCGCATCGGGCGGCGGCGCGATCGTCGAGACCGATCACGGCGACGTGCCGGCCGACCTCGTCGTGGTCGGCATCGGTGTGGTGCCGAATGTCGAGGTCGCGCAGGCGGCCGGGCTCGAGGTCGACAACGGGATTCGCGTCGACGCGGGCTGCCGCACGGTCGATCCCGCGATCTTCGCGGCGGGCGAGGTGACGATGCACTTCAATCCGCTGCTCGGGCGTCACGTGCGGATCGAATCGTGGCAGGTGGCCGAGAACCAGCCGGCGGTTGCGGCCGCGAACCTGCTCGGCGCGGACGAGACCTATGCCGAGCTGCCGTGGCTGTGGTCCGATCAGTACGACTGCAACCTGCAGATGCTCGGGCTGTTCGGCAGCGAGCGCACGATCGTCGTGCGCGGCGATCCGGCGAACGGGCCGTTCACGGTGTTCGGCCTGGGGGATGACGGCAGGATCGTCGCGGTGGCGGCGGCGAACCTGGGGCGCGACATCGGCGCATCGCGCCGGTTGATCGCGGCGGGGGCGGTGCCGGACCCGGTGAAGCTTGCGGATCCGGCGGTAAACCTGAAGACGTTCATGTAGCGGGCGCTCGGTCGTCCGGCCCGGCGTGCGGTGACGATGCCGGCCGGCGCCATGTGCAATCCGCCGGTCCGATCCGGCGGCGTCCGATACGCTCGACGCGTGCCGCAATGTTTGTCGGCAGCCCCGCAACCGGTGCATATTAGCGGCATCGTTCGCCCGACCCGTTGCCCATGACGCCAGACAAAGCCCTCGAACTGAAACGCAGCAAGCGCCGCGCGCTGTGGCTGCTGCTGGCCGCCGTCGCGGTGTTCGTCACGACGATCCTGCTGCCGCGCGGCCCGTGGGTCGACGGCGTCAAGGCCGTGGCCGAAGCCGCGATGGTCGGCGCGCTCGCCGACTGGTTCGCGGTCGTCGCGCTGTTTCGCCGCGTGCCGATCCCGTTCGTGTCGCGCCACACCGAGATCATTCCGAAGAACAAGGACAAGATCGCCGACAACCTCGCGGTGTTCGTGCGCGAAAAATTCCTCGGCCCCGACGCACTCGCCGCGCAGATCCGCCAGCACGATCCCGCGCAGAAACTCGGCGCGTGGCTCGGCGAGCCGGCGAACACCGAGGCGCTCGGCGGCTATGTGACGAAGCTGATGAGTTTCGCGCTCGACATGACCGACGACGCGCGGATCCAGTCGTTCGTGCACGACGCGTTTCGCGCGGTGATCGACCGGATCGACCTGTCGCAATCGGCCGGCGCGATCCTCGACACGCTGACGAAGGACGGCCGCCACCAGGCGCTGCTCGACGACGCGATCGAACAGGTGGTCGACGTGCTCGACAAGGAGGAGAACCGCGAGGTGATCGCGGGTTTCATCGTCGAATGGCTGAAGACGCAGTACCCGAAGGTCGAGAAGATCATGCCGACGCAGTGGTTCGGCGAGAACGGCGCGCGGATGCTCGCGAGCGCGGTGAGCCGCGTGCTGGAAGGCGTGGCGGCCGATCCCGAGCACGAGCTGCGGCAGCGTTTCGACCGGACGGTCGTGCGCTTGGCCGAGCGGTTGAAGCACGATCCCGCGTTCATCGAGAAGGGCGAGGAGATCAGGCGCTATATCCGCGACGGCGCCGCGTTCAACGACTATGTGCGTGACCTGTGGGACCAGTTGCGCGCGTGGCTGAAGGCCGATCTCGCGCGCCCCGATTCGGCGCTGCACCGGCAGGCCGCGATGCTCGGCGGCTGGCTCGGTGCGCGGCTCGCGGAGAGCCCGGCATTGCGTGCGTCGCTGAACGAGCACGTCGAGAAGGCCGTGCACGAGATGGCGCCGGATTTCGCGGATTTCCTGATGCGCCACATCCGCGACACGGTGCGCAACTGGGATGCGCGCGAGATGTCGCGGCAGATCGAGCTGAACATCGGCAAGGATCTGCAATACATCCGCATCAACGGCACGCTGGTCGGCGGGCTGATCGGGCTCGGGTTGTATCTGGTGTCGCTGGTGCCGCGCTGGGCGGCCGGCTGGCTGCACTGACACGGCCGCAGTATCGCGCGGCGAGCGGGACGGGCCGCGCCCCGCGCATCATGCGTGCGCTTTCGAGCCGTGCAGCTGCAGGCCGAGCGCCTTGATGACCTTCAGGATCGTGCCGAAGCTCGGGTTGCCGTCGTGCGACAGCGCCTTGTACAGCCCTTCGCGCGACAGGCCCGCATCGCGCGCGACCTGCGACATGCCGCGTGCCCGTGCGATCACGCCGAGCGCATGTGCGATGAAGGCCGGATCGTCGCCGGCTTCCTGCAGGCATGCTTCGAAGTAGTCGGCCATGTCGTCTTCGGTTTTCAGATGATCGGCCGAATCCCACGGCCGGGTGCTGATCTTGTCCATCGGTTACTCCATGTCGAGATGCGCGAGCATCGCGTGCGCGGCGCGGATGTCGGCCTGTTGCGTCGATTTATCGCCGCCGCAGAGCAGGATGACCCAGATCGTTCCGCGCCGAACGTAGTAGACGCGATAGCCCGGGCCGTGGTCGATCCGCATCTCGACGACCGGCGAGCCGGCGGACTTCCAGTCGCCCGGATTGCCCATCGAGAGGCGGTCGATGCGTGCCTGGATGCGGCGCTTCGCGACGCGATCCGGCAGGCCGGCAAACCACGTGTCGAAGACGCCGGTGGTCCGGATGCTGAATGCAGGAGCACTGTACGGCAGGAATGGCAATTTGTCAACCATGGTTCACATGTCTATTGAATGGAACATCGTTGCCATTACAGCCCGGCGGGCGCGTCGCGCAGCGTTGACTGGCCGTCAGGCCGACCTTTGCGCGCCGGAGATGGCCGTCCGGTCGAAGTCGGAATTCCGCGAATCCGTCTACAATCAAAAACGTCTTTGCCGCCCGTGCGCGCTTGCCGCGCGCGGGCGGGTCCGTTCGTCCTCCGGCATCCGGAGGCGCCGCCCCGCATTACGCATCGAGCATGCATCTTGCGCGGCGAGCAGTGCCGTGGTCTGTGTCCAGTAGGTAAGGCGTCCGCGTGCCGTAGGCCGGCGCGCGTCCTGAACGCCGCGTGTCCGTAGGCCGGGCAGGCGGCATAACCGAGAGTCCCCTTGACGTCCTCCTCCGCCTAAAGGCGGAAGATTCCCACACCTGGCGATGCACGTCCGCATCGGAGAATGTTCAGCGCAGCGTTGATATCACGATCATGCACGACACCACATTCACTGCAGGCCCACTCTCTTATTCGCAGCCCCGCGATACCTTTCGGCCGCGTCGTGCTGTCTTTCGACCCGCACGACGAACAGGACTGGGTAGAACCACTTTCGTCGACTTCCTCGAATGTGACCCCGTGCGCCATCGCTTTGTAACGGAGCTTGTTTCGGAAGGACGACCAGGACGCGTCGTAGACGCTTCTCGCCATCCTGGTCCTGGCGAGTTTCGCAGCCGACACATTGCCAACTGCGATGTAATCGAAGCGCCGCACCAAATCGAGCGCGAGCTTGTGCTGGAAATCGGCACGGGAATTCGCCACCTTGGCATGCAGCTTTGCGATATGCCGTTTGTGCTTTCGCGCCCGCTGCGCTTTCGCGAGCTTTTCCGCCGCGCGTCGGCCGAACCGGTCATTCGGCAACTTCTCGCCGGTCGAAAGTGTGGCGAAGTCTTTCAGGCCGAGATCGATGCCGACGCCGGAACGGATCGGGCGGGCCTGCACATCCGGCATCTCGATCACGATGTTCAGAAACCAGTTGCCACGCGCATCTTGCGCAAAATTGGTTCCGTCCTTGATCTTGCCTTCGGGAAGCGGACGGCTGCTGAACACGCGGAACGTGTTGCCGGCAAAACGAAAAGCATCGCCCTCGCGTTTCAGATCACGGCCCTTCAGCGGCACCCAGCCGAGCGATTTTCTGCCGCGATAGCGCAAGTAAGGTCGTCGGTGCTGGCTGCGCGACTTCGCGTATTGCTCGCAGGTTGCGTTGACGGTGCCGGAGTGAATGCAGAGCTCCTTGCTGCTGCCGATCGTCAGCACGTTCAGATCAAAGCCAATCGGCCACTTCTTGCCCCACTTGAGCGCGTGCTTCTGTGTGTCGTTGCAAAAGTTCCAGACGTAGTTCACCGCACGGCATTGCTTGTTAAGCAGTCCGTTGAGCGACTTCACGCGGTAACGGTAGACAAGGATCATGCCGGTGATCCTAACCCGTCGAAGAAGCTGCCTGTCAACAGCACGCCTGTCCTTCCCGCCATCAAGGGCGGGGTTTCTCGGAGCAAATTTTGATGAAAGCATCGGATCTGTTCGTGAAGGCGCTGGAAGCCGAAGGCGTCGAGTACGTGTTCGGCATTCCCGGCGAGGAAAACCTCGATCTGCTCGAATCGCTGCGGCGATCGAAGATCAAGCTCGTGCTGACCCGGCACGAGCAGGCGGCCGGGTTCATGGCCGCCACCTACGGCCGCCTGACGGGCCGCACCGGCGTGTGTATCGCCACGCTCGGGCCCGGCGCGACGAACTTCGTGACGGCCGCCGCCTATGCGCAGCTCGGCGGCATGCCGATGCTGATGATCACCGGGCAGAAGCCGATCAAGTCCAGCAAGCAGGGCCACTTCCAGATCGTCGACGTGGTCGACATGATGCAGCCGCTCACGAAGTTCACGCGGCAGATCGTGTCGATCGGCAACATCCCGTCGGCCATACGCGAGGCGTTCCGCCGCGCGGAGGAAGAGCGCCCGGGCGCCGCGCACCTCGAGCTGCCGGAAGACATCGCGCACGAGGAGGGCGACGGCAAGCCGATCCCGCGCAGCTACAGCCGGCGGCCGGTGGCCGAGGAGAAGGCGGTCGCGCATGCGGTCGACGCAATCCAGGCCGCGCGGCATCCGCTCCTGATGATCGGCGCGGGCGGCAACCGCAAGACCACCTGCAAGATGCTGCTCGAATTCGTCGACAAGACGGGCATCCCGTTCTTCACGACGCAGATGGGCAAGGGCGTGATCGACGAGACGCACCCGCTGTGGCTCGGCAACGCGACGCTGTCCGACGGCGATTTCGTGCACCGCGCGATCGAGCATGCGGACTGCATCATCAACGTCGGCCACGACGTGATCGAGAAGCCGCCGTTCTTCATGCGTACCGACGACAAGACCGTGATCCACGTGAACTTCCTCGGCGCGCAGGTCGACCCCGTCTATTTCCCGCAGATCGAGGTGGTCGGCGACATCGCGAACGCGGTGTGGCAGATGAAGGAGGCGGTGACGCCGCAATCGCACTGGGATTTCGAGCGCTTCCGGATGATCAAGGAGCATTTCGACGCGCATCTGCAGAAGGGGCAGCACGACTCGCGCTTCCCGATGTACCCGGTGCGGATCGTCAACGATCTGTACAACGCGATGCCGGTCGACGGCATCGTCTGTCTCGACAACGGGATGTACAAGATCTGGTTCGCGCGCTACTGGCGCGCGCACGAGCCGAATTCGCTGCTGCTCGACAACGCGCTCGCGTCGATGGGTGCCGGGCTGCCGTCGGCGATCGCGACGAAGATCGTGCATCCGCAGCGCAAGGTGATCGCCGTGTGCGGCGACGGCGGGTTCATGATGAATTCGCAGGAGCTCGAAACGGCCGTGCGGCTGAAGCTCGACCTCGTCGTGATGATCCTGCGCGACGACGCGTTCGGGATGATCCGCTGGAAGCAGGAGAACATGAATTTCCCCGATTTCGCGATGACGCTGCA